>JALHCK010000059.1 GCA_022841205.1 Methanomicrobiales archaeon | reverse complement strand
GGGTGTGTGTCAGGAAAATGACATAGTTGTCGGATGTCATGCCGCAAATGCGGGCTTCCTGCGAACACCTTTGCGCTTTCGGGGGCTCTTCCAGTACGTGTCATGGAGCCCGTCGATGATGAGCGCACGCACCCAGAGCACGTCCAGGGCACCGTCGGGGGACCATCGCCGCCCTGAAAGATCTGTGCGTTGCTTGATCAGCGATTTGCACGCCCCTTCGATAGCACCGGAGCCAATCGGCCAGCCTTCACTTCGGAAGCGGCGGTACTGCATCCGTTCGCGATGGTCTCGGAAATAGGAAAGGCGCTTGCAGATGCCCTCGATTGTAGTCTCTGAGCCTTCAATGCCTTCAAAGTGGCGAATCACGCAGTTCACCCCATACACCTTCATCTTGCGCCGCCATTCCCTGAAGAGTGCATCCGCCGCGTCCCCTTTTCCGAGGGCGAATTCGCAAAGATCGTGGAGATGATCTGCAGCGTGCCAGAAGTCGACGATCCCAACCGCTTCCTTGAACCGATCAGAGACAATGTTCCATATCCATTCGGCCCCGTCGGAGACGACCACCAGCCGGGTTACATGCGGGACGCCAAGCTTTTGCCGGGCTTGCTCCAGCGCGGCGGAGAACGATACGGGGTCGCAGAAAGAGATCACGTGAACAGCACTCTCGTCGAGCTTGCGGTATTTTCCATTGTTGTCGCGCTCCATCAGGAAGAACGTTCCACACTTGATCTGCCTGCCTTTTGGTGCTCCGTCCTTGCCTTTGACCCCGGCGGGATACTTTTGCAACATCCGCACTCCGGTCATGTCCATTTGAAGACAAACAACGATGTCGTGTCCCGGCGCGGCGCATGAGGGTGTGCGGGAAAGCGCCCAGGCCTCCATGTCCGGCCCCACAGTGCGCACAAGCCGGTGGATGCTGCTGGAGGAGACATTGATACCGGCGGCCAGCGCGAGATTCTCCGATGCCTGAAGATAGGACTGGCTGCGTGCGGCCTCATGGCAAAGGAGTTTCGCGGCGCTGGGTGTACACCGACAGATCAGTCCCAGCGCCTCGTCGGCCGGAAAGCGAGACTGCGAGCCGGAACCGGGAACGTACGCCCGCGTGTAGGAAACCTCCCCCACACTTGAGAGGATCGTCGTGGTTCGAGTCCCGCGCCGTCCCGCTGGCGCATCCACGTCTGCGGCCTGCTGGAGGGGACCGGACATGAGCGCCCCGAGAACCTTCGCCGTGAAACCCAGCGCCACTGTGCGCAAATCACCCTCCAGCTCACCGAGGCTCCGCTGCCCGCTCCGGGCGTCCGTTTCAGCCTTGATGGCGGCGGCGAGGAGTTCTACGAGGGCTTCTTCGGTTTGCCCGAGCGGCGTTTTTTTTTAGGGTCGGAAGACTGCTCCGCCACGCTTTCGGCCATCTTCCAGATCTTCTCGAAGAGCGCCGACAACGCCTCACCGCGGTCGATCTCCGCCTGCACCCTGGGCGCGTCCTCCGCTTTGATGCGTTTCGATACGGTTTTGCCCCTGACGGAGCGCGTGAGCACATAGTAGGGGCCCATCTTCTGGACGGCCCCGTTGGCGTCGGTTCGGGTGAAATACTGCTTGAAAAGCTTTCCGCGTCGGGCGGGGAGGCAGGCGGTTATCTGCGTTAATATTACGTGAAGTTGCATGGGTGGCCTTTCGTTTGGTGGTTTGTAGTTGAAACGCTACAATTATAACAAGCCCGCATACGCTCCGCAAGCAAAATCCGATTTACCTGTCACTTTCCTGACACACACCC
>JALHCK010000013.1:109330-153011 GCA_022841205.1 Methanomicrobiales archaeon | reverse complement strand
ATTCTCAACACCTGTTCCGGGGTAAGGGATATCAGCAGTCACTAAATTTTATTTGGTTGTCATTATAAAAAGATCTTTCGGTTGGGGCTGAATAGTTACAAAAGGTGAACTGATCCGCCACGAAGATGGAGAGCAATGAGCCGGTATGGAACGCAACTATTTATTCAACCCAAATAATGGGGATCCGGCCAGGATGGTTCCATCTAGGGAAAGATCCGGATCACGTCCCTTCGGTCCAGCTTCGCAGGTATGCATCCTGCCCGGGAGTGAGCGTATCGATTGAAATATCCAGGGCCGCAAGCTTTGCCCGTGCAACGTCCTCATCGATAAACTCGGGGACTGCGTGGACGCCCGGTTCCATCCCGCGCCCATGGCTCCTTATATAACGGGCACATAGTGCCTGGAGGGCAAAACTGAGATCCATGACTTCTATAGGGTGGCCCATCCCCTTGGGAATGGCGAGGTTCACCAGCCGTCCTTCTGCAAGCACGTGAATGGTCTTCCCTGCAACCTGGTATGAATCGATACCATCCCTCCTGGTGACGCGATCCGCATGTTCTTCGAGCCACCGGATGTCGATCTCCACGTTGAAGTGGCCGGCATTGGCGAGGATGGCTCCGTTGCGCATCCTTGAAAAATGCCTTGCTGAAATCACACCGGTATTGCCGGTCGTGGTGATGAAGATCTCGCCACGGGCGGCGGCTTCGTCCATGGGCATGACCTGGTATCCGTCCATGTAGGCCTCAAGTGCCCGTCGCGCATCTACTTCGGTAACAACAACCCGTGCCCCAAGACCATGGAGCTTTCGGGCAAGCCCTCTCCCGCAGAATCCATATCCTGCAACGACCACGCATTTCCCGGCCACCAGGACATTCGTCGTCACCATTATTGCGGTAAGTGAGCTTTCACCGGTTCCGTGCACGTTGTCGAAGAACCGCTTCATTGGCGTGTCGTTCACGGCAATGACCGGAAAGCGGAGCTGGTTTTCCCGGGCCATGGCCCGCAGCCGGTGAACACCGGTGGTGGTCTCTTCGCATCCGCCAATGACCGAATCGATGAGCTCGGTCCTCCTTGTGTGGAGGCGGAAGATAAGGTCCATGCCGTCATCGATGACGATCTCGGGGCGGGAGTCAAGCACCTTGTCGATTGCGTCATAGTACTCCTCCGCCCCTGCCCCGCGCTTCGCGTAGCAGGTCACCCCTTCGATCCCGTTCAGCGCACGAGCGACGTCGTCCTGGGTCGAGAGCGGGTTGCAGCCGGTAATGGCGACCTCTGCCCCGCCTGCTGCCAGTGTAGCGGCAAGGTTTGCCGTCTTGGCTTCGACATGCAGGGCCATGCCAATCCGGCACCCTGCAAGGGGACGCTCTTCCAAAAACCTCTCCCTGATCGCGCCCAGCACCGGCATATACTGCCTTGCCCAGTTTATCTTCTGCATTCCTGTATCCATAGCACACCATTGGACCGGTGAACCGCCATCCCGGATGAAACGGAATTGACCTTTCCCGGCCGCAGCCTTCCGGCATAGTATTTCCGCCCGGTATCAGATAAACCCCTCCGGGTTCCTGCCGGCATCCGGAAAGAATGATAGGCTTCCAGCACCGATTGATATCTATGACGCTGACGCGAAGGATCATCCCATGCCTCGACCTCAAGGATGGCCGGGTGGTCAAGGGGACACATTTCATCGATCTCCGCGATGCCGGTGACCCGGTAGAGCTCGCGCAGCGGTACAATGAACAGGGGGCTGATGAGGTTGTCTTCCTGGACATCACCGCATCAAAGGAGAACCGGGGTACGATGCTTGAAGTCATCGGGAGAGCTGCCGACCAGCTCTTCCTGCCACTCACCGTGGGAGGCGGCATCCGCACCGATGACGATATCCAGCAGATTCTCCGCGCCGGTGCAGACAAGGTGAGTGTCAATACCAGTGCCGTGCTCGATCCTTCCATCATCACAAGGGGAGCGTCCCGGTTCGGGACCCAGTGCATCGTGCTTGCAGAGGACGTGAGGAGGAACTATCACGAAAATCCGGATGCCACCCCCGTGACGTTCCCTGACGGGTCCAGCTGCTGGTATGAAGTGGTTATTTACGGTGGAAACAAGCCGACCGGCATCGATGCGGTCACGTGGGCCCGTGAAGCAGAAGAGCGGGGTGCCGGCGAAATCCTGCTCACCAGCATGGAAACCGACGGTACCAAGATGGGTTATGACATCCCCATCACCCGTGCAGTATCCGAGGCCGTCGGGATCCCGGTTGTTGCCAGCGGCGGCGTAGGAACGCTCGAACACTTCTATGAAGGTTTCGTCTATGGGAAAGCCGATGCCTGCCTTGCGGCAAGCGTCTTCCACTACGGCCAGTATACTGTCAGGCAGGTCAAGGAATACCTGGCGAACAGGGGAGTCCCGGTACGGTTCTGAGATCGAGCTCCAGTGCTGCGGCAGGGTGTTCGATCTCAAAGGCATTGAGGACGGCGGGATGGATCTCCCCGAACACCCCGGCCTGTTTTCCGTTCACAATGATATCTCCCCGCCGCCCATCGATGAACGCCGGGTCTTCCGATTCCCGGACCATGCAGGGGAGGGCAAGTTCCCGGCAGATGGCATCGGCGTGGGCATAAGCCTCGGAAAAATCCGCTGCCGGGTGGAGGCTCACGAATGCCGCCTTCTGGTAGGTCTCCAATCCCCTGACCACATCTCCCACGCAGAAGATCCGCTGTGGAAGCTCCCGGTGCCGGTTCAGCTGGCATATCTCCAGCAGGAGCGGGATTAGATCGGTCCTGAGCAGGGTGTGCTCCTCGGTAATCGGGTGTAAGACCCTGAGCAGGTCGGCGGGAACCCGCCGCTGCATTGCCGTGAACATGACTGCCTCGTTCGAGAGCGTGAACGGGATCACCTCGGTGAAACCGAAGCCGACAAGAACCTGTCGCACCAGGGATCCGACCTGGTTGACGGGGTGAGTCTTTCCGATGGAAAACGTCGGGGAGATTGCCGCGGGGAACTGTTCGTACCCAAAGGCGATAGCCACATCCTCGAACAGATCCCAGTCGTGCATGATATCGGAACGGTAACAGGGTACTTCAACTCGGACCATTCCCTCCTTTTCCGCAGCTGCCCCATACCGCATCCTCTGGAGCAGCTCGGCCAGCTCTTCCGGAGAAAGGCCGATGCCGAGCAGCCGGTTGCAGTCTTCAGTCCTGACGAACCGGACCGCCGGGGAGAGATCCGGCCAGCGCACCCCCTCGATATCGATGTTCTCGATATGGGCTCCGGTCTCGGCCATTGCCGTGCATAGGATGGTGACCGCGGTCCGTACCGCCCGCTCATCTGTCCCGGTGCAATCGAGAAGGAGGTTCGTGGTTTGGGTGGTAACCCGGGTCAGCTCTCCGTTGATAATTGGTGGAAAGGAGAGAACCCGGTCAAGGTCGTCCACGATCAGGGGAAAGCGGGGGAAGTTTTCCACGATATGGGAGAACATCCGTCCCTTTGGGTGGTGGACGAGGATCTCTTCCATGGAGAGTTCCTGCTCGTAATCGAGTGGCACGAACTTCCGGGTTCTTTCGGATGCGAGATAGTGGAATGGCGGAGTCACCGTGTCGAGATCATGGATCCCGATGGCAACCTTGCTCCTCCCCCTGCCGACGGCCCAATGGAGCGCTTCCTGCAGGCCCATCACCGAGAGGATTGCATCTTCGTCAAAAGAGACACCCCGTATCACTGCAGAACCTATTACCGGCCTGATTCCGGCAAGGCCGGGATCAACGGTAAACTTCATTCCTGAAGGGCTCACGCGGTATTCCGGCAGGCCGGTCTCCCTGCACAGGAACCCCCGCAACGCCCGTGCGACCCCCTCGACCGAGAAGAGGTCGGGCCTGTTCGGGAAGAACTCGACATCGATGTGATCCTCGCCGATCCGCTCTATGTCTGACCCAAGCAGGGGGAGACGGGAGATGATCAGCTCACGGTCAGCCCCGGTCAGCCGTTCGAGATACCGGTAGGGCAGGGAGATGACTGCCAAGCTCACGCACCTCCCGGTACCTGGTCATGGATGAATGCCGGGGTGTCCCTGACCCAGGCGATGTCGCTTTTATAGAGCAAACGGAGATCAGTGAGACCCAGCCTGAGCATCGCGATGCGGCTGACCCCGAGACCCCAGGCAAGGACCGGGCACTCAAGGCCCAGTGGCGCCGTGACTTCTTCCCTGAAGATCCCGGCTCCTCCCATCTCTACCCAGCCGAGTGCAGGGACATAGACTTCCGGCTCCACGCTTGGCTCAGTATAGGGGAAGTATCCCGGCCGGAAGCGGACACCGGCAAATCCCATCCTCGTGTAGAACTCCTTTAAAAATCCGAGAAGGTTACTGAAGTTTACCCCCTCGTCCATGACGATCCCTTCAAGTTGCTCGAACTCGGGCAGATGGGTCGGATCGATAGCTTCCCGGCGATACACCCTGCTGATTGAGAATGCCTTGACCGGGGGGTCGGGATATTCTGCAAGGTGCCGGATGGTCAGGCTAGTGGAATGGGTGCGAAGTACGCACTGGGATGCTTTCTCTTCGCTCCAGGATCCACCCCAGCCTGTCGAGGATGTCGTCCCCCCGTGGAGGTGCATGTCCCGGACTTTCGTGAAGCATGAAGGGAGGCATACCTGTTCTCCGAGATAGAAGGTGTCCTGCATCTCCCTTGCAGGATGATCCTGGGGCTGGAACAGGGCATCAAAGTTCCAGAACGCACTCTGGACGATGCCACCGTAGATTTCTGTAAATCCCATCTGGAGGAGTATCTGGCGCATCTCTTCGATCAGCCGCTGGTAGGGATGGATCTTGCCGGGATAGACCTTCCGGGGGACCTTTTCCACCGTATACCGCCGTAACCTGAGATCCTTCCACCCACCCGATATAATCTGGTCCCGCGTGAGTGTCCCCGTCTCTTCCTGAATCTCGATCCCCTTTCTGGAGAGTGCAAGGCCTTTGTCAGTAATCGAGATCTGGTAGGAAACCTCTTCGGTCTCCTGCAGGAGGCCGCGTTTTAAAAGGTCTGCGACCCCTTTCTTCCCTTCCACCGGATCCCGCAGTGCGGATTCGTCCTCCCCTTCTTTTATCGTCCCGGTCTTTTCAACCATTCCGTCACGGATCGTAATCCAGCCCTTCCTGCGCATCTGGCCGATCCCGATCTTCGCCAGTGGATGCCGGGTCAGCTCGACCAGGGGGATGGTGCTGGAGAAACTGTCGAGAAGCTGGCGCTCGGGAAGACCGCTTTCGGCATAACGCTGTCCCTCATCGGTAAGCGCGTAGTGTTTCACCACTCGCCGCTCCACGAAGGCAAGGCCGCGGTCCTGGAGCAGGTAGGCGTACTGGATCGCCGCATCCTCAGGAACCGACAGCAGTTCCGCGAGACGCGGGGGATCGGTACTTTCAAGCGGCGCGAGGGCCACCAGGAGTCTCTTTTCGTTTGTTGTCAGGTCCATCTCTCATACCTCGATCAGGTGTTCGGCCGCAGCCATCTTCTCCCGCATTTCCCGGACAAACGAGAGGACACGATCGGCAGTCTCCCTCTTGCACTGACCGCACATCATCTGGCCGGACCGGCACTTCCTGTGCAGTTCTTCGAGCTCGCGGTCGTCCTCGATCATATGGAAGAGGTTGAGCAGGAAGAGGGGACATTTCTCAGGCTCCCCCCCCTGTTCACGTTGCTCGGCAAGGGTGGTCCGTCCACCGGTGAGGGCTGCCATAACCTTCTTTCTCACCACCTCTTCGGGTTCGGTGAAGCTGATGGTACTCTCGGGAATGCTGCTCGACATCTTTCCCCCCTGGAGGCCGGGAATGAAGACGTGGTAGGTCGCCGAGGGAGCAAAGAGCCCAAACCCGCCGGATGAGATCTCGATGTCCCTGACTGTTGCACTCACGTCCGCACACCCGGAGCCCCTGATGTCAACATGTCCCTCGAATTTTTTCGATCCCGGAAACCGGGCATGGACCGCCTCGAGGGCACTCTGGGGGGCGTTCTTTGAACGCACGCTGATATGATCCCCGCGATCCTCCACGGTAAACATCCTGAGCTTATGGGCAACACCGCGGGTGAGGCGGATGTGGGGGTCCTGATCGATACCGACCGGGACCACGGTTGGTGCAGGGAAGCTGTCCACCTGCGGGTAGAGAATATCGGCGACCTGGGTGATGACCGACATCATATGCCCAAGCGAGGTCTCCGATGCAAACCCGTAGATTGCCTGAAGCTCGGAGTAATTCACCCTTGTCGCGCATTCGAATGCGAGATCCTTGAGCCGTTCATTCCTGCTCTGGAAGTAGGTCTTTCCTTCGAACCCAAGGGCGTACAGGCAGGCGAGGTACTCCCTGCCAAATTCCCTGCACTTCTCCCAGCTGGTATCGCGGACCGCGTGCGCCTCCCGGTCGGCGATTGTGATATAGCCCGATCCGCCCTGCCGGACATGCCAGACGACCTCTTTCATCACCATCAGGTGTCCCAGGTGCGGGTGGCCGGATGGCATAAACCCGGTGAGGATGTGGAAGGGTTTTTTATCGCGGATGCATCCTGCGATCTGCGCGTAGTCCCGGTGCCCGATGACAATGCCACGCCTCATGAATTCGGGCACTTTTGGGAGAATATCGAGGACATTGCCGATGGGCTCTATCCCGAACTCGGAAAAGAGCCGGTCGATATCAAGGGACTGCTGGTTCGCCCACGGGTTTATTTCCATCATTCTTTCTCTCTCACAGTTTGATTCGCGCGAACTCGACGTATTGGATTCCCGTGGTATGTTGATGGCCAAACAACATCTTCTTTTTCACGCTATGGGCGAGCCTGACCGAGCGGGAGATGCTGCTCATCGGGAGCCTGGTTCCCCCGGCAATGGCATGCACCAGCATCTCTGAGTGGACCTTCTGCCCGGAATACACCCGGAAATGGTGCCCGAACTTGTACCCGGTCTTGGGGATATACCCGCGATGTCGCAGATCCCGGAACACATCAGCCTTCTCGCCGAGTTCCACGTCCGCGGCCGCCGCAAGTGCAAAGTAGCGGGATTCATCGACCGTTTCCTCACCGTCCCGGAGCGTCAGCATACCGTTTGCCATGAGAAAAAGGATCTCGAGTGGGGCAAGAATCATCCGTTCTGCATCGAGGTTCATGCCGAAACCGGCAGCTGTCCTCTCACTGGGTAGTGCAGTATGCACGAGGACCGACCTGCCGACAAGCACGCCTTCAAGAGGGCCGATATCCGGCTTATCACCGGCATCGGGAAGATCCTGGACCTTGATCTCGTAGTATGTCAGTTCGCTCTCATCGTCAACCACGGCAAGGACATGCTGCTTGCGCATCCGTGATGACGCGAGGGTCTCATGGATGAGGGTTTCGAAATCGATGAGATCCCGTTCAGAGAGCACCCGGACCATGTACTGGGACTGGCCGGTTCCGGGCCGCTGCCCCCGGCGAAAGACCCTGAAATCGTGGGGGCCGCTCTGTACGGCGTAGCCCCGCTCCCGCAGGTCGCGGTACACGAGGAATTTACGGAGGAAATCGGGTTGCCGGGCAAAATGGGCGATCAATGTGTCGAACGACAACCCGTCAACTGAGATTTTGCCCCGGTGGACCAGAAAGCAGGCTTCTTCAGGTGACAGTCGGATGCCGTCACCCTCTTGCCTCCCGTAACCGCTCTGTTCGTACAGGGTCCGTCCATCGTTTCCAAGCCGGACACAGGTCCCGTCAAACTTCGCCTTCACACTTATCCGTGTGTTTCCTTCGGTTATAATAAGCGCCGGGAGAGCGGCAGGTCACCCGGAGTCCGGCAGTGCCCGGCCCGGACAGAATCCTTTTGACTATTGGCAGAAATGGGAAATCTGGTGAATGGGCAGGGTCATACCAATGTCGCATTCACCAGGTACTTTATCGGGAGTTCCGCTTCGCCCGGGCTGGCCGGCAGGCGGCGTTTATCCCCGGGGCCTGCAGAGAGCTTTTACCATTACTCTCCAGCAAGCTCACGAACAACCCGGATGTTTCCGGCATCGTCCCGCCGGTCATCTACCGGAGTTTCACAGATGAGTGGCCGTGCCCTGAAGAAGGGGTGTGAGAGGATGAGAAGAAAACCCTCTTTGCCGATATTCCCAAGGCCGATATGCTCGTGGCGGTCAAGGCCGCTTCCAAGGTCGCCCTTTGAGTCATTCAGGTGAATAAGCATGCATTTCTCCTCGCCAATCACATTGTCGAACCGGTTGAC
The DNA here is from genome assembly GCA_022841205.1 of Methanomicrobiales archaeon. Lineage (GTDB taxonomy): Archaea > Halobacteriota > Methanomicrobia > Methanomicrobiales > Methanospirillaceae > UBA9949. The sequence continues at coordinate 144,782 of JALHCK010000013.1, read as the reverse complement.
TGTCTCTTCGATCCCCTGCGCCGTACGAAGCTCGTAGCCGGCCCCGAAGGCATGGCAGGTGTCGAAGCATACCCCGACCCTCTCGGGGGCCTCGATCCCCTCCAGGACCGCGGCAATATCCTCAAAAGTCGATCCTACCCCGTTCTTTTCGCCAGCGGTGTTTTCAAGGAGGAGTATGACTTCGTTGTCCACCGCAGAAAGCGCCCGGTTCACTGCGGTTATAACCCGTTTCCTCCCAATCCCGATCCCCTCCCCCAGGTGATGGCCAAGGTGGGTCACAAGGTATGGGATGCCGAGCGTGCCGCACCTCGAAAGTTCGGCAGTAAGCGTCAATACCGATTTTTCGTAGAACTCGGCTTTTCCGGTTGCAAGGTTGGGGAGGTAGGGCATGTGGTCGACTGCCGGGTACATCCCGCTTCGCCCGAAGTTCTCGCGAAACAGCGCTGCTTCCCCGGGATCTAGGTCCCTGAAGGCCCATCCCCGGGGGTTCCGGGAAAATATCTGGAAGGTATCGCAACCTGCAGTCGCGGCCCGCTCAACCGCCTTTGCAATCGAGCCGGCAATCGATACATGCACCCCTACCCTGACCATCCGTTGCTCCTCTGGAGGGGGTGGATACGTACTCTCATATAAACGCTCGCTTTCTAAACCGGCGCAGTCGAGGAAGGCCCCGGTTCTGCGAGCCTGAACCTCCCGGGACCTACGTTGAACCGGTGCTATCAGACTAATTTATGAATGCAAAGAAAGGATGCCTTTCTGGTAAGACGGGAAGTAACCCGATTACCCGGAGACCCCGAACGTTTACTGCCGCCGGTCCTGCCTCACCGGCAGCACTCGCTCCGGATCTTCGCAACATGGGAAAGCCACGAAAAGGTCATCAGTCGCGTTCGTTCGATGCCGGAACATAGCAAAGGGGGGCGAATGCCCGGAACATCCATACCATACTTTTTATCCTGTGCGTATAAGCCGTTCCAGCTCTTCTCTCACCGCCCGTGAGAAATCCCTTGTTCCAGCCGTCCCTCCCAGGTCACGGGTCATGATTCCTTTCCCAAGAACCGCTTCTATGGCCTGGTCGATGAGTGCCGCGGAAGGTTCATCCCTCAGGTGAGCGAGGAGCATCGACCCGCTCCGCATCGCGGCGATAGGGTTTGCGATATCCTGCCCGGAGATATCCGGTGCACTCCCGTGAACCGGTTCAAAGAGAGCATGGTTTTCTCCGATATTTCCACTCGGCAGGAGGCCAAGACCGCCTACCAGGTAGGCGGCCACATCCGAAAGGATGTCCCCGAACAGGTTTGTGGTGACGATGATATCGTATTTTTCCGGGTGGAGGAGGACATCGAGGCAGAGTGCGTCGATGTAACATTCCCTGACCCAGACTCCGGCTTTATGCGCCTCCTCCATGCAGATATCCCGGAAAAACACATCGGACTTGAGTATGTTTGCCTTGTGACCGATGGTAAGGTTCCGCCGTCTGGTGGCGAGCATGCACGCGTAGCGGGAGATCCGCTCGCTCCCTTTCCGGGTGATGCACCTGACCGTGCAGGCGGTATCCTTTTCGATCTTCTCGATGCCCGAGTAGAGCCCCTCGGTATTTTCCCGCACAACGATCAGGTCTGCCCTTGAGCCCTTCACCGGCCGGATATTTGCATATAAATCGAGCTCCTTCCGGATCCTGACAATCACACTCTGGTAATCAGGGGCTGGGGGGGTGGTGATGGCCCCAAACAGGATTGCATCGGCGGTCCGGAGCGCAGCAATATCGTCATCGGTAATTGCATCCCCGGTACGCTGCCACCTTCCGTATCCTGCCTCGATCTCAAAGAACTCGATATCAGGCCGGAGCATTGCGAGCATTTCGCGGACAGGAGGGATTACTTCGTGGCCGATGCCATCCCCTTCAACAACAGCAATCTTCATGACCGCTCTCTCCAGGCGCCCAGCAGGTCCTTTACCGCCGTAAATATCTCGAATGGAGATGCCCCCCAGTGCACCACGGCCCCAAACCTTCCCCCATACATCCCGATGCCCTCCCGCTCCTTCCGGCAGCACCGGGTGATGAAAGGCTCCTCCACGACCATTGAGAGGGGGCAGATATCGGCCACAACAAACTCGTCACTGTAGCATTCTTTGAGCAATTCCCGGGCAGTCAGGCAGCCGGCAACCCGTTCGCCACCGATCAGGAGATCGGCATCGAGCGTCTTTGGAAATCCCGAAGCGCGGCAGGGGAACACCTCGGCATCGATCTGGGAGATATCCCTGAGCGTGTGCTCGAATACGACATCGAGCTCGGCAAACATCCCGGCCTCTTCGAGTTCCCGGATGGTTGCCGAGAGGCTCGGCCGGGGCGGGGTGACGTCATACACGGACAGCGTCTGGAACCCCGAGAGGTCGGGGTCCAGGATAAACGTGATGTGTTCGTCGCGGCCGGTAAATATCGTGCAACGCGATCCCGATTCATGCGCCAGCCGGACCAGGTGTGCACGATCCTGGAGCTGTACCTTTTCCGGGTACCAGGATACCTCACCAGCCTTTGCAAGAACCCGTGTCCCGGCAACGGTCCTCATCAGCCCTTCTTGCTCCGGGCCGGGAATGACCTCGAGTATTTCATGGTCCTGCCCTGTTTCATGGATCAGGAACCGCGAGAGAAAGTATACCTGATCGCCGCAGGGCCGGGTCGAGGCATAACCCACTTCCTTGCAGTGCCGGGGAAAGATCATCCCCTTTTCCTCCAGTGTTCAACAAGCCCCCCGGCAGCGAGGATCTCGAGCATCTTTGGTGAAAGCGGGGGGATTTTTGTTGTGGTTTCGCCCAAAGTAACCGTTCCTGCAGAGAAATCTACAACCACAAGGTCTCCGTCCCGGCAGGGGAGATCTGCCTGGGCCAGGGGGAGACCTAGGTTTATGGCGTTTCGGAAAAATATACGTGCAAACGACGGGGCAATAATGCAGACCACCCCGGCCTCCTTGAGTGCCACAGCAGCCTGCTCCCTCGAAGAACCACATCCGAAATTCTTACCCGCGATTATTACCGAACCTCTGATCTTGCCTGCAAGTGAAGGGTCGAGATCCTCAAAGGCGCGCGCCGCCCAGATGCTCCGGTCCTTTGTTCTCAGGTAGCGGCCGGCGATGATGAGATCGGTGTCGATATCCGCCGGAAGGCATACGGCACGGCCTTCGAGCCTCATTCCTCGCCTCCAGGGAGGGCGATCTCTCCGGCAAGAGCGCTGGCGGCGGCAGTCGAGACCGATGACAGGTAGATCTCCCCTCCGACGCCCATGCGGTTTCGGAAATTACGGTTTGCGGTGGAAAGGCAGACTTCTCCTTTACCGATGACCCCCATGTGGGCACCAAGACATGGACCGCACCCGGGGGGGACAACCGTGCACCCGGCAGATAGGATTTCCGCGAGGATGCCCGTCCTTGCGGCATCCTCGAGGACTTTCCTTGACGCGGGGGCAACGATGGTCCGCACCCTGACCTTCTTTCCCCGGACGATAGATGCAAACCGCAGGAGATCCTCGTTCCTCCCGTTGGTGCATGTCCCCACGAAGACTTGATCGAGAGGGGTGCCGGACAGGCTGGATACCGGGGAAATGGTATCCACCCTGGGAGGCACAGCGATAACCGGGACGATCTCCTCAAGATCGATGTCCAGTTCCTGTTCGTACCTGCATGCAGGGGGTGCCTGGGGCTCTACAATCTTCCCAAAGGACTCCAGATACTCAACCGTGACCGCATCTGCGTAACACAACCCGGTTTTTGCACCGGTCTCAACCGCAAGGTTGCAAAGCGTCATGCGGGAATCCATGGAGAGGTGCGCCACCCCTTCACCGATGAACTCGAGTGCCCGGTAGCTGGCGCCATCCATCCCCAGGCGTGATACGTAAGTCAGGGCAAGATCCTTGGCCTCGGCATACCCCCGCAGGCGGCCGGACAGGAAGATGCCGATGGTCCGCGGTACCTGGAACCAGGTTGAACCGGAAGCCCAGATGACCGCCATATCCGTGGCACCCACTCCGGTTGCAAACGCCCCGAAGGCACCGAGTGTGCAGGTATGCGAATCTGCCCCGACGATTATCTCTCCGGGAAGGGCGATCCCCTCCCCCATCAGCTGGTGACAGATCCCTGTGCCGATGTCAGAGAAGTGCATCCCTGCACCGATGGCAAACCCCCGCAGTTCGTGCTGGAGATCGGCGGTCGTGCTGGTGTTTGCCGGGACAATATGATCGAAGAGCACATAGTCCCTGCCCGGGCAGGCGATCGTCCCGCTCCCAAGCGCCCGCCACGCTTCCAGTGTCAGCACTCCCGTACCGTCATGGACATAGGCCCGGTCCACCGGGCGGTCCACGTATTCACCCGCCGGCGCCCCAAGGATCCGCTCAGAGAGGGTGGCCATGGATCATTTCTCCTTGCTGACATGCCGGATCAGGGCGGTGAGCGTCTCGGATGTAATTCCGATCTTGCTTTCCCCAAGCTCCTTGACTTCATCGAGTACTGTGCAGATCTGCTGTTCGTTTAACCGGTAGCCAAGCGTTGCCACAATGTGCTCCAGCGCTTTTTTCCCGGTATGTTTACCAAGAATGAACCGTCGCTGCCCCCCGACCATCCCGGGAAGGAAAAACTCGTAGGTATGCGGATCTTCAAGAATGGCAGCGATGTGGATGCCGCTCTCATGTGAAAACGCATTGGCACCGACCACAGGTTTGGTCTTCTGGAGGGTGATCCCTGAGAAACGTTCAACCATTGCGGAGAGTTCGGTCAGGTGGGTGAGATCGTAGCGGTCGATTCCGGCTTTCATCTTCAACGCTACGAGGACTTCTTCGAGGGCTGCATTTCCTGCACGCTCTCCGATGCCATTCACTGTCGTATGAAGCTGGAACGCACCTGCCTGGGCAGCGGTTATGGTGTTTGCGGAGGCAAGACCCATATCGTTGTGGCAGTGCACGCAGAGGGGTCGTTTCACAAAAGCCACAAGCTCGCTCATGATGGCATGCATCTCCATCGGGACAAGGCACCCGACCGTGTCGGCAAAACTGATGAGATCTGCTCCCCGCTGCACGCCGCCAAGGAAGACTTCCTTGAGAAAGCTGATGTCGGTTCGTGATGCATCTTCTGCGGCGAACCTGATCTTAAGGCCATGGTCCCTGGCGAGATCGATTATATCCAGGGCTTCGGAAAGGACCTGATCGCGCGGTTTCCGGTACTTGTGGCGGATGTGGAGATCTGAGGTGGCGATGAAGATGCTGATCATATCGACATCGCAGTCGATTGCAACTTCCACGTCACCGGGTTTGGCACGGGCAAGGCAGCAGACGCGGGCATCAAGGCCCATCCCCGCGATGCATGAGACACACTTCTTTTCATAGGGCGATACGATAGGGAATCCGGCCTCGATAACCTCGATGCCAACAGCATCAAGCTTGTGGGCAATCTCCTGCTTTTCCTCGCAGCTGAACGATACCCCGGGGGTCTGCTCCCCGTCCCTCAATGTTACGTCACAGATCTCAACATGCAATGGTTTCATGGTTCCTCCCCGGAGGGCATTCCCCGTTTACAATGATCGTCACCGGCTCTGCCGGTGGGACGAGCAGGCGGCCGAGCGCTTCGCGGTCTGAAGCTTCTACTGTAACCGGCTCTGCCCAGGATATGTACCGGGCTGGATCGGGGGCCTCCTGCCCGCCCGTCATACCCATGCACCGGTTGTTCAGGACGATGGAAAGCAGCGGGATCTTCTTCTCATATACATCGATGAGACTCGGGATACCGGAAGAAAGGATCCCGTAGTCTCCGATCAGGGCAACCCCGGTGCTTCGGGCAGCCACTCCAATCGCGGTTCCCAGGCCGTAATTTGCAATACCGAGCCGGTACGGGGGGTTCAGCGTCAGGATCGAGCATCCCGCATCAGGCACGACTGCCATCCCGCGGGAATGAAGGATATCGAATACCGGCAGAAACGGGCATTCCTGACAGAAGGTCCGGAAATATCCCCGCTCCCTGATGGTCTCGGGTGCAGCAGCCGGCCCCGGGGGCTGGATGGTGCGGTGTTCCCTGGCAAACGGTCTCCCAATCTCCAGGATATCCTCGCATGATAAAAGACCTTCTGGAGGTGGGTAGACCGTTACCACCTGCGAGTCACCGTGAGCGGCACCGATACCCGCAACACCTCCGGAAAAACGGTTCAGCGGGTGGTCACGGGACCAGGCAAACATCTCCCTGAAAATCTCTGCCGAACGGGTCGCCCTTCCACGCATGGTCAGGTCGGCGGGGGCGAGCGTCCCGGGCCGGTGCGTCCGTACAACATCTTTTAGCGCCCCGGGAGAGAAGAGAAGTTCCGGGGTGGCCCGGAGAAGCGCCACCCGGGAGAACCGCTCCGATGCAGAGAATGCCGCCTCGACGCTCTCCGGACAGGTTTCGGCTCCCGGCTCAATCACAGGGATCTGGGCAACCTCCCCATAATACCGGGAATCCTGGGTGGTGGTAGAGCCCTGAGCCTCGGGATCATCTCCGGCAATTATCACGACGCCGCTCCTGAGTCCCTGTGATGTTGCCTGGACGAGCGGATCTGCACAGGCATTCAGACCGGCATTCTTCATGATGACCGCGGCCCTCCTGCCCGAGAGCGAATCCCCTAAGGCGTATTCGAGTGCAACCTTCTCGCCGGTGACCGGTTCCGCTCCTGCCAGGCGGGAAAGCCTGGTTACCGGGTAGCCGGGAACAGCATAGATCCGGTCTGCACAGGTCTGCAGAACCCGGGCCAGGACCTCATAGCCGTTCATAGCGGCCCATCCCTCCCGGGAACCAGGTCGCACCCGGTACACGCGGGACACATGGTCAGAGCGTCACGGGGATCAAGACCTGCATCCCGGAGGAGCCGGGAATGGATCCCGTATATTTTGAGAAGCCGATCGGCAGTCGGGCGGGCGTAACCCCCCAGTTCGCCGGCAGGGTTCAGGGGGCGGATGATGGGGATAACACCGGCATTGCAGAGTGCGGTGATACATTCTTCCACGTCCCTGTCATCCTCGCCAAGACCGATAATCAGGTTAGAAAAGACATGACCCCTGCCAAACAGGCCCACCGAACGGTTGAGCGCGCGCCATACCGCGCCCCAGTCAAGCCCGGGGCACATGGTGGCGAAAAGTTCGCCGGTGGCTGCCTCGATGTTAAACTTCACTTCCGCAACCCCGAGATCATGGAGCCGGTCAGCAGTGGACTCGCCTGGAAAGATGGAGACGCCGATTGGTACTCCGAAGCGTGTAATCCGACTGATTATGGCAAGGACGTACTCCTCTTCCTCCTCCACCCCGTTCAGCACCCCGCTTGTTAGCGAGATTGCATCGATCCGATCTGCCACCAGGCCTACCATCTCTTCGATCTGCTCAGGGGTTTTCCTTCCTGCAGTAAGGGCCGGCACTTCGCAGTAGCGGCAACGGTAGATACATCCGCTGGTCACAGTGATGTAGGCCTGGCGCGGGCAGTGGAGGGCGACCGGTTCGATCAGTCCCTCGATCGTGAGGCCGGCACATCTGAGTATGGCCCTGCCGCCACCTGTGTGCTCAACCTCCACAGGGCTCCTGGGATCTATGGTCAGCCGGACTCTCCCCTGCCCGGTGGAGAAGAAAATGGATCCGCCGCTTCCCGCACCCGGACCCGCGGTCGATCGTGCGATGAACGGTTCTCCTGCTTTTCCGGTGAACCGGGCAGTCCCTTCTGCGAGCAGTTGTGCTTTCAGCCTGAGCCAGTCCATAGCGATAGCGCCTCCTCGAAGCTGGTGTAGAAGGGCAGGGCTGCAACGGCGCCGATAACCCCTCTCCCTTCAAGTATCAGGTCAAGGTTTCCTTCTGCGGCGCTGGGGATGAGATCGCGCCGGACCTCGCCGCGCTTGACAAGGCGGCCGAATGCAAGGAGGGAAGAGGGGTCAAACCCGGAGAAGACTGCCATCCCGGTATCATCGGAGAGCGTGTACCGCTCAAGGAGTTCCCGGTAACGTTTGACCAGGATTGCGGGCTCTGACGATGCAAACTCGACAACGATGCTCACGCAGTTCTTGGTCCGGTATGGGACCGGAAAGAGCTGGACAATGGTGTGGGAAAGGTAGCGTGATGCTTCATCCTCGACCGCCCGGGCGATGTTATGGGTGAGCGTCCACGTCGCCCCCTCATCCGGAGTATCGGTATCGTCCACCCCGATCAGGACCCGCTGCCTCCGCGGCAGCCATATTGTTGAGCCGGCCTTTTTCCCCCCGCCCGCAGGATCCGTACGGCATCGGGTAACGCCTCCCGCAAAGGACCTGCAGCTTGCCGCGCCGACACCGCCACCTCCGATCCCCACGTACGATATCTCGATCTCATCGTCGCTCACCGCAGCTCCGCATATTCCTGCCGGGAACTTCGAACCCCGGAGATCGAGATCGGCCTGGCCGGGGTCCAGCAGGTATCTCATGGTGGGACCACAGTTACGTACAGAGCGGACCACCGGGCTCTGCGCATAGTGATGTTTTGACCACATCGCTCCACCGAGGCAGTCAAAGAACTCGATCAGCTCTATGGTGCTGCCGCGCTCATCTGTTACTGCCACGATGCCTGGATACCGGATGATGTAGGGATCTCCGGGAATGCCTCCCGGCGCTGCTGCATCATCCTCCTCCATTGCGATCCGTTTTGCATTCTTGCCTGGCATGGAAGAAAAACTCCCGGAGAGAACTGTTGTGTTTGGGGTTGTTTGTTGCCGGAATTCCCGTTAACAAAATAATCGGTAACAAGATATTTAATCCAATCGTTTGGGAATCAAAACGGGGGAAAAAGGATGTTAGAGAATTGAATGAAGCTCGAACTTGAACGGCCCGAGGTTCCCGCCAAAATTACCGGCGCTGATGAATTTTACTCCCGGCACCATGCAGGCAGCCCGGATCCCGACCGCCATGGCTTCCTTTACACACTCCTCATCCAGGCCATCGATGACGATCTCGAACATGGCACGGATACCGGAAGGGACCTTGCTGTCGGGGACCTTTTCCCGGAGCGTTGGGCAGTACTTCTCGTTCGTGCTGGCGGGGATGAACTTGTACTTGTTTGACCCGACCTTGGAGCCGCTGCCAACGATCCCGCCGGGGAAACTGGTGATGACCCCGCAGACCGAGCCGATAGCATCGACAGCTGCCTGGGATCCCATTAGGGCGGACATCTGGTTTTCACCCATCACAAAGAAATTTCCACCGGCAACTCCCTTGATGATACCAAACTCCTCTTCACCGACATATTCCCCGGACATCATGGGAATCGCCCAGACCTGCCTGCCACCGACCTCTTTCTTGTACTCATACCCATCGCCAAAGAAGTGCAGCTTGACGGGGACTTTTTCCCCGGCTTCCGGAAGGCCATCGAATACCGCAGCAGTCGGTGCCGTCATGATGCATTCGCCGATCCGTTCTATAAGCTGTTCCTTAATCTTCTTTTTGGCTGCACAGATGAGGATAGCAATACCAGGTCTGCCGTCGGGAGTATCTTCGGGCGAGAGGATGCTCTCGATTCCAGCCTCGCAGGGACACCCTATGGCAGAGGTGGCAAAACCGGTCGCCTCGACGGCTGCATTGTAGGCCCATTCTTCGGTCACTGCGGTGATGATAACCCGGGAGATCCAGGTCGGAAACGCTTCCGCATAGGTATTATCAATTGGCACTCCGTTTATTTCCATGTCAAACCTCTTTTAGAGAGAAGGTATCGGGAACTATAACAATAAATTAATTTTCTTATTGTCATGGGCATCTGATCCGGGACGATGTGCCGCTTCCGATAAAAGGCATGCGGCCATTCCCGGCAGTAAACAGAATATTTAAACATGATGAGCATTCACTTCGCGTGTATTTCGGATAGAGCGCAGTCCTATACGGGCTTATCTCTTAATGAGTTTATTAATAACGATAAAAGTAAATAGAATGCACTTAGCATATCTGCATGGCATAGCGGTAGATTCCGTGGGGAATTTAGACAGGTTTATGTGTATAAGTTAACCATTCTTTTTTAGTCGATTTTTGAATCGATCTAGAGCTGGTGCGTGATACAAGCATGGCATTTGCATTGCACGTGAACATTGAGCGTTGTACCGGCTGCAATAATTGTGTGGTCGCATGCCCAGTCGATGCGCTTGAACTCTACACCCTGGATCCGGTGACAAACGAGAAGATCTACAAGGTGAAGCATGGGAAAGCGATGGTACTGGACTTCAATTCCGAGCTATGCGCCGGTTGCGGAGTCTGCGTCGAGGCATGCCCTCATGATGTGATCCGGTTATCCGGACGCGGGGCGGTCGTATCAGAAGCCAGGGTTGGCTGAATGAGAACATGGAGCGAATTAGAGGTTATTGAATGACACTGTTTCCAAAATTCTCCAAGAAGCGGGATGGCGTCAATGTCATCCAGGAGCAGCGTCTCCTCCAGCAGGTAAACCACTTGATCCTCAACTCCGAAGTCTGCACCGGATGTGGGATCTGCGTTGAGGCCTGCCCCGAGGAGGCCATTGTACTGGGACTCGTTGGCGCTACCCGGAGAGGTGCGGTTGGTTATGCTGCGCCGATTGATATCGATGAGGTGAAGTGTTCCTACTGCGGCGTCTGCGTGGTGATGTGCCCGTTCAATGCACTGACACTGAAAGTCGATGGAGAAGAACGCCTGCCGATCATTGAGAAAGAGGGGTTCCCCCAGTATGACATTGTCGCGGAAATCGACGATGAAAAGTGCACCCGGTGCACTATTTGCGATGAAGTCTGTCCGCGTGATGCCATCGACCGCGATGTCCCCGAGTTTGAAGGGACTCGCGAGGGAGGCAAGGAGCGCCAGCTTGCACTGACCACCAAGACGACCTTCAAGGTCGACGATGAGAAGTGCACGTACTGCGGTATCTGCGGAGCGCTCTGCCCGGCAATTGAGGTGAAACACAAGCCTTTCACCGCTGAGACCGGCAAGGTCGAGGGCGAAGTTATCTGGGACGAGGCCAAGTGCGATGCCTGTAAGATCTGTGTCGAGGCCTGCCCTGAAGAGTGTATCACCGTTGAACGTGTTGTGGAGAGCGACAAGCTCCCCGGAACTGTAGACATCGACAAAGAGATGTGCTGCACCTGCACCTGGTGTTCACAGAACTGTCCAAGTGAGGCTATCAAGATCGAAAAGATCTTCGAGGGAGATATCGAATTCGTCCCCGAGAAATGCCCGGGAGGGTGTTCCACTTGCGTCGAGGTCTGTCCGGCAAATGCCATCTACCTGCCGTCACCGGTTCCGGCAAGCCAGATGAAGGGCGACGTCGAGCCCACCATCGCCGTCAACAAGGACTTCTGTATTTACTGCGGTGCGTGCGTGAATGCCTGCCCTGGCGAGGATATCATCAGGCTCCACCGGACCGGCATCCGCATCAAGGGCAAGGAGACCGATCTCTTCAAGAAAATTAAAGAGAAGCTGTGCACGCCGCGTACTTCCAAGGTCAAGGAGGATACCCCTGGGAGCGTGCAGCTGAAAATGATGGAGAAGGCGTGAGGGATTAGACATGCAAAGAACAAAAGGTTACCCTGAAGCACTTGACAAAAAACTCGCCGACACCCGCCTCTTTGAGGATGAGCGCCATCCGGATTTCACCAAGACGGTTGAGGAGATCTCGATGACCATCCCCCACATGTGCTACCAGTGCGGGACCTGCACGGCATCCTGTCCATCGGCACCGCGGAGTTCCTACCGGATCAGGAAGTTTGTGAGGAGGGCACTGCTGGGGCTCGAGGACGAGTCGCTTACCGATCCCGATCTCTGGCTGTGCACCACGTGCTATAGTTGCACTGACCGCTGCCCGCGGGATATCGCCCCGACCGATGTGATCATGGCCATGAGGAACCTCGCAGCAAGGAGAGATATCATCCCGGTCAATTTCTTAAAGACTGTCCAGGCTATATATACGACCGGCCACGGTGTTCCCAACAACGATGTAAACCGTGCAGCCCGCAAAAAACTCGGACTGAACCCCGAGCCGCCGACCACCCATGGATTCCCCCAGTATGTCAAGGGTATCCAGTATATTCTGGATTACTTCGGCCTCAAGGACAGGGCCGACAGGATCGTCAAGGAACGGGAGGGATAAAATCTCATGCACGAATATGCATTCTTCCTCGGGTGTATCGCGCCAAACCGGTATCCTGGTGCTGAGAGCGCTTCATACAAGACATCAGAAAAACTCGGGATCAAACTGCTTGACCTCGAAGGCGGCAGCTGCTGTCCGGCACCGGGTGCATTCGGATCAATCGACCTGAATATTTGGTATGCCATGGCTGCCCGGAACCTGGTGCTTGCCGAGCAGATGAAGAAGGATATCGCCCTCATCTGCAACGGCTGCTACAAGTCCATCTGGGAAGTCAACCATAAACTGAAAAAACACAAGGAGCTCCGTGAAGGTGTCAACGAGGTACTCAAGGGCGTTGACATGGAGTTCAAGGGGACCATCGATGTCTGGCACCTGGCCGAGCTCTTTTATGACCCCAAGATTTGTGGTCTTCAGAAGATCCGCGATAGCGTTACAGTGCCACTCGAGGGGACCCGCATTGCCGTACACTACGGCTGCCACCTTATGAAGCCCAAGAAGGAGCGCCACTTCGGGAGCACCGAACACCCCTACTGGATCGAGGAGATGGTTGCAGCACTCGGCGCTGAGCCCGTAGAATACCGGAACAAGATGCTCTGCTGCGGTGCAGGCGGCGGAGTCCGGGGATACGACCTGGTTCACTCAATCGATATCACCAACGAAAAGATGATTAACCTGAAGGAAGTGAAGGCCGACGCTCTCACCGAGGTCTGCCCGTTCTGCCAGCTCCAGTTCGACCGTGGCCAGATCGAGATCGAGGAGAAGTTCGGTGTAAAATACGGCCTGCCCGTGCTCCACTACTGCGAGCTGCTCGGACTAGCCCAGGGAATGAGCCCGCAGGAGCTTGCACTTGACCTGCATGCGGTCAGCTGCGAACCGTTCCTGGAGAAGGTCCTGTGAGGGAGGAATAAGAGATGGCAGAAAAGAAGACAAAGAAAGAGACAGCTCCCAAGAAGAAGGAAACTGCAAAGGCGGCAGCACCAGCAAAGGCGGCAGCACCGGCCGTAAAAGCTCCAGAAAAAGAGAAGAAAGAATCCCGCGTCGGCGTATTTATCTGCCACTGCGGTACAAATATCGCCGGTTCGGTAGATATTACCGATGTACAGGAATACGCAAAGACCCTGCCGAATGTCGCGTTCGCGGACAACTACCAGTACATGTGCTCCACTCCGGGGCAATCGAAAATCATCGATGCCATCAAGGAGCATAACCTGACCGGCATCGTTGTGGCAGCCTGCTCGCCGCGTCTGCACGAGCCGACCTTCAGGACCGCCACCAAGGAAGGCGGGCTGAACCCCTTCCGGTTCGAGATGGCCAACATCCGCGAGCAGGGCTCCTGGGTGCATATGCACGACCGCGAGGGTGCGACCGAAAAGGCAAAGGACGCTATCCGGATCGCAGTAGCCAAGGCCTCTCTCCTCCAGGATCTCATCCCGAAATCCGTACCCGTTGAGCACGCAGCCATGGTCGTCGGTGCAGGAATTGCCGGGATGCAGGCAGCACTCGACCTTGCCAATGCCGGGATCAAGACCTACCTGATCGAGAAGAACCCGACCATCGGCGGCCGGATGTCCCAGCTCGATAAGACCTTCCCGACGCTCGACTGCTCGCAGTGTATCCTCACCCCCAAGATGGTGGATGTGGGCAGGAACCCGAATATCGAGCTGATGACCTGCGCCGAAGTGGAGAACGTTGAAGGCTACATCGGTAACTTCGATGTAACCATCCGCAAGAAGGCCCGCGGGGTCCTTTCCATGGCCGAAGCCGAGGAAAAAGGAATCGTTGGCGGTGGATGCAACGGGTGTGGGGACTGCGAAGTGGTCTGCCCGGTCATCAAGCCAAACCCGTTCGAGATGGGGATGAAACCCCGCAAGGCAATCTACATCTACCACCCCCAGGTCGTGCCGCTCATTTACCACATCGACTGGGATTCCTGCATCAAGTGCAATCTCTGCGTCGAGGCATGCGCTGATAAGAAGGCAATTGACCTCGAGATGCAGGATGAACTCGTAAAAGTCAAGGTAGGTACTGCCATTCTGGCAACGGGATATGACATATTCCCAGTCGAGAAGAAGGATGAATGGGGCTACAAGAAATACGAGAACGTGGTCACCAGCCTCGAGTTCGAACGCCTGATCTGCGCATCGGGCCCGACAGGCGGCCACCTGGTCCGCCCAAGCGATGGTGCGACTCCAAAGAAGGTCGCCTTCCTCCTCTGTGCCGGTTCCCGTGACAGCACAGGAATTGGCCATCCCTACTGCTCAAGGTTCTGCTGCATGTACTCGCTCAAACATGCACACCAGATCATCGAGAAGATACCGGGTGCACAGCCGTACCTCTTCTACATGGACATCAGGTCCTTTGGGAAAATGTACGAGGAGTTCTATTACCGCATCCAGGACGAGGGCGCCAAGTTCATGAGGGGGCGGGTATCAAACGTTCTCGAGGACCCTGTCACCAAGAACCTAATCATCAATGCCGAAGATACCCTGCTCAACCGGCCGATCAGCCTCGAAGTTGACATGGTCGTGCTCGCCGCTGCAGTGGAGCCCGCAGCCGAAACTGACAAGACGAGGAAGCTCTTTGGTGTCTCACGGTCGATGGACGGATGGCTCCTTGAGGCCCACCCCAAGTTGAACCCCTGCGGAACCACCACAGCGGGTGTCTTCCTTGCCGGTGTCTGCCAGGGACCAAAAGATATCCCCGACACGGTTGCATCAGCCGAGGGCGCTGCATCGGCGGCCAGTATCCCGATCCACATGGGAGAGGTTGAACTGGAACCCTACTTCGCCCAGTGCATAGAGGAGAAATGTGCCGGGTGCGGTATGTGCGTGAACCTCTGCCCCTACGGGGCCCTCGCCCTGGTCGAAAAGGATGGGCGCAAGGTCATGGAGGTCACCGAAGCCAAGTGCAAGGGGTGCGGGACCTGCGGAGGGTTCTGTCCGGGCGGGGCAATCTGGATGCAGCACTTTGCAACCCCGCAGATCATCGCCCAGATTGATGCCTTCCTCCTTGGGGGTGCAAAGTAATGGCAGATGAGTGGAAACCCCAGATTCTCGGGATCATCTGCAACTGGTGCTCATATGCAGGTGCTGACCTTGCGGGCAGCGCCCGCACCCAGTACCCGCCCGATATCAGGATTGTCAGGGTGATGTGCACCGGTCGCGTAGACCCCCTGTTCATCCTTAAGGCATTCACCGATGGAGCTGACGGTGTCCTGGTCTCAGGCTGCCACTTCGGCGACTGCCACTACCTCGAGGGCAACTACAAGGGCGCGAAGCGGATGTTCATGGTCAAAAGCCTGCTGAGAAACATCGGCCTTGAGGACAAACGCCTCAGGATGACCTTTGTCTCCGCATCAGAAGGGGCAAAGTGGGCAAAAGTGGTTGAAGACGTGGTTAAGACCGTCACCGAACTTGGTCCAAACCCCCTTAAAGAACTCACCCGGTAAACGGAGGAGTAAAAAGTGACCAAGATTGCACTGAACCTGATCTCCGGACGCACCATCCAGCAGGGTGTAGCCATGGAAGGCGGGAAAGAGAAGGACGCCTATACCAAGGCCTGCGGTATCATCGAGATGGACATTTCCGATCTGAAGAAACTCGGCGCTTACCGCAATACCAACGTCCGGGTGACCAGCAAACACGGGAGCGTGGTAGTCAAGGCAATTGAAGCCACGCAGGGTCCCCATCCGGGGCTTGCATGGATACCCCTGGGCCCCTGGGCCAACAGCGTGACCGACCCGAATACCTACTCCACGGGCATGCCCACATTCAAAGGCGTTCCCATCGAGGTGGAGATCGCCATTAACGAAAAGGTGCTCAGCTCAGTAGAGCTGGTGCAGAAGAAATGCCGGGGTGAAATCTGATGACCAAGACGGTTACGGATGTGATCTGTCCCTTCTGCGGGACGCTGTGTGACGACCTTGAGGTTGTTGTCTCGGACGACGGCAAGACCATCGTGGATGTCTACAACGCCTGCGCTATCGGGGCCGAGAAGTTCATGCACTCCCAGGCCAGGGACCGTGTGAAGCGACCGCGGATGCAGCAGCCGGATGGCACCTACAAGGAAGTCTCGTACGACGAGGCGGTGGAGTATACGGCGCAGATGCTGGCCAACGCGAAGAAACCGCTGATGTATGGCTGGAGTTCGACCAGTTGCGAAGCTCAGAGCGTGGGGCATGAGATCGCCGAAAAGGTGGGGGCTATTGTGGACAACACGGCAACGGTCTGCCACGGCACGACGTTGATTGCCGTACAGGACGTCGGGATACCGAGTTGCACGCTGGGTGAAATCAAGAACCGGGCCGACCGGATCATCTTCTGGGGCTGCAACCCGGCCCATGCGCACCCGCGGCACCAGTCGCGGTACTCGATCTTTCCCCGTGGTTTCTTCACAAACAAGGGCCACAAGAACCGGAAGGTTGTGGTGGTCGATCCACGGAGGACCGATACTGCCAAGATGGCCGACTACCATTTCCAGATCGAGCAGGGCCGGGACTACGAGTTGCTCTCGGCGTTCCGGGTTGCAGTTCGCGGGGAATGGCTGCCGGACACCGTTGCCGGGATTTCCAAGGAGAGGATCTACGAGGCTGCGGAGATGCTCAAGAGCGGTAGGTTCGGGATCATCTTCTTCGGTATGGGAGTGACCCAGTCGCTGTCAAAGAACCACAACATCGACGAGGCCATCATGCTGACCAAGGACCTGAACGACTACACCAAGTTCAGCATCATGGCCATGCGGGGCCATTACAACGTTACGGGCTCTGGCCAGGTCATGGGCTGGCAATTCGGTTTCCCGTACGCGACCGACCTCTCCCGCGGGTTCGCCAGGTATAACCCCGGTGAGACCACGTCCAACGACCTGCTGGTCCGGGGCGAAGTTGATGCGGTGTTCGTGCTCGGCAGCGATCCGGGCGCCCATTTCCCGATCAGCTCGGTTAAGAAGATCTCGCAGTTACCATCGGTCTGCGTTGACCCGCACATCACCCCGACCAGCGAAGTTTCAAAACTCCACGTCCCGGTTGCATTCGTGGGGGTCGAGGTTGGCGGCAACTGTTATCGTATGGACAATGTCCCGATCGACGCCCGCAAGGTGGTCGACCCGCCGGAAGGAATGCTCACCGATGAAGAGTTCCTGACCCGGGTCAACAAGCGGCTGGAGCAGCTGGTGGCGGTGACCTGACCATGACCGAGTACCTGATCAAGAACGGGTTTGTCTTTGACCCGGTGCAGGGGATAAAGGGTGACAAGGCGGACGTCGCGGTCAAGGATGGCAGGATTGTGACGGGCGTCTCGTCCGGCGCAAAAGTGATCGATGCCGCCGGCAAGACGGTGATGGCCGGTGCCGTGGAGATCCACGCCCACATTGCCGGGCCCAAGGTGAACGAGGGACGAAACTACCGGCCCGAGGATAAACTGTTCACCTACACCCCAAAGAGCAGGCAGAGCCGGATGGCCGGAGGGTTCTCGATCCCGACTACCTTCAAGACCGGGTATGAGTATGCCCGCATGGGGTATACCACGGCCATGGAAGCGGCGATGCCGCCGCTCTATGCCCGGCACGTCCACGAGGAGATGCGCGATACACCCATCATCGACGAAGGAGCCTACCCGGTGTTCGGGAACAACTGGTTCGTGATGGAGTATCTCAAGAACGGTGAGATCGAGAATGCTGCCGCTTATATCGCCTGGCTGCTGAGGGCATCCAAGGGCTACGCGATAAAGGTGGTCAACCCCGGAGGCACCGAGGCATGGAGCTGGGGCCTGAACTGCCTGACGGTGAACGACCCGGTGCCCTACTTCGACATAACCCCGGCCGAGATCATGACCGGCCTGATGCAGGCCAACGAGTTCCTGGGCCTTCCGCACTCCATGCATGTTCACCAGAACAGCCTGGGCAACCCCGGCAACTATACCGTGACACTCGATTCCCTGAAACTGGCCGAGAAGATCAAGCCCAACAACAAGTTCGGCCGGGACACGGTACTCCACTCGACACATCTGCAGTTCCATTCCTACGGAGGGGATAACTGGGGTAACTTCGAGTCCAAGTCAAAAGAGGTGATGGACTACGTCAACCGCCAGAAGAACATCACCATCGATACCGGCTGCGTGACCCTCGATGAGACCACCACCATGACCGCCGATGGGCCGTTCGAGCACCACCTGACCGAACTCAACCATCTCAAGTGGGCCAATATCGATGTCGAACTCGAGACCGGGTCCGGAGTGGTGCCCTACGTGTACAGCCCGGACATCAAGGTCTGCGAGATCCAGTGGGCTATCGGGCTCGAGATCGCTCTGTTGACCAAGGATCACATGCGGACCTTCATCACCACCGACCACCCCAACGCCGGGCCGTTCATCCGCTACCCGCGTATCATCAAGTGGCTGATGAGTGCCGAGGCCAGGAAGGAGCGGATCGATTCGTTCAAGCACAGCGCCAAGATGATCGATGCTACCCTTATTGCCGGCATGGACAGGGAAATCTCGCTCTACGAGCTCGCCCAGATGACCCGGGCCGGGCCGGCAAAGGCGCTCGGGCTCGCAAACCTCTATGGCGGCCTTGCACCCGGCATGGATGGCGATGTCGTGGTCTACAACTTCAACCCGGAGAAAGACCATAAGCCCGATGAGATCGAGAAAGCCTTCTCTGCTGCCGCGTTCGTCCTGAAGAGGGGTACCCCGGTCGTAGTAGACGGTGAGATCGTCTCCAATGGCAACAAGCGGACTCTCTGGGTCGATGCAAAGACTGATGAGAACCCCCAGGTCATGCGCGATATCCGCGACAAGTTCCTCAGGTATTACAGCATCAACATGAACAACTACGAAGTCGCCGGCCATTTCCTGACCAACCCGATGGCTATCGAAGTGGATGCGACCCGGTGAGGTGAGGAGACATGGAAACCGTAACAATAACCATGAAAAACCCTCCGGGCCTCTTCCTGGAAGCGGACAACGTCTCTCCCGATACCTTTGCCGGGAAGAAGGCTGCCGATATTGCAGCCCTCCATGCTTTCGAAGGCAGGGAGCAGACCTCGCTTGGCAAGTACTTCGAAGTGTCCGGGAACGGTGGAGCCACTGCGGCAGATACCAGGATCGTGGTCAAAGGAGATGTCTCACGCGTCAAGTACATCGGCATGAAGATGACGGCAGGGGAAGTCGTCATCGAAAACAGTCCTGACATGTACACCGGTGCCTGGATGCAGGGGGGAAAACTCCTGGTAAAAGGCAGCACCAATGCCTTCACCGGTATCGGTATGAAGGGTGGCGAGCTGGTCATTGAAGGCGACACCGGTAACTATCTTGGTGCCGCATACCGTGGCGACTGGCGGGGGATGCAGGGCGGTATCATCCGGGTCAGGGGCAATGCCGGGTCCGATACCGGTTATTTCATGAACGGCGGGACCATAATCGTCGAAGGCAACACTGATGTCCACGTGGGTACCCACATGGAAGGCGGGACGATTATCATCAAGGGAAACGTCCCGAGCAAGGTGGGGGGCCAGATGGTGGAGGGGACGATTTACGTCTTTGGCACCATCGATGTGATGATGCCGGGGTTCAAGTTCGTAAAGGACGAAGAAATGGAAGTTGATGGTTACAAGGGCCTCTTCTCTCTCTTCCACGGCGATCTTGGCGAACGCCATCCCAAGCGGAAGGGACAGGTCGTGTATGGTAAATTATATCAGAAGATCTGATCCCTTTTTAAATGATAAGCGCACCGGCTTTTCATACTTTTTTGAGATCAAGAATGATTTAATAATATGAAAGATGCTGCTCATAGTATACTATACATTTAAGCGTGCAGGAATATATGTTATATAAGAACATTCTCCTCATTTTGTTTATTATTCGGTCATTTGTATATGATGGAATTTTCCAGTGCAAAGCAGAAATCTTATATCGGGAGAGTAATTATAGATGATTGTCCCGTGAGGGGACGTGCAATAGTGACCAACACCTATCATCAGTGTACCAGGTAGCCTTGCTCATCATTCAGTTACAGGAATGAACCGCGGTTAAAACATAACTCAATGAGGATTAATTATGGCAAAATACAAAGATACCATCGACCTTTATGATGACCAGGGCAAGCTGCTCAAGAGCGGCGTTGCGCTGGACAAGATCAGCCCGCTGAAGAATGCCGGGATTGGGAAAGTCATCGATCTCACCAAGAGGACTGTTGCGGTCAACCTTGCAGGGATCGACAACGCCATCAAGACCGGTGCAATGGGCGGAAAGAACAACCAGATCCTGGGATACAAGGTCAAGTGCGACTGTGTCAAGGACGTCGACGCCATCGCTGACAAGATCGCAAAGCTGGTCAGTGTCGATGACAAGGACGACACCAAAGTCACCAAGGTTGGCGGGGGCAAGATGCTGCTCGTCGAGGTCCCAAGCGCCCGCCTGAAGGCCGCAGCGACCTACGATGCTGCATCAACCGCCGTTGCATCGGCAACCACCTATGCAATCCTTGACCAGTACAAGATCGGCATGTTCGAAGCCCCCTACGTCAAGTCCGCTATCTGGGGTGGATACCCCCACACCATGGACATGCAGGGCGGCAACATCGTCTCGATCCTGTCCATCCCCCAGAACAACGAAGGTCTCGGCTATGCGCTGAGGAACATCCCGGCCAACCACGTGGCCATGATGACCCACCGCAATGCCATGCAGACCGCTGCCCTCTCTGCTATCTTCGAGCAGGCCGGTGAGTTCGAGATGGGAATGGCTATCGGCGCCTTCGAGCGTGCCCAGCTGCTCTGCCTCGCCTACCAGGGCCTGAATGCCAACAACATGGTCTACGATCTTGTCAAGGAAAACGGCAAGACCGGAACCATCGGAACGGTTGTTCACAGCCTTGTCGAGCGGGGTATCGAAGACAAGATCATCAAGGCCGGCAAGAAGGGCAAGAGCGGGTATATCTTCTACGAGACCAAGGACCCGATGCTCTGGAACGCCTACGCCGCAGCCGGAACCATGGCCGCGACCATGGTCAACTGTGGTGCCGGGCGGTTCGCCCAGGCAGTCTCCTCGACCCTGCTCTACTTCAACGACCTGCTCGAACACGAGACCGGGCTTCCCGGCTGTGACTACGGCCGGGTCATGGGAGTCGCGGTCGGGTTCTCGTTCTTCAGCCACTCCATCTATGGTGGCGGCGGACCGGGAGTCTTCAACGGCAACCACGTGGTCACCCGGCACGCGGCCGGTGTTGGTATCCCGTGCGTTTGCGTTGCCTGCTCGCTTGATGCCGGAACCCAGATGTTTGGCCCGGAGCAGACCTCGAAGATCTACCAGGACACCTTCGGCCAGGTCGATGAGTTCAGGAAACCCCTGCAGGCCGTTGCAAAGGGTGTATAAAACACAAGCCAGGATAGAATGACATACGCCGAATACCCTCAAGTCAGGATCGTCTCCGAGCGTCTGATGAACCCGGAGACAACGGAACGGCTGATGAACCTGATCATCGCAGTGGGGGGTATAAGGAGGGTCGTGTTGAACGGCCCCCGTCTCCCCGCAGTCATCCCCTATGGTCCGGCCCGGGGAATAGAAAACCCCCACGTCATGCGCAGGACCATCAGGATAGGAGGACAGGAGGTTGAACTCCAGGTGCACGTTGGAAACGTGCTGCTTGAGCTTGAGAACGAGGAATATATCCCGAAGATCAAGGCTGCATGCGACGAGGCGTTCACCACGATGAGTTACTCCTTCAAGGAAGGCAGGTTCATGAAGACCGAGCCAACGATTGTGGACTTTGCGAAATACGGGCCCGATGCCGATAAAGCCATTGTTGGAATCACCGACCCGGGAAGCAGGTCCGGTCCGATCATCATCCAGGGAACCAAGTAGTTATGCCGATGGGACGCGTCACCCAGGTTGTCGATTGCCGGGAAGCAATGGGAATGGGAAAGGGCGGTGGGATCGCCCAGCGGGGAACCATCTCGGAGTGCCGATACCCCGATGTCATCGTGGTCGGCATGTCCCCGGGACGGCGCCACGTCACCAAGCCCGTGTGCGATATCACCTCGGCACTCCGGCAACAGGGGGTCGAGTACTCCATCAGCACCCTGGTCCTGAATGCAGGGAGCGGTGTGCCTCCCGATGCGACCAATATCGGCGGTGCCGTGCTCGGCGCATACTTCGGTCTCACGGAGAAGGAGATCCAGCAGATCGAAAAGCACCGGGTAGCCATCCTCCACCATGGAAACGTCCGCTCACACGTGGTGCACAAGGTGCGTTACATCCTCGAGCGGTGCGACGTGATGGCGGTAGTGGTGTCCCAGGCTCCGGTCGACTTCGAGGACTTTGCAAAAGAAGGAGTGAAAACCGCTATGGTGATGCCCCCTCCCGACAAGGTAAAGACAAAAGGGACGGTCATGGCAATCGTCAGCGGTGTCACCCGGGGGCAGACGCCAACCCGGGAGAAGATGGCGGAAGTCATTCGTGCAGTGATGAGACTGATAAAAACACAGGAGAGATAAAAAAATGGCATACAAACCACAGTTTGGGCCAGGGTCCACAGTTGTTGCCGATAACCGGCGCAAGTACATGAACCCGGCCTATAAGCTGGAGAAGATGCGTGACCTGTCGGACGAGGATATCGTCCTGCTCATGGGACACCGGGCGCCTGGTGCAGCATACCCGACCGCCCACCCGCCGCTCGCAGAGCAGCAGGAACCCGACTGCCCGGTCAGGAAGATGGTCACCCCGACCGATGGTGCCAAGGCCGGTGACCGTGTACGCTACATCCAGTTCACCGACTCGATGTTCTTTGCACCCACCCACCCCTACCTGAGGTCCTACCTCGAGTCCTACCGTTTCCGCGGGATAGACCCGGGAACCCTGTCCGGCCGTCAGATCGTGGAGTGCCGCGAGCGTGACCTCGAGAAGTACGCCAAGGAACTGGTCAATACCGAGCTCTTTGACTCAGCCCGTACGGGTATCCGCGGTGCTACCGTTCACGGGCACTCGCTTCGCCTGGATGAGAACGGGATGATGTTCGACATGCTCCAGAGGTTCGTCCTCGACAAGAAAGCCAACATGGTCAAGTACGTCAAGAACCAGATCGGCGAGCCTCTCGACAAGGAAGTCAAGGCCGGCAAGCCTCAGGATGAGAAGTGGCTCAAGGCGCACACGACCATATACCACTCGCTCGGTGGCGTTGCCTGGCGCGACGATGCTGAAGGTCTTGAATGGGTCCAGCGCATCCACGCGCTGAGGACAAAATACGGATTCATGCCGGAGGAGTGATTGACATGGCAAAAGCAAAAATCGAGAGAACCCAGAAGATGTTCCTGTCGTCCCTGAAGGAGAAGTTCGCCGAGGACCCCCAGTCCACGAACGTGCTCTATGCACGCGAGGGCCTGAAGCAGTCCCCGAGGAAGAGGGAGTTCGTCGATTCTGGGAAGAAGATGGCGATGGCCCGTGGCATCTCCATGTATGACCCCGTCCGCTGCCACCTCGGTGGTATCCCGCTCGGACAGCGCCAGCTGATGACCTACGAAGTCTCGAGGACCGGCGTGTTCGTAGAGGGCGACGACCTTCACTTCGTCAACAACGCTGCCATGCAGCAGATGTGGGACGACATCAGGAGGACCATCATCGTCAACATGGACCTTGCCCACCAGACCCTGCAGAAGCGTCTGGGCAAGGAAGTGACTCCCGAGACCATCAACGAGTACCTCCACGTGCTCAACCACGCCATGCCCGGTGCAGCCGTGGTCCAGGAGCACATGGTCGAGACCCATCCCGGCCTGGTCGACGACTGTTACTGTAAAGTCTTTACCGGCGACGAAGAGATGATGGACTCGCTCGAGCCCCAGTTCGTGATCAACGTCGACAAGCTCTTCCCGGCCAAGCAGGCCGCCCAGCTCAAGGCAGCTGTCGGCAAGTCCCTCTGGCAGGCCATCCATATCCCGACCATCGTCTCGAGGACCTGTGATGGTGGAACCACCTCCCGCTGGTCTGCGATGCAGCTCGGTATGTCCTTCATCGGTGCCTACCGCATGTGCGCCGGTGAAGCCGCTGTCGCCGACCTGGCATTCGCCGCAAAGCACGCCGGGGTTATCCAGATGGCAGACATCCTGCCCGCCCGCCGTGCCCGTGGCCCGAACGAGCCCGGAGGCATCAAGTTCGGACACTTCGCCGACATGATCCAGGGAGATAGGAAGTACCCGCACGACCCTGCCCGCGCCTCGCTCGAGGTCGTCGGTGCCGGAGTCATGCTGTTTGACCAGATCTGGCTTGGGTCCTACATGTCCGGTGGTGTCGGATTCACCCAGTACGCCACCGCCGCCTATACCGACAACATCCTTGATGAATACACCTACTACGGTATGGACTACATCAAGCAGAAGTACAAAGTCGACTGGCAGAACCCGAACGAGAAGGACAAGATCAAGGCAACCCAGGAAGTCGTCAACGACCTGGCAACCGAGGTCGCCCTGAACGGTATGGAGCAGTACGAGCAGTTCCCGACCCTCATGGAGGACCACTTCGGCGGTTCCCAGCGTGCCGGTGTGCTCGCCGCTGCCTGCGGTCTGACCTGTTCTATCGGTACAGGGAACTCGAACGCCGGACTGAACGGCTGGTACCTGTGCATGCTCCTGCACAAGGAAGGCTGGTCACGGCTCGGGTTCTTCGGCTACGACCTGCAGGACCAGTGCGGTTCGACCAATTCACTCTCCGTCCGGCCGGACGAGGGTGCAATCGGAGAATTCCGCGGACCGAACTACCCGAACTACGCCATGAACGTCGGACACCAGGGAGAGTACGCCGCTATCGTCGGCGGTGCTCACTTCGGACGCGGAGATGCCTGGTCGCTCAACCCGCTGATCAAGATCTGCTTCGCCGACCCCTCGCTCAAGTTCGACTTCGCCGAGCCCAGGCGTGAGTTCGCAAAGGGTGCCATCCGCGAGTTCATGCCCGCCGGAGAGCGCTCCCTGATCATCCCTGCCCGGTAAACCGGGACTACCCCCACTTTCTTTTTTTATGGCTGTTTTTTAACAACGTGTTTACCTGTTGCCAACGGTGTCGCAGTCCAGGTACGCCAGCCTTCATGATGTGGCCGGGTTAAGAATCCATTGTAGTCTTGCAACTGTCCATAAAATGAAAATGGCACTGCCAGGTTCCACTCCCGGCTGGTACGTATGCCATAATCGGAAGCCATAATGCCGGTGCGGATGGAACACACCTACTGAGCAATGAAGAACCCCTTCCACGTGATGCTGATCCCGACACTGGGTTGCCCGGCCCGCTGCCGGTATTGCTGGAGTTCGGAACCGGGATCCCCGATCATGGACATCGAAGTGGTTGGGGAGGTTGTGGAATGGCTCCGGCAGTTCCCTGACAAAAGGGTCACATTCACGTTTCATGGCGGAGAACCTCTGCTTGCCGGTGCTGAGTTCTACCGGCAGGCTTTACCGCTCCTGTCCGGCGGCCTCCGGGGGATGAAGCCGGAATTTGCCATCCAGACCAACCTCTGGCTTATGACCCCGGAAATTGCCGGTATCTTTGCAGAGTACCGTGTCCCGATCGGAACGAGCATCGATGGACCGATGGAGATCAACGATATGCAGCGGGGGGAGGGTTACTTCGAAAAGACCATGCAGGGCTGCGCGATCGCAAAAGCCCACGGTCTCCGGGTTAGATTCATCTGCACGTTCACTGCACAATCGGCCCGGTCGCGGGAGGAGGTCTACAATTTTTTCAACAGCAGGGGGTACACCCTCAAGCTTCACCCTGCGCTCCCGTCCCTGCGAAACAGGAGCCCGGAACCCTATGCCCTCAGTCCTTTTGAATACGGTGAACTGCTCGTATATTTGCTGGACCAGTCACTCGAGCATCCCAACGGGATCGAGATCATGAACATCAGTGACCTGGTCAAGTGCGTGCTGGTCCGCCATGGCACGGTCTGTACCTTTGCCGACTGCATGGGCACCACGTTTGCAGTCGGCCCTGATGGAGATATCTACCCATGTTACCGGTTTGTCGGGATGCCGGAATGGGTGATGGGCTCGGTATACGATCATCCCACGCGTGATGACCTCGCCCGCTCCGATGCTTGGAAACGTATGGACCAGTTTAAAGCGTTTGTCGATTCCCACTGTAAAGAATGCAGGCATATCCGCTACTGCAGGGGGGGCTGCCCCTACAATGCCATGGTCCCGACCGGCGGCAAGATAAACGGGGTCGATCCTCACTGTATCGCCTACAGGAGGATATTTGACGAGATCACCGGGCGGCTCAACCGGGAGATGCAGGAAGGATTTGGCCTGGAAGCGCCGGCACCAGGGCCGCGAAGACCTGGAAAACCGGGGATAATGTCGCTCGTGCAGCGGATGGTAAGCAGGTAGAATATCGCTCCTCGGATTGTTTTCCTGGCCCGTTGATCAGGAATCACTGCCACGCCCGGCATGGGACCAAAATCAAAAAAGGCCTGCTTTTCCAGGGAGAAAAGCCATAAAAAATGAACGGGGGATCAGTGGTCGCACAAGCTTTTGCCGGGTACAATCCGGTCCTCAGCAAAGGAGAGTGCAACCTCGTCAACCGAGCCCTGTATTCCGAGAATGACGCCGATACCCTGCTCTTCAAAGAGCCGCACCGCCTTCATTCCCATTCCACCGGCAAGTACATGCGTTATCCCGCACGAGGCCAGCATCCGTGGTAGTTTTCCGGGCTCATGCCCGGGACTGACGATATGTTCATTATGCACGATCTCCTGGCCCCTGATATGGTAGATCACGTACCTCTCGCAGTGGCCGAAGTGCGAGGAAACACCGGATCCATCAGCTGCGATGGCGATCCGTTTTGTTGTCGGTTTCACCTTGCCGTCCATGGATCAGTATCTCCAGCACCATCCCCCGAATCTTCCACCGCGCCTGCCGCCGCTGCCAAAGCCTCTGCCGCATCCCCAGGGGGCGCCTCCGCGGCCTCTTCCGTAGACTGCAGGGCCCGGTCCCCAGGCAGACCCGGCGGGAGGGGCCTGTGATTGAACGGGAGCCTGTCCCGGGGTTTCTATACCAGCCGCCTGGGGGGACGCCCCCTGCTGCGGCACGGGTGCTGCGCCGGTAACACACCAGCCCCGGCGCCACCCGGTCATGGGCCCCCGTCCCAGGGGGCCGGTTCCATCAAATCCTGGCATTGTATTTCAACACCTGGCACATTGTGCCTTATTTACTCATATGAGTAGAAATAGATAAATCTGCTGTATCCGGCACGTCTGAACTACCAGTCGTTCCGTTCTCCCTGCCGGTGACGCCGGCGACAGAGCCTGTCACCGGGTATCATGGAGAGCGCGGTATCCTGCGGGCACCTGCCCTCAATCCTTCGCTCGCATCCTGCAATCTCGATCCGCTTCCCGTGGATGAGCGCATCGGCTACCTTCTTCCGGGCTTCATGGAGGTCTTTCCAGACCGTCCGACGGGAAACCCCCATGACAGCGCTTGCCTCTTCCTGCGCAAGGCCGTTTAAGTCGATGAGTTTCAGGAGTTCAAGCTCTTCGGGGAGGATAGCAACTGTTTCTTCATCAGCAGGAGTGTTGCATTGCGGTGCATAGCAGCGGAGCGGTCCACAGGGATCCATCCGTCGCTGCACCCGTGGGCGTCCCCGCCGTCTTGCTCCTTCCGGCCCTCGTTCCTGCATGGTCTGCTACCACAGCTCCCGGGACAGGTTGTCCCATATACTCCTGATTGCTCCCGATGCCGGAGCATCGTACCCGGTGACCGGCCGTCCCATCCTAACCGCTTCCATGACCGTTTCATCGTAGGGTATCTCCCCCCTGAACACCAGGTCAGCGTCCCTGCAAAAGTCCCTGATCTCCCCGGATATCCGTGAATTGAGGTCGGACTTGTTGATTACCACTGACACCTGAGTCCGGAGGCCCCGGCTGACCTGGACCACCCGTTCGAGATCGTGGAGACCTGATACACTCGGTTCGGTCACTACCAGCACCTGATCGGTCCCGGTGATGGTTGCGATTAAGGGGCACCCGATCCCTGGTGGGCCATCGATGAGCATCAGGTCGCAGTCGCCGTTGCGGGAAAGCGCCAGTTTCTTTATCTCCGAGACGAGGAGCCCCGAGTTCGCGGCTCCGGGTATAAGGCAGGCGTGCACCAGGTTCCCATAGGAAGTCTGTGAATAGAATATCTCGCCAACTACACGGGGCTGCATGCTGACCGCACCTGAGGGGCAGACCAGCCGGCAGACCCGGCATCCCTCGCACCGGCCTGGATCAACGCTGAAGGTTCCGTCGGTTATCGGGATTGCATCGAAACGACAGGCATCGCTGCAGATCCCGCATGCCGTGCAGATGCCGGGATCTATGAAGGCGGCTTCCATCCCATAGAAATCCTTTCGTTCGAGGATATGAGGGTCCAGGATCAACTCGAGGTTTGCGGCATCCACGTCGCAGTCGACCATGACCCGCGGGCGGGTGCAGATTTGGGCAATTGCCCCGGTGACCACCGTCTTTCCGGTTCCCCCTTTTCCACTGACCACCGCGAGCCGGATCATGCTCCCTCCCAAAGCGCCCTGCATGCCCTGCCAATAGCGCAGAACCGTTCTTTCCAGGCAGGATCCCTGCGGGATATGAGGTTCCCGGAACCCTGGATCTCCGCAATCCTTCGTTCGAACGGGATAACCGCAAGCACCGGGATCTTCTTCTCTTCGCAGAACCGGTGCGCTGCTTCGTCCTTCCCGTCGCTCCTGTTGATAACCACTCCCGATTGGATTCCCATCTGATAGGTCACATCATAGGCGATTGCGAGATCATGGAGGCCGAAAGGAGTTGATTCGGTAACGAGGATGCAGAAATCCGACCCCGTGAGGGTTTCCACGACCGGGCAGGACGTCCCGGGAGAAGCATCGATGATGACCCATGGAGCATTCCCTGCGGCAGCCTTTGCCTTCTGTATCACCTTCACTGCCAGGACTTCGCCTTCATTGAGCGTGCCGGTCACCAGCCTGAGCGAGGGAGAGATCGTGCGCTCCGTAACTGTGCCGATCGGCCGGGCGATCTCGGCGATCGCTCCCTCAGGACAGGCGACAGCACACCCGCCACAGGAATGACAGTGCTCCGGGAAGAAGAGCACCCTGTCTTTTGCCGCAACGAGCGCCCCGAACGCGCAGAACCTTGCGCACTCGCCGCAGAGTGTGCAGCGGTCGGGGTCGATATCCGGAACCAGGACCGATACCGGGGAAACCACCGGGTGACCATCCGGAAAAAAAAGGTGCAGGTTCGGTTCTTCGACATCGCAGTCAACGAGTGTCACCGGGTCCGAAGCGGAAAGGGACCAGGCGAGGTTAGCGGCAACCATGCTCTTCCCGGTTCCCCCTTTGCCGCTGGCAACGGTAATATTCATGAAAGTTTACCGGCCTACTGTTCCTTCAGGCCACCACCTTTATATGCGGTGATAGCGTCGTTGACCGTCTTTCCCGGTTCTTCGTAGAGGAGGATGGTAATACCCCCGGCCTTCAGAGCGCCAAGGGCATTTCCGCCAATCCGGGCTGTGACCAGCACCTGCACATTCTTGTCGAGGAGGAACTGTGCAGCCCGCGGCCCGACACCCCCCATGCCTTCGGCAGCGGGGTTCTTGTACGATTCTTTCGTACCGCTCTCCGAATCGAAGATCAGGTAATACGGTGCACGCCCGAACCTTTCGTCGACAAGGTCTCCGGGTTCAGGTCCCCTGGATGGAATACAGATTCTCATGGTTATTCCCTAAATTATTTCTCATATGCGCATAATGAACACTCCCATCCCGGCATCCGGGAAGGATACAGATCGTTCCAGAAAGTTTCGGACAATCAGGAGTTTAATATTTCTCTCCAGCAAAGAGGTACCCTGAAAATGCGGGCCCAGGTCATCTCCCCGGGAATCTATACCTACGGTGCCATGGTAATCGGCGGACTCCTCAGGTCTGCCGGTGCTTCTGTCACCCTCCACCGGGATTTTTCAGCGGAACTGCCCCCGGTCGTATTCCTGAGCCTCTACTCCACGCAGCACCTGCTCGATCCGGCTATCCGGGATTATATTTCACGGGCACGCGAATCAGGGACGAAATGTTATGTAGGTGGTCCGGTCTCGGCAGTCCCTGAGATGGTTCTTGGAGAACTTGACCCGGATGCCGTAGTTATAGGTGAGGGAGAACCGGTCGTCGCTTCCCTCCTCACCAAAGGATCGCCAGACCGTATTCCCGGCACGGCCTATGACCGGGGCGGCGAGGTCGTCATCAACCCCCCCGTCCCTCCATTGACACTCGAGCGACCGCTCCCCTTCATACCGGATGATATCGGATCACAGGACATCCGGGGAGCAAATGTCTACATCGAGACACACCGGGGTTGCCTCGGGGCCTGCAGCTTCTGCCAGGTGCCCCGCTTTTTTGGCAGGATCATCCGGAGCCGGGAGATCGAAGATATCCTTGCCGAAGTCCGTGCTTTCCGGGAGAAAGGTGCACGTCGGATATCCATATCGGGCGGTACCGGTTCGCTCTACAAGTACAAAAACGGGGAGATGGATCCCGAATCTTTCATCACCCTGCTTTCAGGGATGGCGGATATCATGGGGCCGAGGAACGTTTCTGCACCCGACATCAGGGTCGACTGCATCAGCGACGAGATCCTCGATGCCATACGAAAATTCACCATCGGATGGGTCTTCTTCGGCATCGAGTCCGGGAGCGACCGGATCCTGGCCCGGATGGGAAAGGGGGTGACCAGCTCCCGGGCCGCTGATGCAATCGCGGCATGCCGTCAGCACGGCCTCGCGGTTGCCGGAAGCTTCATTGTCGGCTACCCGAACGAGGAGTCCGATGATTATGAACAGACAAAATCATTCATAGCCGATTATCCCCTCGATGATCTCTTTATCTCCATCGCCGAACCGCTCCCCTCCACGCCACTCGCATCTCTGGCAATGCGGACACCGCGGCCTGAAAATCCCCTGTTCATGGCTCATACCGGTGAATACCGACCGCTGAACCTCACCGAAGCCGAGGCAAGATTTTTTGACCTCTCGCTCCACGGGGCCATGTTCCGGACCAGGCCGCTGCTGGTGGCTGGTTCCGCCTATGATTCATTTCTCGCAGAAGGACGAAAACAAGGCAGGGAAATCCGGGCAGTCTACGATATACTCGAAAAATATTCCGGGAGACATGGGGCCGCATCATCCCGGTGTGGCAGGGTCGGCAACATCCAGGACTGCCCGTGAACCTGGATCCAAAGCAGGGTTGATTTTTACACAAACTAACTTTCATTAAGTCAATCCCAGATGATTAAAAAGCCGATGAAACCGTGCCGATTCGGGATTAAAACGCAAAAAACCGGTATATGAGCAAAAATTTCGAAACCTTTAACTTATTACCGGAGCAACTGTTTCGTGAACCACAAAGGGTTTGTACTCGTTGTGAGTGGCAATGTATGATGAACACTCTCGTGCACTATTAAGCACGCAGGGAGGAGGCTAAATGGAAAGTATTGTATTTGGCATTGGAATAACTGCATTGGCAGGGGCGCTTGCCACAGTTGCCGGTGCTGCCGAAAATACTGAATCTGATATAGGATCGCAGGGTGATCCAAACTCTCAGGTTCAGCTTGCTCCTCAGATGGGGTATCTCCACCGGATTTTCAATAAGGCAATTGCCGGTGAGCCACCCGCATGGGGCCTGTGGATTGCACTCGGCGCCGGTATCGCGTGGGCTTTCATGGCAATGCAGATCAACCCGATCCTTGCGATCGTCCTGGGGGCTGCACTGGCCACCTTCGTCCAGGGCGTCTACGCAACGACGGCCTACCTTGGCAGGATCGCAAGTCTTGCTAAGTTCGGACAGCCGGTGTTTATCGATATCCTGAAATCGATGACCACCGTGACTATGGCGCATGCGTTTGTCGCCATATTCGCGGCGGTGACAGTCTGTCACCTGATGAATGCCGCTCTCGGCCACCCGTTCCCCCTGCCCCTCCTGGGGCTGGTATGGGGCATTGCACTCGGTGCAGCCGGCTCTGCAACCGGAAATCCGTTCTATGGAAAAGAGCGGCAGTACCAGAACCAGAAATACGGTGCAGGAGTGCCGATTGCTGCTTCCGGAAACATCGTGAGGTATGCCGAGGCCGGGGAGCGCAACTCTCTGGACAACGGCTGGTTCTCTGCCCGCCTGGGCGGACCCGCGTCCGGCGTTTGTTTCGGGCTGATCGTCTTCCTCGAGCTCTGGCGTACCGTGCTCTTCGAGCAGATCGGCGCCGGCTGGGGTGCGATCATAATCGGTATCATCATTATCCTCGTCTTCACGGTTATCGACCGGTATATCGAGGTCTGGGCACGGAAGAATTTCGGTGCCTACGTAAAACCCACTGAGGAGGCATCCTGATGTCCGCCATTGCTGCAAAGCCAGCGGCCGGAGCGGCCATGGATATGACCTCAACCCTCATCGGTATCATCATTCTGCTCATTCTCATCGCCGCAACTTATTTCGTTGCAGGTTCTGGCCTTGCCTTCATGG
Organism: Methanomicrobiales archaeon; assembly: GCA_022841205.1. Lineage (GTDB taxonomy): Archaea > Halobacteriota > Methanomicrobia > Methanomicrobiales > Methanospirillaceae > UBA9949. The sequence goes on along the minus strand of JALHCK010000013.1, from coordinate 112,164 downwards.
CCCTGATCGGGGTAATCGTCGGCGGAATCCTCATCGGGTTCGGTGTCCACTTCGTCCCGGTCGGGGGTGCACCCGCTGCCATGGGACAGGCCCCTGGGATTGCAACCGGTGTGGCCATGCTAGCCGCCGGTGCCGGACTTGCCGGACTGTTTGGTGGTGCCTGGGCAGCCGAGCTGGGCCTCGTTGTCGCTACAATTACCGGTGCGATCGGCGGAGGACTGCTGATGGCTGTCACCTGTATGTTCGTGAACTTCATCTACGTCTTCGGCATGGGAATCCCGTCCGCATCAGGAAAAGTGGACAAGGATCCGATTACCGGTGACACCCAGAAAGAGTTCAAGTCGCAGGGAACGGAGGGACATGGGCTCCCGTTTGTATCCTATGTCGGTGGTGTAATCGGCGGAATCTTTGGTGGAGGTGGCGGTACCCTCATCTACCTGATGCTCCTCGATCTCTACAAGGTAGAACTTCCAGGGATGATGAACGCACTGCCCGGACAGGTTCTCCCGATTGCGATCACGCTTGCCGGCATCTTTGCCATCGGGATATTCCTGGTGAACGCGGTGCTTGCAGCCTACAACATCACCGGGACCATTGAGGGTCCGCATGATCCCAAGTTCAAACGGTTCCCCCGGGCCATTGTCGCCTGTGCAATTGCATCTGCACTCTGCGGGATGGTCGCAATCATGATCGTGGCTGTGTGAGGTGCGGAAATGACAGTAAAGGTTGAAAAAATTGAGGGAGGCATCCCCCACACTACGATCATGATAGCGGGCCTCGTCGCATCGGTGATACTCCTGTACCTCACCTACGCAAACATCGCTGTGGGGACAGAGTATTTCGCGTTCTTTGGCGGTCTGGCCACGGTCGCTGCGTTAATCTGGGGAAGTCACACCATCAAGGTCCTGTGCAGCTATGGTATCGGGACAGGCGTTCCATCAGCCGGGATGATTGCATTCGGATCCGGTGTTATTGCAATGCTCTTTGCAACAAAATACGGGATCGCCGCCCCAATCGTTGCCATCGTCCTCGCTGCGATAATTGGGGCAATTATCGGGTTTGTAGCAAACAACGTGCTGAACATGCGCATCCCGGTAATGATCCAGTCCCTGACCGAAATGGCCATCATCGGTGCGGTAATTCTCATGGGATACGCCGCCATGATGACAGGATCCTTTGAACTGACCTCGCTTATAACAGGTAAAGTCAGTATTCTCGGGCTCTCACTCCCCAGTTACCAGGCCTCATTCATCGGAGGGGGACTCATTGCTGTGGTATTCATGCTTGGTGCCATCGCAATCCAGCACCCGTTCAATGCATGCCTCGGCCCCAGCTGGACGCAGGATCGTATGCTCATGCTGGCAGCAGAGTGCGGGTTCCTCTCCATGATAACCGCTGCGGTAATGTCGATGGCCATCGTCAGCATGGGTGCAGCCCTTGTATCCCTCTTAGTGGCTATCATCGGGTGGTATTACACCTACACAAAGTACATCGAACTATCATACCGCGATGCAGCTTCATGGGTTGACTCAAAACCGATCCCCGAAACGGAGGGACAGTAAATGTACGTTGAGGTTCTTCCCGAATACGGTCTGGTTGTCGACCCCATGATCGGGCTTGTGACCACGGCGGGAGAGTCACTGGCGCCCATAATCGAGAAAATGGCAGAACTTGAGGCTATATCAGGCGACATTGTCAACATGCTTTCCGGAAAGGGCAATTTCCTTGCTTCATTCCCTGGGAGAGACAGTAACCTGTCGATAGCCGGAGCGATGACATCCTTCTGGTATGGGCTGGCAGTCGGGCTCTTCATAGCCGGCATCTATTGAGGTGAGAAAAATGGCAGAAAAGAAATCACCAGCCAGCGGGTGGCCGATCGTCCAGGGTGACTTCCACTCCGGAGATCCCAACAGCCCGGTGGCCGTCATGACCTGCGGTTCCCACCTCGATGAGAAGGGGATCTGCGACAAGGGAGCCGCCATCTGCGGATCCTGCAAGACCGAAAACCTCGGTCTGGAAAAGGTCATCGCCAATATCATCTCCAACCCGAACATCCGCTTTATCATGCTCTGCGGGACAGAGGTGAAAGGTCACCTCGCCGGGCAGACCATGTTCGCCCTCCATAAAAACGGGGTGAAAGACGGAAGGGTCGTCGGGGCTGAACGCCATCAAGCGCTTCCAGGAACAGTGTGAGATGGTCAACATCATGGAGTCAGAGGATATCGGCGCAATCGCCGCCAAGATCAACGAACTCAAGGGACGCGATCCCGGTGCGTTCGCTGCTGACCCCATGATCGTCGAAGTCAAGGAAGCTGCCGGAGGTATGGAAGAGGCGGGCGGTGTCGTCCAGCCCATGTCCGGTGAACTGGCCCTCATCCATGCGAGGATGAAGATTGTCGAGAGAATGGTGACCGATATCGGGTACCGCGGCAAATTTGCGACCGGAGTCTATGCAGGCAAGGTTGAAGGGGTCATGATCGGCCTCATCGTCTCGTTTGCTCTCCTCGGCTTCGTATTGATGGGGTGATGAAACAATGGCAGAAGAAGAGAAGATAGTGTCAGGGCCCATCAGGATGGTCGCCATTGAGCGAATGGTAGAAAATATCCATTATAAGGCACAGCTCATCGCCAGGTCGAACAAGTACGATTCGGCAATATCCGAATCGGGCATTATCGGGTTCGCTATCGGGCTCCTGGCCGCTTTGATCCTGACCGTTGTGCCGGCGATCATCGTGTGAGGTGAGAAAAATGGCAGAAAAGAAATCACCAGCCAGCGGGTGGCCGATCGTCCAGGGTGACTTCCACTCCGGAGATCCCAACAGCCCGGTGGCCGT
>JALHCK010000013.1:0-109225 GCA_022841205.1 Methanomicrobiales archaeon | reverse complement strand
CGCCATCAAGCGCTTCCAGGAACAGTGTGAGATGGTCAACATCATGGAGTCAGAGGATATCGGCGCAATCGCCGCCAAGATCAACGAACTCAAGGGACGTGATCCCGGTGCGTTCGCTGCTGACCCCATGATCGTCGAGGTCAAGGAAGCTGCCGGCGGAATCGAGACTGCTGCTGCGGGTGTAAACCCCCAGTTTCTCGAGATAGAAAAACGACTCGACAAGGTCGAGAAGCAGATCGAGTTTGCAGATGCAGAGATCGCCCAGCGTGTTGGAAGAAAAATCGGTCGGGACATTGGTATCCTCTACGGACTGGTGGCAGGGCTGACAGTATTTGTCCTGCTCCTTGTACTGCTCCCGAAACTTAATGTCTTAATGTAATGGAGGTGTGAAATAACATGTTCAGATTCGAAAAAGAGCAGCAAGTCTGGGACTTCAACGGCACCAAGATCGGAGGACAGCCTGGTGAATACCCGACGGTTTTGGCTTGCTCCATCTTCTACAACAAGCACGAGATCGTGCTTGACGACAAGACCGGAAAGATCGACAAAGCAACAGCAGAAGCCCTCTGGAACAGGTGCCAGGAGCTCTCGGACATTGTGGGAATTCCCCACTTCATCCAGATCCTCGCCGAATACCCGGCCGCATTCGAATCCTACTTCACATGGTTCGACAGCATCGACAACAAGACGGCATTCCTTATGGACTCTTCCGTTCCTTCCGCCCTTGCCCATGCCTGCAAGTATGCTACCGAAGTCGGCCTCGCAAACCGGGCAATCTACAACTCGATCAATGGTTCGATCCTGCCCGAGAATATAGAAGCGCTGAAAAACAGCGATGTCAACTCGGCGATTGTCCTGGCCTTCAATCCTGCCGACCCTTCCGTTGCCGGCAGGGAGAAGGTTCTGGTCGAGGGTGGTGTTGCAGGGCAGACAAAGGGGATGATCCCGATTGCAGAAGAGTGCGGTATCACCCGCCCCATCCTGGATACAGCTGCAACCCCGCTCGGGCTCGGTTCAGGTAGTGCATACCGTGAAATCCTTGCCTGCAAGGCTATCCACGGATTCCCGACTGGTGGTGCCTACCACAACATGACCGTTGCCTGGACCTGGCTCAAGCGCTGGAAGGGATCCAAGAAGAACCCCTCACAGCTCCTGGAGAGCCTGAAAGGGAAGGATGCTTACCTGAACCAGCTGCTCAAGCACTACCAGGGCGGGATTGAGGGTGTTGTACAGGCAGCGTGGTCAGCTCCTGATATCGGTTGCAACCTGGTCGCGAGCACGCTTGGTGCCGACCTGATCATGTACGGCCCGATTGAAAACGTCGAGCCGATGATCACCGCACAGGCCTACATGGATATCGTGACCCTCGAAGCGGTGCGGCCGCTTGGGCTTGATGTCAAGGCCGATAACCACCCCATCTTCAAACTCATCTAATTTTTTTTCCCGAAGGTTTTCATACAGGGAAACACCCGCAATTCCCTCCTGGAATTGCATGTCCTCCTGCGGTGGGGAATTCAGATCCACAGGCCATTTATCCTGGAAGCCGGAAAGAATGAAGAGGTTCTCCCGTTCCAGGAAAGCTTATTCCCCGCGAGCATGCCTCATCATCGGGACGATCGGCCCGTCACCCATCCCACGCGCGAGATCCAGGCGGGCTCGTATTGCGGATGGGAGGTCGCCCTCCCCAATTTCAACAAATCCCATCTGCCGGGCGAATGCAACCATCGGGAGTGTCGAGTACAGGTAGAGCGGTTCCCGGCCGCAGGAGGAGATCAGCTGCTCAAGCACCCTCCTCGCATAGCCCCGTTCGCGGAATTCTTCTACAGAAAAGATACTGTCAACTTCGAGAACCCCGCAAATCCGCCTGCACCGTGCAACCGTAACCAGGACTCCTTCCACCAGCACCCCGAAGATACGGTCGCAGCCCGGATCCGCCGTCTGTTGATGATCCTGCCGCCAGACCTCTTCTGCTCCGGGAAATTCATCCAGTTCCAGTTCACGGGCGACTTCTTCGAGCTGGATATCGGGAAAGAAGAGGAACAGCGGGATTCTGGTCTGCTGTGCTACGGCCTGCGCCGTGCTCCCGATGGGCAGCGCCTTGATGAAATCTGAAGCACCAAACCGGGGCATGAAGACGAGGGTTGCCTTCTGCTTCTCTGCAATCTCAATAATAGTATCTGCCGGTATGCCGAATCTGAGCAGGAGGGTCACATGAGTCCTGCCATTATCGAAAGAGTCCCAGAGGGACTGGAGTTCCTGGTATGATTCCCTGATCGCATCGTGCAGTTCCTGCCGGGTATCTGATTTTGTGATAACATGTAGCAGGATGATCTCTTCTATCCCTGGAATGTTTCGGAGAAATGCAAAGCCCTCTTCGCAAGGCTTCGAAAAATCGACCGGAAAAAGCACCCGGGAAAAAAGCCTGCTCCGGTCTTTCTCACCGGTCAGACGACCGCGGGCTGCCAGGCTCCATGCAGGCGGGTGCCGGACGAGGAGCACGCTGGTCGTGGCATGACGGAGGACTTCCAATGACACCGATCCGAGCAGGAGACCCTCCACCATCCCCTTTCCCCGTGCACCGATCACGATGAGGTCCGCAGCCTCCCGGCGGGACAGGCTGATAATTGCAGCAGCTGTTCCCCCTCGTTCACAGGTAACTATCTCAGATTTTACCACAATTCCTGCCCGGCCCAGCTCTTCTTCTTCCTCACCAAGGAAGCGCTCTGCAGACGCTCGTGCTGCTGCAGCACCCGGGCTTCCCAGCCATGCAGGCGAAAATACACGTTTTCCTTCGATAACATTGAGGAGGATGATCTCGCTCACCCCGGGAATCTCGCTCACCAGGCGAGCTGTCATCCGAGCATATTCCGAAAAATCGGTCGGGATCACTATTTTACCGGTCATGGCTGGCTCCTTGATCCTGTTATCCTCTCCATGGAAGAGAGATCGACCTGGCGGTATTAATAGGGACTCGCCATCCCTGTGCCGGAAAGTAGCCAGACAGGAACCTTGATTGTTGGGAGGCGCGAAATTTCTCCAGGGATTTTAATGCCTGGCAGCGAGCGTGACCCGGTCAGGGATGCTCTCCTGCGAAAGGAGCAGCGTCATGAACAGAATATCGGTATCCTCATCCGGCAACTATCAGACAGCAACCCGACTTTCCGCATCCGCGCGGCAGAGGCGCTCAGTTCAATTGGAGACCCGCGGGGAGTCGAACCGCTGATAGCGCTCCTCTCAGACCCTGCCCCGGACGTGGTATGGGTCACGTTGCGTTCACTCGGGAACCTCCGTGATCTCCGGGCAGTTGATCCCCTTCTTGCCTGCCTCACCGATACCGATCGTTGGATCCGCCAGGGTGCCGCATGGGCCCTTGGAGAGATCGGGGACCCGCGGGCAGCTCCGGCGATTGTGCAGCTCCTTTCCGACAGTAAAACGGGGGTCAGAAAAGCCGCCGCAGAAGCGCTGGGAAAAATGGGGGATACCCGGTTTCTCACCGCACTCGAACCCCTGTTTGATGACGACGAGATCGAGGTCCGCCAGGCAGCGCGGGATGCCGCACGCAAACTGGCGTGATCGGCTGCGGTTATCACTGCTCCTGGCAGTGCCTGTTCGTGAAAAAGAGAGAAAGGGGGATCAGAACTCCAGTGGTTCAAACCCCTGTTTGAAGACCTTGCCGAACTGGAGCGAGATCTTGGGATCGAGTGCACATACCGGGCAGACGTAGTCGTCAGGGAGGTCTTCAAATGCCGTTCCCGGCTTTATTCCCCGGTGTGGCTCGCCCCGCTTCTGGTCGTACACATAGGAGCACACGGAGCATATCCAACGTGTCGGGGTCCATTCCTCAAAACCCCATTTTCCGATCCTGCCCTTGCCCTGTAAACCGCACAGGGGGCAGACATAGTTATCCGGGACATCCTCAAAGGCCGTGCCTGCCGGGATACCGTTATGGGGTTCTCCCCTCAATGGAGAATAGACATAGCCACATACCTTGCACCTGTAACGCTGGACTAAAACCATGGATCTTTCCTCACTCTTCAATTGGTTCCCGGTGAGCACATAAAGTTATTTTTCATGGAAACTGGGGCCGATCTCCTGCAGGCAACCTTTGTGCCATTAAGGATACTGCTTTTAAACCAGCATCCGGGGGTATTCGCAAGGACGCGGACAGGATCAATCAACTAAAAAGACAGGCGGATTACAGGTAAATTCATCCCCGGAAGGGCGCGTTATCTTAAATTGCAGGGTTACCCATTCACTATCCATGGCAACGGGCACCTTCTTCAACGAAGCAGTGGAGCGGCTCCCGCGCTGCGAACTCGATTCCCTCATCGATGAGCGGGTGCGATACACTGTGCGCTATGCGGCGGAGAATTCTCCGTTTTACCGGTCCTGGTTCCGGGAACACGGCATCGATCCGGCCTCAGTCACCACCCACGAAGACCTGCTCGGCCTCCCTCTCGTTTCAGGGAAGACCATAGGGGAGAACCAGCCACCGGTCACCGGAGAATTCATGTTCAGGAGTGCTGCATGGGAGAAGATCTTCACAATCCACGAGACGAGCGGCACCTCGGGGACCCCGAAGAGCTTCTTTCTCACCTGGGACGACTGGTTGCGCTATGCAGAAAAGTATGCCCGGTGCTTTGTCTCGCAGGGCTTTGGCCCGGGTGACCGGGTCGTAATATGTGCATCGTATGGGATGAACGTGGGGGCAAACACCATGACCCTAGCTGCACGGGATATCGGGATGGCAATCATCCCTACCGGCAAGTGCAGCTTCCCCAACCGGATCATCACCGCATACCGGCCGACCGGGATCGTGGGGAGCATCTTTAAGCTGATCCATCTTGCCCGCCGGATGAAGGAAGATGGAGTCATGCCGGAGGATTCATCGGTAAAACGACTGGTTGCCGGGGGGGAGAGCTTTGCCGAGGAATCGCGATCGTATGTTGCAGAGCTATGGCAGCGTGATGTTTTCAATACCTACGGCTCCACCGAAGGGACCATGTGCGGGGAGTGCGTTGTCCGAAACGGTCTGCACGTCCCTGAAGACCTTGTCCACCTGGATTTCTACGACCCCGCCCTCCAGTCGTTTGTCCCTGACGGTGAATGCGGCAGGGCGGTGCTGACCACGCTGCTCCCGGTTGGCGGTCGGGCTGCGTTCCTCCTGATCAACTATGACACCGAAGATACAACGATGGTGCTGACCCGGGAACCCTGTCCCTGCGGAAGGACCCACATGAAGATCATGAACCCTCAGCGGGAGGCCGAAACCGTCTGGATCCTAGGAACTCCCGTGAACCGGGTGGATATCGAGCGGGGAGTCTTCCAGCGCGAGAACATGGAATACCTTACAGGGGAGTACGAAGCATTCGTGTACGGGGGTGACGAGGACGGGGAGACCGTACTCCGCGTGAGCATGGAGTGTAACGATCCCGCTATCATTCCGGGCGATGTGGTTGCCGAGACCTTCAGGAAATCATTCTTCCGGGCTAAACCGGCCCTTGCCCGATCGCTTGGAGACCTCTTTTCCCTCGTTTTTTCCTTCACCGGGCCGGGGGGACTGGAGCTCTACCGCCTCAAAGGCCGGCCGAAACGGCTCGTGGATCGAAGACCGTGATAACCGGAACCGGTCATGTCCCCTTTCTTCCCATTGTGTATCGATAAGTTTTTTATCCTCATGAAGTAAACCGTATTATGCTCAAGGGATATGCCACCTGGTTTTCATTTTGCCGGACACCCCCAGAATCTGGCATCAACCCCCTACCTATCAGGCGTGGTAATATCCTGAGCACCCCCTGGCACCGGTTCTCCATTCCATATTCTTCGTATTGACAGGGACTTCTTCCACCTATTGCTTTATTCGATACCAGGACGAACTTCTGGGATACATGTCAGACCCAATTGCCGCCCTTGCCTACGCGTTCGCGGCACTCTTCATTATCCTGGATCCCCTGCTTTCAGTCCCTATATTCACTTCGATGACCCGCGGACAGAGCCCGGCCGAGATCAGCCGGCAGGCGCTTATCGCCGTAGCGGTTGCCGGCTTCCTGATGTACCTGTTCCTCTTCTTCAGTTTCTTTATCTTCGGCACGCTGGGAATTACCATCGCCAGCTTCCAGATTGCCGGGGGGATCCTGCTCTTCCTTCTCGGTCTGCAAATGGCCCTTGGCATCGATATCGGCAGGACCAGGGATCATGCCCATACCGCAGCAGGGGTGGTCATCGGCACCCCGCTCCTCTGTGGACCGGGCGCCATAACGACCGTTCTCCTCTTGTCAGAGGACAACGGGATGATCATCACCGCTGCCGCCATTGCCCTGACGCTTGCCGCAACGTTCCTGATCCTGCGGTTCTCCTTCCAGATCCAGCAGATCCTTGGTGTCACGGTAACGGAGATACTTGGAAAGATCCTGGGAATGCTGGTTACGGCCATAGCGGTCGGAATTATTGCCGGCGGAATTGTCGGGATCCTGCAGGAATACAGTTTGGTCTCCTCTTTTTCTTTCTCCATGGGAGGGGGATAAGACGGGATCTCCCGTCACAGGGTCCCCGCCCACTCCTCTGGATCGGCCGGAATAGCTATCATCACCATGCATCGCCCGATCGTGGTACAGGACTGGACTCGCAATGTTTCCAGGAAGAAAAACCTGCTCACCGGGCTGGACAAACCTGGCTGGTGATCTGACGATCCAAAATCCTGGTCGGGTGGATTTCAGCAGGGGAGCACATTGATCAGAACGTTCCCCTGAAGCGGAACGGAACATGGTCTTTCATGCGGACAAAACCGATACCGGTATAGAAATCCTCGGTCCCGGGTTCTGCAATCAGGGCGATCCAGGTAATACTGCGCGAAAAACAGAACCTGATCAGGGCCCTGGCAATCGCGCTTCCAACCCCCATCCCCCGATACTCCGGGATGACAACCAGGTCCTGGATATATGCATCACTGACGCCATCCGAGATAACCCGTCCCATCCCCACCGCCGGCCCGTTATCGCCTGCGGTCGCTACCGCGAACGCATAACTCCCTTGGAGCAGCAGGGAGACGTGTGCAAGATCATGCTCCCTATGCCACCAGCCCCCGGCTTTATACAGCCTGGCCAGCTCATCGATGTCCCATTCCGTTACAATATGCACACAGATTTCTGGCTCCATCGTATTCCGAAAGAAAATTGTGTCCAATATACACCAATGGGATGTATAAAGCAGCTGGGAATATCGTTCTGGGGAGAACGGAAAATCGCATAGCTCGCCAATACCGCCAATGAACCTCCGGACAGGGCCTGCCGGCGCACTTCACATCAGGATGCCCGGGCGGCAATGAGGCGGATAGCACAGCCAACGATTTCCCCCAACTCATCGACCGTAAGCAGGTTCGAGTTGAGAACAAGGTGATAGGGCGAAAGGTCTGCGATATCGATCCCGTAGTAGGTCCGGTAACGGAGCGTTTCACTGGCTTCGCGTTCCCGGGTCAGTTCTGTCGCCCTGCCGAAGTCTGCAATGACGTCACGGGACGAAATCCGCGAGACCCGGCACTCGATCGGTGCATACAGCCAGACTTTAAGGTCAGCTCCGGGGACAAACCAGGCCGAGAGCCTGCCTTCCACGATGATATCATCATGGGAAAGGGCGATCTCCTTCTGGCGCTCATCGATAATGCGATCAAAGGAGGGATCCTCCTCCGCAAGCCTCCCGAATTCCGCGATGTCCATCCCTTGCTCGGCTGCCATCCTGCGGAATACCTCTCCGGCCGATATAATGTCAATTTGAAGGATCTCTGCAAGGTGAACTGCCAGTGAGGTGGTCCCGCTGCCGGGAAGCCCGCTCACCGTGATGCGCATCAGATTCCCCCGATATTCAGGGCCTTTCGAACCACCTGGGATAGAGTGAGGGAGCAGATCATATACCAGAAGATCCAGGCCGGGATAAAGGTGAGCACCACATCCTTGAGCATGAGGGGTCCGAAGAAGGGCATGGTGATCCCAATCGGATCGGGAAAATTATTCAGGCGGTAAATCAGCCAGAAGAAGATGGGAACAGAGACGATCAGGATGTAGGCCATGGGCTTGAACTGCTGCTGCGACATTTCGAGCTGCTCCTTCATCACCTTATCCCGTTTCGATTCCAGTTTCTTGATCTTCTTTTCGTCTCCGGATAGCTGTGCCTCGCGAAATTCCTTCTGGAAAACCTTCATGCGCTCCTGAACTTCCTGCATGCGCTCGTAATCGATGGTGAACTTCTGGATGACCGAGGAGTAGAGAGCAGTAAGGGACGAGAGCAGGATGATGATGACATAAAACGGGATCGCCCCGGCGAGCGGACCTAACACCGTGTCAAGAGATCCCCCGACACCCTCGCGTATGGCCGGGATGCTGTAGGAAAAGATCAGCAGCATGGCGATGAGGAGGGCGATGAATCCCCCGTAACTTTTCCGGGCCATATCCCTCACCTGAGCACGGCAGCCAGGTCCTCCACTGCTTTTTCGAGGAGGTGATCGGCATTCGTGACGTACTTCACCGCGCAGCCCGCATACATGGAATATGCAGCGGCGATAGCACGGTTGAACTGCTGGTGTTCGGCGATCCCATATGACCCTTCAAGATCGCGGGACCGTGTCTCATCGGAGAGTCTTCTGAGGAGGATCTGGTCCTCGTTAGTTTCAACAAGCACGATGGTATCAGGCATCAGCTCCCGTAGAACCCATTCCGGGAGTCCGGCAAGGTAGCCGGAAGGAGTCTTGATCGATGCATGGGTATCGATGATGATATTTCCCTCTTCCCTTGCCATGGCCTGAGCCGCAAGTTTCTGGAGGCGTTTCTGGATCTCTTTGTCAAGTTTTCGCATCTCGTCGCGGTCCCTGACAATGCCTTCCTTTAGTGCCACGTCAAACATGTAGGTCCCGAAATTGAGGGTCCGGTAGACTATCCCCTCCTGTTCGAGCACCTTAAGGGCACCGGTAACCACCGTTGTCTTCCCGACCCCGGGAACCCCGGTAATGATGACTCTCCTCCCCATTCTCGTATCACTCCTTTCCAAAGAAAGTCCGCATGAACGGATACATTTCCATGATCTGCTGACTCGCGATCTCTTCGTACAACCGGTAGGTGATGCTCACCGTCAGGAGTAGTCCGGTACCGCTAACCGCCCCGATGACCCCGAACAGGTTGGCAAAGACGGAGAGCAGCCCGATGAAGACCCCTCCGATGACCGTGACCCGGGGGATGTACCGATCGAGGTACTTCTCAAGGATCTGGGGATTTCTCCGGTATCCGGGGATCGACATGCCTGACAACTGGATCTGGCGGGCAACGTCTTTTGAATCGAGACCTGCGGTCTTGATCCAGAACAGGGCAAAGACTGCACCACCGACAACCATGAAGGTGATATCAACGGCAAGCCGCATCATGATCTCCCATGGTGCATTGGTGATGTTGTAGGCCGGGACCCACCACATCCACTGGCCTGGACCATTGATTGGTGACAGGTAGTACATAAGTCCGCTTACGGCCTGGGATCCGGAAAAAGTCCCAAAGATTGTGATGTTGATATTATACAGGAACAACCCGATCATCTGGATGTTGGCCTGTAACACCCTGACTAGGATCATGGGAAGCACGCTGGCATAGATCAGCTTCACCGGAAACCGGGCCCGGGCACCACGCACCTGGGCATGTGCAAGCGGGATCTCGATCCTGGTGGACTCCACGTAAACCACGATGAGAAATATAGCGATGGTGGTGATGAATGCCAGGATCTCCGGTCCCATGTACTGGATGAAATTGGCCCCGTCCAGGATCACCGCTACCAGACGGGGGAAGAACCCGATGGGAAACTGGTCCTGGGCCGGAATCCAGGATATGAGCCCGTTGATGATGGCCTGCGAGATACCGGCGATGATGAAGAGTCCTACTCCGGAACCGATCCCCCACTTGGTCACCACTTCATCCATGAACATGATCAGCACTCCGCCGATACAGATCTGGATGAAGATTATCAACGAGACCGCAAAGGCGTTCCCCCCAAAGAACATGTTCGCGATGACCGGATCCGGCATCAGGAACCCTCCAACCAGGTTTGGCAGCGCCTCGATGATGATCATGGCAAAGATCAGGAGCTTCTGGAGCCCCATGTAAATGACCTGACCACGGACTTCGGTGGTATCGATCCGGAGGATGTCTGCTCCCTTGAGTAGTTGCAGCACAATGGATGCCGTGACGATCGGGCCGATACCAAGCTGGACCAGGGATCCGCTCGCACCGGCAAGGAGCGCCCGGTAAAATTCGAACAGGTCCTGGGAGCTTGGATCAAGGCCCCAGAGCGGGATATTGGTCATCACGAAATAGAGAACAAGGATGCCCGCTGTCCAGAGCAGCTTGTTCTTGAAATGGACATGGCCTTCAGGGCTCCGGACTGCCGGCATTGCAGCGAGCAGCGGTTCCATTCGGTCCAACAGTGTTCCCATGCTCACACCAGGAAAAATGGTCAGATGACCCGGGCCTGACCGCCCATTGCTTCAATCTTGCTCTTTGCCTGCGCGGAAAACGATTTCGCGGTAACGTTCATCTTCAACGTGACTTTTCCGCTTCCAAGTATCTTATCGATACCGATTTGATCCGCATGGATCAGGACGGCATCACCATCACGGGTCGCTTTTCCATCGGCAACGAGCGAAATAGCTATGGAATCGAGTTCACCGATGGAGATGGTGGCCTGGACACGGCTGGTCTGGTTGAAAAAACCGCACTTGCCGTTATGAATCTCTCCGGAGAGGAGATAGTGGGAGAAACGGTGGTCACGGTGACCCGCCCGTCCTCTCCCCCCCCGGTTCCCGGCTCCCCGACGGTTCTTGTGGGTACCCCCTCCGCAGGTTCGCGATCCGCGGTACTTCGAGCGTTTGTTGACCGGCATTTCCTCACCTCATCCTGTGGAGGAGCAAATTGATCTCCTGGCCATAGTAGCCGAGCGCTCCCCCCTGCTGTGCAGTCCGCTTGATGGTCCGATATCCCTTCCGAGGCGGGTGTAACCGAAGGACCGGTTTGACCCCGGGGACATCGGTCAGCCGGGCTTCTCCTGAAGCCAGTGCCGCTGCAAGTTCGCTGATCCCCCCATACGGGGAATTACCTTTCACGTATTCATCAGTCAGCGGGGCATTTCCAACGATCCGCCCGCGGGTCCGGAGGACGGACTCGATTGTCTCGGCGTCAATTTCTCCATATGCCACAAAGTCCTTGACTTTCCGAATCATCCCGAGATATTCAGGAGTGTCCGGAACCAGTACGCAGTGGTTGATATGGTGGAGCCGGAGCATCTTGAGTGTATCCTTGATCTCCCTGCGGGTATTGACCACTCCGCGAACCTGTACGATGGCGTACATCACACCGACCTCCCGGTCCGGATCATGTTGGTCGCCTTGAGGGCGTTGAAAGTGGCCTTGGCAAAGTTGATGGTGGTCCGTGTCTGGCCCTTGGAGAACGTCCAGGCGTCCTTGATCCCCGCGAGTTCGAGCACCTTCCTGCTGATCTCACCGGTGACGAGGCCGATTCCCTGGGGCGCCGGCTTCAGGGTTACCCTGACGCTGCCCGCGGTGCCTTCCACCTTCATGGGGATAGAGTGTGCCGCAACGCACCCGCATTCCCAGGAGCCGCACCCCCTCTTCACCTTGATCACGTTCATCTTGGCATCAACGATTGCCTTCTTGATGGCATCGCCGACCTGGGAATCCTTTGCCTGGCCAAAGCCGATGTAGCCGTTCCTGTTCCCGACCACGACAACAGCCCTGAACTTCACCCGTCGCCCCGAATCGGTCATGCGCTGCACCATCTGGATGTCGAGAACCTCGTCCTCGAGATCAGGGAGGAACATATCAACGATCTCAGGTTCCTTGATAGGGCGTCCGCTCTCGAGCACCTGGTCGATACTGGTGATCTGCCCCGATGCAACCTGCCTGCCGAGGCCGGTGAGCGGTACCCATTCTGCCTTCTCGAATGGCATTTCACCTCAACTCCTTCATGATAGCATCGATTGTCTCATCCACATTCTGTACGAGGTTCCCCGCGCGGTCCGGTGCGTAGGCAGCGATATGCGCGCCTTTCACCCGTGACTCGTCGGGAAGTATCGCTTCTCCGTGTGGTATATCGAGCCCGGCGGTCACCGCACCTTTCAACGCGGCAAACACCCGTGATCCGGGGGTCGCCCGGTGGAGACCGATATCGAGGACCGCGCTCTGGTAATCAGCGTTCAGTGCCCTGACTGCAAAGAGCATGCCGGTCAGGTAAGCAGCCGGGGTATTTGATGCAGACCCCGTGTACCCGAACCGGGCAAGCTCTGTTGAACTGGCGGCGACCATGGTGTGATCACCCTCGAGCCTGGCAGAGACCATCTGGATGATGATGGAGCGGTTGGTCCTCCGGACCACCATCCGCGGCCGGTCGGATACCACGAGTTTCGCCCGCCGGTAGTAATCGGTCTTTCCTTCCTTTCTCCTGCGGAAAGGAACAAAGTAGCGTGCTCCCGTTGCCATGTTACTTCATCCTCCCGGAAATGATTTCCATCTGGGCCCGCAGATGGGCGACATTCCTGAACTGCCCGCCGGCAGCCTTCCGGTAAAGCACCCTGTAGAGATTCCGATCGATCTCACCGCTCTCGCGGAGCGATGCCAAAGCTTTTCTGATTGCCCGGATCTTCTGTATCCACTGCCTTTTTCGCGGGTTGCGTGCTCCAGCCGCACCACGCCGTCTTCCCGGTCCCCTGCAGTGGCCGTAGGAGCGCTTTGCCATCTTCTCACGGGCTCTGCCGCGGCTGTTTCCGCGAATCTGGGTTGCCCTGATTGCCCCCTCAGATATTAAGGCACGGATGTCCTCGCGCGAAATTGCGTTCTTTATATCTGCAAGACGTTCGGGGTCGAACCAGACCCGGTTTTCTCCGCAGTCAAGGACAGAGGCCGCGATTCTCCGCTGGTTTGCGACATTAGTCATCGCTGCTCACCTCCGTTGCCGGCACCACGATTTCCCGGGGGTTCAGGATCTTGAGCCCGGCTGAAAGTGCATGTTCCTGGATCTCCCGGCGCTTCCTGTTTCCTACTGCTGCACCGATACGGATGGCGCTTTCAGCGGGATCCAGCCCTGCCAGGTCTTTTTGCGAGAAAACCCGTACCTCACGGTAGCCGCTCGGGTGCATTCCCCGGATTGCAACCGGGCTCCCGTATCCGGGAGTCGGAAGCGGACCTTTTGCTTTTTTCTGCCTCCGCTTCTTGGAATGGAGCCCCCGCGGCATTCTCCAGGATTCGGAGAGCTGCTTCTTCTTCCCTGCGCCGTCGCGCTTAAAACGGGCTCCCTTTTCCGAGCGGACCTGGATCAATCTCTTCTTTTCATCGGCCATCTTCATCATCCCCTCGCCACGAGATAAATCCCGTCCTGGAATATACGCGGGTCGCGTTTCCTTATCTTGGTCGCATGCTCGATATTTGCCGAAGAATTGCCCAGGAGTTCCTTGTCAATCCCGGTGAGCACGATCTCATCGTTGCTGATCTTTGCGGCAACACCGTTTTCGATATCGGCAAATCGTGATTTTTTCTCACCGAGGAAATTGATGATCTCCAGCCGGGTACCATGGAGCTTGAGCTGGATGGGAAAGTGGCTGTATACCACCTTCATCCGGTACTCGAACCCATCGGTGACTCCCGTGCACATGTTCCTCACATGGGCTTCGTAGGTCCCCACCATGGCCATGACCCGTTTCCTGTCTGAAGCCGTGGAGATGACCACTTCGCCGTCCCCGATTCCCACGGCAACCTGTGGGAACCGGACATTCCGTTCGAGCGCTCCTTTCGGGCCCTTCACCTTCATCACCGGACCATCCAGTTCTATGGTGACGCCGCGGGGTATGGCTACATGTCGTTCTGATGCCATCGTTCACACCTCAGTAGACATACCCGAGCAGTAGCCCCCCGACGCCCTCTTTCCTTGCCTGCTCATGGGTCATAACACCCTTCGATGTGGAAAGGATCAGGACGCCGAAGTTTTTCCCGGGAAGGAACTGCGTCTCCCAGTATTCAAGGTCAGCGAGCGGGACATTGTATCGCGGTGAAATTGCACCGCACCGGTTGATTCTCCCGTTCAGCTGGACGAGGAACTGCCCGCCGCGACCATCATCGAGATACTCAAATCCAGTGATGTACCCCGAGTCCTGCATGATCCGGAACATGGCCCCGAGGAGTTTTCCGGCCGGCTCGATGATCACGCTTGGCTTGCCGCCATCAGCAGCATTCTTCAGCGCACTCATCCCGTCTGCAATGGTATTCTGTCTTGCCATCGGACATTCCCCCTCAGTTCATCTTCTTGAAACCCATCTTCTGGGCCCATTCACGGAAGCACTGCCTGCAGAACATGATGTGGTACCTGCGGACAATCCCCTGTTTGCGGCCGCACATCGTGCATGCAAATGCGCCCCGGCCAAACTTCTTCGTCTTCTCTCCGCCCATTACCGCACCTCCACGTTGTAGCGTGATTTCAGGAACTCCAGTGAGTCTTCATGGGCCACCCGTTGTTTCCGCGGCAGCTTCCGCTGCTCTATGTGGCGCCGGGAAATCCTGACGCCTTTCCTGGCGAGGGCAACGTTGACGTCCATGCCATAGATCCCGATCTGGGGGTCATACGACATCCCGGGGAAATCGGTATGTTCCTCGATCCCGAACGAGAAGTTCCCCTGCCGGTCGAACTGGGCCGGAGAAAGCCTCTTCTCGATGATCCTGAACGCTGTTTCCAGGAATTCCCCTGCTTTTTTTCCGCGGAGGGTTACCTTGCAGCTGATGGGCGCCCCCTTGCGGATACCAAACGCCGGGTTGGTCTTCCTGGCATTGCTCTTCACCGGGTTGTTTCCGGTTATCTGGCGCATCAGGTCGGTAGCCTTGGTGAGCTTGTCGCCACCCTCTCCGACGCCCATGTGGACCACGACCTTTTCCACGTAGAGCTCGCGCATCTGGTTCATTCTTCAATCCCCCATTCAGCAAGTGCCGAGGTCTCCCGGCCCACCATATAAATGTAGGAGTCGATGGTGTCAAAGGCCGTCCCAGTACGCTCATCGACGAGGAACACCCGGTTCGGGACGCTTGATTGTGTCTTTTCTACCCGGGTGATCCGGGCGATTTTGCCGGAGTGTTTCCCGCCGATGACCATGGCCATGTGTCCCACCCCAAACGGGAAGTGATCCACGATGGTGAACCGGTCCTCGGGCGAGATCGACAGAACCACAGAGTCGCCAGGCTTATAACGGTTGTCAGCGATGACGTTGCCTCCAAACCGGAGGTTCAGCTGGACCTTTCCGCCAGGGACAATAGTCTTTCCCCGGATCTTTGCCAGGCGGGTCCTTGCCGACTCGGCATCGATCTCGATGGTCTTATGCCTGCCCTTCTTATCCCTGAGGATCCGATAATGTTTTCCGATCTTAGGCAGGGAGACGATATCGAAGACCCCGATTCCCATTTTCGGGTCGCGGCAGGGCCGCCCGTTGATGATGACATCCCGCTGACCAAGGATCTGTTTGACCTCTTTCATGTTCAGGGCAAACCCCATGTGGTCACGGAGCCAGACGGCAACCGGCATGGCGTTGGCATTGTGCGGACCTGCTGCAGTCTTGGTGATGAACGCTGCCGTCTTCTTCGGGATATGCCATGAATCGGGTGCCCGGAGCCGCTTGAGATGATCCGACATCAGCGTCCCTCCCCAAGCTTCCCGACCCTCTTGCTGTCCTTGAGGTTGAGCTTTGTGATCTGGACGTTCGATGGATCGAGCGGGCGCGGTACCTCCGTTCCATCGGCCTTGGGAATGGAGATTCCTGCTACAACGATCCGAAACCTGCCTGTATCGACCGCATCCACCACACCCTCCGTGCCAGCCGATTCTCCCCGGAGAACCTTGATGGTATCGCCCTTGATTACCCGGACCGAGCGTCTCTTGTAGAAATCCCTGAGCTCTTTTGAGAGCGGTGAGGAAATGAGCCTGCTGCGGAGGTGTAATGGTGCGGTATAACGCGCTTTACGCTGTTTTCTCGGTTGTTTACTTTCAATTCGTACCATTGGACGACACCTCACACGATCATGGTAGCCATGGAACCGATCTTTGGGAATCGCTCGGCTACTTCCCTGGCAACGGGGCCCTTGATCTCGGTCCCGCGGGGCTCGTTCTTCTCGTCAACGATAACCACGGCATTGTCATCGAAAGCGACACGTAATCCGCCCGGTCTTCGCATCTCCTTGCGCTGCCTGATGACCACCGCACGCACCAGCTTGCGACGCATGTCCGGAGTCCCTTTCTTGACGCTCACCGTGGCGATATCCCCAAGCCCCAGCTTCGGCTGCCGGCGTCGAACGCCGTGGTAGCCGAAGACTGATACGATCTGCACTTCGCGAGCACCGGTATTATCTGCGCAAAGGAGGCGCGTCCCGGTGGAGAGGGCCCGCGGGATAGATGACTGTATCGCCTTCATGACTGCTGCACCTCCACGACCACGAATGTGGTGGTCTTCGAGAGCGGCCTGCACTCGGCAATCCTGACGGTGTCGCCAGTCTTTGCCTGGATGCAGGGCGGATTGTGGGCATGAATCCGCGAGCTCCTCTTCTCATACCGATCATACTTGCCCACATAATGGAGGTAGTCTCTCTCCACGACCACCGTTCCCATCATGCGATCGCTCACGACTTTGCCGGTGATCACCTGGCCGCGCACCGGTAAACTGCCGTGAAACGGACAATTTGCGTCGCTGCATGCCTCTTCAGGCTGCCGGACGCCCAATCCAATATTTCGTGCCATTATGGTCCTCTCTTTTTTGCATGCTGCATGATCCTCTTTTCAGGAGCATTGACCAGCGCCGAACCGTCAACCTCGACCAGTACGCCCCCCCCAAGCAGGAACCGGAACCAGGTACGGGATTTCGGTATTCTCTTGTCACCGCACGCAGTGCGGATGACGAGGGTGTTTCTGGTTTCATCGATGACACGGCCGCTGATCCCCCGATGCAGGGGGTTTGCTGCATCCCTGACCAGAACATCCAGTCCGATGAGCTCGTGACGCAGGATGTTCCGGGGAGCAATCATACTGCTCTCCTCTGGTTCTGTTCGGTCATCATCCGGGCAATAGTTCGGCGGAGTTCCCTGATTCTCCCAGGGTTCTCGGTCGACCCTCCGGCGCTGACCTTTCCGTTATGCTGGATCAGCTCGATTTTGAGCTTGTCCAGCTGCTCCTGCAACTCCACGTTGGAGAATTGCCTGATGTCACTTGCGCGGAATATCGCCATATTACCGTTCCTCCAGCAGGGTTTCGTCAGCATATTCCTCGATCATATTCTCGAGGTCATCGTTGACATCCTCGCCAACATCGGTCACTTCTATGGATGGTGGCGGCAGTGGTTTCTCCTTCGGCTTGAACATCTCGAAATGGTCAGGAAGCTTGGCATCGGGCGGTATGATACACACCTGGACACCGATTACGCCGAGCTTCTTGACGGCGACCGCATATCCTTTTTCCACGATGGTATTGACCGGTTCACCACTGTGCTTGATGTAGCCCTGGGTGAATTTCTGCACACGGGCACGGGAGCCGGTGAGCTTCCCGGCGATGATAACCTCGCATCCCAGGGCGCCTGATTCCATAACCCTCCTGATGATACTCGACCCCGCCTTACGGAAATACCAGCCCCGTTCGAGGGCGTTGGCCAGGCGTTCGGCCATGATCTGGGCATTGAAGCTAGGGTTTGCAACCTGCTGGACCTCTATTTGTGGCGATTCGACCCCGAAGCTGGTTGCAAGATCCTGGGTCAGCTGCCTGACCAC
This sequence comes from Methanomicrobiales archaeon, assembly GCA_022841205.1. GTDB lineage: Archaea > Halobacteriota > Methanomicrobia > Methanomicrobiales > Methanospirillaceae > UBA9949. Next base: position 91,401 of record JALHCK010000013.1, on the reverse strand, counting down.
CTTTCCGCCCTTGCCGATCACGATACCGGGTTTCTCGGCGTAAATCGTCACCTGGGTGCCAAGCGGGGTTCTCTGCAGATCCATTCCACCGTATCCGGCGCGGCGAAGCTCCTTGACCAGATACTTCTCCACCCGGGCGCGTCGCGCCCCTTCGGCGATGAACTTTCTCTCTACCGCCATTACTGCACTTCCTGAACAACGATCTCGATATTCACGGTCTCCCGGCGCTTGGGCGTTGCCCGGCCCATGGCTCTCGGGAACATCCCCTCAAAGCCCCTTCCCCTGTTGGCAGCGGCGTGGATGATCCGCAGGTTCCCGGTATCAAGGCCGAGATATTCTGCGTTCTTGGTAACCGAATGGATCAGCCGGACATAAGCCAGGGATGCCTTGCGCGGGTATCTCCCCGCGTCCCAGCCGGAGAGCCCGCGTTTGTGGGCGACCTTGCGGTTGTATTTCCGGAAGGGGATTGCTTTCTTTGCAGAGATAACCTCTTCGAGGTATGCTACCGCCTCTCCGGTCTTTTTGTTCCTGATGAACCTGGCTATCTCCATGGCATGTTTCGGGGAGATTGGCAGTTCGTTCGCCTTTCCCCTGGCCACGGTTTCGCCCGAGACCGGTGTTGAATAACCTGTGCGTGCCATTGACCATCACTTCAGCGGTACATACTTGCTCGACCGGGTGGCACCGATACCGGCACTCCCGTGGGTCACTTTTCTCCTTGTCAGCGCGAACTCGCCAAGGTAGTGGAAGATCGATTCGGGCTGGATCTCGACCTTCATGAACTCCTTTCCGTTATAGATTTCCACTTCCTTCCCGATCATGTCGGGCATGATGACCATGTCGCGGAGATGGGTACGGATCTTTGCCTCACCGCTCCTGAACCGGGCGAGAAGGTGCTCCTCGCCCTGCGTCAGGCCCCTCCGTACCTTCCGGCGGACCCGTGCGGGCATGACCGGCAGGAGTTCGCTTGTCCCCATCTTGCGAAGCTCATCTATCCGGAAACCGCGGTAGGTGAATTCCTCGCGCCGCCTCGGCAGTCTCTTCTGTGTCTTCTTTGCCATGTCAATACCCTCACTTCTTGCCGCGGCCGGTCTTCCGGGCCGCTATGTGTCCGACTGTCCTTCCCGGGGATGTCCCCCTGCCAATGGTCTTTGGTCGACCGGCATGCTGGTGACCGCCGCCTCCAAAGGGATGGTCGATGACGTTCATGGCCACACCCCGGACGCGGGGCCAGTTCGAGGCCGCATTCCTCATCTTGTGGAACTTGTTGCCGGCCTTGATGAATGGTTTCTCTCCACGTCCGCCACCGGCAACGATGCCGACGGTCGCCCGGCAGCGTGCACTGAACCATTTGGTTACACCGCTTGGCATCTGGACGCCCACCTGGCCCTCGCTCTTGTCGATAACTATGGCCTGGACGCCGCTCGCACGGACGAATTTTCCCCCGTCATTGGGCCTGGCTTCGATGTTGCAGATGTATGCTCCGGTCGGAATCGATCCGAGCGGGAGGGTGTTGCCGTTCCGGACTTCTGCTTCCGGTCCCCAGACGACCTCGTCACCAACGCCGATACCTTCCGTGACCAGCATGTACATCTTCGATCCATCCTCGAGTTTCACGAGGGCAATAGGGGTGTGGCGGGCCGGATCGTGCTCGATATCGCTTACCGTACCTCGCACCGTCGTTTCACTTGTCCCGGCGTGACGGAGTGCTGCCTTGAACCGGTGTGACGGAACCCGGTAAGTCGAACCTCCTTTTCCCCTGTTCTGTGTTGTAATGCGATGTCCCATCTCCCTCACCTACATTATGCCAAGCCTGCTGAGAATCTCCTCGGCAGCCTTCTCGTTTGCAAAGCTGATGGTCGCTTTCTTCTCACCGTGCATTGTCATTGCCGTTGAGATACCGACCACTTCCTGTTCGAACGCCCGCTCGATCTCCCGCTTGATCTGGCTCTTGGTAGCGTTCCGGTCTACGAGGAACTGGAGCTTGTTCTCCTTCTCAAGCGCCATCATGGCCTTTTCAGTCACATAGGGATGCTTAAGCACCATCTCACTGCCCCCCCAGTTTCATCAGGGCACTCTCGGTGAAGACCGTGAGACGGCCGGGAAGGGTGCCCGGAGCAAGGAGCTCGGTATTCAGCTGGTCAAACGTCACGACGTCAACTCCGGCAAGGTTCTGTGCCGCCTTGAGGGGAAATTCCCCGGTAACGATGAGCAGGCTCTTGCGTTGCTTGTAACGACGGCCCCGCATCTTTCCCCGCCCGGCACGAACCTTCCTGCTCTGCTTGGAGCGCTCCACATCGGGAAACACCCCGGCCGCAGTCAGGGCAGCGATGACTTCCGCAGTCTTCTCCAGGTTCTCGAAGCTGTTCTCGAATACTACCGGAAGCGATCCTGGGAAGAGGTGGCCCCGTGCCCGGACAAGTTCTTCCGAGGCGCTTGCCGCCAGTGCGGATCTGAATGCCTTTTTCTTCTCTTTCTTGTTGATCCGCTGCAGGAGGACTTTCTCAACCACCGGAGGGTGGGCTTCACGCCCGCCCTTTGCCTGCGGAACCTTTGCTGCCCGTGAACCGGACCTGATACGGGGAACGTGTGAGGCCCCCCGTCCGCTGCCCCAGCCTACAGCGGATGATTCGATGCCTGCATACGGGTATGTCCCGTGCGGCTGCCTGCGGGTGCTCTGGAGGGCGTGAACGGCTTTCCTGATGAGGTCGGGGCGGTACTCTTCATAAAACGCCTCGGGCAGATCGATGTCGCCCGCCACTGTGCCATCAAGTGTTAGAATCTGTGCTTTCATCTTCGCTCACCCCTGCTTGCTCTGAACGCTTACGAATTGTATCGCAGGCTGCCTGACCGCGTGCTCTCCCTGCCTGATGGCAGGCCGGATTCTCACCAGTCGTTTGGCAGGTCCGGGAATGGATCCCTTCACCAGTACGTACGGGTTACGAAGAACGCCATAATGGAGGAACCCCCCGGCAGGGGTGATCTCCGACCCGTTGTTGCCGATCGAGAGAATCCTCTTGTTGAATTCCGTCCGCTGCTGGTATCCCATCTGCCCGGTCTGTGGCACCTGCCACCGGACGTGATGGGGGTTCCAGGGGCCCAGGTTTCCGATGTGGCGTTTCTTGCCTCCCCGGGAGTGTTTCCGTTTGCGAAGCTTGATTCCCCAGCGCTTGACCGGGCCCTGGGTTCCCTTTCCTGTGGTGACCGCAGTTATATCCGCATAGGATCCCGGCTTGACGATGCTCGTGAGGCTCACCTCCTTTCCCAGCAGTCCGTTCGCGAACTCGTAACGCCCTTCAACCGGACCCCCTGCCACCCGGATCTCCATGAGATCGGGCACCTTCTTCGGGATACCGGTGATTTTTTCGGGTGTGGTATGCATCAGGACAAAGATGTCGGCGACCTTCCCTTCGGCCATCGCTTCCTCGATCTTCTTTTTCGCCACTGCACCGTCATATGACCCGGGAAGGGAGATCCGCTTTTCCAGAGCCAGATCCGGTTTCTCCGTCCATACCTCGGTAAGGGGGTGCCGGCCGTAGGTATCACGGGCATACGCCCGGATCGCTGCAACCTTCATGGAAGGAATCTCGATGACGGTCACCGGTACCATGATATCCTTCCCTTCGGTCGGGCTGTTCTTGTGGTCGTCCACCATGACCACGTGCGTCATGCCCACCTTGTAACCGGCAAACCCCTGCAGCACCGGCGTACCCTCGTAGCCGGACCAGGACTGGTATTTTGGAACCTGGCTCTTTGCCCGTTTTCTGGGGCTGAATGCGAGGGATCCCTTTCGCGGTGTGTTGATCTTTGGCATACGGTATCAATCCTTGTATACGATCTGAACGTTGTGTGCAGTTTTCCGGATCGCATAGATACGCCACGGAAAACGATCCGTGGAAGATCCGGTCTGCTCCGAGAAAGCGTGATGCCCGGATTCGGGAACTGGCCTGCCTTAGATTATCCGGCAGTGCTAGCCCGGTCTGTGAATTTCATCCGGATGGCCCCTGCGGATCTCTCTCTGAATTCCGCCGGCCATCGGGTCCAACGTGGTCTTCGCCAACAGATACTGAACTTTTGCGCATATGCACCGCGCTCGCGGCGCATGCGGGCCCGTGTGAGATCACGTCCACCCGTGCGCTTATCAGATCCACCGTGTCAGCCCGTTGTGAATGATCACAACTCCTTCTCGGCTGCGCCCCCATACGGTTGCGCATGCCCACCCGTGAGAATCCCGGTTTTCACCGGAAACCTCAGAGAGGCTTCCATAATAATTATACAGAAATGAATATAAATCTTCGCGAAGCCTGCACCCGGATGCGGCATACGATCTCCCGGGAATTATATGCCGGACTCCCAAATCGTTCAACCGAAGTAGAGATCCCCTTCTTCGTTAATATACACCTCAATGCAGTCCCTGATGTGGCGTGCCCGGAGGCGTTCCGGGATCGCCTCCCGCATCTTATTGATGAGGGAGATGGTATCATATTTGACTTTGATGCCGATGCGCTCGGCCTCCTGGTAAATAAAAGGAGCGACGTCGAGGACATCCATTCCGGGCTCGATGGTGCAGAGATGGGTTGCGTCGAGAGTATACAGGAATTCAAGCGTTTCTCTCGCCCTCCTGATATTCTCCGTCGCCGATTTTTCGATCGTACAAACGTTTGCCTTCGAAGTATTGATGATATCAGCAATCTGCTGCTGGGTCAGCCCCTGCTTCCGATATCTTAGTACTTCTTTCTGGCGATCGGTCAGCAGCCCCTCTTTCATTATCATCCGTTTGGCGGATCAGACTTAAACATTTTTCGTTAACATGGTTGACATCAAGAAAATCCGGTTGTTAACCCACTCCTCCCTGACCGATGACGGATCATTCAAGAAAGAAGCGGTAAAAGTCCGAATTCCTGAATTTGAATCGAATTTCAAAACGTTTATATCTGCACGGACAAATAGTAACCTGTTAAACCAAAAAAAGAGGTGCATATATGGTAGTTAAAGTTGGCGTTGCCAAACTGGGCAACATCGCAAGCGGCGTAATGGCCGAACTCCTTCTCGATGAGAGGGCAGACCGTGAGGACATGCAGACCTTCATGGCAACCAGTGGAACCAAGCTTCAGCCAGAAGACATTGACCGGGTTGTCAACAACATGGTGGCATGGAAACCTGACTTTGCCATCGTTGTATCGCCAAACGGTGTGTTGCCCGGTCCGACCGGCGCCCGCGAACGTCTCGCTGCTGCCGGAATCCCGGTTGTCTTTATCACCGACGATGTCACCACCAAGAAGGAGTGGGCTGATATCAAGGATGGCAAGTTCGGCTACATCATCATGAAGGGAGATGCCATGATCGGCGCCCGCCGCGAGTTCCTCGATCCCATCGAGATGGCCGATTACAACGGAAACCTGGTAAAGGTTCTTGCTATCACCGGTGCGTTCCGAAAACTGCAGAAGGCGCTCGATCAGGTCATCGACCAGGTGAAAGCCGGAAAGAAGGGTGCGGAACTGGCCCTGCCCAAGGTTGTCGTCTCTTCCGACAAGGCAGTCGAGGGAGAGTTCACCAACCCCTATGCTCTCGCCAAGGCCCGCGCAGCCTACGAGATCGCATCGGCTGTTGCCATGGTTAACGTCAAGGGCTGTTTCATGACCAAGGAATGGGAGAAGTATATCCCCATCGTGACCAGCGCTCACGAAATGATGCGCTGCGCTGCGGTCCTGTGCGATGAAGCCCGCGAGCTCGAGAAGGCTTGCGACGGCGTCATCCGGAAACCCCACAAGAAAGACGGCGTCATCGTCTCCAAAACCAAGCTTATCAGCAAGCCGGAATAATCCGGAACTTTCATTTCTCCTTTTTCTACACGTGGTTTCCGCGGTGACCCATTACTGTAAGTTGAGATCTGCCTTGTTGTTCCATCCCAATCAGACCGGGGCCAGATACAGGGTGGCATGGAGTGTTCCTGAATGACGAACTGCTCCACGAACGGCCCGGGGGGAGCGCAGGCGAAGCGGAAACCGGCAGGTATGTTCCTGTAGCCTGAATGAGATTAACCCTCAAAGATCGAGAGAGTTCTAGCAGGAACTGAATGTTCCGGATGGAGGTAAGATAAAAAATCCTCTTCGAATGCTCCTCATCAGCCACGGTCTTTGAAATCCTGACCGAACTTCTCGGGAAGGGTCAGGATCACCGGCTCGAAGTGGAGACGCTCCATGAATGCCGTATCGGACGTCGAAGTTGCATTGGGATTTATCCTGGATATGATGGAACAGAACGAGGAAAACCCGTTCCTGTTTTTGCTCTTGTCAAAAAAGAGTGCCATATTGAAGGCATAGGTTCCAAGATCCCGGTAGAATGACAAGACGCGGAGGAGCCCGTCCACAAACGGCCCGGTATAAGAGGAAAATTCCTCACAGGTTGAGATGGGAAGGATGCACCGGACCTCACGCTCGCCAAGGGGGACATGGTGGGCGTACCAGAAAAGCTCGTTTTTGAACATGAACCGGGGGGAGTTCCCCTCATAATCAGCCAGGTCGTCCCAGTAGCTCCGGCCGGTCCTGGTCATGTACCGGGCACCCTGGAGCAGGTAATGTTCAGCAAGTGCCGGCGCCCGCTGACCGGCAAGGCCCTGTATGTGGGGGTGGGCGATGCTTGCTCCCGCCGATGAGAGATAGTTCCAGTTGATGCTCTTGTATCCCTCAATTCCCTCAAAGGCCCTGATCTGCCCGGTGAGTGCATCGAGAATCTCCGACCGCGAGAAGGTACCTCCATCATGCCTTGCGGTGACGACCGTTACCGTGTGCCACTCGGCATACGGGAACATATTTGGAAAGGTCACGCTTTCGCCGACGCAGATCCGGCCGCCGCCAGCAAACGTCGGGGTTGCGGAAAAAATATTCTCCCTGCAAAACGGGCAATCCGGTGCCGGGGATGGCGGCCGGTATAACGTGTCCAGTCGCCGGTTAAGGCGTGAGGGGGCAATCTTGCACCGGTAGCCAGTCAGGAGCTCTTCGCGCAGCTCGAGCCTGCTCTCTCCAATGGTCAACCTGGTCACCGAGAACATGGTCGCTTCAGGTTTCCATTCGAGGGCAACCTATTAAAATTGTACGAAACGCGAAAACCATCCGCGCATCAAAAAGAAAAAAAAAAAGATCTTCGTCCAGGCCGATTTACACGACGTACTTGCCGAGCAGGCGGATGGAGTTAGTCATGTCCGGCCCCAGCGGGGATCCGAAGATGATCTGGGTTACACCGGCCTTGGCAAGGTCTTCACACTTCTGCTTTACCACGTCCGGGGTTCCGGCGATGGTGAATGCGTCGATGGTCTTGTCATCCACATTTTCACCGGCAGTCTTGAAGTCGAATTTGGCGAGGGCGCCCTTGATGTTTGCCACTTTCGCTGCATCAAGACCGTGGCGCGCGATCAGGTCGGGGGGAGAGCCCGCGGCAATGAAGGCGGCAACGATCTTTGCTGCATTCCGGGCTTTCTTCTCGTTCATGTCGATGGACATGGCGGTGTAGGCACCGACATCAAAGCCCTTTTTGCCGACCTTGTCACAGGCGGCCTTGATGATGGGGATGGCGATTCCAAAGTCCTTCGGATTTGACGCGTTGATCAGCGCCCCATCGCCGACTCTTCCGGCGAGGTCAAGAACCTTGGGGCCCTGGGCACCGATATAAATCGGGACACCTTTCTTGCCAGGGAGGTTCACTCCGGTGAGCTTTGCCCCGTCGTAGTCAAAGAACTGCATTCCGGACTTCTTGACTTCCTCGCCGGAGCAAAGCCTTCGGATCTGGGTCACTGCCTCTTCCAGACGGGCTACTGGTTTCTCGGGGGCAATTGCCAGTTTCGGGAGGGTCGAGAGGTCTCCGGGGCCGATTCCCAGCACGGCGCGGCCGTCGGAGATCTCGTTGAGGGTGCAGAAGAATGATGCCATCGCTGCCGGGGTGTCGGTGAAGGAGTTCATGATTCCCGGACCCATCTTCAGGGTTGTGGTTGCTGCGGCAATCATGGCCAGAGTCGGGTAGCAGTGACGGTTGTTGTAGTGATTTGTGATCCAGGCATAGTCAATATCCTTGGATTCTGCAAGCTTGCAGAAGTTGACCACCTGTTTTACATTAACATTGCCAGGCACAAATTCTATTCCATACGTTGTCAAGGTTAGTTCACCTCACTGTTACATATCGGGCGCAAAATTAAATAGCTTATGATTTTCAGTTATTGGTTTCTGCGAACTCCATCATCACAATGCAGCACTGCCCTTCGTGCTCCACTCCTCTTTCCCGGATACCCCCGAAGGGCTTGCCAGCACCTGGCCGCCTCGCCCCGGATCAGGGGCAGATGTGGGAAATCGTTTCCATGATGAAACAAGAACACCGCTGTCTGGCGTCCTTGCCGGGCAGAATTCGGGGTCACCGGGCGATAATCTTTTTGTTAGCGCCGTTCAATTGGTAACCTGATATCGAACGGCAACCCGGTTTTTCAGGGAAAGGAGGAAGGAAATGAGGATCTTACTTATCGGGATCGGAGGTGCCGGATGCCGGATCGCCGATGCGCTCTGCCTCCAGGATCTCCAGTCCCGTTCACTGCGCTGTATTGATGCCGTAGCAGTTGACAGCAGTGCCGATGATCTGAACGCCCTGCAGACCATTCCGTCTGAGAACCGGATCTTCTTCCAGTCCCTCGATCCATTCCATACCCGTGTTACACCGGATGCACTTCCTCACGAAGAGATTGTTACCAGGCTCCACGGTCTCGATCCAGGCGATATCGATGCTCTGGTTATCGCCAGCGGTCTTGGCGGCACGATGTGCCCCCTCATCCCGGACCTTGTGCGAATCCTCCGGGACCGTATGACCGAACCGGTTTTTGGCCTCCTCACACTGCCCTGTGAACGGGAGGATGAAGCAATATTGGAACGTGCAGCCGACACCGCTGCTGCGCTCGCTCCACTCCTGGACGGCACGGTTCTCTATGACAACGAGCTTTGGTATCACCGGGCAGCCGAGAGCTGGAAAGATAGTAAGACCCCCGGTGGGGCCGATCCTGAGTTCAGGTTTCCGTGGCAGAAACAGGCCACCTCCCCTGTGACGGTTTCCAGCGGATATTCGGGGATTAACACCATGATCGCAAGGCAGATAAGCCTCCTTCTGCGGGCGGGGGAAGTAAGCGATCGGCCCATGGACGAATCGGCCGAAGTGGCCCTCGATTCCGGGGAGATTTTAAACACTATCAGGGGGATGGGGTGGATAGCCATTGGCTACGGCCGGGAGCATCTCCCTGCACTCAACCCTGATCTTATTGCCAGGCTCCGCCCGGCTGGACACTCAGTCCAGGAGAGCCACCTGAAAGCTTCACGGCTGGTTGCGATGGCACGGAAAGCAATTGATGAAGGGATATCGGTATCATGCGACATGAAGGACGCACAAAAGGCCCTGATCCTTGTGGCCGGCCCTCCATCCGAGCTTTCCATGCGCGGGTACATGACCGTCCGGCACTGGATAGATCGCAGTATTTCCGGCCAGGAAGTGCGATCCGGGGACTATCCGATCAGCAACACCCGGTATATTGCCATCCTGATCGTCCTGGCAGGGCTTTCCCGTATCCCCCGGATTGAATCGCTCCGGGGGAAGACCTGAGCACCCGGGATTTCCGGGCTGGCGCTTGTCGACCGGTCATCCGGGCTGGATAACCTTTGAAAATGCCAATAGTTCCCGCCCCTGTGGCGGTTCTTATCGTTATTTCTCTTTAAATGCCGTGGCAATGAAGCTTCAAATAAGGCACTAACAAGAGTGGGATTCGAAAGCAGATTGGAGGGAAATGCCCCCTCGTTGCCTGAAAAGAAGATCGTACTTCCACATCCGGGCAACTGTCACCTGGCCCCGATAGCGCCGGTGCTGTCCTGGTATTTCCCATCGTAGGTCCTCCCACTCCCGGCAACCTGGTGGATGATCATCTGGACCACCCGGTCGCCGGCATGGATCTCTATCGGCTCCGGACCCATGTTCACGAGCCCGAGCGTCAGCTGGCCACGAAACCCGGGATCCACGTATCCTGCGGTTAAGAGCACTCCCCGTCTTCCAAACGAGGACCGAGTCCGGAGGGTTGCTGCAAGATCTGCCGGGAGCCCGACAAGTTCACGGGTATGGGCGAGCGTGCAGATGCCACAGGGGAGCACGAGATCCTCTGCTATCCGGAGGTCGTACGAAGCGGGCTGCAGGCACTCTGCAGCAAACGGCCTGATGACCAGTGATCCGTTCCCGCTCTGCTCCCCGAGCCGTTTCTCAATTTCCTGCGAGGAGAGTATCATTCCGAGATAGTACCGCTTAAAAATGCTTAATATCTTGTGATACCAATGAAAGGGACGGATCCATGGGGTAGAGGATATCCTCTTGGGCTTCGGACCCAAGGACGCGGGTTCGATTCCCGCTGGGTCCGTTCCCTGCGTGAAGTGTTTTTCGATCTGGTGCCCGGGGGTTATGCCCAACCCTAGAGCTGGGCCGCGCGCAATTTTCCGCTGTGAAGCAGGAACGGCCCGTATATTCGACTCCGCATTCCGGTTCCGCAACCATGGTGGTGGAGCTCACAGACCACTCCGCCCTCTGCGTACGCGACCGGTCCGCCGCCTCAGGACGAGCACCGTCCCGAGGATTACCACAACAAACAGTCCGCCAATCCCGGCAAGGAGCCAGTTGAAATTTTTATCCATGCTAATTATGAGAGGCGCGGTTTCATTGGCTGGATCGGGAGTAAACACGATGCTCGCTGGTTTGTATCCTTCCTTTTCCGCAAGGATGGTGCTGGGATGACCTGCACGAAGCCGGACCGGCAGTATGCCCCTGGCATCCGTATATCCTGCCTCCTCTCCGTTGATGGTGATCTTCGCCAATGTTGCGGGCTTTGATGGGCCCTCAACGGTTTTCAGGGTCACGTTCACCCGCGAGTAGGCAAGTTCGAGGACGATATCTTCCCCCTGGGCAGCAACGGTCAGCGGGGATGTGGCCGAAACGTATCCCTCCCGGAGCACTCCCAGGGTATACGTTCCTGCGGTGAGGTTTGAGAGCACCGCTCTCCCATATCGGCTTGTAGTACCTGCAGGTGCATTGTCGATGAGGATCCGTGCACCTTCGACCGGTTCCTGCTCTTCATTGTATACCGACACAAAGACGGTGTAGGGAGCTTTTCCGAGAGGGATGGTGAGAAAGGCGGTATCAGGTTCGACAATCTGGCGCCCGTTGTACTCCTGGTATCCCTCCCTGACAACCCTGATGAGGTAAACCTTGCCCCGCGGCAGTGGCAGGGTCAGTACCCCTTTCTGGTCGGTGCTTCCCCGCTCAATTCCTTCAACGAATATCCTGGCCCCTGGAAGGGGATTGCCCGATCCCTCATCTTTCACCACGAGGGAGAACCGGTCCTGCCTGAACAGCATGACCTGGACGTTCTTTTCAGAATTCGCAATCTCAACCTCGAGGGTAAACGGCTGGTACTGCTCTTTTTCGACCGCTATCCGGTAGGCGGTATGGGCCATGACAAAAAACCTGGCTGTCCCTTCAGTATCAGAAGCCGTGACATTTTCGATCCCGCCCGATTCCAGCGTCACTCCTGCACCTTCTACCGGATCCATTGTGTCAGCATCGTAAACATGGACCAGTAGTGCCATCTTTGAGCGTTGCAGTTCCACCGTTACCATCGTTGCATTTGCACCGGCAGCCCCTGACCAGGAGTCATAGCCGAATTTTTCAATCCGGAGAGATGCCGGTTCGGTGCCTGGGAAGACGAGCTCGAAGGATCCTCCCTTATCAGTTTTACCGGCAAGGGTGCCATTGGAATATATGGCAGCTCCCTGTATAGGGGTGATGTTGCCATTGGTTTCCACAACCTGGATGAGCACTGATCCTCCTGATACACTCCCGGAACAGATGGCGATCAGGAGGAGGGACGCGAGGAGATAAACGCCGCATCTCTGCATAATCTGGTATCAGCCTTTGGAGCATTAAGATTTGGTTGTCGCGGGAAACACTGCCTCAAACAGGCAGGATCGGCATCCTCCTCACACCCAGCTGAACTCCCGGGGAACCCGGTCAAGCAGCATCCCTTCAACGAGCACCGGCATAAGGCGTCTTCCTTCTTCGATAGCTTTCTGAAGCCGCCAACTCCGTTCAGCATAAATGGTGAAGATCGGTTCGCCCTTCTCCACCCGGTTCCCTTTTTTCGCATGTAGCAGAATACCTGCACCGCGATCGTGAGGTGCACCGGCATTGCGTGCCATGCTGATGAGCGACTGGTTGTTCATCTCGACGACATACCCGCTCGCAGGCGCATTGACCACGAATTCGTATTTCCCAGGAGATATGTCTTCAGATTTCACTGAGGGATCTCCTCCCTGGATCTCAATGATCTCACGGAATTTGGCAAGAGCCGCTCCGCTCTTCAGGATGTCCACTGCCATCTGGCTTCCTGTTCCAAGAGGGGCCTTGCCTGACATCTCCAGGGCAATACCGGCGATAGCGGCACTCTTCTGGAGAAGCGATCCGGGCGTATCTCCCCCTTCGAGTATGCGGAGTGCTTCCCTGACCTCGAGCTTCGGCCCGATGCTTCTCCCCACAGGGGAATCCGCGTAGGTAAGAGCGCATTCCACCCGCATGTTCAGCCGTTCACCGAGCTCGATGAACTCCCGTGCCATTTTCCTCCCTTCCATGACGTTTGCTACCTTGGCACCCTGTCCGACCGGGATATCGATAACCACCAGGTCTGCACCCACCGCATACTTCTTGGCCATAACGCTGGCCAGCATCTGGCCGCGGGCATCGATCCTGAATGGATACTCCTGGATGATGATGCGGTCATCGGCAGGTGCTATGTTGGTTGCCCCTCCCCAAACGATCGCTCCACCGACCTTCAGGGTCATCTTCTGGACTTCTTCTGCGGAGAACCCAACCGGGGCAAGGACTTCCATCAGGTCCGCCGTCCCTCCGGCACCGGTAATGGCTCGCGAACTGGTCTTGGGTATTTTCAGCCCGCTTGCGGCGATGATCGGTACAACGAGGAGAGATATTTTATTCCCGGGAACTCCGCCGATCGAATGCTTGTCGACGATGGGATGGGTGTGGAAGGAGATCTGTTCACCCGTCTCGACCATCGCCCTGGTGAGGTGCTCCACCTCGTCCATATCCAGAGCATTGATATAGCAGGCCGTGATGTATGCGGTCAACTCTGCCGGCGTGATGTCATGATTCACCACGTCCCGGATCACGGCAAAGGTCTCATCTTTTGTCAGCCGCTCCCCGTCCATCTTCTTCTTGATGAACTGGAGCGAGCTTGGTCGATCGGCAAGCCTGACCTCGACCAGGTGTCCATCCTCTACCGCAAGTTTCTCATTGGTGATCCGGTAGACCCCCACCGTCCCCTGAGGGATAAGCGTTGTGGTGGTACTGACAAATGCTGCCACGGAAACTCCGGTGTTCTCATTGAGAACCTGCACGCGGTCACCGGCAAGGGCGTTAATGCTCCTGGCATCCTCGATGTTGAGCAGTACTTCACGGGTTCCGATATCGATCAGTTTTACGGTGAATTTCATGGCACTGCAGCTCCGGTGGAGATCGGGAAAGTATCCCGGTTCATTAACAACTGGGGTATTCCCCTATATGCTCTTTTCTGGATTCCCTGCCCTTCGATCTGCCGGAAATACGATACACAACAGGCATCCTGCAGGATGATTCGGGAACATGGAGTGACGGAATGGTTTGTAAACAGGTTTTAAAAAAAGGGGGTTTTTGATTTAGTGTTTGCGCGCGATGAGGAACGCAACTGCACCAAGACCGATCAGGGCAACCAGTGCGCCAAAGCCAGGCGTTGTGGTCTGCGGGACCGTGGTCGGCGGGACCGTGGTCGGTGGGACCGTGGTCGGCGGAGCCGTGGTCGGCGGAGCCGTGGTCGGAGGTACGTATGCAACAACGTTGAAGAGCGTGGTTGCCGTTACGTCCTGTGGGGTCTCGAGGCCGATTGCGGTGGCCTGCACGATATACTCATCGGGCTTGAAGGTGGTAGTGTCAACCGGGAAGGACCAGGTGTTGAAGCCCTCGGTTCCCTTGACAACCTTTACGGTTCCGGAAGCACCGCTGAACTCACCGCTGGTCTGTTTCGGGGTTGGTCCGAAGGCTGAGGAGTATGCCTCGACGAGGATCTCGTCATCGACTGCCAGGTTGGTGGTTCCCTTGATCTCGAACTTATCGCCGACCATCTTTTGGGTGACCGGGAGGATCTTGATCTCGGCTACTTGTACCAGGAACTGGAGCTTCGTGTAGGTATCATCGATAGCTGCGTTGTCCAGTTCAACGGTAAGTGCGTTGGCCGCATCGGAGCCCTGCAGGCTGCCTGCTCCGAAGAGTTTGAACAGGTTGGACCACCGGACCGGGTAGGTTCCTGCAACAAAGTCTCCCCGGCGCTCGATATCGAACAGGTCATTGTACATCGGGTGCTGAACGACAACGAAATACTGTCCGCTTGTCATGCCCGATGTGATGGCACCTGAAATTTCGTATTCAAAAGTTCCATCGTCATTGACACTTTCGGAATTGTCGGTGGCGTAGTTCTTACCCATAACCCAGATTTTAACACCCGGCGAGGGCTTGCCTTCTGCAACTCCGCGGATGAAGATCTTGTCACCCTGGGCGACCGTAGACTGCGAAGCCTGTGCGGTTACGAAGGGCTTGCGGATGATAACCGAGACGGTTGCATACTGGGCGCCAGCAAGATCTGCTTTGGGTCGAGGCTCGGAGACTGCATAGATGGTGTAGGTCCCAGCGTCGAGGTTGAGATTTGCGGTCTGCCATTTGAATTCCCAGGTGTTGTCGGACTGAACATCGGCAATGGTCCATCCCTGAACAAACACCGATCCCCGCGGGTTAGTCAAGGGAGCACCCTCGGGCCTGAGGTTCGGGCCGGTGATGAAGAGGTAGACGTTGTCAGTTTCAGAGTTGGTGCCTGAGAGGCGGACTTCCTGCCCGAGGAAGTAGCTCTGGTCGCCGGCTGCGACAACGGTCACGGTTCCTTTTTCAACCTTCACATCAACTTCATCGGACTTGTACTGGCCGTCGAAGACCTGTTCAACACGGATGGTGTACTTCTTGTCATCGGTGCTTGCACCAGTAACGAACCCGATGGTGCGGGTACCCGTGGCGGATGTCTTTGCCAGTGCGTAGTACTGGACACCGTTGTTTGGTGCAGCGGGGACATCCTGCCTGATGGTGCGTCCTGCTCCGCCCTCATAGGGGTAAGAACCGATCGTGTAAGGTCCGCCAATGGGATCCTGTGCAACACTGTCCTGGGCAAATGAGATCAGCGGGGGCTGGTTGCCAACAGTGCCGTCCATGCCACTGGTGCCCTTGACCCAGACGTAGTAGTTCGTGTTGGGCCGGCCGGTGATGGTGACCGAGAACTGGTTGCCGCGAACGACAGTGTCCTTGCTTGCCTGGATCTTGACGGTGTCACCAGCGATGGTAACCGTCTTGAGCGCGGTCACGGTCTTTCCGGTATAGTCACTGCCATCAGGTGCCTTGTAGTTGTCCTTGATGCCGTTGAGGGCCAGCTCGGCGCTCACGGTATAGGTTCCGGCTTTGTAGAGCCTGGAGCCGGCAGTATCGGTAACTGCAGTGTTCCATCCCGTGGTGGCAGTTATGGGGGTTACCCAGTACCAGAGGGACTTGTCAACCGTCTGCTTGGTCAGCGGAATGGACACAGTCTGGTTCTGCCAGAGGGCAGTGTACACGGCACCGTCAGCAGTCTTGACCTTGATGCTAACAAATCCATCAGCTGCGGGATTGAAGCCGGGACGGCTCGCAACCGAGTAGGTGTTGGTCTCGACCCTGAAGTTCAGGAACTCGCCAGCTACGACCTGTTTGCCGGTGACGTCCTTGTTCGCATTGTTGTCCCAGACTTTGATATCCAGGCTCGGATCAAAAACGCTGAAGGCAACCGTTGTGGTGCCACCGATATACCAGTTACCAGTCCTGCCGACAAAGTCAGCCGGTGATACGTAGAAATTGGTGGCATCTCCTACGTTGATCTGGTAGTTCGGGGCATCGGTGGCAGGGTTCGTACCGGATGCAAACCAGGCAATCGTGGTGCCGGATGCAACTGCCGCGGATACATCAAGACCCTGTTCTCCGATGAACACATCTCTGCCCGGTGCAACCACGTTGTTTGCGGCAGATGCCGGAAGAATCAGCAATGCCAATGCAATCAACGAGATCAGCATGAGGCTAAAGCGCTTAGTCATCATTTATCCTCCTTACTCATGTCCAATTTTGAACGTTCAATCCAATGCACGCGAAGTGACTCGTAATCGACATATGCCGAATAACGGTTCATTGTGCTCCATACTCCGAATAACGGAATATGATTCAATATTTGTGGAACACTTAATATATCCTTTTTGGTCGATTACGGGAGAATACACGGGTAAAAACGGGGTAGAACCAGTGGATTGTGTGATTCCGGGCGTTTTCTCCTTTTTGCGTTCAGCCTGATCAGGAACCCTGCGGGAACTTAAATCCTCCTCCATTCAACTGTCTCTCGCGCATGGCTATGCCCGCGATCACTTGAAGGATGCAGCCCGTTATTCCTTTTCCCGATCCAGCATCCGATCATATCCACTATCTTTACATTAACCCCTTCGACATATATTACCCTGTATGCGTATCATCAGGGCACCTTCCATCGGTATTGCTCATGAACTGGTGGTGAAGATGGTGCTTGAGAAGGGCCGGGTGCTCTACACCGAAGATGGCGAGGCAACGGTCGAATACGATGAGATCGCCGTCAGGGTGGAGAACCCGCTTTCCGAGCCCATGGTGAGCCCGCGTTCCCGGTTTTCACGGAAATTCATGGAGAAATATGCCAATGATCTCCTGAACGGCACTTCTGCTGTCTTCGAATACGATTATCATGACCGGCTCTTCAACTGGGGGGGACGGCTCTATACAGGTGAGGGGGCGGAGGTTCATATCGACCAGATCGATTATATCACACAAAAACTCGCCGCATCACCGGTGACCCGCAGGGGTATCGCCATCACCTGGAACCCTCCTGTCGATGAACACCTCGATGACTGTCCCTGTCTCCAGTTACTCCAGTGCCTGGTCAGGGACGGCCGGCTTGGAATGAAGGTCGTGTTCAGGAGCAACGACATGCTTACTGCCTCAGGTGCAAACATGTTCGCACTGGTCCATCTGCAGAAAGCGATTGCCGACCGGCTGGGAATTCCTCCGGGACCCTACACCCACATCTCACTTATTCCGCATATCTATTATCGGCGCGATGTCGATGATCTCGAGCCATTCTGCGGGAAAGGAGACCTGATACTGCCGATAGACGAGGTCTGCCGGGCCTGCGGAAAATGCCGGCATGCCGGCCGTAATCAGTCAGGTTAATTAAGAAAAAGCGGAAATATGATACGGTGCTATAGCCCGGTAGTGTAGCGGTCAATCATGCGGGGCTCTGGATCCCGCGACAGCAGTTCGAATCTGCTCCGGGCTATCAGTATTATTTCCTATCCATCCTCTCTTCAGAACTCCGTCTCCCTGATTCGCGCTGGGATTTCCGGCAGATGAATGCGCAATGGTCAGGATAGTACGGGGAAAGCCGCACCTTGGAGCTTACCTCGAGCCCTCCCTGTCCGAGCTCGCGCTCAGCTTCCAAAAAAAGTTCATCGGGATCCCTGGCCACATCGATACTCCTCGGTTTCAACATCAGGACGGCAGTGCCGCCCTCTTTCAGGAATTCCATGTTTTGCAGCAGGATCGCGGTCTGCCAGGGGGATGCAATGTCCTGGTAGATGAGGTCGACCTCCTCAACAAGCGGCCGGTAGATCTCCGGTCTCCTGGCATCAGCGAGGATGGGAATGATATTTCTCCGTGATTCGGCAACGACCAGCAGGTCCTGCATAGGCCGCGGTGCGATCTCGACTGCATACACGACTTCGGTATAATCGGCAACATGGGATACGGTCGTCCCGTTTGCTGCACCAAGATAGAGGACGCGCTGACCGAACTGCAGCTCAAGCTCTACCCCATGGTGAAAGAGGGCAGATAGCTTGCTCCTTTTCGGATCCCATATCCGGTAGCCCTGGATCATCCGCTCGCCATACACTTCTCCCGGACCTTCCGATACCAGCTGCCCTTCAATCCATATCATGCACCCCTCCCAGCTTTCCGGACTGATTCTTCTGCCCTTTTTAAAAATTCCTTATCAATGCTGTTCCGGTAATAATCGATACGGGCGGCGATGGCCAGTTTGGCCGACAGGGTGCGGGCGACCCTTCCCCGGTTCTCCCGCCGTGAACCATGGACCCTGCCGTGCTGATAAATAATTCCGTGTTTCGGGGGCGGTGTGCCGGCCGAGAGGTGTGAGAAGAGGGCGGTTTTCGCACCGAGGACCTGGATGGTGGCCGCCGGCATGGCTGCCAGTTCGCGGATTCCCCCCGCTTCCGCGGCGAGACGGGCGGCAACCAGCCCACCGGCAAGGGCACTGCAGTTCGGGAGCGCATCCCCGGCCTTCCGGGAGACCTGCTTCATGAGAATGGATCTCCGATCCTTCAGACGATCGATTTCATCGAGCAGGCCGGCAAGGTCATCATCGGCATCCTCCCGTATCAGCTCGATCCTGCCGCGGCCGCCCGGGGGAGCACGTTTGCGGCTGAAGCCTGGCCGGGTGGCATGGTGCCATTCCATCGCCCGTTCGGTCAGGAGGTTGATGACTTCATCGAGCAGGTCTAGCATCCGGACCATCTGGACAAGTCCCGATGAAGGGTTCAGAAGGGCCCGGCCAAGGTTTCTCCTGGCAAGGGCGAATGAAATGTCCCGGAGGCGTTCCAGGTACTCGCTCCGGTCCCGGACCACACCGCACCGGACAGCTATCCTCCAGTCTGGCATGTGGGCGTTGACATCCTCTGCAAGGCGCTCGATCCGCCCGGCACAGAGCATGGGATCGCCGGCGAAAGGGTGGCAGACCGGGCCCTCCCTATCACCGAACCAGTAGGATTCCATGGTAGTATGGTGTGACCACGGGGTCATTAGTTTGCGCCCTAACCCGCAATTTTGCCGGGATCATCGTTCACAGAACCGTAATTCCGAAAGAGAACATGATGACCGGGACCATGATCGCCCCCATGCAGAAGAGCTGCGACACGTTCAGCAGCCGCGGCACGAGACCGGTCATGGTCGCGAGCAGGAGGATAAACAGTCCAAAAAATCCCGCCAGGAGACAGGTGAGCACCACCATGAAGGCGATAACCCCGCGGTTGAATACCTTTTTGTCGATTCCCCCCAGCCGCCAGGCAGACCCGGCCAGCATGACGGTGACAAGGTAGGCACAGCATGCGGCAAGCGCTGCAGCAAGAACCAGGGTACCGAGGGGGGGAACTTCGATCGATGAGAGGGCAACCATGACTCCGTTCCTGGTCCGGGCGATCGCTGCAAAAGCTGCCAGTCCCACCACCGCATTGACCGTATTTGCTGCGCTTGTGGCAAAGATGTACTCCCGGGGGTCCCTGCCGTAAGGAGTCCCGGCAGCGATAACGGCGTTTGCGGTGGCATTCGAGAATCCCGGGAGCCAGCCCACCACCACACCGGCCGCCGTTCCTGCAAAACCTCCCCTGACAAGGGTACTCCTTGGAAGCGACAGCCCGGAAAACTGCTGTTCCGGGACCTTTCCGCTTCCGGATACCATGAGTATGGAGATACCAAAGAGCCCTGAAAGGAGGGGCATAAGCATGCCTGACGATCCGAGGGGGGAAATGCAGAGGAACCCGAAATGGAAGGTAAAGATGCCGAGCAGCCCGGAAGCCAAAAAGACCACCAGGGCATGCGCCGGTGATTCGCTCCACAGGACGAGGAAGGCCGCCACGGAGGTGATGATGATTCCCACAGCCCAGTCCACTGCATTCTGGATATGCGGGGCCACAATGAGAAGGGCTATCGCGACCGGAATTCCGGCAATGAACCCTCCTGCGCTCCCAAGCGCGGCGATCCTCACCGCTTCTTCCCCCTTTCCTTCGAGGCAGAGGGCATGGGATGGAATGACCGATAGTGCGGTATCGGGGTTCGGAATCCCAAGAAAGGTGCTGGGGATGCTATCAAGAAAGGTGTGGGTGATAAGGGCCGCGACCATTGCTGCCGCGACCATTTCCGGTCCGAATACCGGTATCAGGGCCGTCTGGACAGCTAGCAGGCCCCCGGCCATGGTATTGACGTGGATCCCTGGCACGAGGCCGCTGATGGTTCCGAGCACGATGCCCGCAGCAACCCCGATGAGGAATCCCATCATCCGGGCTAAATTTGCGGGGAGATGCAGATAAATACATCGAAACCGGATTATTCATCCAGGCAAGTGCAGGTCACATGAATATTGCGGTAACCAGGCTTCCAGGAAAAGAGACGGCAGATGCCGCACGATGCAGGGCTTATGGACACACGTGTTATGCAGTGTCTCCGCTCAGGGCAGATATCAGTCATTCCCTCGTCTCAAGGTTCGTGGAATCTGTCGAACAGAACCGGTATGACTGCCTCTTCTTCACGAGTGCGCTCCCAGCGCAGATCATTGCACCCCGCCTCTCACGCTGGCCCCGGGTGGTTGCCATCGGGCCACGGACGGCGGAAACGCTCCGGCACTTCGGGATCGAATCCGAGGTCCTCCCCCGCTACTATTCATCTGCCTTTGTCCCGTTCCTTGGGGAGTGGATACAGGGAAAGCGGATCGGGATCCCACGTGCCGACGTCCCAAACCCGGGGCTGATCGGGGCCATCATTAAGGCCGGAGGCATCCCGGAAGAGGTCCGGGTATACTCGCTCATCCCTACCGGTGAGAAACTGGATCTTGAAGAGGCGCAGGCCGTCCTCTTTACCAGTGCCATGTCGTTTGAACGGGCCATCTGGAAGAGGCGGAACGGGCTCCTCCTCATCGCTATTGGTGAATCAACCGCGTCAGCCATGTGCAAGGCCGGGGTCGCCCCTTCCGTTATCGGAGATGGTTCGCTTGACGGGACTCTCCGGGCGCTCAATTCCTTCCTTGCAGACAATCCCGGCAGGACCGGCGTCCCATGAACCCCGGTACCCGGAACCCCCGGATGGTAAACTCCGGCATCCTTATCATCGATAAACCGCGGGGGCCCTCGAGCCACCAGGTGACAGCATGGGCAGGGGAGATACTAGGTGTCCCGGTTGGGCATGCAGGAACGCTCGATCCACGGGTATCAGGGGTCCTGGTGGTGATGATCGGGAGTTCGGTACGCCTGGCCCAAATCCTCCTTGCCCAGGACAAGGAATATGTCTGCTCGCTCCGGACTCACGCGGATGTGCCTGCCGAACGGATGCTGTCCGTGATGGGGGAGTTCGCGGGAAGGATCTACCAGCGTCCCCCAAGGAAGAGCGCGGTGGCCCGTAACCTCCGGATACGCACCGTGCAGGATATCGAACTGCTGGATGTTTCCGGGCGGTCATTCCTCCTGAAGATCCGGTGCGATGCCGGCACCTACATCCGGTCCTTATGCCACCATATCGGGCTTGCACTCGGCTGCGGAGCGCACATGGAGGAGTTGCGCCGGACCGTGTCCGGTTGTTTCCATGAACGCGATGCCATAACCCTGCAGCAGCTAAAAGATGCGGCGGTGAGGGCTTTGCATGGGGATCCTGCCGGCCTGGATTCGATGATCCGATCGCCAATGGACGCGCTAGAGGGTCTACCCCGTATCGTTGTCAGGGACTCGGCTGTGGATGCTATCTGCCACGGCGCAGTGCTGGCCCGCGCAGGAATCATTGAGGCGGACCGGTTCGGGCGCGGGGCGACCGTGGTGCTGGTGACGGGAAAGGGAGAACTGATCGGTCTGGGCAGGTCCATGGTATCGTCCCGTGATGCCGATGCGATGACTCACGGACTGGTGGCTGCGCCGGCAGCGGTCTTCATGCAGGCGGGCACATATCCCCGGGGGTGGAAGAAGGCGAAGAGATCTTCCCGGCCCGTGGGGAAGAGATAGCATTAAAGAAATGCCCCGCCTATAGTATGGGTGCATTTTTATGCTGAGGTAGTCTAGCGGTAGGGCGCAGGCCTGGAAAGCCTGTGGGGCGTCCAGCCCCTCGGGAGTTCAAATCTCCCCCTCAGCGCTGGTTTCTTTGGCCATCCGCAGGCCCGTATCATGCAGGCGCTGTTCTGCGAATGCGATGTATTCGGAAACGATCTCAAAGCCGAGGAAATGCCTCCCGGTTTCCCTGCTGACGACTGCGACCGTGCCTGAGCCCAGGAACGGGTCGAGAACGAGGTCACCGGGATTGCTTGAATAGCGCAGGATCTTTCGGACCAGTTCCCGGGGAAGCTTGGTGGGAGTCTTCTGCTTTCCCTTCCAGTATTCGCGGTTGATCACCCAGACGTCCTCGGGGTAATGGTCCACTTTGTTGAAGGTATACTTCTGCCGGTTTTTCACGGCGTACAGGATGTGATAATGGCTGGTCACGTACTTTTTCCGGGTGAATACCCCGAACTGGTACTTCCAGATGATATGGTTGAGGGTGATAAACCCGGCATCATCGAGGCTGCAGAGGACATCCTTCAGGCGGTTCCAGCCCGAGAATACATAGAGGCTCCCCGAACCGGAGAGAACGCGGTACGCCTCGCCCATCCAGGCGCGGGTGAACTCCGCGTAGTCATCCGCAGCAACTTCCCGGTAACCATCGAGCACATGCCGCCCCGTGCGGTTATAGTTCATGCGCTGCGCCCGGAATTCGATGGCAAAGGGAGGATCGGTGACAATCAGGTCGACCGATCCTGCCGGTATTCCTGCCATCAGTTCCAGTGCATCTCCCTGGTAGATCCTGTCTGCCTCAAACGGGCCGAGGTGCCGGTTCACGCGGACACCCTGCCCCGGTCAGCAGCTCTCTCCAGCCGCACGACCCAGCTCGAATGCCTTTGTATTGATCACCACGGTATTCGGGGGGACCAGGCGCCCGATCGCCATTACCAGCGAATCTGCACGAAGGGGCATATGGTGCGATGCCGCTCCGAGCATTACCACGTTTGCAGTAAGCGGGTTTCCCGCATCGCGGGCAATTGCATCGGCATCGATGAGGCAGAGGTTTTTTGCCGAAAGGAGCGAGATAATCTCTTCCTCTGACGGCAACGAGAGGTTCTGGACGTATACCGATGTCGGAACGACCATACGGTGGTTGACTACCATTCTTCCTGCATCCTTCAGGAAATGGGAGTACCTCAATGCTTCGAGCATGTCGAACGCGATGAGCAGATCCGCTGTGCCGGGGGCGATCAGCGGCCCGTATCTGCCATCGATCCTGATATGGCTCTCGACCGACCCGCCGCGCTGGGCCATCCCGTGGGTTTCTGCACCCCGGACCGATCGCTGTTCGATCAGGCAGGCCTCGCCAAGGATATTTGAGGCAAGGATGGTCCCCTGTCCTCCAATCCCGACGACCATGATATCATACCCGCCGTTCATCGCACTCCCTCCTTCCGGATCGCCCCGGCAGGGCAGATCTGGGCGCAGACCGAACAGCCGCTACATAGTTCGTTGATGTACGCTTTTTCATCATGTCGTTCTATGGCCGGGCAGCCGAATGCGATGCAGATGCCGCATCCGGTACAGGTCTCGGGATCTGCCAGGTACCTCCCCCTCCTGATCCCTATACGGCGGGCGGTGATGACGCAGTGCTGCTTGGCGATTATGACCTTTACCCCCGGGCGTTCCCTGGCATCCTTCAGTGCGGCGGTAAGGGCTGCCATATCGTAAGGATCCACAGTCTCCACGAACGCCACACCGCAGGCCCTGCAGACCGCTTCAAGTGAGACCGGGGCAGCAGGCGTTCCGCATGCGGTCAGCCCGGTGGTCGGGTTGGGCTGGTGGCCGGTCATCGCCGTTATCCGGTTATCGAGGATGACCACCGTCATCCGTGCATCGTTGTAGACGGCATTCATCAGCCCCTGGATGCCGGTGTGCAGGAAGGTCGAATCCCCGATCGTGGCCACGATTTCCCGCTCTTCGCCGGCATGAACCATGCCGCTCCCGACCGTGATCGAGGCGCCCATGCAGATCGTGGTATCGACAGCGCCGAGTTGAAGACCAAGCGTGTAACACCCGATGTCGCTTGGATAGATGCCATCCCTGAACACCTTCCTGATGGCGTGGAAGACCGGCCGGTGCATGCAGCCTGCACAGAGAATCGGGGGACGGGGGGGCAGACCCTCCACGGGAGAGATCTCCGGGAAGGTCTGTGACGGGGTAAACCCACACGAAGCCATGATCCGGGCGACCACCGGAGGGGAGAGTTCTCCCTCGCAGGGGGCATGGCCGTCCTTCTTCCCGTGCACCGTGACGCATCCGGCCACCTCGCGGACCGTCTCTTCGAGGACCGGTGCAAGCTCCTCGATGACCAGCACCTCTTCGTGGAGCCTGACGAACCCGGCAAGCCACTCCTCATCGAGCGGGTATGCGCCGACCTTGAGGAACGAGACTCCATCAGGGATCACCTCCTGTACATAGGATGCAGCGATCCCACTGGCGATGATCGCCTTCTTTCCCCGCACCGTTGCCCTGTTGTAGCCGAGTTCGCCAAGCCGTTTCCGGACTTTCGGTTGTTTCTCGTTGAGCTTCTTGTGGAGGATCCGGGTGTGGGCCGGGATCACCACGTACTGGCGGGGGTCGCGGTGAAACTCCCCCTTTCTCGTATTCTGCAGGATCGGGCCAAGTTCCACGTCCCCCTTTGAATGGCAGATCCGGGTAGTCGGCCGGAAGAGCACCGGCAGGCCGAGTTCCTCTGACAGGGTGAAGGCATCGCGGACCATGTCGTGGGCTTCCTGGATGGTTGCCGGGTCGAGGCAGGGGATGCGGGCAAACTTTGCATACATCCGGCTGTCCTGTTCATTCTGCGATGAGTGTGCAAACGGATCGTCGGCGCTCATGATGACGAGTCCGCCGGTAACCCCGGTGTAAGCGCTGGTCATCAGGGGGTCGGCAGCCACGTTAAGCCCGACATGCTTCATGGTACAGAGCGCACGGACTCCGCACCATGCCGCAGCCAGGGCATTTTCGAGGGCAACCTTCTCATTGACCGACCACTCTGCATAGAAACTCCGGTCGGGGAGCGCTGAGAGAACTTCGATGACTTCTGATGACGGGGTTCCCGGGTACCCGCTGACAAAACCTACCGGTGATTCAAGGCATCCGTGCGCAATAGCCTCGTTGCCTAGAAGATAGCGTCGTTCCATAGTTCCTCCAGGGCGTCGTCTCCTGGAATAATTCTGTTTCGTATCACTATATAGTGATTCGGCCTCTTATTTCAAAACCTTAAAGAGGATTGTGGGCCCGTAGCATAGCCCGGTGGTGCGCCCGGCTGATAACCGGGAGGTCATGTGTTCGAATCACATCGGGCCCATTCCCATTTTCTTAATTACCCTTAAACAACAATATTTTAGTTATGCAGAAGAGCCATAAGGTGCTGCTTGGTGCGACGCTCATCGTTTGCCTGGGCCTTTTTGTCATCGATATCTATGCCGGGCTTGCCGGTCTCATCGTCTTTGCAGCACTACTGATGTCTGTCAAGGTAATGGAAGATTCGCTGGGAAAACCCAGCATAGCGGCCGCCCTGCAGGATGATTCAAAGAGCCTCATGCTTAGAAACAGGGGGAACGCTCCGGCACGGGATATCCATGTCACCATCGTTCCCTATAACATCGAGTTTGATATCCCCGGGCTAGAGGTCGAAGAAAAGTTTTTCTATCCTTTTGAAACCATGGTGCCCCAGGCAAAAGTGGTTGTCACCTACTCCAACGAGCAGGGAACCCGGTTCTCCAAGACCTTCGTGCTATCCGCACTTGACAAGGATGAGGACGATCTCCTCAAGCCGACTTTCGCCATGTTCAGCTGGAAAAAGAAGGACGAATGATTCATCCGCCTTTCTTTTCCTTCTCCGTAATATATTCGAGCGTTATTTTGAGGGCGCCGATCAGCTCGTCCTGGCCCTTGAGGTAATCGTGGAGGGCGGCGTAGAGCATGTAGAGGACTTCCAGGCCGTACCGGGATACCGCATCCTGTGCAGAGATCTCGTTTTTATATGTATCCACCAGGAACCCGTCAAATGAATACATTATCTCGAAGAACTTCCCGTCTTCGGAAAGGACGCAGAACTGGTCGTCGACCTTCCTGTTGATATTGTCCGGCCGGAATTCGGACGGGTCGGTCTTTCCCAGCACTATCATCTTCTTTTTGAAAAAGACCGTGTCGTAGAGCTCCCCCTTTGTGTCCTGCTTGCCCCGCGAAAGCATGTTCATGCCGATAGAAGGGATCAACGGCCGTGCGGTCCGGGCCATGCGGGAGAGAAGGGCCGCTTCCTTTCCTATTACTTCTTTTGAAAGGGCGTCCTTCTCCGCTTCCCGCTCTTTGATCCGGTCGGCCAGCTTCCCAAATCCCGACTCGATCTCATCCATGGAGACTGCTCCGGTATACCATGAAAGGTTCCGTTTAGAGGGAAGCGTCCTTAAGCTTTTCATCGGTGATTGGTGCATGTAAACTCCCTGATGCGATATCATAACCCGGAGGGTTCCGGAGGGTGGATTCGCCCTGACGGCTCACCAATGAAGAAATATGCCCGGTCTTCGGTGATACGGGCGTCCAGTTCAGTCCCGACAGGATAGTTACCTTCCAGGACGATTCCGGTATAATTTTCGGTTCTCGCAAGGACCGTTCCCGGTCTTATCTGCTCAGTGACCAGGACCCGGTGGGAACTACCCATAAGGGTCCTGTTGGCCTGCCGGTAGATCTTCATGGCATTGCTCTGGACCAGCCGCGAGCGATCCTTCTTAACGCGATCTACTGGTGCATCGAACCTTGCTGCCGGCGTTCCCGGTCTCGGGGAGTACCGGGTGACATTGACCTTGACCGGGCGCATACGGTGGAGGAGATCTATGGTTGCCAGCACATCGTCCTCTTCCTCTCCGGGGAACCCTACGATGATGTCGGTTGCCAGGGTGATGTCAGGGTTGCGTCTCCGCAGTGCACTGGTGATCCCGATCACATTATCCGGGGAATACATCCGCCTCATCCTCCGGAGAACGCACTCTGAGCCCGATTGTACCGGGATATGTGCAAACCTGAAAACATTCGCTGTTCCGAACGATTCGGCAAGGGGATCGAGTATGGGGAGGATGGTTGCCGGGTTCATCATGCCGACCCTGACCCTGAAGGTTCCGGGAATCCTGCCCACCCTGGCGAGCAGATCGGGCAGGCATTCCCCTGTATCCTGACCCCAGGCACTGCAATCCTGGGCAGTCAGCCTTATTTCAGCCGATCCGGAACGGACTGCAGAACGGACACCGTCAAGGATTGCATTGCCCGGATAGCTTTTCAGTGGCCCGCGGGCCAGGCGGGTGATGCAGTACGTGCATGAACCACGACATCCCGATCCGAGCTGGACAATTCCGACATCGTGTGGCAGGGGCAGCCGGCCTTCCCGTTGTCTTCCGGCACCGGAAGGAAACGGAAGAAAAACCGGGTTGCAAACCGAGAGTATCTCCTCCCGCTGCACCTGGGCCATACACCCCGTCACATAGAGGGGCATGTCACGAAGCGACCGGAGTAACCGGACCATCCTTCGCTCGGTAGCACCTACAACGGTGCAGGTGTTGACCACCACGGCATCGGCTTCATGATCCGTACCAACCAGTACGCACCCGAGATCGGAAAGGATCCGCTCCAGGATTCTTGAGTCTCCCTGGTTGAAAGTACATCCGAAGGTGAGGACTGCAACTTTTTTCCCCCGGAGACTTTCGAGACTTTCCTCAAGTTGCGCCAAAACCACCACTGCTCGTCATGGTACGCTCCAGATCCCTTATTTCTCCCGGGTACATAGTTGCCCGGGACCCTCATCAATTCCCGGATCAGGAAAAATGTGCCGTTTCTCTCCCTCCGGCGATGGAGTTTTCGCCGATATGAAAATGCTTAACCGATGGTATGGTCAATCTTTTAGTGATGATCACCATCGGGCTGCTCGGATGCGGCAACATCGGCAAAATCATCGGGAATTACAAAGGATCCTGGAAGATCGTCGCCCTCCACGACAGGATACCGGAAAAAGCCGAAGAGCTCGCCCGGGTAACAGGGGGGAGAGCCCATGCCGGATTCGAGAGCTTCATCGGGGCAGACTTCGACCTCGTGGTGGAAGCGGCCTCGGTAAAAGCGGTGCGTACCTATGCAGAACCCATCCTCCGCAGTGGCAAAGACCTGGTCATCATGAGCGTCGGGGCACTGGCTGATCCCTCCTTTCGGGACGATATTGTTTCTGTCGCCGGAGCAATTGGAAAGCGTGTATATATCCCCAGCGGTGCGATATGTGGCCTCGACAATCTGAAGGTGGCACGGATATCCCCGCTGAGCCACCTGCTGCTGAGAACCACCAAGAGCCCTGCCTCTCTCGGCATCGCCGCGACGAAGAAAACTCTCGTGTTCCAGGGCAAAGCGAACGAATGCATCAAGGAGTTCCCACGGAATGTCAATGTATCGGTCGCCCTCAGCCTGGCATGCGGCAGGGATGCCGATGTCGAGCTCTACGTGGACCCTGCGGTCGTCCGTAATGTCCATGAGATCTTTGCCGAGGGGGCTTTCGGAGACATGTACATCAGGGTCAGCAACCTCCCAAGCCCCGACAACCCGGCTACGAGCTACCTCGCTGCGCTCTCCATCCTGTCGCTTCTGGACCATATCGGCGATCCAATCGTGGTGGGCACATGAGGATCCAGGAACGGATACGCGCCCTGAAGGAGGAGAGAGATGCGGTCATCCTTGCCCATAACTACCAGCGGCCGGAGATCCAGGACATGGCCGATATCGTCGGGGACAGCCTGGAACTGGCAGTATCTGCAAAAGGGACGGATGCAGCAGTAATCGTGCTGTGCGGGGTCGATTTCATGGCGGAGACGGCCAAGATCCTGAACCCCGGAAAGACGGTGCTTCTGCCAGTGAAGGATGCAACCTGCCCGATGGCACACCAGCTCACGCCAGGCATGATCCGCGAGGCACGTGCTTCCCACCCTGATGCCTCGGTTGTGCTATATGTCAACAGCACTGCGGAGAGCAAGGCGCTTGCCGATATTGTGTGCACATCGGCAAATGCGGTAAAGGTGGTCCGCTCCCTCCATACCCGGGAAGTCCTCTTTGGCCCGGATTGCAATCTCGCTGCATACGTCCAGAACCTCATCCCTGAAAAAGAGATCATCCCCCTCCCGCCAGGCGGGCACTGCTACGTGCATGAAGCATTCACCCGGGATGACCTTGGACGGGCGCGAAAGCGCGGAGGCAAAATCATCTGCCATCCCGAATGCCGGCCTGAAATCCAGGAGGGCGCTGACGTCATTGCTTCGACCGGAGGAATGGTCCGGGCCGCCCCCGGAGCAGAGACCTGGAACATCCTGACCGAGCAGGGCATGGGATACCGCCTGGAGAGGCTTTTTCCCACAAAGACGTTCTATACCAAGGAAGAGGCAATTTGCACGGATATGAAAAAGATAACCCTGCCGGATCTCTGCCGTTCGCTCGAGCGGATGCAGTACGAAGTTATCCTTGACCCGGTAGTTGCTTCCCGGGCCAGGGCGGCAATCGACCGCATGATCGCGGTCGGGAGGTAGCGTGCATGGAGGATCATGACCTTCTCCTCTCATTCATCCGCGAGGATGCCCCGTTTGGGGACATCACATCGGATGCCATCATCAGCGCCGCCCAGTGCCGTGCGCAGGTCGTGACACGGGAAGAAGGAATTATTGCCGGGATTGAAGAGGCTGTTTTCCTCTTCAGGTATTTTGGCATCACCGTACATCCCATGGTGACCGACGGCGACAGTGTCCGTGCCGGGACCGTTGTCCTGGAACTTGCCGGCCCGGCACAGCCCATCCTCCTGGTAGAGCGGACCGCCCTTAACATCATGGGGAGGATGAGCGGGATTGCTACCCGCACGCGACGCTGCGTCCTCCTCCTTGCGCAATCGGGAGGCGAATGCAGGATAGCCGCCACCAGGAAGACCGCCCCGGGGCTCCGGAAGCTCGACAAGAAGGCAGTGGAGATCGGTGGTGGAGATCCTCACCGGTTCAGCCTCTCTGATGGTATACTGATCAAGGATAACCATCTCGCCCTCATCCGGGTTGATGATGCGGTCCGGGCGGCAAAACGGTCAACATGTTACCGTAAAGTCGAGGTCGAGGTCACCACACCACAGGATGCGGTTGTGGCAGCAGGTGCCGGGGCCGATATCCTCCTGCTCGACAACCTGACTCCCGGCCAGGTGACGGCTGTAGTCCAGGCCCTCCGTGACCGTGGATTGATCGAACGCCTCCAGATCGAGGTATCCGGGGGGATCACAGAGGAAAACCTGCTCTCTTACGCACTTCCGGAAGTTGACCTCATCAGTGCAGGTATGCTTACCCACAGCGTTAAGAACTTTGATATCGGCCTTGATATCGTGCCGGAAAATCCAGAACAGCCCTGATACTTCTTTTCTCTGCCCGGAATATACCAAAAACCTTATGAGACTTCGATCCCAACTGCGGGTTACCGGGAGGAGACATGGACGGCGAGGACCCGATTGGACCGGATGGGAAGTACATCGAGATCGAAGCCCGCAGGAGGGAGATCCGTTTATACATCGACCGGTTAAAGAGTCCTTACCTTGATACCAGGTGGAGGGCAGCCGAAGCCCTCGGGATAATCGGTGACCAGACCGCGGTGCAACCGCTCATCGAGGCACTCGGTGATCCCTTCGTTGAGGTCTCATGGCTGGCAGCCAAATCGCTGGGGTCGATTGGCGATCGCAGGGCGGTTGAGCCGCTGATCAGGGCGCTGAAATCCGATGATAAATGGCTCAGGATCGGCGCGGCCGTCGGTCTTGGGAAGATCCGGGACCCCAGGGCAGTCGAACCCCTCATCAATGCCCTCCATGATGGGAAAGCGCCGGTCAGAAAGCATGCTGCATGGGCGCTCGGGGCCATCGGTGATGAGCGGGCAACCGGTGCGCTTTTTGAAGCACGCACCGATCCGGATGAAAAAGTCCGCCAGGCAGCGCACCTGGCACTGCGGTTGATATCCGGCTCACAAAATGCCGATGAGATCCAGCCGGATGTGCCGGTTTCTCCTAACGTTCCCTGACCGTGATTTCCTCCCGTGACTGGACGACGATCTCTTTTTCCCCCTGGTATGTCCGGACCGTCCCTGTAATGCAGACACGGTCTCCTTTTTCAAGCTCGATGCTCCCCGCAACCGATGCGGGAATGAAGACACGGACATTTTCCACCCGGACAGTGAGGTGCCCGCCTGTCCGTGTCGGTTGCAGGGAATCGATCACCCCCTCGATTCGGGCAAGCTCACCATCGGGAACATCGTTGTTGAAATCCCGTGCCAGGGATGACCGGTCGATTCCACCCAGCACCACGGTAGCTCCCATGATGACAAGGGTCACTGCACAAAGAAGTCCAAAGGCGATCCGCTCCTGGCGCAGCAGCATACCTTTTTGCATTTCCGTGGGAGGGTATAAAATCGACAGATTGATATGTTAACGCCGTTAACAAGCTACCATGCATGACGTGAACCTCCCCCCCTCGTCAAGGACCGTCCTGCAGCTGCTCGATGAAGGCGGTGCGATGACCCACAAGGAGATTGTCAGCCGCAGTAACCTCGCGCCGAGGACAGTCAGGTACGCATTGAAAAAACTCAAGGAAAACAAGTTGATCATCGAAAAATTCAATTTCAGGGATGCCCGGCAGATCATTTACCAGAACCGGGAGCCCCAGCAGGTGCCCGCATGAAAGATGCGGGGTGTGACATCCGGGTCTGTGACATGATGGTCCGGAAATATCTCCCTGCCATGCGTGCAGAGATGGTCCTGCGTCTCGTTCAACGCGAGGGCATCAGCCAGAGCGACGCAGCAAAAAGGCTCGGTGTGAGCAGGGCCGCAATCTCCCAATACCTGAGCGGGAAGAGAGGCGAGTCCAGGACCGAGCTTTCGAGCGAACTCAGCACGCTCATCGATAAGTGGGCGCACTCGGTTGCCGGACTGGATGCAGGGATCACCGTATGTGATATCTGCCGCTGTACCCTGAAGCGGGACTGACTTTATTAACGACGCCATACCGTTTTTCTCCTCCATACCCACCCCATGACCAGGATGCCGACAATAACCACGGCGATCCCCATCTTCTGGAGGTCAGGGCCGACACTGCGACCAACATCTCCCGCTTCCCAGTCATCTTCAAAAACCCGTGAGTAATACTCGCCGACATCAGGATGATCTATTATCACCCCTGCTTCCCGGTTGAAGGTCGGCGAGTTGGTATTCCAGTTGATGCTGCTGACCAGTACACGCCTCCGGTCGACAATCACTCCTTTGTTGTGGATCTTCTCGATGTTATTTCGGGCAAGGTCCGCACAGCGGGCTTCGAGGGGGATCCCATCTCTTCGTGCAAGCGTATTCAGGACGGAAACGAGCTCGTCGTTATCTTCCTCCCCTTCGGTGTTATAGTAATATGAGTCGAGCAGGATCCTCACGCGGACTCCGTTGCCCGCGGCCTCAATGGCACGGGCAAGGAACGGATTGAAGGTACCGTCGCTCTGGTTGGTTATGTAGGCCTGTTCGATATCGATGCTCTCCGATGCCTGGCTGATGAGATCCTCTACAAGCCGGCTCGTGTCCGGGGAAATGACCGGGATTACCGTAGCACCGGAGAACCTGATGGGGGTAAATTCCGCCCGGTATGATGGTTTGACCTGTTCCTTGCAAAAACCCCGCTTTTCCCCGGCAGGGACCGACCAGCCACCGTTGATGTCATACGAGAACACTTCGCGGAAATAGCCCGCTACGCGGGCATCTTCAAGTGCGATCCCCCAACCACGGTTTCCTGATGTGCCGGGCTCCGGAAAACCATTCTCCTTGAAATTCTCACTTGTGACGACCACGATATCCGTGTCGATCACCATGAACTTGGCATGATCGAACCGGTAAGGGGCATGTACCTGTTCATTCGAAACCATGAGAAAGACCGGTACCCCTCCTTCACGCAGGATCCCGATGGCCTCATGCTCCTCATCGCTGATGCCCCCCACCGGTCCTCCCTCGAGAAGCACCCGGACTTCCACCCCCCGTGACCGCGCATCGACAAGATCGCGCGCCATGCGGGGCGAGGTAAACTCGTAGACATTGACCAGAATGCTCGTATCAGCGGACTTTACCGCATCCTCGAATATCTCGAGCGAGCAGTCCGGTGCAGCAAACGCGACGCCATCAACCCCGGTAAACACCAGCGGAGCGAGCCGTGACTGCCCAAGCATCAGCACCCTGGGATCCCATGTGCCTCCCTCGTAAAAATGAACCTGTCCCTGCCTGGCCGTGACATCGCGCGGCCATACAACCTCCTGGAGCAGGTGGTTATTCTCATAGAGCATCAGCTGGTCCCCGCTGTTCGAGAGCTGGAAATTACCACTCCGGACAACATCAGGAACTGATGGGCTGTAATCAAACACTTCAAAATCCGGGTACTCCCCATGAGTCACCCGGTATGCGGCACCGTTCCGGGCAATAACCATCCGTCCCGATATACCGGATCCTGCCGGGAACCGAAAACCCCCCTCGCCGTCCGAGACGACGATCCCGTCAAGGCTGCCTGTGCCCTCAAGGACAACGTACTCATCGGGATCGCCGGACTGGAATGGGTCCGGGCAGAATTCAACGATCGCTATTCCGGAAACCTGCGCTACCAGCAGCAGGATCATGAAAGAACAGAGCCTGCGCATAGCACTCCGGTTCGGGAGCCCAGATTATTAATCCCGCGAAATGAAATCTCATGCGATGGAGGACCCGGTGGTGATCAAGATCGGGGGAAGCCTTGCAGATCGTCTCAAATCGATCGTTGAAACCCTTCGATCCTGCCGGCAGCCCGCGCTAATCGTTCCGGGCGGCGGGGTATACGCAAACCTGGTCAGACAAAGCCCTGTGGATGGCGATGCCGCGCACTGGATGGCGATCTGTGCCATGGAGCAGTTCGGCTGGCTCATCGCTGCACAGGGCATCCCGCCTGTTGCAGAGCTTCATGTTCCAAAAACCATCGAGGTTCTCCTCCCCTACCTCCCGCTCAGGAATGCTGATCCGCTTCCCCACACCTGGGATGTGACTTCTGATACCATATCCGCATGGGTAGCAGCCTCGCTCTCGCTCGATCTTCTGGTGTTAAAGTCCGTTGACGGGATCCGGTCCGGAGGGGTACCCATCGACAGGATCTCCCGGCCGGTTGAAACGGACGATGTCGATCCATCGTTCATCCCCTTTGTCCTGTCGCGGGGGATCCGGGTGGTTGTCCTCAACGGCAGGGCTCCGGGCAGTCTTGAATCGTGGCTGCAGGGACGCCCGGTTACCGGCACGACCATTGGCTTTTAAATCTCCAGAAGAGATAATATAAGGACCGACAGACGGGAGTCCAAAAAATGACAGTCCGCAAGTGTACATCATGCAATGCACCCCTCGCGCTCGAAGGCGCAACAGAATTCGGATGCCCGAAGTGCGGGTGCGGGATCATGCGATGTGTCCGGTGCAGGGAACAGAGCATCGCCTACGTGTGTCCGAAGTGCGGGTTCAGGGGGCCCTGATCCATGGGAAACGTGGCACTCATCATCCGGATCATGCCCGAATCTCCCGAAGTGGACCTCGATGACCTGAAATCGCGGATAAAGGCCGCCATCGTAGGACTGCACGAGATCAGGGAAGAGCCGATCGGGTTCGGGCTCAAAGCCCTGAAAGCTGCGGTGGTGGTCAGCGATGCTGGAGGAGAGAGCGATGCTGTTGAGGCCCGCATAAACGGCCTTGAGGGCGTCGAGCGTGCGGAAATCGTCGAACTGACCCTGACCTGATAGGATACTATACGTTTTCTTCCTGGAGGGCGGCCAACAGTCCGGCCGTTATCCCCCGGACCTTTTCTACCGAAGCCCTGAACTGGACCACTTCCTGCGAATCGATCCTGATCGGCACGGGGAAGACTCCGTTCCGGTTGATGCGGGCCGGGACGCCGATGCAGACGTTCCCGATGTCATGGACTTCGCTCATTACGTATGCGGATACCGTGAGGATACGGTTCTCGTTGGCAAGCACGGTCCTGACCAGCGTGGCGATGGCTTCACCAGGGCCAAAAACAGTCGCGCCTTTGTTCCTGATAATGCTCTCCCCGCTTCCCATGACGGCCTCGATCATCTCCGCGACCGGGAGTTGTGAGAACGCCGGGAGGTTGGAAATCTGGATACCCCCGATGGTGGTTGCAGACCAGAGCGGGACCATGCTGTCGCCATGTTCACCTATAATCCTGGTGTGTACTTCGCTGACATGGACTTTGAACAGCGATGCGATGAGCGATTTCAGCCGCATGGAGTCGAGGTGGGTGCCGAGGCCGAACACGTGGCTCGGATCGAGTCCCGAGTATTCCAGTGCGACAGAGGTCATGATATCGACGGGATTGGTGACCATCAGGATAATTGCATCGTCAGCGTAGGTGCCGACATCGCGCGACATGGAGGCTACGACACGGGCATTTCCGAGGGCGAGATCGAGCCGGTCCTGGCCGGGACGCCGGCCGGTACCCGCGGTGCAGACCACGATATCCGAACCCTGGATATCAGGGGTTTCCGTTGTCCAGTTTATCTCCGTGGAGTTGCCGCGGGCTGCAAAAGAATCCTTCATGTCCTGGGCAATTCCACAGAGAAGACCTTCACGGCCTTTCCGGCCGACCAGGAGTACCTCGTGGACATGGGGGATTTCAGAAATGGTATGGGCGGCAAACGTGCCGACGTTGCCGGTCGCCCCGAAGATCGTGACCTTCGCCATAAC
This sequence comes from Methanomicrobiales archaeon, assembly GCA_022841205.1. Lineage (GTDB taxonomy): Archaea > Halobacteriota > Methanomicrobia > Methanomicrobiales > Methanospirillaceae > UBA9949. Next base: position 55,515 of record JALHCK010000013.1, on the reverse strand, counting down.
AAATCACATCGTGGGGACACGTCCTCGGTCGACCGAATGTAACTGCGTTCGCAGAAAGCCCCCCTCCTCCGCCCCGCGACCCTGTGGGCGCCGGATGTCCACGGTAGGTCTGCTCCCTTCCGGGCCTGAACCGTTCCCCGCGGCAGCAGGTCGCCGCCCCCTCCGGGACTTTGATCCCTGTCCACCGACCTCACAGGACGAGGTTTCAACGAAGAGAGACTCCAGCCTCCCGCAGCCCGCTTCGGCCTTCCTCGAACTTCGCCCCCCGCATACCGGCGGTTTCAGGTGACAGGTGACGCCGAACCACCCGGGCTAGTCCCCATATAATGTCTCAGGCTCAGGGGATAAATGCCTCGCCGGGCACCTGCTCCCGCCAGATCCGGAGTGCTTCTGCTGACCTTGCGGGGTCATCTTTTTCGAACATATCGAGTGCAGCGAGCACCGGCAGCGCAGGGAGGATGGTATGAAGCCTGCGATAGTCCCCCTGGTACACCCGGATATCCTGTTCACCCCCGGTCTCTGCGATGAGCTTTGGTTCCCCGATGACCGGCATTTCCGCCATCTTCGCATAATCGGCCAGGATCCTGACTTCGTCGACTTTGAAAAATTCCTTGTTGACCAGGGTGTTATAGGCGGCAAAGAAAGCTGCCGCATACCAGGCATCGTTCATCACCACGTGGGCGATTCCCGATCTCCCGGCAACCAGCCCCAGTTTCCCGATGCCGCAGAATGCATCGGTGAACCATTCCGGATGAATGCGAGCGATTTCGCGCTCGACGGACTCGATCTTGGGGTTCCTCATGCGGGGAAACTCGATGTGCGTTTTCGACTGCTGCTGGTAGAGCACAACGGGCCCTGCCCGTGACGGGAAGATATTGGCCCGGATATCGCATCCGGCGAGAAGTTCGTAGGTACGTGGCGGAGCAGAGAGATCGGGATCGACAACCCCCGGAATGAAATTCTCATATTTTATCACCCCCCGGACTTCGGGAACTTCCTGGATAATCCGGGATGCTGCCTTTTTTTCCATTGGGCGGGAGAGGAGAACAAGGGAATTTGCAGGTAAATACGGTGGGGATTGCATGTAGAACCCCGGATGCACGAGCGGAGTGCCCACCGTTTTCAGCGGCTCTGTGCCGGTAAACGCCCCTTCACTTACCAGGACTGCATAGATGTGTGCGTAGACCTCGTCGATAAATCGTTTTCCGCACCTGCAGGGTTCGCGGTATCCATCAGAGGGCGGCGGGATGCCTTTGTCGAGAATCCGGGAAGGGCAGTCTGGGCATGGGGAGAAGACCGAGGGGACGCGATCGAGCAGCTCATGGGCCATGCTCACGCAGTCCTCACCGCAGACAGGACACTTCATACGTATCCCCGTTGTGCTGGAGGCATACATAGCTTTTGAGGCATCAAAAAAACAGGGATGAGGCAATGGGCCCGATGCGATTCGAACGCATGACCGCAGCTACGGGCCCGCCGGTGAAGCGCCGCCAACAGGACTCGAACCTGTGACATGCTGGTTAACAGCCAGCCACTCTACCAACTGAGTTATGGCGGCACACTGATGTGCCTTCATACATTCTTTCTGATGATGTTTAAAAGTAGCGTTACATCCCGGCAGATCTGCCCGGCAGATCTGCCTCCGGGCTGGATCTGTCCCCTGCCATGTTCAGGTCAGCTTCATGGATTCCAGTAGCTGTTCCATCGCTTCAAGCTCGGCGTTGAGGTTTGCGAGGAGGTCCTGTGCCTGCCCTGTTGCCATCGCACCGGAGGAAGACGCCCTGATATATCCCATCTGTTCCAGGACCCGGAGCGAGTACCGGATCCGGTGAAACGGCAGATCGAGGAGCTCGGAGAGCTTCATGATACCGATCGGCTGGTGGGCAACCACAGTGCGGAGCACTTCAATATGCCTCTGCATCAGTTCGATCTCGCTCCTGACTTTTTCGATCATCAGGCACACTCCTCTTTCCGGATTACGCGTATGGCCGGATTTACTCCTGCTCCTGCTCCTGCAGCCACGCTTTCGTCTCCCGGTACGTCCTTATGAAGCGGATACCGAGGATCCCTGCAGCAAAGATGGCGATGACAAGGGCCGGTACCCGGTAATCAGGGGGTGCAAGGAAGAAGGCTATCACTCCGATGGCAACGAGGAGGATGATGATGTTGAGCAGGACGGTAAGGCCGTAGAACTTCCATTTGAACCGTTCTTTCGTTGCCGGGTCCATTATTCATAGATAACTTTCATCATAAAACTACTTGTGGTCGTGCCGCCAAAAAAGAATGATATGGATGCCCTCGAAGCCTCAATGGCGGAGCATGGTGCCGATGCATATGTCCTGATCGGTTCTTCTGATAATGCGGACATGCGGTACCTTACCCGGTTCCTCACCACCGATCCCGTGGTATATATCAAGAAACTGGGGGACGAGGGAGTCCTCATCGTGTCGCAGATGGAAATCGGCCGTGCTCATCGTGAGGCTTCAATCCCTGCCATGAGCCGGGCGGATGCCGGTTACCTGCGGATCCTTGATGAAGAAAAGGATCGCTGGCGTGCACTGGCACGGATGATAACCGAATATGTTAACGGCCCTGTTCTCGTCCCCCCCACGTTCCCGTATGCACTCGGAATGGCAATTAAAGAACGCTTCCCGGTCTACCTCGATGCCGGGACGGTGGAAAAGATCCGCGCTGTGAAGAACCGGGGCGAGATCGCACACATCGGGAAGGTGCAGCGTGCAACAGAAGCGGCGATGGATCTTGCTGTCAACTTGATACGGCAGGCAAAACCCCGCCGCGGACTGCTGTACCTGGATGGGAGCCCCCTCACATCAGAGCGTGTCCGATTGGCCATGCATGGGTCGCTGATGAGCAGGAGATGTGCCGCCAGGGAGACCATCGTCTCCTGCGGAGAAGATACGGCAACTCCCCATCTGATAGGAAGCGGCCCGCTCCGGGAACACGAACCGATCGTCATCGATATCTTTCCCTGGAGCGAGGAGAGCGGGTACTATTCGGACATGACGAGAACGGTTTCCCGCGGAGAACCGTCATCTGAAATCGTGGATATGTATTGTGCAGTCCGTGACGCCCAGGATCGTGCTGCGGCTGCGATCCGGGCCGGGACCGAGGGGAGTGCAGTACACCAGGCGGTTGTCGATATGTTCAGGGAACGGGGTTATGCTGCCGGACTGCAGGGCTTCACCCACAACCTCGGTCATGGTGTCGGCCTGGAGGTCCACGAGCTCCCCTCCCTTGGGCCCGGAGGAGAACTGCTGCAGGCCGGCAACGTGGTCACCAACGAACCGGGACTGTACTACCCAGGCACCGGCGGGGTGCGCATCGAGAACATTGGCGTGGTCACCCGGAGCGGGTTTCGCTGCCTCACCCGCTTTCCCCGGGAGCTCGTCCTATGAAAACGCCGACCCTGTCCGATGATGCGTTTGATTCTTACCGGGAAGCCGGCAGGATTGCTTCCCGGATCAGGAACGCCGGGGCAGGCCTCATCCGGGCAGGGACTTTCGTTCTCGAGATCGTTGAATCGGTCGAACAGATGGTCACAGACTCCGGGGCCGGTCTCGCATTCCCACTGAACCTTTCGATCAATGAGGATGCTGCCCATGATACCGCATCGAACGGAGACGAGCGGGTTCTTGCCGCAGGAGACATCGTGAAGCTCGATCTCGGTGTTCACCTTGACGGGTATATTGCCGATACCGCGGTCACCATCGACCTGGGAGACTGTCCGCTCCTGATCGAGGCATCGTCCTGTGCCCTCGAAGCCGCAATAGCCCTGGTCCGGCCGGGAGCGACCATCGGTCAGATTGGTGGTGCTATCCAGCAGGAGATCGAGAGCCGGGGATTTCGGCCCGTGGCAAACCTGACCGGGCACGGGCTTGCAAGGTACCAGATCCATACCCCTCCCACGATTCCGAACCTCTGGTTCCAGGATGGGTCGGCCCTCGAAGAAGGGATGGTCTTTGCCATCGAGCCGTTCGCAAGCACCGGATCGGGCAGGGTGACAGAGAAGCAGCGGATTGAAATCTTCCAGCAGGTCAGCACCAAACCGGTACGGCTTCCTGCTGCCCGGAGGATTCTCGGAGTGATCAGGGAACGGAGAGGCATGCCTTTTGCGCGCCGCTGGATTCCTGAAGAACGGCAGGATTTTGCACTGTCCACCCTGGTTTCGCAGGGCATTGTCCGCGCTTACCCGGTGCTTGCCGACATCCCGGGGTGCTTCGTCTCCCAGCACGAACACACCCTTATTGTCACTGCAGACGGCTGCATCGTGACAACGTCATGAGATACCATTATGGAAACCGGAGAATAATACTATAAGTTACAGAGATGTCTTCAGAGGACGAGACCCTGAAACTCCTCGAGCTGGCGCTCACTGCTGAGATATTCAACCGGTACACCGATCTCGATATCAACGACCTGACCCCGGAGTGCCGCCAGCTCTTCGGTGTCAACGGCGGCCAGGAGTTCAAGCGCCCACTCACGCTGTCCGAAGGCACGATCAAACGGAGCCTTGGGATCCCTGATGCGTGTGCGAAACTCTCTTTGGTCCCGGTCATCGCCTGCGAGGAATTCGGCCAGCGGATCCGTGTGCCAAGCCTCGAGGCTGCAGCCAGCTGGTTTGTGCGGAAAGGTGGCACCCCCCTCATCAGGAACAACCCGGCCCTTGCCTTCTATTTCCAGGACTCGGAAATGGCGCCGGTCTCATACAAGGATGTCCGGGCAAAGAACCTCCCCTATGAAGACACGAGGGCCTACTGTGCCAGGAAGATCGCGGAGATCCTTGCCGCGAACGAGGAACTGAAACACGCCCTGGACCTGGTCATCGTCAGCTCACCTGAAGAGATCGAACAAAACTTTGAAGATTTCATCTGTACCGAAGAGCAGAAACGGATCATCGGCAAGATCCGGATCGCCCGCGAAAACCGCGACCTGCTCGCCCGGCACCGTATCCACGAAGTCGGGAAGCTGCTGTTCGTGGGACCCCCGGGGACAGGGAAGACCTCGCTTGCCCTTGCCCTTTCACGCGAGATGCACCTCCCGCTCATCGAAGTGCGGCTCTCGATGGTGACTTCCCAGTATCTTGGAGAGACCTCGAAAAATATCGACCGGATCTTCGATTTGGCGCGGAAATTTGCTCCCTGCATTCTTTTTATCGATGAATTCGATTTTGTCGCCAAGAGCCGGGTTGCCGATGACCACGGGGCAATGAAACGTGCCGTGAACTCGCTTTTGAAAAATATCGACCGGATCAGTCTTGTCAAAGACGGGGTTCTCCTGATCGGGGCGACGAACCACCCTCAACTTCTCGACGAGGCTGCATGGAGACGGTTTGATGAGATCGTGGGGTTCGGACTGCCCGATACGGAGATGCGGTTCCAGATCATGAAGGCCGTTGCCGCAAGCATTGACTGCCGGTGCGATTTCGAGGCACTTGCAGCGGCAACCGAGGGGTTCTCCGGAGCCGATCTCCGGATCATGGTCAAGGAAGCGCTCCTCTCGGCCCTGATGGAAGGCCGGGACTTCATCACCGACCGGGACATCGAGCAGGGGATACTCCTCATCGGCATCCGTGGGGCGGTGCGCACCCAGAACTGGTTATAGGATGAAGATCACACTGCTTGGCACCGGTGATGCCATCGGCACACCGAAGATTGGATGTTCCTGCCCGCAGTGCACCTATGCCCTCCGGCACGGGCTCCAGCGGCTTCGTACCTCGTTTCTCATCGAAACCGATGGAAAGAATATCCTGATAGATTCATCCCCTGATCTCAGGATGCAGCTGCTCGGGGCAGGATCGCCGCATATCGATGCCGTCATATGGACTCATGGCCACTACGACCACTTCATGGGGTTCGGGGAGTTTTACCGGGTACAGGATGTTCCGGACGCCTATGGTGCACCGGGTGTGGTGGACTACTGCCGGCATGTGTTTTCATTCCTGCCATTTTCCACCCACCCCAGGGAGCCGTTCTGCCCGTTTCGCCTGTTCGGGATCGAATTCACTCTTGTCCCAGTATGCCACCCTCCGGCAGAGACTTATGGAATCCTCCTTTCCTCCCCTGCCGCCACTATCGGGTTCACATCCGATACCAACCGGGACATCCCTTCTGAAAGCCGTTCCCTGTTTGCCGGGGCAGACCTGCTCTTTGTCGATGCCCTGGCCCCACACCCAATCCGGATACGCCAGCACATGAACTATGTGGAGGCATGTGCACTTGCGGCAGAACTCGGGGCGGGTGACTTCCGGTGCGTGCACATGAGCCACCTGCTGCCATGGGATCTCCCGCATACTGGCAGGGATGGGGAAACCTTCTCGTTTCCTGACTGACCTGCAGGCGGGTACCATCGGATTCCCCCCGTTCATCCACGCATACTTATATACCGATTCGCCATCCATTCATAAGTGGGATGAATATCAAGATTCTGGAGCTTGGAAAGAACAAAGCACGCCTCGAAATCCAGGGGGAAGGGCACACCTTTATGAACGTCCTGACCGAGGAGATCCTGAAAGACCCTGGTGTTGACGTCGCACGATATTTGATCAAGTTCCAGTTCTCGGACCCGGAACTGCTTGTCACAACCAGGGGGAACCGGGACCCCCTTGATGTTGTAAAGGACGCCTGCGGACGCCTTGAAAAATCCTGCAACGAACTCCTGGATCAGATCCCTGCAGACTGAACCGATTCTTAAAAAAATCAAATTATTCCCTTTCAGAACGCATGCATACAAAATGAAAATGGTATGGCTATTTTAATAGTAAAAAATTAATTTACATGCTCTGTAAAGACAATTGAGCCCGATATCCGCGTGATCCGTATTTTCAGTTTCTGACCGGGCTTGCTCCGGGGAACGTACATTATGTAGCGCCCCATCCTGACGACTCCGTCCCCGCGCTTGCTGACTGACTGGATCTCGACATCCAGCTCCTGCCCTTCCTGCAGTTCACTTCCTGCCGGCTCCGTCCGTGCCTTCCGTTTCCGGACCGGCCGGTGGCTGCCACAGGCATCACAGCGGAGGATGAGGATGCGGTCATCCTTGACCAGCCGCGTATCCGGCTTCCCGCATTCCGAGCAGATGACGTAATCGTCAACGTAGCTCCTGATCAGCCCGTTGATTAGTGATTGTTCAAACTTACCGTTGAAAATCGCACGATTTCCATCGATCTTGCCGGCCGTCCCCAGTTCTCCCAGGAGGAATTTCATCAGGTGGTCCTGCTCCCTCCGGACGACGCCGGCAATCTCTGCGAAATTTTCAAGAACTGTCGTCTTCCCCTCGATGTAGACCTTTGCTTCAGGGACCGTGAACCGTTCTGTTGATTCGCTTTGAACGGTAACGTTCGAGTAGGCTTTCTTCAGCAGCGCTTCATACGGATCGACCATACATATAAATCTCCACGGAAGGGTAAAAAATGAACTCCGCGATGGAAATTTAAGGTAGCACGGAAGAGATTTTTCACGTATGTTATCGGCAGCCGATTTAGACCAGATCCGGCAGAAGCTCCAGCGGGAACCAACCGACGTGGAGATCGCCGCATTCGAGAACCTGTGGAGTGAACACTGCAGTTACCGATCGACGCGGCGACTCCTGAAGACGCTTCCCACCACAGGTGAAAACGTCCTTCTCGGACCTGGTGATGACGCGGCCATCGTGCGGTTTTCCGACAACATTGCGCTTGCGGTGGGAATGGAGAGCCACAACCACCCGAGTTATGTTGACCCGTATAACGGCGCGGCAACCGGTATCGGGGGGATGGTCCGGGATGTACTTTCCATGGGTGCGCGACCGATAGCGCTCATGGATCCTCTCTATTTCGGCCCGCCCGATAAGGAAAAGAACCGGTACCTCCTCGAACACGTAGTTGCCGGGGCGGCGGATTATGGCAACTGCATAGGGGTCCCGGTGGTCAGGGGAGACCTTGCCTTTGACAGCAGCTTTGATGGAAACCCCCTGGTAAACGTGGTCTGTGTCGGGATCGTCAGCCCTGACCGGTTCATAACTGCCCGGGTAAAACAGCCGGGAAATCACCTGGTGCTGATAGGAGCGGCCACGGGACGGGACGGCCTGGGGGGAGCATCGTTCGCCTCACGCGATCTTGCCGGGGATTCCGGGGGCCACGATCTTCCGAGTGCCCAGGTCGGCGACCCTTACATCGAGAAACGCCTGATCGAGGCCATTCTTGAGATGGCCGGAACCGGGAAGGTCCGTTCGTGCCGCGATCTCGGGGCAGCGGGACTGGCCGGTGCATCGAGCGAGATGTGCAGCACATATGGCGGGCTCATTCACGCTGACCGGGTGCACCAGCGGGAACCGGGTATGCGGCCGGTCGAGATCATGCTTGCGGAGAGCCAGGAGCGGATGCTGATCGAAGTTGCACCCGGTGATGTCCCCCTGATGGGAGAGATCGCCGCAAAGCACGATCTCATGTGGGCCGATGTCGGCGAGGTGATTGCCAAACCCCGGTATATCGTCAGGTTCCATGGCCGCACGGTATGCGATCTCCCTGTCGACTTCCTCTGCGGGGGGGTCCCGGAATGCACCTGGGCAAAGCGCCCCTACGATGCCATCCAACCATTTGTGCCACCAAAAGCCCCCTTGAGGGAACTCTTCCTCTCGGTTCTCTCCCACCCCGAGGTGGCGTCACGCGCATGGGTGGCCGGGCATTACGAACACGATGTGCAGATGGGAACCGTGGTACCGGGCAGGGATGCTGCCGTGCTCCGGCTGGGTGATGAGGGGCTTGCGTTCTCCTGCGGGTGCAACCCTCGCCATATTTACCTTTCTCCCAGTGACGGGACGGCGAATGCGGTGTATGAGAATGCCGCGAACCTCGCCTGCGTTGGAGCAGAGCCGCTATGTATCGTGAACTGCCTCAACTTTGCAAGCCCGGTTCACCCTGAGATCTCCTGGCAGATCGCCGAATGCGTCAAGGGGATGGGCGACATGGCGCGGATGATGGGGACCCCCATCGTTGGTGGTAATGTCTCCCTCTACAACGAGAGCGATGAGATGGGGACACGGATAAAGCCCACTCCATCGATTGGAATGGTCGGCCGCGCAAGGCCCCGTCGCTGGCCGGCCCCGGGTGAGGGGATGTTCCTTGCCCTGGCCGGAACCGCCGGTGACCACTTTGGAGGATCGGTCCTCGATGCCCTCACCGGCTGCTGTGGATCTCCACCGCCCCGGGCGGATCCGGACCACGCCGTGCGGATCAGGAACCTCGTCAATGCCAGAGCGGACCTTGCGGTAACAGACCTTTCTCAGGGAGGCCTTGCAGCCGCGCTGGCCACGCTCTGCCCCGGTGCCCGCGTGGATGTCGGGGGATCGCCATTAAGAGAACTCTTTTCCGAGACTTATGGGAGATTCCTCATCGCATACCATGACGAGAAGGACCTTTCGGGTGTACCCTTCCGGAAGATTGGCAAAGTCACCACGGGAGGGTTCGACATCAGCGGGGAAGGGTGCCGCTTTTCGGTCGACCGGGATGAGGTTGAGTTCGCGTGCTCGTCCCTGACCCGGATCATGCGGGGCTGAAGCTGCCAGCTCCTGATGCCCACGGAGCGGGATGGATATACAAAGCCCGCCGGGAAAATGCAGCCCGGCCAGCTCAATCCCCGGGCCCTGATCACAACAGCGGGGGATGGGAACCAAAAAAAAAGTCGTTTTCCAGGACCCGGCACGATTATTTCTTCTGGAACTGGGGCATAAGGTCCCGGACTTCCCTGCCGACATCCTCGATAAGATGTTCTTCGTCTGCGCGTGTGAGCGCAGTGAATACCGGCCGGTTCACCATGTTCTCGAGCATCCACTCCCGCGCAAACTCACCGTTCTGGATCTCCCTGAGGATCTCCTGCATGGCCAGGTAGACCTCGGGGCCGATGACCCGGGGGCCGCGGGTGAGATCTCCATACTGGGCGGTGTTGGAGATTGCGCTCCGCATTTTTGTAAATCCGCCTTCATAGATGAGATCAACGATCAACTTGGTCTCATGGAGCACTTCGAGATAGGCCATCTCCGGGGCATACCCGGCCTCTACAAGGATCTCAAACCCGGCTTTGATCAGGGAGGTAATCCCTCCGCAGAGAACCGCCTGTTCCCCAAACAGGTCGGTCTCGGTCTCTTCCTGGAAGCTGGTCTCGAGAACCACCGCTCTCGTCGCTCCGATCCCCTTGGCGTACCCAAGGGCCAGGGCGTGGGCGTTCCCCGAATAGTTCTGGTGGATGGCAATCAGGGCTGGCACGCCTTTCCCTTCTTCATACATGCGGCGCACGAGCGCCCCTGGACCCTTTGGGGCGACCATGACCACATCGACATCCGGAGGCGGGACGATCTGGCCGAAGTGGATGTTGAACCCGTGGGAGAACATGAGGCACTTGTTCGCGGTCATGTGGGGCCGGATCTCGGTCCGGTAGACCCCTGCCTGGGTCTCGTCCGGGAGGAGGATCTGAACCACCTGGGCCATCTTCACTGCTTCTGCAACGGGGTAGACCTTGAACCCGTCAGCGCTGGCAGCAGACCAGCTCTTTCCGGGCCGTGCACCGATGACCACATCAAGCCCGCTATCCTTGAGGTTGAGGGCCTGGCCCCGCCCCTGCGATCCGTACCCGATAACCGCAATCCTTTTGCCTTCGAAAACAGAGAGGTCGGCATCCGATTCGTAGTATTTCTTTATCATGTCACATCCATCAGCTATCGCTAACAGAGCACTTAAATATTTTATAAAAAAAATTCATGTCACGCCCGGTACAAAACCGCACGGGAGCGATGCAGTATTTCCCCTCTGACAAACAGGCAGAACGGACGCGAATTGCCCGATATCCAGTCAACAACCCCCGCTGTACGGATCAACCTCACCCGCGTGGGCGTCAAGAACGTCAAGAAACTGGTTGAGGTGTCCCGCCCCGAGAGGAGGCCGGTCATTTTTATATCAAATTTTGATGTCTATGTCGACCTCCCGGGCTCACTCAAGGGAGCAAACCTGTCCCGGAACTTTGAGGTCATCGACGAGGTGTTGCAGCAGGCAATCGACGGTGATGTGAAAGAGATTGAGAACCTCTGCAGTGTCGTCGCACGAAAACTCCTCGACCGTCATGAGTATGCCGATCGGACCGAAGTGGTGATGGACAGCCAGTTCATGGTAAAGCGGGAGACCCCGGTATCCCAGACCAGCTGCCATGAGGTCGTCAAAGTCCATGCCAGCGCAGTGGCACGCCGGACGTTCCGCGAACCAATCGTGAGAAAGAGTATCGGTGCGGAAGTCATCGGCATGACCGCCTGCCCCTGCGCCCAGGACATCATGAAGGAACGGGCAGTCTATGTCCTGCAGAACCTCGGGGTCGACAACGATAAAATCGCCGCATTTTTAGAAGACGTGCCGATGGCGACCCACAACCAGCGGGGCAGGGGATTTCTTTCCATCGAACTTGACGATGATCAGCATGTCAAACTGGAAAAGATCATCCGCATCCTGAAGGAGTCGATGAGCGCGAGCATCTACGAGCTGCTCAAGCGGGGTGACGAGAGCTACGTGGTATTGTCCGCCCATAAAAACCCCCGGTTTGTTGAAGACTGCGTCAGGGAGATTGCCAAGAAAGTTATCAACGAGTTCCAGGATCTCCCGGGGGATTCCCTTGTCACCATCAAGCAGACCAATGAGGAGAGCATCCACCAGCACGATGCCTATGCGGAGCGGCAGGCAACGATGGCAGAACTATTTGTGGAACTGACGAGCGATCAGAATGATTTTTAACTGAACCCGGTCGGATGTTAACCATTCCATATTTCTAAAACTCACTATTCTTCGCGCAGATCGTGCTAAGGATGATTTACAGGGAGATTTCCCTTCCCCCACCCTTTTTCCCATATATTAATTTCTGTTTTGGTATTTAGCGCCGAATTGAGCCCGATTACTACGCAGCCCATATATAGTATGTGATGGAAAATATCCTGAACGTACTCTGTACGATCATTCATCTCTCGAGATGAGTTGTGTGGATTAACACCGGTACCGCAATTTGAACAACTCAATAAAATGAGGCGATAATATTGTCGAAAGTTGTAGAGATTTCCCCCACTACGAGACACGAAGGACACTCCAAGCTCGTATTAAAGGTCGACGATGCGGGCATCATCGAACGGGGTGACTGGCTCTCCATCACTCCGGTCAGGGGCGTGGAGAAGCTCGCCATCAACAAGACGATGGACCAGGTCCCAAAGATCGCATCGCGCGTCTGTGGTATCTGCCCCATCGCCCACACCCTTGCCGGGATCGAGTCCATGGAGGGCTCCATCCGCTGCGAGATCCCCCGCGATGCAAAGCTCCTCCGCATTGTGCTCCAGTGTGCAAACAAGCTGCACAGCCATGCCCTGCACAACATACTGACCCTCCCGGACATGTACATTCCGGGAACTGACAAGAAGATCAACCCGTTTTCCGCTGAAGAACCGGTAAGGAGCCATGCAAAGCGGATCGTCAGGTTGCGCGAGATCGGCCAGACCATCGGCGAGATCGCCGGTGGGGAAGCGATCCATCCCAGCAATCCCCGTGTCGGCGGGTTGTACAAGGCATGCACCCCCCGTGCAGTCCAGAAGATGTACGATCTTGCAAAAGAAGGCCTGCCACTGGCCATAGAACAGATGGAGTTCATGATCGCCGTACTCCGCAATTTCCAGAGGCGTGACTGGGCTGATGTTGGTGGAAAGCAGATCCCGATCCCAAAGGATCTCGGCTACCACAACCAGGGATACATGGCAGCCCATCCGATGTATGGCAGCTCCAACCTCGATGAAAACCCCGGATGGAACCCGGAGCGCTGGACCGATGTCCGTCCATGGGACTGGTACATGGGAGAAGTGGAAGTAAGCCTTGCAGACCCAAGCTATCCGATCGGCGGAACATCGCCTGTCGGCACCAAGGCCAACCCCCAGATGGAGGCCTGCACCGGTGTCCCGCTGTATGATGGATCACCCGTGGAGGTAGGCCCTCGCGCCCGCATGGTCCAGTTCAAGAATTACGACGAGAAAGGAACCATCGGCCAGCAGATTGCCCGGGCGATGGAATTACCCGATTGTCTTTACACCATCATCAATGCTCTCGATGAGTACAACCCCTCCGGCAAAGTCCTTGCGGACTACATACCCCAGGGTGACGGTTCACTGGGATGGGCGGCAAACGAGGCCCCCCGGGGATGCGACGTCCACCTTGCAAAGGTCAAGGACGGACGGGTGCTCTGGTACAACATGCTGGTTCCGACCACCTGGAACTTCCCGACCTGCAGTCGTGCGCTCACAGGCGCCCCCTGGCAGCTTGCCGAAGTAATCGTCCGTGGATACGACCCATGCGTCTCCTGTGCCACCCACATGATCGTGGTGGATGACGACAAGAAGATAGTCGCCCAGAAACTGATTCGGTGAGCGTACCCGGATGGCATTTACAGAAATCGTAATCGCAGGGTGCGGAAATCCCCTGTTCGCCGATGATGGATTTGGCCCTGCCGTGGCAGAAGAGCTCTCCTCACTCGATCTCCCGGATACCGTCAAGGTTGTGGATGCGGGTCTTGGCGGCCCACATTTCATCTTCACCCTGCTCGATCCGGAAGTGACGAGGCGGCTTATCATCATTGATATCGCCGATTTCGGCGCAAATCCGGGTGAACTGGCGACATTCAGGGTCGAAGACCTGCCCCCGGGCAGCTATCGCGATGCCCATTCCTGGGATTTGACCGAACCGCTGCAGCGTATCAAGGATGATATCGATATCACGGTTATCGGATGCCAGCCGAAGCGGGTTACTGCCCCTGAATTTGAAATAGGACTCTCGGAGGAGGTCCAAAAGGCGATACCCACGACAGTACGGTTCGTACTTGAACTGATTGGGGTGGACTATGGGACTACTATCACGAATCTTCGGAAAGAAGAGTACCAGCCCAGAACCGGCAAAGGAAGCTGCGCCGGCGAGAGCTGATGTTGAATTAAAGGCGGAAATTACAAAAAAGGAGGAAAAGCCTGTGGCAGAAAAGATCACAGTTGGCCACGTGCACATGAGCGGGTGTACGGGCTGTCTTGTATCCCTGGCAGACAACGCCGAGGGATTACTCACCATTCTTGACAAATACGCCGATCTCGTCTATGGCCTGACCCTCGCAGACGTCAGGCACATACCCAAGATGGACGTGGCGCTTGTCGAGGGATCGGTCTGTATTCAGGACAAGATTTCAGTACAGGAGATCAAGGAGACCAGGGAAAAGGCTGCCGTTGTGGTGGCCGTAGGAGGGTGCGCATGCTATGGCAACATAACACGTTTCGGTCGCGGGGGTCAGCCAAACCAGCCGCAGCACGAATCGTACCTGCCGGTCGGCGACCTCATAAAGGTCGATGTATACATCCCCGGATGCGCCCCCTGTCCGCAGTTGATCCGTAACGTCTGCGTGATGGCCTACCTGCTCCTGAAGGGGACCAAAGATCAGCAGGAGCTGGCAAAGAAGTACCTGGCACCGCTGATGCAGCTTGCCGAACGCGGTACCGAAGCATGCGGTTGCGACCTGATGTACGACGTGGTCAACCAGGGACTCTGCATCGGGTGCGGAAGCTGCGCTGCAGCATGCCCGGTTCGTGCCATCACCCACGAGTACGGCAAACCGAACGTGAACCGTGAGATGTGCATAAAGTGCGGCGCCTGTTACGCGCAATGCCCGAGGAGCTTCTTCAACTTCGATGTAGTCACCGAATTTGAAGCCATCTCGGATCTCATTGCCGGAGCGCTCAAGTGAGGTGACAGACATGGGAACTGAACTCGGAAAGTACAAACTCTGCGTATCTGCACGCTCCACGGACAAGGATATCCTGAAAAAAGCCCAGGATGGCGGAATCGTCACCCAGCTCTTCAAGTTTGCCCTCGAAGAGGGCATTATCGATGGAGCAATCGTTGCCGGACAAGGCGACGAGCCCTGGAGGCCGCGCCCGTTCATTGCGACCACGGTCGAAGAACTCATGACTACGCCTGGGACGCGGTACAACATCAGCCCCCAGGTCTCGTGGATCAAGGAGGCAACCCGCAGCTACGGCCTCGATAAGGTCGGTATCGTCGGGACTCCATGCCAGATGCAGGCCGTTCGGAAAGGACAGCTGTATCCCGTCGGTCTCCGCGATGTCGATGACAAGATTGCACTGGCGATCGGGATCTTCTGCATGGAGAACTTCCCGTACCAGAGCATCAAGCAGCTCGTCGAGGACCATGCCGGCATGAAGCTCGAGTCGGTCAAGAAGATGGATATCGGCAAGGGCAAGTTCTGGGTCTACGGGGCCCGGGGACAGGTCGTCCAGCTGCCGCTCAAGGTCACCCACAAGTACGAGCAGCCGGGGTGCCATGTCTGCCTCGATTACGTGTCAAACCTGGCTGATGTCTCCACCGGGTCGGTCGGAAGCCCGGACGGCTGGAGCACGGTGTTCGTCCGGACCAGGAAGGGCGATGACATCTGGTCAAAGGCCATCGGTGCCGGCTGCTTCGAGACAAAGCCAATCGAGCAGGTAAAACCCGGGCTCGAGATGGTCTCAAAGCTTGCCAACGAGAAGATCACCAAGAACCAGAAGACCGTGGAAGAGCGGGCCAAGTTCGGCGTGAACAAGGCGCTGCGCAACCCATACATCAAACCCTGAAAATTCCCGGCCATCTTTTTTTTATCCCGGCAGAGACTGCATTCCGGATACCACACCGGTTTTGATATGCCCAAAAAAGGTTTGCCGGAGACAGGGCGTACACTGCCTCCTGTCATTTTCAGAATCAATATATGCAAACGTGGACTGTTGTGGCGCACGCATGGAGCAAATCAGCAGGGTGAAAGCAATGGCGGACTGCCCTGCCCGGAAAAAAAATGTAACTGGTGTTTTTGCTCACTTCCAGACTTCGACAGGGTCGATCGTGGCATCGATCAGGAGGTCAAAGTCCATGGCCTTCAGCCATCCTCCCTTCTCAAACATCTTCATGAAACAGATGCCGATGAAGGTCGCATCAGGGTATTTTTCAACCGCCGCCTTTACCTGCTCAAGCGTCACCGGGACATTCGGCATGGCGAGACCGCCCATGACCACGACCGCTTTCGGAGATGATACCTTCACCGCACCCGCGGCCTGCATCCCGATATCGGGGACCTGTTTCAGTTTCTGCGCTTTTGATTCGTCCACGTAGGGCACGAATACCTGTTCGAGGTTCATGCCACGCACGGCAAATCCGAGAAGCTCGACAAACGGGGTGCAGGTACCCGGGCAGCCGTAGTAAACGACCTGGTCTCCGGCTTTCAGCCCCTTCTTCTCCAGGAAATCTTTGAATGGCCGGAGGATGCCGGGAACACTCTGGAATACCTCTTTTTGTTTCATAACAGACACCGGTAACAACCATCCCGCGTTCCGGCAGCCGGCCGGAATCCAGGGAATGAAAATAGGGGGGTTCTCAAATATTAAGATACCAGCGTTTACAATGCTAGACTGGAGCTTTTCCATGAAACGAATCCTTGTCTGTTATGCCACCCGGTACGGTTCAACACGGGGCATTGCCACAATCATCGCCGATGAGCTCCGTGATGCAGGGTACGAGGTAACCCTTTCTCCTGCTTCGGATGCAGGCGACCCTGCAGGGTATGATGCCGTGATCATCGGGAGCCCTCTTTACATGGGGAAGTGGCTTGCTGATGCGCGGGAGTTCGTGAGCCGGTTCAGGGATTCCCTCCGATCGCGCCCGGTCGCCGTCTTTTCCGCAGGCTTCACGCTCCGGGAGCAGACAGCCGGCAACCTCGATGCAGCTGATGGAGCCCTTGCCTCCTCGGTGAGGCCCTACCTTTCTCCCGTGTCGGCCGGCTATTTCGCAGGGAGGCTTGACCCGGACCATATGACGGCTGCAGACCGGGCGGTTATCGCGCTTGCCGGGACGGTCCCGGGAGATTTCCGCGATCCCGGTGAAGTAAAAAAGTGGGCGGGAACCCTGCCTTCCCTGCTATTCCGCTGACCGGCGGCCGGTGGGCAGGGGAGCGCGCCCCGGTCACCGTCTTCTGCCTATCGTTCCCACGAACTGCTCCAGCGCCTCCCGCGAACTCCGGGGGTTCCTGGCTGATATTTCGTAGGTTGCCGCACCATCAAGCTCCTGCCGCACCCTGGCCGGACAGGCATCCGCAAGGTCGCACTTGTTGAGCATTACCGAGAGCGGCACTCCCGTTTCTTTCAGGTTCTGGTAGAATTGTTTCGTGAGTGCATCGGGGCCTGAGGTACAGTCAACCATCAGCACTGCCGCATCCATTCCGCTGGAGATGATCTCCCGGACGAACTCGAAGCGTTCCTGCCCGGGCGTGCCGTAAAGGTATACCATCCTGCCATCTATCTCGACTTTCCCGAAATCGAGGGCAACCGTGGTGGGTCCGTCAGAGCAGTTCGCGTCCACGTGGCGGCTGCCGGGATCGATGGCCTGGATGAACGTGGATTTCCCGGCATGAAACGAACCGAAGACCACGATCTTTAATCGCGTGGGATCCATTGCCGAATTTTTGCCCCGGGCTTTTTAATGGTTCCGTTTTCCACCCGCGATGTACCGGGATACCCCTTCCAGCGGGCAATTCATCGGTTTTATTCTCCCGCAAGTATACCGGATGGTATGTCTGGAGCAAACCATCCTGCCGGAAACCGGGTAGCGCTGGAGACCACCATGGGCACAATCGAGATCGAGCTCTACGCGGATATGCCGGTCACCTCCGGCAATTTCGAATCTCTGGTGAAGAAGGGATTTTACGACGGTGTCATCTTCCACAGGGTTATCGATGGATTCATGATACAGGGAGGCGACCCGACCGGAACCGGGACAGGTGGACCCGGCTACGCGATAAAGGACGAATTTACCCCGGCAAACCGCAATTCCCGGGGCACCATCTCAATGGCCAATGCAGGCCCGAATACCGGGGGAAGCCAGTTCTTTATCAACCTGGTGGATAACAACTACCTTGACCGCAACCATCCCGTCTTTGGCAGGGTGGTGGGGGGAATGGATGTCGTCGATAAGATCGGGAAGGTCAAAAAGGGGAGAGATGACAGGCCAATTACACCGGTAAAAATTATCAGGGCCTCGATGGTGTAGCCCTTTTTTTCCCAATGAAACGCCGATGATATCTTCTGGCCACATATCTTCCGATGAAAAACTACGGATGTGGCTTTCGTGCCAGGATGCCTGCGCATTTGCATCCTTAACCCTTCATTCTTCATAAAAGACATGAGATCTCTTCCGCATTTTTCCAGGTCAGCCGTCCGGACCGTGATCCAACTTCCCCTATGAGGTGCTCTGGGAAAAACGGGAGAAAAAGAGAGACGGGGGCGATGCGGGATCCGGTTTTTCCGGGTGGCGCCTGCAAAAAAATGGCGGGGATTATGCAAGGTAGTCCGAAGGGGTCGGCATCTGTTCCTTCAGGCCCTTCCGCTTCCGAATCGCCGTCACGACGTCCCTGACCATGCCTGACGGTACGATCTCAAACCCGGCAAACTCGGTGCTCCACATGGCGCGGCCCTCGGTTGCAGAACGGATGTCCCCGGCAAACCCGAAGAGCTCTGCAACCGGTGCCTTGCCTACCACGGTCATGGTGTCGCCCTCGCTTTGCATGTCAAAGACCTGCCCGCGCCGGCCCTGGATCTGGGACGTCGCGGCGCCCATCTGATCGGCGGGCACGGTGATCTGGATCTTCTGTATCGGCTCAAGGAGGGAATCGCCTGCAAGCAGCATGCCACCCTTCAGCGCCGCGCGGACCGCGGGAATGACCTGGGCCGGGCCCCGGTGGATAGCATCTTCGTGGAGCTTGACATCGACCAGGCGGATCTTGAGGCTCTGGACCGGTTCGTCGGCGAGCGGTCCCCCGGCCAGCGCTTCGTGGATACCCTCAAGGATCAGCTCCATGGTCTCGTTCAGGTACTGGATACCCTTGGTCATGTCGATGAAGATGTTGGTGCCGTGGATGTCCCTGATGTTCTTGGCCTCTTCCTTGTCCATCCCGGCGGCGATGAGAACGTCTCTTCGCTCGAGCGCAGTCTGGTTCATTGAGACCTCCCCGGACCTGATGAGGCTGACGATCTCATCGGCAAGAGGCTCGATCTCGAGGTAGAACCGGTTGTGGCGGTTTGGTGATTTCCCCTCGACCGGTCCGGCCTTCTGGGTGACGGTCTCCCGGTACACCACGATAGGGGGTGAAGTCACGATCTCGACGCCCTTGTCGCGCTTGATCCTGCCGGTGATGATCTCGAGGTGCAGCTCTCCCATCCCCGATATGAGGTGCTCCCCGGTCTCCTCGTTGATGGTGACCACCAGCGTGGGATCCTCCTTTGCCACCTGGCGGAGCACCTCGACGAGCTTGGGCAGGTCCTTCATGTTCTTTGCCTCGACGGCCACGGTCATGACCGGTTCGCTGTAGTGCTTGAGCGATTCGAAGGGGGTCATATCCTGGAGAGTGGTCACGGTCGATCCGACAATGGCGTCCCGAAGCCCGGTAACTGCCGCGATGTTTCCTCCGACCAGTTCATCGACCTCGACCCTGGTCGGCCCCATGAAGATTCCCACCTGCTGGAGGCGGTTGACTTTCCTGGCAGTTCCCATCACGTACAGCTCGGTCCCGCGCCTGAGTCTTCCCGAGAAGAGGCGTCCGGTGGCCACTTCCCCGGCGTGGGGATCAAAGGAGATATCGGTTACCATCATGGTGGCCGGCCCCTCCGGATCACAGTTCATCATGGCCTTTCCTTCCGGCGACTCAGGATTCCCGTGCCAGATGACTTTGACACGGCGTTTCTGCGCGTCAACCGGGTTTGGCAGGTGGCGGACCACCATGTCGAGCACCACATCGCAGAGCGGGCTCCGTTTTGCCAGGCTCTTCATATCGCCCGACCGGCAGTTGTCGTAGACTTCCTTGAACGAGATCCCACTCTTCTTCATGTATGGGACTGAAACCCCCCAGTTATATAGGGCAGACCCAAACGCAACCGTCCCCTGGGCCGCATCAAGCTTCCAGCCCTTGTTGTAGGCGTCCTCGTTCATGCCTTTGATGAGCTTGTTGACCTTGTCGATCACCTTGCCGAGACGGATCTGCATCTCCATCTCGTTCACCTTGAGCTCGTTTATCAGCCGGTCCACCTTGTTGATGAAAAGGACCGGGCGGACTCCTTCCTTCAGGGCCTGGCGGAGCACGGTCTCGGTCTGGGGCATGGTGCCTTCAACGGCATCGACCAGCACGACCGCGCCGTCGACCGCACGCATGGCGCGGGTCACGTCGCCACCGAAGTCAACATGGCCAGGGGTATCGATCATGTTGATAAGGAACTCCTGCCCGCTGTACTCGTGGATCATCGATACGTTGCTTGCATCGATGGTGATACCCCGCGCCTGTTCCTCTTCATCAGAATCCATGAAAAGCTGCTTTCCGGCCAGCTCCTCGCTGATGATCCCGGCACCGGCAAGCAGGTTGTCTGAAAGGGTGGTCTTTCCATGGTCTATATGCGCTACAATGCCGATGTTCCGGATGTGAACCGGCTCGTCCATCAGTTCCTTTACCCGATCGATCGATTTCCTGCCTCTCGCCATAACAACACCTAAAAAAAGGAGGTTTCACCGGGCGGATTTCGCAATGCGTTCCCGCTCTTCTTTCTTATTCACCGAATACGCCTTCACATCGCCCTTTGAGGCTGCGATAATTTCATCCGCGAGACACGCAGCGACCGGCCTCTTGCTCTTGTGCGCGGCCTTTTCCACGGCCTCCGAGATGAAGAACAGGGCCGTGTTGACCCGCCGGATGGGTGCGGTATCGACAGATTTCGGGACGTTGATCCCGCCGTACTTGAGTCTCACCGTCTCCTCGCGCTGGCCGGTATTGGAAATCGCCTCGACGAGAACCTGGACGGGGTTCTTCCGGGTCTTCTGGTGGACGATCTCGAAGGCATCGCGGACGATGCGGATGGCCAGCTGTTTGTTGCCGGAATTGGTCTCCGATTGCATGAGCCGGTTGATCAGGCGCTCGACAATGAGCATGTGTGCCTTGTTGAACTCCTGCCGGGTGAACTTCCCGGTCGTGTGGGGCAAAATAACCGGGTCCAGTCCGACATACCGGACAAGGCCGGGATCGGTTACCTGGACCTCGGAGAGGTCCCACCGGTTGAAGAGCAGCAGGTGCGCTGCCCGGGTCTCTGCCTCTGCCATGTTCATCACCTGCGCGGTTTCTCCTTGCGGCCGATGACCATCTCGTGGAGTGAAACATTGTTCACCTTGGTCACGACGTACCGGACCCCGGGGATATCTCCCATGGACCGGCCAAGCCTCCCACCGATTCCTTCGATCTCGACTTCATCATGCTCATCGATGAAGTTAATTGCTCCGTCGCCCACCGCGAATGCTGAGACCTGCCGCCCGTTCTTGATCAGCTGGACGCGGACGCATTTCCTGATGGCCGAATTCGGCTGTTTTGCTTCCACGCCAATCTTTTCCAGCACGATGCCACGTGCCTGGGGTGCCCCTTCAAGGGGGTCGGACTTCAGGTTTACACCTGAATGGCTCCGTACATACTTTGGATTACTCCACCGGAACTTTTTGGCATCGCGGGTGAGTTTCCTTGCAGCAAATTTTCCCTGTCCCATGAAATCCCTCAATGATTTTTACGTCTCGACGATGTGGATAGGCCCCACTGTGATATATACAATCGCGCGGAACGGTTTTATATATTGTGGAGTCCCTTTTTGTGCCTGATTAGGTTATCCCGCATTGATAATAATATTATACATCAATCCGGCGTACCTGTACTGATGAATTCCCGTATCTATAAACAGGTGCATTTCGATGCCAGCCACCGGCTCATGCACTATCGCGGGAAATGTGCACACCTGCATGGTCACCGCTGGAAAGTTGAGGTCTGGATCGCAGGGGAAGTGGACGGCGTAACCGGAATACTTGTCGATTACAATACCATCAGGTCGATTATCGAGCGATTCGATCACCAGATCATCCTCAACCGCGACGACCCGATGGTGGCCTGCATCGAACAGTTCCAGCCGGTCATCACCACTCCCGGTGACCCGACAAGCGAGCTCCTCGCTGTAATCATCCGTGATGAAATGGAAGCTGAATGCCGGGCAGCAGGAATCGTTGCGAGAGTGGAACGGATCAGGGTCTGGGAGTCGGAGACCTGTTTTGCCGAGATCGGGTCATGAGAGTCGCCGAGATCTTCCGGTCGGTCCAGGGCGAGGGAAAGTCACAGGGGGCTCCCTGCACTTTCCTGAGGCTTGCCGGGTGTAACCTTGCCTGTTCCTGGTGCGATACCCCCCAGGCCCGGGACGGGGGGGTGGAAATGACCTTCGACGAGGTCATGCAGCAGGTCATGGCCGTTCCCCTGCACCATCTCTGCATTACCGGTGGAGAGCCGCTCCTGCAGGCCGACCATCTGCTCCCTTTGGTGAGGCTGTGCAGCAGCAGGGGGGTGGAGATCGGGATCGAGACGAATGGCACGATAGATTTTCGCGCGTTCCAGCCCTATGCCTCGATCTGCATGGACGTGAAATGCCCATCCTCCGGTGAACAATCCGACACCGGGCTCCTCGCCTTCCTCTCTCCCAAAGACAGCCTCAGGTTCGTGGTGGCAGGAACAGAGGACTGCGAGTTTGCGGCCCGGGTCCTTGAGCAATACCCGGTCAGGTGCGAAGTCTTCTTCTCACCGGTGTTTGGATCGGACTACCGGCAGGTTGCCGGGTTCATCGTCGCCCGTGATCTCCCTGTCCGGCTCCAGATCCAGCTGCACAAGGTTGTCGGGGTGCCATGATGCTTGCAGTCTGTCTCCTCTCAGGAGGAATGGACTCTGCCACGCTGGCCTATCATGCCCGGCATGAAGGCTCGGACCTCATCTGCCTGCATTTCAACTACGGGCAGAGGACCGAGCGAAAAGAACGGTCCGCGGCACAAACCATTGCCGGGCTTCTCGGAGCAGAGGAGTTCATCGAGATCGATCTCGCCTGGCTGGCACGGTTTGGCGAAAGCAGCCTGACCGATCGCCGGCTTGCCATCGACCGGTTCCAGGACGGCCGCGAGGGGGTGCCAAACACCTATGTCCCGTTCCGGAACGCCAACCTGCTCTCCATTGCAACGAGCTGTGCCGAGGCAAGGGGCGCGGGCGCTATCTATATCGGCGTCCAGTCCCGGGACTACAGCGGATACCCGGACTGCCGGCCGCAGTTTATCGAGGCCTTCCAGAAGGTAGTGGATACCGGGACCCGCGACGAGACCCGGATCCGTATCATGGCCCCGTTCCTGGACATGACCAAGCAGGAGATCCTGGCCCTGGGACAAGGGCTCGGGGTGCCTTACGAGCATACCTGGTCCTGTTACCAGAACGAAGACAGGGCCTGCGGGCTTTGCGGTGCCTGCCATTTCAGGAAGGCAGCGTTCGAGGCGCTGGGGATGAAGGACCCAATCCCATACGAGGAGGATGACTGAATGGAACTCTACCGTGGAAAACGAATGAGCATCGAGAAAAAGCAGGTGCAGCTTGCAAGTGGCCGGGAAGTGGAACGGATCGTTGTCCACCCGGGAGATGCCGCAGCGGTCCTGCCGGTCAGGGCAGATGACAGCTGCTATCTCATCCGCCAGTTCCGTGATGCGATTGGGGAGTACATTCTCGAGGCTCCGGCCGGGACGATGCGTGCCGCAGAGAGGCCCAAAGATGCTGCCCAACGGGAACTGATCGAGGAGACCGGCCTTCAGGCAGAAACGCTGATCGATCGGGGGTTCATCTTCACCACGCCGGGTTTTACCGATGAGCGCATCTTCCTCTTCGAGGCCTGCGGGCTGTCCCCGTCATGCCTGTACCAGAAGGATGATGACGAGGAGATCGAGCTCCTGAGAGTCTCCCTGGCCGACCTTCCGGGCATGATCCGGGACGGCAGGATATCCGATGCAAAGACCATCGCCCTTGCCTACCGGTGCCTTGTATGCGGCAGATAACTTTCTCCGGAGGGCGTGTGGCGCAAATTTATAGCACCCGGTGTTGAATAGTAGTAAGATTTTCCACGTGCGGTGATGCAGAGTTATGGCCGAACCAGCCCGGATGGATGACGCGCGGCGGCGTTACGAGTTCAAAAAGACCCTCGAGAACCTGGAAGCAAAACAGGGGAGCGGGACCGAGCTCATCTCCCTCTACATCCCTCCCGACAAACAGATCCATGACGTGGTCGGCCAGCTTCGCGATGAATTCGGGCAGTGCGCAAATATCAAGAGCAAACAGACCAGGACAAACGTCCAAAGCGCGATATCGTCGATCCTCTCCCGCCTGAAGTACTACAAGAACCCTCCCGAAAACGGCATGGCCGTCTTCTGCGGTACCGTTCAGCTCGGGGGAGACCAGTCCGATCTCGAGTGCACCATCATTGAGCCGCCCGAACCGCTCAACCTGTACATGTACCGGTGCAGCTCGAATTTCGAGCTCCAGCCCCTCAGGGACATGCTCGAAGAAAAGAACGTGTACGGCCTGCTGGTGCTCGACCGGAGAGAGGCCTACTGGGGTTTTTTGCGGGGAAACCGGATCGAGCCGATCGGCGGAGTCACGTCAACTGTCCCGGGAAAGCAGCGGAAAGGAGGCCAGTCCAGCGTCAGGTTCCAGCGCCTCCGTGAAATCGCCATCAACGAGTTCTACACAAAGATTGGAGAGCGGTCAAGCGATATATTCCTCGCCGAGAAGGACTTTTTCGAGCGGTTCAGGGGGGTACTTATCGGCGGCCCGAGCCCGACCAAGGAGGAATTTGAGGCCGGGCAGTATCTGCACCACGAGATCCAGAAGCGGATCATCGGGCTCTTCGATGTCGCCTATACCAACGAGAGCGGACTTGCAGAGCTGGTGGACGCCGCCAAAGACGCGCTCAAGGGCATGAAGGTGGTCAAGGAAAAAGAGATCATGAACCGGTTCTTAAAAGAGCTCGTCAGGGAGGACGGTCTTGCAGCCTATGGCGAGGAAAGTATCAGGAAGAACCTTGGTCTTGGGTCCGTGGACACGCTTCTCCTCTCAAGCCGGCTTCGAAAGTCACGGGTCACCATCACCTGCCAGAACTGCGGTCACTCAGAGGAACGGACAATCGCCCTTGAGCCGGGAAAGACGGTTGATGAGATCCTCGCCACCACCTGCCGTAAATGCACTGCCCCGATGGTGGTGGACTCTGAAGTGGATATCGTTGAGGAGATGACGAATCTTGCCGACCAGACCAGCACTAAGGTGGAGATCATCTCCGATGATTTCGAAGAGGGCGCAATCCTCTACACCGCGTTTGGCGGGATTGCCGCAATTCTCCGGTACAGGACGGGGTTCTGATGTACCTGGAGACCTTTGATGCGATCAGCAGGGCACTTGCTGCGGCGACCGGGATCGCAAAACCTCATCTCACCGATGGTGGCGCACACGCGGATTTTGCCTCCACGGTTGCCTTCGATCTTGCAAAAGAGCGGAAAATGCCACCGGCAAAGATCGCGGCGGAGCTTGTCGAAATCCTGCGTGCCGGCCCGGACCTGCGCAACATCCGGATAGAGGCCCTGGGGCCGTACATAAACTTCCATACCGGGAGCGGTTATACCAGCGAGACCCTTGCCCGGGCGATCCTTCCGGGATACGGGAGCTTTCCACCGCAGCCCGTGAAGATTGTACTGGAACATACCAGTGCAAACCCCAACGGCCCCCTCCATGTAGGCCATATCAGGAACACCGTTATCGGTGATACCCTCGCCCGGTTGTTCCGCAAGGCGGGTCATACCATCGAAGTCCAGTACTACGTCAATGATATGGGGCGCCAGATAGCCATCGTTGTATGGGGATTCACCCACCTCGGAAGCGATCGGCGCGAGGGTGAAAAAGGCGACCACCGCGTCGCACGGGTCTACATCGCTGCAAACCGCGAGATCGAGCGGGATCCGGGGATCGTTTCTGAAGTTGACCGCTTCATGCAGGAGGTTGAGCGGGGAGATGCAAAGACCGTTTCACTCTTCAGGAAAGCGGTGGACGAGTGTCTTGGGGGTTTCAGGGAGACCCTGGCCGCCCTGAACGCCCGCCACGACCGGTTCGTCTGGGAGAGCGATTTCATCCGGAACGGCGATACTTCCCGGGTCATCGCCCGCCTCATTCATCTCCCCGAGTGTCATGATGATGGAAAGCTCTGGATCGATCTTTCTGATGCCGGGATCGGGAAGGAGTACGTGCTCCGGAGGAGTGACGGGACTACGGTGTATGCCGCCCGCGATCTCGCCTACCACACCTGGAAAGGACGGAACTTCGACCGCGTGATCGATGTCCTGGGAGCGGATCACAAGCTGATCGGGTCCCAGCTCATCGCCACCCTGCGGCTGCTTGGCGAAAATACTCCGGAGATCATCCATTTCGAGTTTGTCTCGCTCCCGGAAGGAGCGATGAGCACCCGGGCAGGGAAGTTCATTTCTGCCGATGAGCTGATCGAAGAAGTCACCAGGAGGGCGTATGACGAGGTCACCGCACGGCGCGATGACCTCGATGGGCAGGCCCGGCAGGCGATCGCCCGGTCCGTTGCCCTCGCTGCCATCCGCTACGATATCGTCAGGGTCTCTCCGGAGAAGAGCACGGTTTTTGACTGGGAGGAAGCCCTCGACTTCGAGCGGCAGAGCGGGCCCTACATCCAGTACGCCCATGCACGGGCATGCAGTATCCTCGAAAAGGCCGGTGATTTTACCCCGGCATTTGCCCTTGCCATGGAAAGCGAGATCGCCCTTGCCAGGCACATCGCAAAGTTCCCCTGGGCGATCAGGTCTGCCGTAAGGGATCTTCGGCCTCACCTGATCGCCACCTATGCACGGGAACTCGCCGACCTGTTCAATGTTTTTTACCAGTTCGAACCGGTTTTAAAAAGCCAGGGCGAGACGAGAGCAAGCCGCCTCACCCTGGTGCTGGCAACAAAAAATACCCTGAAGGAGGCACTCGAAACCCTTGGCATCGAAGCACTCGCTACCATGTAAAGCGCTCCGGAGCCAGGGTTACCAGTTCGTTTCGCCGGACTCTTCTGCGGCGGTCAAACCCTGTCTCTGGTGCAAGAAGGCGCTCAGGGGAGGCGGGAAATGTTACAAGCACCAGTTCTATGGGATTGAGAGCCACCGGTGTGTCCAGATGACCCCGACGCTCCGGTGCAACCACCGCTGCCTCTTCTGCTGGCGGTCGTTTGAACACGAGTACCCGGGTGAACGCGAGTGCAGCCCCGAAGAGATTGTGGCCAGGATCCCGGACCTCCAGAAGAGAGCCCTCTCGGGATACAAGGTCTCCCCGTACGTGACCCCGGAGCGGTTTTCAGAAGCGCTCTCCCCCAGGCATGTTGCCATTTCCCTTTCCGGTGAACCAACGCTCTACCCGCACCTGCCGGAACTGATCGACCTGTTTTCGCACGAAGGCTACACCACCTTTCTTGTCTCCAACGGAACGAGACCATGGGTAATCGAGGCGTGCCATCCGTTCCAGACCTACATCTCGCTCCCTGCACCGGACCGCGACTCCTATCTCCGGATCTGCCGGCCCATGGAAGACTACTGGGACCTGATCGGTGAGAGCATAGGGCTCCTGGGAACCCGCCGGTCGGCGATCCGCATCACCCTGGTGCAGGGTATCAATACCTTTACACCCGTGAAATATGCTGCAATACTCCAGGATTCCGGGGCAACCTTCGTGGAAGTGAAGGGATATATGTATCTTGGATACAGTAGAAAACGATTGGGGAGAGAGAATATGCCGCAACACGCGGACGTGCGGGCATTTGCCGGAAGCATTGCCGGTCATTGTGACTACCGGATTACTGACGAGAACCCTGCAAGCAGGGTGGTGCTCATGGAGCGGGGTCCATGAGGTTTGACCCCGAAGAGTTCCGGAAGAAGGCCCGGGAACATTTCGAAGAGGCCTGGTATGCGGGAACCCGGGTCATTACCCCGCCGCGGTCGGGTGACAGGTATCCCCGGCTCAGCTACAGGCAGGCAAGACCGCATCCTGTGTACTCCATGATCCAGCGGCTGAGGGAGACCTATCTCTCACTTGGGTTCGATGAGGCCTGCAACCCTATCATCGTCGAGGAGCATGAAGTATACCGGCAGTTCGGCCCCGAGGCCCGGGCCGTCCTTGACCGGGTTTTCTACCTCGGTGGCCTCGATCGGCCGAACCAGGGGATCGGCAGGGCCGAGCTCGAAGGGATTGCCGGGATAACCGGAAAGCAGGTCGGTCCGGATGAAGAGGAACGGCTCCGGGAGCTCCTCCAGTCTTACAAGAAATCAGCAATCGATGGCGACGACCTCATCCATGCCACGTCCCGGGTGCTTGGGATCGATGATGGGGTGACCGTTGAGATCTATGACCGGGTCTTCTCTGCTTTCAAAGATCTCACCCCACGCTCGTCCCGGAGCACGCTGCGAAGCCACATGACCAGCGGGTGGTTTATAACGCTCGGGGAGATCTGGGAGAAACAACCGCTCCCGCTCAGGCTATTCTCGATCGACCGCTGCTTCCGGCGGGAACAGGAGGAGGGGCCGACCCGGCTCATGAGCTACCATTCCGCTTCCTGCGTTGTTGCCGGCGAGGATGTTACCATAGATGAAGGAAAAGCGGTCAGCAGGGCGCTGCTCTCCGCCTTCGGGTATACCGGTTTCCGGTTCGTTCCCGATGAGAAACGCTCCAAGTATTACATGCCCGGCACCCAGACCGAGGTCTACGCCCGCCACCCGGTCCACGACTGGGTGGAGGTTGCAACGTTCGGACTCTACTCGCCGTCTGCGCTCGGGGAGTACGGGATCGGCATCCCGGTCATGAACCTGGGGCTCGGGGTGGAACGACTGGCGATGATCGCCTATCATGCCGATGATGTCCGGAAACTGACATTTCCCCAGTTCTTCCCGGTGACCTTCTCCGATCTCGAGATCGCCCGGGCCATCGGCCTTCGCGAGGAGCCGGAAACCCGCGAGGGAAGGGACCTGGCAGGGGCAATCCATGCTGCTGCGATTGCCAATGGCAACGCACCGGGCCCCTGCTCGTTTGTTGCATACAAGGGGCCCCTTTCCGGGCGCGAGGTAACGGTCCATGTCGAGGAGCCGGAGACCGGATCGCGGCTCCTCGGCCCGGCCTGCGGAAACGAGATCTTTGTCCACCAGGGCTCGGTCCTGGGCATTCCCGATACGGAGAAATGGAAGGCCGTGCGGGAAGAGGGGGTTTCCACCGGCCTTACCTATCTTTCAGCGGTCGCAGCGCTTGCGGCGGCCCGGATCGAGTCCGGAGCCCGATGCGGTGAGGGGGCACACATCCAGGTGAAGATGGCAAAGCTGCCAAGCGATATCAACATCCGCATCGGGGATTACGCCATGCGGTTTATCACCGACAACAACCGGAAGGTCGATGTGAGGGGACCGGTTTTCCTCACCGTGCGCTCTGAAGTTTCCGGGTAAAAAATCCGGCCGGCCGGTGGACGTTGAGATGCCGGCGACTGCAGTTCACCAGCCCGGGTATGCAAGAGGCCCGGAGGCCCGGGCGAACCGTATTTCATCGCCCGTTCCTGCCCGAACCTTTATTCGTCCCGCAGGTGACAGATCGGGCATGGCTTTGAAGCGATCGTTCTGGCCGGGAATCATCGTCGGTTTTGTCGTGATGGTGCTCCTCGGCTCTCTCCCGGTGCTTGGCCCGGTCATCGGGGGACTCATCGCCGGCATCATAGCCCGTGGAGGCGCCTTTGGCGGGGCCACCGCAGGGTTTTCATCGGGCCTCATTTCGGCTGTCATCTTCTCCTTCCTCAAAGTCATCGGGGGCGGGCTTCCCTTCGGGACCCCGGAATTTGTTCCTGCACTGGCGATCGGGCTGTATGTCATCGTCCTGGTGCTCTATTTCGGGATATTCGGGTTCCTTGGAGGACTGATTGCCGGGGCCATCGTAAAATGACCGGATCGCAGGATGTCATGAAAGGAGAGAAACCCCGGAAAAGGGGGAGTCTGTGAGGTTTCTCTTCAAGGGGTCTTATGCAGAGGGGAGAGCGGGGGCCTTGTTCCGCAAAAGACCTCCCGCAGGCCTCTCCACTTCTAAAATCTGGGAAGCAGGATGAATAAGCCCGGCCGTGCGCCGTGAAAGTGAGTGGACCCATGCAGGTCACCATTGTCGCCGTGGGTAAAGTCAGGGAGCCTTATATAAAGGCCGGGCTGGAAGTCTACGCCTCCCGCCTCGCATCCTTCCATAAACTCGCGTTCATCGATCTTCCCGAAGAACGGATACCGGGCGGGGCATCTGAAAAAGAGATGGCCGGGATCATGAATGATACGTGGGAACGTTACCTGGCTTCCGGCCCCCGGCCTGCAGTCACAATCGCCCTTGACCCGAAAGGTGTCCTCCTCCCGAGTGAAGAACTCGCTTCACAGCTGAAGGGATATGAACTGGAGGGGAGGGGGTCCATCGCCTTTCTCATAGGTGGCCCGCTCGGTCTCCCGGACATGGTCCGGAAGAAGGCCGACCTCGTGCTCTCCCTCTCACCGATGACCTTTCCTCACCAGCTGGTCCGGCTCATCCTTTTAGAGCAGCTCTACAGGGCCATGTGCATCAACCGGAACATTCCCTACCACAAGTAGATCAGGGTATGATCTCGCACCCGTTGTAACGCGTGTGGGAAAAATCCTCGATCCCGATCGTTTCATCCTGGATCAACTCACGGATTTCCGGAAGTGCTGATGTGAGTGCATCCCTGAGATCTCGGACCGATCTGCAGATGACTGCTTTTCCTTCGGGAGGCCCGGGGCGTGCGATATCCGCGTACAGGCACCGCCCACCGCAGAAGGAGAGGATATCGCACTGGCGGCAGGACCCGGTCATCTCGCATACCGGGAGGTTTGCCGGGTCCGTGGTCCTGATATGTCCCACGTAGGAATCCTTCATCCCGATCATCACCGGGCAGGGAGCGATGTGTCCGTCGGTCATGATGGTGTAATTCGCATGCCCGCAGCCGCAGCGGAGACGGGATGGCCGTTCCTCGAGGAGGTCGAGCGTTGTCTGGAGGAAGGGGTACCAGCGGAGAACCCGGCCTTCGGTTTCCATAACGCCTACCCAGTCGTGGATCAGGTCCCTTACTCCGGGGATGTAGCGCGAATCGAGCCAGCGCGAGAAGTCCTTCATTGACGAATCGCGGGAGAAACCGGCATCGATCTGCCAGTGGATGGAATCAAATGAGTGATACTCGTTTTCCGCGAGGAACCGGACCGCTTCCCTGATGTCGGTCCCTGCCGTGATCGTCATCCGGGCGACCAGTTCTCCCCGGTACCCTCCGGAAACGATCTCCCTGACGTTCCGGATAACCCGGTCAAAGGTTCCCGGTCCCCGGTTCGAATCGGTTATCGCCCGTGGGCCGTCAATGGACACGAGGATGTTCTCCATCCTGCTGACATAGGAAGGGCCAAGCTCGCCAAGCATCGTCCCATTGGTCTGGATCATGAAGCGCCGGACCGGGGCAGCGTCCATGATGGTCCGGATGAGATCCATCCTCATCAGCGGCTCTCCACCGTAGAAGGTGATACAGGGGTCCGGGTCCTTCCCGAGGAACCGGTACAGGTCACAGAGATCGCATGAGAGGTCGGGCGGAAGCGACATGTCGATTGCCACGTCCGTTTCGCCCCCGGATATCGCGTCGAAGGCCTTTCCACGGCAATACGTGCAGCAGAGATTGCACTCGTCGGTCAGGATAAGGTGATAGAACATGGGAAATACCGGCAGTTTATGGTTTTTGCCGCAGCCGTCCGGTAACCGCAAGTGCACCTGCACCTAGAAGTGCGCAGATAACAGCGTATCCGGGGACAGGGACGATAGTCGGGCTGGTCTCGCTGTTGTTCTTTACGGGCACCGTTGCCACCAGGTCGGGGTTGCTCCGTGAAAGCAGGATGGCATCCAGTGCCTTTATCTTCCCGCTTTCCGCACGCCCAAACTTGGGATTGATCTCAAGTGCCGCATCGTAGGCATCTACCGCTTCTTCGTATCGCCCGAGCCTGGAAAGAGCATCCCCTTTGTTTGTCCAGATCTCCGCATCGAAAGAGGCATAGTTCGGATGCTTTCGCACCTCCAGGTCTGCAAACCTGATGACTTCCTGGTAGGCCGCCATGGCGCCGGCTGAGTCTCCCGTCTCCTGGAGGCTCATCCCTTTCCGGAGGAGTGCGTACATATCCCGCTGGTTGATTCCAAGGGCACGGTCGTAGGCCTCGATCGCTTCCCGGTGATCTCCGAGCGCAGCACGGGAATCGCCCATGTTCGTCCATGCTTTGGAGTAGTAGGGATCAAGCGCAATCGCTTTTTCAAACGCAAGCTCCGCATCTTTGTATCGCCCGGTGTTCATATGGGCGGTCCCCAGCTTGTTCCAGGCGATGCTGTTGTAGGGATCACCTGCCACAGCAGCCTCGTACTCGGCCAGCGCCTCGTGGTACAACTTCCGGAGCATGAAATCATCTCCTTTCAGGAGATGCTCCGATGCATCTGAAGGGGTATCCGCAATACCCGGTACCATCAGGACAACCGCCGATACTACCAGGAGGGCCAGGAGAAACCGGGTCGATACAGCGGGGCTCGTTCTATCCATATGGTCATGTATGGTTTCCCTGTGAGGGGTTATTATCCTACCGAACAGGAAAACACGGAGAAATAACCGTGCAGGGTCAAGATCTGCCAGGATGCCGGATTAACCGTTTGTTGCACAAGGGAGCAGTGAATACAGTTCTGAAAACCCCCGTGGAAAAATCCTGTCCGGAAGATCTACCCGATTACTATTTCTCCAGTTAAGACGTGTGCCCTGGAAGTTGAGATCTCTACTATCCAATGGGGATTGATATTGAAAAGAGCGATTGTCCCACAGATTCACGAACTGCCTGGATACACCCCATGCAGGATAATTTTCACAATAATGGCCGGGATTTGGGGTGCCATGCCCGTCCTGGCGATCGGTGCCGCCCGGGCGGTCCCGGCTGACTTTTCCCGGGGGGGACAGCGGAGCGCGTCTCCCCGCCGGCCAAGGTTGCCGGCCCCCCATCAACCCATCTCGAACGTGGTGACCCCGAAGACCCGTTCGACCGGGAGCGGCGGGATCTCTCTTGTGTACATCCTGGCCGTGCCGAAGACCTCCTCCATGCCCCGGTCCTTGGCCATGCGAACCGCTTCGCGGTTCGGTTCGGGGGTATCAATGAAGAACGGCTCGCCCCGCACTTCCTCCCTCCCAGTCAGATCCTCCATGATCCGCTCACCGATCTCTGCGGTGTCGGCAAAGATCGGGCCGATCTTATAACCTTCGAAGCAACTGCGGATCACCCCGTAGCCCCTGAGAATCCCCCTCTCCATGCAGGCAGAGGACCATGTTCCCGGCATGCGGATCCACCGGTCCAGGAATCTCCTTCGTTCTGCAGGGAAATGGAGGGTGTCGTAGGCAAGAAGTGAAGAGAAAGGCACGTCTTTCGCCGAACAGAGCCCCTGCTGCTTTTCTCCGTCCGCGACACCCCGCCAGCGGATGTTCCGGTACGCGAACCGGAATCCCATCCGGGAAGAATACTTCTCCTGCATCGCGTAGACCCCGTCGATGCCAAGGTTCCGGCCGCCCGCGTGACGGATGGCCGCGCCAGAGAGCGTCCATCCAATCCCCCTCGACCGCATATCCTCCCGTATCACGAAAAATCCCCCAAACGAGAACCGGGAATCGTAATTGCTGACCGCAAGAGTCCCGACTATCTCGCCGTCCACCTCCGCGATATACCACCCGGCAGGGTCCACCGCATAGTGGCACTCGCCATCATGGAGACCCGGGTTCCATCCCTCTCTCCTTGCCCACTCGATGAAGACCGGCACCTCTTCCTCTCGCGCCGTCCGGATCACAGGGCCATCCATATGATTGTCTGTTAAAGCGGTCATGGGCATTAAGACCGTTGGAGCAGTTGGGGCATCAGCGCCAACTGCTGGTGTTTGTGCAGGAGCGGCAATGGGCGATTAACCCATCGCTGCGGAGGCTTTTTGGAGGGTGGGGCCCGAAGGGGGAAACGTCGTCCCGTCCGATTGCAACCGCACCCTCGCACACTCCCCCCATACACTCCCGAACCCACGAACCACTCTTCATCCACCGGCACCACGTAACAGAGCTTGAGGGTTTCGGGTAGACAACATACAAAACCCCCCGCCACCACGTGCCGCATCGATCTCCCTGTCGATTATCGCAATACCGTAACGATCCAGAAAGCCGGGGCAGTTCGTCCCAATCAGCTCGGAAAAACCCGGACCGAAGCATGCAGAATTGATAAAGAACCTTCAAAACCAGCCATGGGCTCGAGGAGATTCGAACTCCTGACCTCCGCCGTGTGAAGGCGACGTCATAACCAGCTAGACCACGAGCCCGCAATGCATCGACCGGGAATTGAACCCGGGCTATAGGCTTGGAAGGCCTAAGTCATACCACTAGACCATCGATGCAGGTTTGCGCCTGTGTATATGGATTTTTGGCATATTAGTATTTTTGTTCCGTATCCTCCCCCGTTAAACGAAGTCAAACCATCCGATCCTTTCGGACACCGGAAAAAGTTTAGGAAGTTATGCGAACCCTTTGATCTCAAGGTCGACCTGCTCGAGGGCTGCGATCCTTTTTTCGAGCGGGGGGTGGGTGGAGAAGAGCTCGATCAGGGTCGATCCGGAGAGCGCCGGGATGATGAAAAAGGCATTTGCCGTCTCAACGGCCTGCTTTTCGGGGGCCGGGACATAGTTCATCCTGCCGCTGATCTTCTGCAACGCCGAGATCAGATCGCGTGGCTGGCCGGTGATATAAGCACTCCCGCGATCTGCGGCGAATTCGCGGTACCGCGAAAGGGCCATGATCAGGAGCTGGGCAACGAAGTAGACCACCACGGCCACGATCCCTGCGAGGACCCATGCATTCCCACTGTCCCGCCGGGAAAACATCGCGCCAAAGAGGAAGTTGTTCATGACCAGCGCCGCGACCATGGCGACGAAGCTTGCTATGGTAAGCGTCAGGACGTCGCGATTCCTGATATGTGATATCTCGTGGGCGATCACCGCCTCGAGCTCGCGGGGGGTGAGCAGCCGCAGGATCGAATCGGTAACCGCTACCACCGCATGCTTCGGACTCCTCCCCGTGGCAAAGGCGTTTGGCACCTGGGATTGCATGACCGCCACCCGGGGCATGGGAATGCCTGCTTCGGCAGCACACCTCCCGACAATCCGGTGCAGTTCGGGATACTCGTCCGGCTCGACGACCCGTGCCCTTGTACTCCACAAGACGAGCCTGTCAGAGAAGAAATACTGGACAAACGCCATGACGAATACCAGCACCACCAGGAAGGGAAGGCCGATCCCGAGCATGGAGAGTATCGCGATGAACGCGAGGTAGACCAGGAACAGGAGGAACATGGTCAGCCATACCCTCCAGGTCAGGCCCCAGTCACGTTTCCATACCTTCATGCATCAATGTACGGTGAGGGAGGTTCATAAATATTCTCTCCGCACCCGGAAATCCGGAGCCGGAATGGGAAAACAGGGAGAATCCGCATCCATTTCAGGCCGGTAAGCGCAGTGTCGCGTTCTGGCGCAAAGGGTCTCTCTTAATATTAAAGAAAGGGATAATTACGGATGAGTGAACGGGATGGAGCTGGACGAGCGGATAATCAGCCGGGCGATACTTGAATCCCAGATGAAGGTACTCCTCGATTACACCGATGTCGATGTCGCTGTGGTGGGAGCCGGACCATCGGGTCTTGCAGCGGCGGCATTCATCGGCGAGCACGGGCTTAAGGTGGCAGTTATCGAAAAGAAGCTCTCTGCCGGCGGAGGGATGTGGGGGGGAGGCATGATGTTTCCCCGGATCGTGGTCCAGGACGGGGCCAAACGCCTGCTCGATCGTTTCTCCATCCGCTCTTCGCCCTACGGGGAGGGATACTGGGTTGCCTCGTCCGTGGAATCAGTCGCCAGGCTGACGGCTGCAGCCTGCAATGCCGGGGCCGAGTTCTTCAACCTCATGAGCGTGGAAGACGTCATGATCAGGGGAGAGGGTCGCCTCTCGGGACTGGTGATCAACTGGTCCCCTGTCACGATGGCCGGGCTCCATGTCGATCCCCTGACCATCGGGTGCCGGTTTGTAATCGATGCAACCGGGCACGATGCCGCAGTCGCCCGCCTCGTGGAGAAGAGATCGGACGCAGTGCGGGTGAAGGGGGAGGGCTTCATGTGGGCGGACCGTGCCGAATCCAGCATCGTCGGCCATACCCGGGAGATCTTCCCGGGACTCATCGTCACCGGCATGGCGGCCAATGCCGTGTCCGGCGAACACCGCATGGGCCCGGTATTCGGAGGGATGCTCCTTTCCGGCGAGCATGCCGCCTCCCTGGTCATCCGGGAACTGTGCCGGTGAACTTTTCGCCAAGACAGAAGAATTTTATTGTTTTTTGAGGTAAACCCTTACCCATGGAAGAGGTCAGCCCGGACGAGCTTGCCGATGTGGCCTACGGGCTCTTTGAAATGATGCTCAATGCCGATCTCCAGGCCCGCGGTTTGTACCTCTTCGAGCTCGTCGAGACAAAAGCGGACTTCGAACCTCTCTTTTCATCGATACTTGCGAAGTTTTCAGGCGAGTACCCGGAGCTTGGGGAGGCATTGATCCGGCGGTTCGGCTCCGCAGGGGTGATATACCGGTCAATCGGGGAGGGGGAGGGTGTTGTCCCGAGCAGGACCACAAGGATATACTGGATCGTGCAGGACGCTCCCGGGGCAAGGCCTGATGCTATCGAAGACGAACTGGCCGGAAAATGGCTGATATTCCTTCCTCCCGAAGAAGTCGATGCGGCCTGGGCCAAAGTCCGTGACGCCACCTGCAGAAACGAGCTTGGGATCTCGGCCAAAGTCAGCAC
This sequence comes from Methanomicrobiales archaeon, assembly GCA_022841205.1. Taxonomy (GTDB): domain Archaea; phylum Halobacteriota; class Methanomicrobia; order Methanomicrobiales; family Methanospirillaceae; genus UBA9949. Next base: position 18,569 of record JALHCK010000013.1, on the reverse strand, counting down.
CGCAAAACCCAACCCCGATTCCCGCGACAATACCAAGGTCATCTACGTGTATACACCGGACTGGCGAAACGAGGCGGATGTCATGCGGGTAAGGGAGCGCCTGCGGGAACTGGGCTTTACCGATCGCCTCGGCTACAAGCGGAATATCGAGACCTTCAGGGGCGAATACAGCCAGAAGGGAAAAAGAGTGACTTTTTATAGTGCCTGATCCGGTCAGGCCTTCTTCTCTTTGCTCTTGGACCTGAGGTTTTTATAGCCGCACTTGCGGCACCTTGTCGCGCGAATCGCATTCCGCGCGTTGCAGTGCATGCAGATCTTCACGTTCAGGAGCCGTGCTTCAGCTTCAGGAAATCTTGCCATGATCGGACACCACTTCTTGTCTTATTGAATAGGTCATCCGGCCTATTAACGGTTATGCCAAAAAACCCGGTCATGCCTGCCCTTCCAGCCACGCCTTCATGCTGGAAAGCGCCCGGCCCCGGTGGGAGACCCGGCTCTTTTCCTCCAGGGTGAGTTCAGCGAGGGTCCTTCCATCCCTGCACTCGAAGATGGGGTCGTAGCCAAACCCGCCACTCCCCCGGGGCGAAACGATGACCCCGTCAATCCTCCCCAGAAAAACGGTGATTCCGTCCCCGGTCGCACAGGCGATCGCCGTCTCAAACCAGGCGTTCCGGTCAAAAACCCCTTCCATGAGCCTGAGGATACCCTTGTTCCCGATGGTATCAAGGACATATGCCGCATACGGCCCGGGAAACCCCCGCAGGGCACTGATACAGAATGCCGTGTCGTCAACCATCAGGGGCCGGTGAAGGAGACCAAACGCATGTTCCGCCTTCCGGCGGGCGATCTCTCCCACATCGTTGTGGCGGAACTCGGGGATCTCCATCCTGATGTGCTCCACGGTCGCTGCAGGGCCGAAGAATGCCGCTATCTCTGCCGCTTTATGGGGGTTCGAGGTCACCACGGCAATATTCACAGGTAGCGCCCCCGCCGCTCGATCTCCTGCTCCCGCAAAAGGACTTCAGGGGCCAGGGCAAAGGCTTCCCCGTACCCCTCGCTGAAGGCTGTTTTCAGCGCCTGAAACCTGTCGGTGGTGCTGCCGAGGGTCTGGAACAGGACGTGGATATCCACGCCGCGGGACTCGAGTTCGGAGGAGACCATGGAGAGCCCGAAATCGATCAGGATGACCCTTCCATCACGAAGCACCATGTTGCTGGTGGTAAGATCCCCGTGCACGATCCCTGCAGCATGAAGCCGCCCGACCGTTCGCCCGGCTTCCCTGAGGGGTCCGGCAGAGAGGTCATCGCGGAGCAGGGTTCCGTAAATCCGCTCCATCTCCAGGGTGTCTGTGGTGATGTCACGGATGACCGGGGTCGGGACCCCGGACTTCCGGGCCATGGAAATCAGCCGTGCCTCTGCCCGCGTGCGTTCAGAAATCAACCGGGAATCCAGCTCTTTTTCCCGGTACCTCTTGCTGAAACGGCGCTTTTCGACCGTTTCCGGACCGAGGATGACTTCGGCTTCGGCCCCCATCGCCCGGGTCATCCTGTCAAGCGGCTCCCGGGCAGCCTTCAGCGATGGATCGTCATCCCGCCAGGTAACTTCGACCTGGTCTGACCGGAACGAGGGGTTGACCTGGGACTTTTCCAGGGGTAGCGGGCCCCCGCTCTCCAGCATGACCCTGCCGGTGTAGGCGATCATCGCCCCGTTGTCGCCCAGGTAACGGTCAGGCGGGACCGCCAGGGTTGCCCCCCGGTCCTCGCACATGATGGCCAGCATTTCCTGGAGACGCCGGTTTGCCCCGACCCCGCCAACGAGCAGGACTTCGTCCTTGCCGGTGTGGGCCAGCGCCCGCTCTGTCACCTCGACGCACATGGCAAACGCTGTCTCCTGGAAACTGTAGCAGGTGTCGGCAATCGCCGCCGTGCTCTCGCGGGCGGCACTCACCAGCCCTGAGAAGGCAAGGTCCATCCCTTTCACAGTGTACGGGAGGTGGACATACTCCCCGTCCCGGGCAAGTTCCTCGATAGCCGGGCCCCCGGGGTGCGAAAGCCCCATGCTCCGGGCAAACTTGTCGAGCGCATTCCCGATGCCGATATCGAGGGTCTCCCCGAAAATGCGGTAGCGCCGGTTCAGGTAGCCTATCACCTGGGTGTTGGCCCCGCTTGCGTACAGGACGATGGGGTCGTGGCACCCGGTGGCAAACCTCCCGATCTCGATATGGGCGACACAGTGGTTCACCCCGACCAGGGGGACGCCCAGGGCAAGGGAAAGGGACCGGGCAGCGGTGGCCACCGTCCTCAGACAGGGCCCAAGCCCGGGCCCCTGCGAGAACGCAACACCGGTAATGCGGCTGGGATCGGTGAGCACCCGGGAGATGACCTCTTTTACCTCCGAGGCATGGTGCTGGGCGGCCTCCCTGGGGTGGATGCCCCCGGCTGGTGGGGAATAGGGTTTTGAAAAGAGTGAGACGAGATCGGTATCAAAAACAGCAGCGCTGAGGTTCCAGGCTGTCCCCTCAATACCAAGAATCTGCCCATAACCAGGCATCGGAGTGCTTCTATTTCTTAAACTCGGTATACCCGCACTTCCCGCAGGCGAGCCGGTCCTTGTGATCGGCCATGATAAAGCCCGGTCCGCAGCGGGAGCAGTATTTCCGTGCCAGCGTAGCCTTTTCGCCCTCCACCTTGTAACAGGCTGCCCGGCGGGGAGCTGCGCTCTTGGTCTTCTTTGCTGCCATCAGGCACCTTCCTCTTTGGGCTTTGGCATACCCCGGGTCAGCAGGAACGCCCGTTCGGTCTTTGTCTTCTGCTCTTCGGTGTCATACACCCGGGCTTTGCCGGAGAGCTCGGTCTTCCCGAACATGGTCTTTAACGAGTCGAGCACAAGCAGTTTCTCGTTTACATTCAGCGTTGCTGCAACCTTTCCGGCAACCTGCATCCGTGACGGTGTCGCGCCATCGAACCGGAGGGAAAAATCCACTTCCCGCCTGGAGAGGAGTTCATTTCTCAAATCCCTGGTAACCTCGCATTCCATCGGTATCCTCTTATAATTCGTGTTTGGATTATTTATAATCTGGCCACTGCACCTTTCATCCCGCGGCGTCTTCCCCTTCATCAACGAAGTGGGCAAGCATTGTCCTCGCCTTCTCCTTTGCGGCAGGAGTCACCTCGCAGAGAACGACCCCCTCGCCCGGCTGTCCATACAGGATCAGCGCTCCGACCGGTGCGGCGATGACCAGTGGGATAACGGCGAGGTCTTCTTCTCCGTCAACGAGGATCAGTGCTCCCGGGCCCTGTACTGCATGATCGAGCGCATCGGACAGCTCCGTGGTGATCGTCCCTGGCGGGTTTCTGGCATGGAGCCTTTTTTGGAAGACCGCCGGCGACCTGTTGAACGGCGAGCGCATCGTGTGGCCGTCAATGACGGCGATCCGTGGGACTACCCCCCGCCGGACCAGGCTCCAGGTAACCACATCGCCCACCGTGTACACGGTCTTTCCCTCGATGAGGGGGAGTACGTCTTCGCACTCGGCGTAGAGCGTGCCAAAGGGGGTCTTGAAGAAATGGCGTTTTTCCGGGGGGAGCCTGAGCATTTCAGCGGACCTTCAGCGCATATCTCCCGGGGAGGGCGATGTTTAACCTTTTTGCGATCTCTGATCGCTTGGGGTCGATTACCACCAGGTACCCTGTCCAGTCTGTTGATAGGTTGCTGCTGCCGCATACCGCACAGCTCTCTCCTTCCACCACGCGATGGCATTCCCTGCATACCTGGACCAGTTTCTTTTTAGCGGCCGCCACGTTCACCACCCTTTTCTTTCTCCTTGGCCATGTCTTCCTCGAGCCAGCGGCTGGTGCCAAGCCCTGACTGCCGCATGGTCAGGCCGATCTTGCTGTCCCGGGGTTCACGTTCGTTCAGGGAGAGGGTGACGATGCGGGCGCGGATCTTTTCATCGACCGCGATGAACCGTTTCGACTCCTGGCAGATCAGCCGCGAATTCTTCTCGTCATAGTTGATGTACTCGTCAGAGATCTGGCTCACGTGGAGCATGGCATCGATCGGTCCCAGGCTTACGAACGCCCCGAAACTCGTTGTCTCAACGACCAGTCCCTCGATCACTTCCTGAAGGCTGAGCCGGAGCACTACTGACTCGAAATCCACGTCGTAGTAGACCGCACCGTCCCCGGGAACGATCTCTCCTTCACCGATATCGAGGACCCGGGTTACGGCGATGAAGATGCCGATCTCCTTGTCAATGCTTCCTTCAAGCTGTTCCCGGAGGACATCGAGGATAACCTTCTCAAGATCTTCTCCGAGCCGGTGAGGTGGCACCCTCACCTTGTCTGCCAGTTTCATCCGGTAATACATGACCCACCCTAGTTCCTGTACAATTCCAGCCGCTGTCTGCCTGAAAGCGATATCACCGGGATACCCTTCCCGAGCAGCGCATTCCGCAGATCCCTGTCATTGGTCATTACCATGCATCCATGCGTGTTTGCATAATATAGGATCTTCTCATCTACCGATCCCTTTATCCCAGGGCTCTCCACCATAGTGCACCGTCCGGAAAGGATGAGCGCGGATCGGGCCGCGGCCCCTCCCTTCCCATGGGAACATGCAAGTCCGCGGAGTTCTTCAATCACTTCAGGGAGGATCAATGGTTCGCAGGAACCGATAAGATTTCCCAGCGCATCGAAGATATCGATCCGAAACTGCACCTGGGCCATCAGGGCATTGGCGTCCAGCAGGACACCTATTCGGTGAGAATGCCCATCCCGATCAGTCGCCATCTGCCTCCAAGCTGACGGCTAATGGCGATCCGCGACCCGATCTCCGCGCAGACGGGCCGTTTCAGGGTTACCTCGACCTGGTCTTTCTTTGCAGTGGTCACCACGCCAACAGTCACTGCGGTGCCGACCGAGAGCATCAGCGGTTCGTTGTGCTTCAGTGGTTCGATGGAGAGCTCGCTTGTTGCGCCGACCACCCGCTCCATGAGGGTGACATGGAACTTCAGGCGATCCAGGACCGGCGGGAGGGCTCCGATCCGGCCGGCAACCTGGCCGGCCAGGGCATCGCTCTTGGTCAGGGCCGGGTCGAGCTTGGTGCCGATTCCGAGCAGTCCGCCGGGAGCAGCTTCGGCGACTTTCTTTGACCCTGCGTTGATGGTTGTGATCTTCGTGGTGATCGGTTCCCACCGGATCTTATTTTCGGCCTGGAACTGGCGCCCGGGACGGATCTCGATATCATCGCCTTCCCTGAAGATGCCGCGTATCAGGGACCCGCCGATGACCCCGCCCCTGACCTCCCTCCAGTTCGTTCCCGGCTTGTTGATGTCAAAGGACCGGGCCACCAGCATGACCGGGGCAGCGTCCGGATCCCTGGCCGGCTCGGGGATCGTGGTGTCGAGGGCTTCGACGAGGGCCCCGATGTTGATCTGTTTTTGGGCCGATACCGGGATGATCGGTGCATGTTCTGCAATCGTTCCCTTCACAAACGCCCTGATCTGTTCATAGTGTTTCAGGGCATCCTTCTGGGAGACGACGTCGATCTTGTTCTGGACGATCACGATATTTTTTATCCCGACGAGCTCGAGCGCCATCAGGTGTTCCTTGGTCTGCGGCTGGGGGCAGGGCTCGTTTGCGGCGATCACCAGCATCGCCCCGTCCATGAGCGCCGACCCCGAGAGCATGGTGGCCATGAGCGTCTCGTGCCCGGGCGAGTCGACAAAAGAGACCGACCGGAAGGGAACCGCCTTCCCTCCGCATGCCGGGCACTCGGGCTTCGTGGAGTAGGCATCCGGGCCGCTGCACTTTTCACACCGGTAGAAGGTCGCATCGGCGTACCCGAGGCGGATCGAGATGCCCCGTTTTATCTCCTCGGAGTGGCGATCCGTCCATGCCTCGGTCATCCCGTAGACAAGCGTCGTTTTCCCATGGTCGACGTGGCCAACGACCCCTATGTTGGCGCCTGGAATGGTAGCGTCCCGCAAATGCGATCGAACCTCCTTATACGATTATAAATGACAATACTTATACAAACCGGTCATGAGATCCAACCCGGCATCCCGGTTCCCGTAACACTCTGTATGCCGTTGTCTTCAGAAAGGTTAAAACAGCAGTATGAGAAGATCTCCATAACTGAGTTGACCTTATGACTGTTGATACCGAACTTTCCCGGATTGGGATATCGCTTCCCAAGAACCTGCTTGACAAATTCGACGAGATCATCACCTACCGGGGCTACTCGTCCCGGTCTGAGGGAATCCGGGATGCCATTCGAAGCTACATCACCTACTACAAGTGGATGTCGGATGTTACCGGGGAGCGGCAGGGGGTCATCACCATGATCTATGACCACGGGCAGCGTGGGCTGCTGACCACGCTCACCGATATACAGCACGAGTACATGGGGATCATCCAGGCGTCTCTCCATTCCCACGTTACCCATGACCGGTGCCTGGAGATCATACTGGTGCGAGGGGATGGTGCGGACTTAAAGGCCCTCGCGGAGCGCCTGATGTCTCAAAAAGGGGTCGAGACGGTGAAACTGACCACCATCCCGATCAGCGATTAGCCGCCGCCTTCGCAGCTCTGGTCGATGTTGGAGATGGCTTCCTGGAACCCGAGCCCCGAGACAAACTCCATCTCTTTTTTAACCTGTTCGTAATCGATACCCCGTTCCCTGGCCTTTCGCTCCTTCGAAGAGGCCACTGCGATCAGCTGGTCTGCCCGGTACAGGAGACCGGTTGTGTCGAGTTCGGCAAACACCGCACCCTTCATCTGTTCGATCCTGGTCACCGTGCCCGCGGTGCCGGTCCTCGGGTAGCGGACCTGCATGCCGACCGCGATCTCATCGGCGTTCATAGTAACCAATGGATGGCAAAGATACTATAAAGGTATTCTCCTGCCCATATTCCAGCTGATGAGATACACGCTCCGGCGCGTGAAGAAACACTATTTTGACGGGACACACCGGGTGAAGTCTCCCGAGGAGACGCTCTCCATTGTCGAGCCGCTCATGGAAAGGATCGGGGTCGCGGAAGTCTCTGACATCACCCATGTCGACCGGCTGGGCATCCCCTGTTTCACTGCGTTCCGCCCCCGTGCCGCACGGGGCGGTGTGCAGCACCATGCCGGGAAGGGAAAGGACAAGGTCCAGGCCAGGGTATCCTCCATGATGGAGGCCGTTGAGCGATACAGCGGCGAGTACCACGGGGATGCCATGGAGTTTGCATCATACGAAGAGATCGGCATCCACCGGGCGGTTGATCCCGAAGACCTCCTGCTCCCGCGGCTCCTGGAACCGGGTGAGAAGATTCACTGGAGTGCGGCCTACGACCTGCTCCACGATGAGGAGATCTTTGTTCCGAGCAATGCGGTCTTCCATCCCTACGACACCCTGGGCATGACCATGTCCCTTTTTGCAAGCGACAGCAACGGTCTTGCCAGCGGGAATGTCATCGAAGAGGCGATACTGCACGCCCTCCTCGAGGTGATGGAGCGGGACGACATGAGCATGGCCGAGCAGGCCCGTTCCATGGGGACCCGGGTGGAGATCGACTTCGACTGCCCGGCACGGGAGGTGCAGGACCGGTTCGAGTCCTGCGGGATTTCGGTTCACCTCTGGCTGCTGAAGGGAAGGACGGGTATCCCCACCATCGCCGCAGCCGGTGATGACGCGGTGACCCGGGACCCGGGCCTCCTGGTGATGGGGTCGGGCACCCACCCAGACCCGGCTATCGCCGCGCTGCGGGCGCTGACCGAAGTTGCCCAGAGCCGGGCCTCCTACCTGCACGGGGGCCGTGATAACGAGGGGCGGAGGCAGCTCCTCGAGAAGGCCGGGTACGACCGCTTCAAACGGATCAACCGGGAGTGGTTTGCCGACGAACCTTCGGTCCTTCTCTCCTCGATCGGGGACCGTTCGACGCCGTTCATCGACGATGATATCCGCGTGGCACTCGGGGAGCTCCGGCCGCACGTGGAACGGGTCTGCATCTGCGACCTGTCCCGGACCGAGGTCCCGGTGGTGCGGGTGATCGTCCCGGGTCTCGAGGTCTCCCACGTGAACCGGGAACGGGTGCGCAGGAAGCGGATCGGCATCCAGTAAAAAGCGTCAAAAGGCTCCGGCTTTCCTGCCAGCACATTAAACGGGGCGGGGGGCCTCAACGAGAGGCGATCTCTCCTGCCGGGTTTTTCAGATCATCACTTTTTCCAGCTGGGCAACGGTCCGCCGCGTGCTCTCCCGGGGCATCCCGGTGGGTATCTGCACCGGCCCGTCATGGAGGGCATAAAAGATCTCGGCCACCGCTTCACCAAGCGATGGGCCGTAGCCTCCTTCCAGGACCAGCGCCAGAGGCTGGCCGACGGCCTCCATCAGGATCCTCGTCAGTACCCGGAAGTCTTTGGGGGCAAGTCTCATCCCGTTCATGGGATCGTCACCGAGCGCGTCCTGCCCGGCCGAGATGATCAGGAGGTCGGGCTTGAAATGGCCCAGCGCTTCGGCAAAAACACGCGAGAACAGGTAGGTATAGTCATCGATCCCGCACCCCTGCTGGAGGGGGGCATTCAGCGTGAACCCCATGCCCCTCCCTTCCCCTATCTCATCGATCCATCCGGTGCCGGGGAATGCGTTCCTCATGTGGACCGAGCAGAACAGGACCCGGTCGCTCTGGTAGAAGATCTTCTGGGTGCCGTTGCCGTGGTGGAGATCCCAGTCGAGGACGGCGACCCGGTCGACCTGTTCGAGCGCCCAGGCCGCGGCCACCGCGGCGTTGTTGAAGAGGCAGAACCCCATGGCCCGGTCCGGCTCGGCGTGGTGGCCGGGCGGGCGGACCAGGGCAAAGCAGTGCTCGCCATCAAGAGCCCGTTCGGCAGCAAGGATCGATGAACCCGCTGCCAGGAGTGCGGTCTCAAAGGAGCCCTTGTTGACATAGGTGTCCATGTCGATGTAGTGGATGCCGTCAAACGAACTGAAGTACTCGATCATCCTGATGTGGCGCCGGTGGTGCACCCGTTCGAGGTCGGCAACCGAAGCCTCGACCGGGCTCAGGTGGCTTGCGTAGTCCGGGAGGTGGGAGACTGCCCGGAGGATACGCTCCCGGTTCTCACGGTGGGTGTCGAGTTCATGGACAGTGAATTCCTCGCCAAAGACTGCCGAGCACCGCATATCCTTACGGGACGACCGCCCCGCCCATCACCGCCGCTTCGCTGACCGTGACCTCCCGGCCGGTGCCGGCGATGCGGTATTTCCCGGCAGCCCTGACATCGTAGGGGTTCCCCTCGGTCGAGTAGGGTACAATGAATTCGCCGTTCACGCTCTCCGCCCGCCAGGTGAACTGCCGGCCGGTGTTGGTCACGAGCGGCAGTTCGATCATCCCTTCTCCCCTGATCCTCGCCCCGGGCACGTATTCGAAGACCTTGACGTACTTGAGGTCTACCGGTGCCTGCCCGCCGAATACGTTGGATGGCGACTCGTGCACCAGCCGGTAGTGCTGGAAGGCCGACAGGGTCGTGGTCGGCTGGACAATGACTGCGCTCACCACTGCCGCACGGTATCCGGCAGGTGGATGCGCATTATACTGGTCGGCTGCAGCGTGTGCCTGGGAGGCTTCCATCACCTGGGCGTTCGTGATGATGGGGTACGATGTTCCCTGGGATGTCGTATACTCGATGTAGTAGGCCTCCCCGGCAGGGGTGTATGACCCGTCAAAGTTGTGGAGACGGGAAACGGTGGTGAGGAAATATTCATCGGTATACATGGTCACCGGCTGGAAACTCCGCGGGTTTGCCGGGTCGGTGGGGACGAGGTAGACTGGCTGGTATGGTCCCTGGCCGACCGATGCGTTGTGCCAGGTGGCCATCGCCCAGAACTTTCCGATAGCCATCTCGATGTCGGTCATAACGTAGCGGGTGCCCTGGTTATCGGCGATCCGGTTGGTTTCCGTCTCCGATTGGGACATGAAGAAGGCCGCAGAGCCGTTTGGACCGTACACTCCTGCCTGGAACGGGTTGGCGTTCGGGATTCGTTTCGCGATGTAGGTGATTAAATGGCCATAGTCCCACCAGGACATGACACCGTAGGCGGTATCGGGATATTTGAATGACTCTTTGTCGTAGATGGTGAAGTAGTCCACTCTGGTATCTGGGGTGCTGGTGTTCATCCACTCAAGCGATTCCCGCCAGTCCTGGTTCATCCTGATCGCCCCGGAGGAGGCAACCGCGTACTGCACCCCGACTGATGTAAATGCGAAGATGACGGCAAAGGCACAGATGATGGCGGTTACGAGGAGGTTTGCGTAGTTCACCTTCGGCCGTGCCGGACCTTTTGTAGAGGCTTTCCCGGTCTTTTTCTTCCCGGGTTCATTTGCAGGCTCCTTCACCGGCTCCTTCCTGGCTTCCTTTCCCTTGCCTTTCTCCTTCCCGGTCTTTTTCTTCCCGGAACCGGATACTGTCTCCTTTACACTCTCCTTATCCGCCTCCTTCCCCTTTTCGTCCGCTGGCGTGGCCGGAGGTTCTCCCTTTGTTTCCCGCACCACGGCCCTCCGCCCCAGTCCAACGATGTCTGTCCATGCCCGCTCGAGGAAGTAAGAGACACAGATGCCCCCGAGGACGGCAATGTTCACGGCGATGTAGTACTCGTAGCGGATCTGCCGGAATGCGGCGATGATGATGAACAGGGACCAGACCAGCACGAAGATATGCTCGGCACGGTATTTCTTCACATTCTCGTAGAGCAGGACGAGGATGCCGCCGATCATCAGCAGGATGCCGAAGTTGAAGACCTGCCAGGCCTCGCCAAGAGTCCAGGGGCGGGCTTCCTGGACGGTCTTTGCATATGGGTTGAACCCGAAGAAGACCTCGATGCTGCCAACGAACGAACCGTACAGGTCAGGGACGATGAGGAACAGGCCCAGGAACGCGATAAACCCGAGGCCGATGATCGAGGCGGGGTAGATTACCCGGCTCTTTCCCTTCGCGAATTGTGCAAGCCAGTAGAGGACCCATGTCCCGATGATAATGAGCAGATACGCTATCGGGTGTGCGAGGGTATAGAGGTAAAACCCGAACCCTTCGCTAAAACCCCCCGAAAGGAGACTGACCACCAAAGAGAGAACGGCTGCGATGCCGAAGGCCACGGTATTGAGAAAGACGAGGTATTCGCCCGGTTTTCCGTGGTAAAAGTCAACTACGCTAATCACCACAGTTGAAACCGCGACGATGGCTGCGAAGAGGATCATCGTCGGCATGGTAAGGTAACCGAGGAAATACCCGATCCCGGCAAGAGCGGAGAGGAGTAGTGGCACCTTCCATGTCTCTTTGTTTTTAAAGTCGATGGTGTGCTCCCTGAAATATGCCAGCGCATAGATGTAAGCGATACAGAAAAGCGTGCTGAACAATACTTCTGCAATATGGTGGTCCAGGTACCCTGCAAGTGCCCTGAAGAAATACTGGCCTCCGACAACCGCAACCAGGGCGGCAGCACAGAGTCCCGCCTTCCAGCCAGCCAGTTTCCGGACCAGGATGAACATGGCCGGGACCATCACGGCTGCCATCAGCGGGGGGATCCAGAGGGCAACGGATATGATCTCGTTCCGGGTTGCTGCTCCGGAGATCATGACGACGGTGGTCGTGATCCATGTGAACAGCGGCCCCCACGGGACCACCTGCCCGGATGGGAACAGGGACATAGCTTCGTACCAAGCGTATGCGGGATAATTCGCAAGCATCTGGTCGACCTGGCGAAGGCTGAACATCGGGTCGTCGCTGCCGACGATATTGAGGATGTCTGTTGAGCCGAGATTCAGTAGAGGGAGGACGCGTATCCAGAGGGTAAACAAAAAAATTAAGAGAAGGATTGTCAAGGCAATAATTATCTGATTTTTTTTCATTTCTCGTAGTACCTGCATATAAAATCCTTGAATAGTTATTCTGAAGGATGACTAAAAAGTTGTTGTAATAAAAAAGGGCGTATTAAGGCTACTCCCTAATGTTTATTCGGTTTCAAGGGATACTCTCATATATGCCTAGAATTTGTTCCCGATGTATTTTGGATTCTAACTTCCCAGGAATATAATTTGACCATCATGGTGTCTGTAACTCCTGTCACAAGTATGACAGAAAAAATAAGAAATATGCAATAACCGAACAGAGCAGAAGGCGTTTTTTTAACTTAATTGATAAAGTCAAAAAAATGGGCAGGAATAACAAATATGATTGCATCATGGGCGTGAGCGGAGGGCGGGATAGCACATACACACTTTATTCATTGAAAAGATGGGGACTCAATCCCCTTGCTGTCCATTTTGACAACAACATGAACTCACAGATTGCAGCAGAAAATATCAAGAAAGCCTGCACAAAGCTTGGTGTCGAACTCCATACCGATATCGTGGACTGGGAGGAGTTCAAGGGTCTCCAGCGATCCTTTTTGTTTGCATCAGTTCCTTCTGTCGATATACCAACCGACCATGCATTTATTGCCGTCTTGTACCGATTGGCTTACGAAAAGAAGATAGATTACGTCTTCAGCGGTTCTTCGTTTCGTACAGAAGGTCCAGGTTCGATTGAGTGGTCCCTTCATGATGATGTAAGGTTCATCCGGGATATCCAGACAAAATTTGGAACAATTCCACTAAAAAATTTTCCCATAAGAACACTAAAAGACATTTTAAAATGGAAGATCTCCGGATTGCGGGAGATCAGGCCCCTCTACTACATTGATTACCAGCATGAGCAGGTAGACCGCATACTTGCGGATGAACTGGGCTGGAAGTACTATGGGGGACATCATTTCGAGAACATTTTCACCAGATGGGCCTTTGCATACCTCCTCCCGAAGAAATTCCATATAGATAAAAGGGTTACAGACTACTCTGTCCTTGTCCTGGCGTTGTCTGAGTAATCGGGTGCGGAGAAGAACAGGATTTTATGGTTGTTTTTTGGTATGAACCAGGATAGCGCCGCGAAGGCGCGCGTGGCAATATCGTAGGTTAGCGATCGGATGTCGCTTTTGATGCTGTGCGAGGCCATGGGATCAGAGGGACACCCACGTTCTACCTGTTTAAGGAGATGGTTCGGGATGATGATCGTGCAGGAAAAGTTGTTGTAGTGAAAGACTTCTCCTTGAATCTGCGGTTAACCAGAACATCGTTGAGACCGCTCTCTCCCAAGATGAGAACTTCCCCTCGAACCTGTGGTTTATCTTCTCCGGCAGGAGGGGGTGGCGCCCCATCACTCAGCGGGGTCCTGCGGATGCTTTTCTTTTCCTGTGCTGTAACCTTTTTAACAGATATCTGGAGAGGATGATGGGGAATGAGACCGCAAGGGAGAATAACCCACGGCCGCCCATGTTCTTCCCTATCACCTTTACCTTCTCATGGTACTGCCCGACGATGCGGCTTTCGCTCTCTCCTCCCCGCAGGTAATATACCACCGGCGTATCGATATAGTGCATTTCTTTCCCGGATGCGCGCAATGCCCTGAGCAACCAGTCGAAGTCTGCATAGATCGTGTAGTTCGTGTTGAAATTTCCACACCTATCAAAGATGGACTTTCTTGCAAATGTTGTCTGGTGGCAGTAACCTCTGCTGATCAGGTCTGCGATGCCGGTGCGATAGCCAGAGCATCGTTCTTCGCCGATATCATCGTAATAGATGTAGTCTCCGTACAGGATGTCGCTCTCCGGGCTGGTTCGGAGGTTTTCAGCGACAGTTCCCAGCACATCGTTATCATAAAGGCAGTCCCCCGCATTCAAGAAATATACGAGATCGCCGGTGGCATAGCCCAGTCCTTTGTTCATGGCATCATAGATGCCATCATCCTTTTCCGATAGCACTATGTCAATATATTCTCTGTATTTTCCGATAATGTCAGGCGTATTATCCGTAGATCCACCATCAATGATGATATACTGAACATCCGGATGAGTCTGGCAGATCACGCTTTTTATGGTTTTTTCTATAAGCCCTGCACAGTTAAAACAGACCGTGATTATGGATATTTTGCTATCTGCCATTGTGCTCATCCATATATCAATTGCAAAAATTTGTATTCCTGGATAACAGGTTATGTTTGACCCTGCTGGATATTAATACCGGGCTACAGTGATGAACAGCGGGGCAGACTTTCTTCCCGGCTGCCTCCCGACCTCATATCATACCTTTTTCCCTGAGGCGACAGGAGCACGCAGAGGCATCCGGAACTTATACAATTCAGAGAATCTCCTCTACCGCTCACGCATCTTCAGAATATCCCGGTAGAACGCGAGGTACCCATCAACCATTTTATTCAGACCGAATCTTCGTGCCGCATCCTCCGCAGCCTGCCGCCCCATTCGCAACCGGGGTTCCTCATTTGCCAGTAACTCAAGGACCCGCTCCGCCAGCGCCCGGGCATCCCCCACCGGCACGAGATACCCGGTCTGCCCCTCCACGACCTGCTCGGGGATGCCGCCGACTGCGCTCGCCACGACCGGGATGCCGCAGGCCAGGGCCTCGAGGACAGTGGTCGGGAAGGTGTCGGCCCGGGTGGGGTGGAGGTAGAGATCGGCTGCCTGATAGTACCGGGCGACTTTCCGGGGATCTTTCTGGTAGGGAACGAACCGGATTTCGACGTTACCTATCCGTTTAGGTGAGGCTGTTTCGCCAAGGGCAACGCAGAGTACTTTTGCTCCGGTTTTTGCGATCTCGGCAAGGGCGGACTGCAGGGTTAGGTAGTCCTTCCAGATGTTCTTCCGGATGCCATTTGCCGCAAAGAGGAGAATCGTTGCATCGTGCGGAAGTCCGAGGGCTTGCCGGGCTTCAGCCCGATCAGCGGGGTGGAAGACCTTCAGGTTCACGCCGTTCGGGATCACCTTCGATGCCACAACCGCCGGCTTCAGCATCGACTGATCAACCTTATCCATCAACCACCGGCAGGGAGTGACAACGTGCAGTCGGCTCTTTCTGTAGATTTCTGCCTTGCGCTGCCAGTTGTAGGCCGTGGCATCCCGCCTGATTGCCGGGTAAATCGAGAGATCCGGGCAGTTTCCACACCCAATCTTCCAGCGCTCGCAGTCAAAGGAGTGGGCGCAGTGACCGGCAAGGAGCCAGGCATCGTGGAGGGTGAGCACGGTTGGAATCTGATGGCTGAGGGAGGGGAGGGCACGGAGATCGAAGTAACCTCCATGGAGATTGTGGCAGTGGAGGATATCAGGGGGTTTCGGGGTTAAATCGAGTATATTCCAGGTTCCCGGGTGATCAAGATCCTCATGACCTTTTAGAGAGGCATTGATGCGATCAGGATTTGTCAGAAAGTCAAATGTTTTTGCAATACCTGAAAAATGAGAAAGATTCTGGATGTAGGATGGAACATATTGAGAAACTTTGTTTAATCGGCTTTGAATAGGGAGAATATCTGGATCTGCGGTTTTTTTTATTCCTACGGCCAGCCACGGGCAGTGGCCCAGAATACGGTAAGATGTATGAAGATCCCATGCAATTTTTTCGGCACCACCGGCGACATCATACGTGCTTACCTGGAGAACATGAAGAACCGACTCACTCATTAAACCAATCCTTCATTCTTGATGAAAATACCTCAACATCCCAATCTCTGACCAGCACTCTGGGAAGACGGTATGGATCTGTACTTCCGATAAGGGTTAAGCCATAGTTGGCGCATGCTGTAGCAATACCTGCTCCCTTAACAATCCCAACTGTTTCTCGATTAAAATCCATTCTGCTACCAAACGGATACGAGAAATGCTGCACAGGGTGACCCAGCATCTCCTCAAGAGAATCTCTACCCTGAATAATCTCCCTCCTTTGCACATCTACCGGTTGCATGGAGAGCATTGTGTGTGTTACCGTATGCGCTCCAATTTCAATCAGATCCCCCCGATTGAGCTCTTTCAATTCACTTACGGTGAGGGGGCAGTGTGTCTTTCGCCCAGTTCTTGGCGCTCCTGCCCATTGCGCGATTTCGGAAAGGATGGATTTTTGCTCTTCATGGGAGAGGGGCCTGAGAAGTCGGTGGAGGTCCCGGTAAACAGCATGTTGTGGGCCAGGATCCGATGCCATGGTCACATTCCAGGATTTTGGTTCAATCCCATCTCCATGTCTGGTTTCGCTCTCAGGATATCCGGATAGATCCCAATTCCATCTTCTACCTTTGATGGTAAGTTCCAGTTGACCTGGGAGTTGATCCGACAGTAGCAGTAACCTCTCCAGATCATCCCACCAGAACTCTCTATCACTGTTGATGTGGCCGGATGTTACGAATATTGTGGCTGGAATTCCATATTTCTCCAAGAGTGGTTTCGCATTCCAGAGATTATCCGCATAACCGTCGTCAAATGTTATGACAACAGATCTATCCGGAACCTTCCCTGATTTCAGTGCCTGATACAGCTCAGAAAGGCTAATTGGATCATAATGCTCGGAAAGGTATTCAAGATGCCCGGCAAAATGTTCAGGAGTGACGCTGAGAAGCTGCGGATCAGTATCCAGGGTAACTACACGGTGATAAAGGAGGATTAGCCCTTGAGAGTGAAGACCCTTCCAAATTCGGCCTGGTAATTGTATCAATCTGCAGATGCTCATTGTAATCCCGAGTCAGTTGTCTGTTCTAGATTTCACCGCGCGTACGGTGATAAGCACTTGATAATCAGGATCCTGATACTCAAAATGTTCTGGTTTGAGTTCTTCGACAGCAAGACCGTGTAAAAGGGCAATTGCAATGAGCACATTTCCATACGTCTCAACTTCGACGTTTCCTTTTGAGAACTCCTTTTCAAAGAGTCGCTGTGCCGACTGCGTGGTGAAACGCCAGAACTCACCCCACCGATCCATGTCATAGGGAGAGATCTGGCTTATCCCCGGAACCGTTAGCAGGAGGACACCGCCCGGTTTTAGGATACGGTGAAGATGGTTTACTGCTGAAGGGAGGTCATAAACAAACTGGAGAGTCTGGGTCAGGATGATACAGTCAAAGGAATTAGATGGGATATTATCTGCGTGTGTGATGTCTGCCACTATCGTGGCTGATGGGTTCCCCTTAATTGCATGGAGGATATCAGATTGTTTAACACGGGCGCCACCGAATTTTTTCGTGTAGGTGTTGTCCCCGATCTCCAATACTCTGCCGTGAACGTCATTTTCATGTTGCAATAGGAAGTTCTCGATATAATGTCGATCAACAGGTTGCCCTCGGTCGTAGCCGAAGAGGGTGCTGACCGGGTGGAGATGATTTAGTTCCCCAAGATCGATCTGGCAGATGAATTTTCTTTTTATCCGCAAGTATATAATATATACTTTATGAAAGATGCCAGAGGAAACGGACCTCATCTGAATAAATATTGTTGATGGTATTTATGAAACATCCTGTTTTCGAGCGTAAATCAGACAGAACCATGTCACTTGAGGGTTCAGACGGAAAGGGGGTTTACTAGCACTGCATGTTTCCCAATCGAAGTCATGGATCAGATACCTGAACCCATTTCGATCGAGGATTGTCAGCAGTTCTCCCAATTTTTGACTTTCATCGGGCCAACCATGGTATTCGATCACCATTTCTTTTATGTTCTGAAGTTTTCCAGATTCTTCTACTTCTTGAAGGACGGCTAACTCCTGTCCTTCGATATTGAGCTTTAAAAAATCGATAGTGTCTGAGATATATGTACTCAATCGGACAGTCTGTATTTTCATGTTACCTTGAGAATTTGGGACAATTTTCCCTCCATCTACGTTATCTGAGCTGAAGCTTAGGACGCCCTCATCTTTTGCCAAGCCTGCGTTAATTAAAGTGACATCGTTTAGACCATTGGTGGTGAGATTATGCTGTAATATCTTGAAAATTTCTGCATCCGGTTCAAAGCATATGATCCTGGCTTCAGGATATACGGACTTAAAATAAAGCACAGACATTCCAATACATCCGCCACCGTCGATGATAAGGGGCTTGGGTTTTTCACTCTCAAAATGATAAATTAAGCGACAAAAGATGTCCTTATATTCGACATATAATGATAGAACATCTGTGTACGTGATCCGAAAATTTACGATCCGAGCCGTGCCCATCTGAAATCGGGCTCGAATTATAGATTCTGCTTTGAATCGAAGGGAGTATATCCTGTTTTTAATTTGCTTCATTAACAATGCCCTGTTTGTCATTTGCTGTAATTATGCACTCACTTTCTGTTAAGTCCCATATTGTAGGACATCCAGTATTTAATACACTAAATCCTATACTTATTAACTTATTTGCGGTATATGAGTCTCTAACCGAGTGGTGAAATTCCTTGCTTAGAACTTGACCCAATAAAACCTGAGTGTATAAATTTGGTCTTTCCTTCTGATATTGCCACCAACCTACCCCAAATAATACTACACGGTCTAACCATAGTACATCCCTTAAACGTAACCGCCATTCACTAGGTAGTGTACACGAAGTGATGTAAATTCAAAAGAACCCCTGTATCCAACCTAGAATTGCACAAAGGAGAATACAGGGCATGAATCTAAAGGAAGTCGTACTTCATTATCTTACCGATAACGACGAGGGAATGAAGCATCTCATCACCTGGTTTTTGAA
>JALHCK010000058.1 GCA_022841205.1 Methanomicrobiales archaeon | reverse complement strand
TCGGGCGATAATGCGCAATCTTCCAAAGAAAGCATATCCTCTGGTAGTCCCGATGATCAAGGAGAAACTGAATGGGGATGAGGATGAATTAGGGGTAGTTGCACAGGAATTGGACAAGATGGGGTACACCAAAGCAGCCGATACCATTGAACGATTTTTGTTTGATGTAGGTAATTACCAGGCTTTCCCAAAAAGTCACTGGAAAAGAATTCGCACGACAAACATGGTAGAAAGGGTCAATGTCGAGATAAAACGCCGAAGTAAGGTCGTTGGCGCATTTCCAAGTTCTGACTCAGTGATTCGTCTCATTGGTTCGATCTTAATGGATATGAACGAGGAGTGGATCACAGGGAACCGTTACCTGAATATGAGCGAATTCGAGGTCCAGGTGCCGGAGTCTAAGTTGTCATTCTGCCCTGTGGATATTAGTGTTGAGTAATTCAATCAAGGCACGATAAACGCTGCCGCCCCCGAAGGGCGCCCCGGCGGCAGATCTATGGCGGTATACGTCAATTGGATAGATTCGAAAAGTTGCACTGGAAATGGTGCATTGAGTTCTGGAATCGATTCGTTTGCTTTTTCTTGTAGTGTCACCATGGCTAATGTATAGGATCGGGTTTTCGTTTTTACAGCAAATTCCTTACACTACCGTATGGAACTTTCCATACGAACCTTTATTGTGATAATCAATAAAGGAAAATTATTATTTTTAGAGGGTCCTAGAGGGGAATAAAGAATGAAAACCCGAGTTATTTCGTATGCATCTACCATTATGCTCTTAATTCTTTTATCGTCAGGTTGTTTGAACCAGGAAATTATAAGCTCTGGAAACGAAACAGCTCCCACTACTACTCAACCGAGTCCATCCTCCCTAATAATTCTATCAGATCAAATCGAACCAAACCAAACAAAATTTATTATTACTGATAAGTGTAACGTAACCGGCCCAGGAGATGTATTTCCGATGATTAGGACCGAGATAATAATAAGAGGAAAGGAATCTCCAACTGAAGAAAATATTGCCTTTGCTGTGAAAGAATTTGGACCGGATATGAAAATTCCCGGATATGTTCCAGAGGGTTTTTTCTTTCGATATGTCATCATCCCGGACCAATATTCCGAGGGGAGGGTCACTATCACGTTCGTTAATAAATCTTACAATGGACCGTTCGTTTCTTCGACTGCAGCAGATCAAATGGATATCGTATACTCAAAGAATCTTGATGTGGAATTCGCTGAATTCATCGACCGGGAATCGGAAAACGTCTGCATCAATGGGAGACCTGGTTTCTTCTACAACGCTTCCCCGGACAGGAACATAATACGATGGCTTGATGGTGATATCGAACGATGGGTTGGTGGGTATTTTGACAAAGATAGCCTTATCCGGATTGCATCCTCAATGAAAACTCCATCAGATTCGGATCTCACTTCAGAAGTCTATAGCGGAAACCGAACTCGGGTGCCTGATACATTTCCAACCGGCATGACCATTCCCGCCACACCAAGAAGTATATAGGATACATTGTTATTCACGAGTTCGAGTCTGAAGGCAATTTGCTGACTTTTTTTACCAGAGAAGGAGAATCAGTACAGGATTTTGTCCACCCCGACATAGATATGTGCATAGATATGTGTCCATAACCTGAAGTTACCATCAATGCACTTTGTTATCGATGAATGTTGCATAAGGAAATGTCATTTAACTTTCAATATTAATATATTCTATAGAGGATTTCGAATAACCCCCCACCCAAAGTACTGTATCGTCTCCAATCGATCATTTCTGATGAGTACATTTACCAACTTCTTCATTCAGCACGAATATGCCTCCCTTGCTGCTCTGGGCGACCGATTAGGTGA
>JALHCK010000057.1 GCA_022841205.1 Methanomicrobiales archaeon | reverse complement strand
CACGGTAAATTTGTTCTCCTTTCAAGGGATGGGGGATGGGCAGGCGTTGTTCGTCATTTTGAGATAGTCGAGAACCATGCGGACGCTACGGGTGAGCTGGCGCATTTTCTGTGCGACACTGTGTACGCCTCTGGATTTAATGAGTCCGATGGCGAATCTTCTAAGCCTGGTGATGTTCTCCGGGCCATGGCCAACGCTAATGCGGCTTCGATCCTCATCGTAATTCCAGTCGAGGATGTAATGGCAGCTATTCTCAATGCTCCAATGGCGCCGATTGGTGGTAAGAACCTCTTGGGCGTTGGCTTCCATGGGTGATTGGCTGGTGATGCCATGGGCGGTTTCGAGAGAAAGTTTGCCGGTCTTTTTGTCCATGGTGTGACGTTCAATTACGAACGCCTGCTGAACATGGGGGAAATTGAGGTAGTCGTTGAGCTCGGTTGTAACCCAGATCTTGCGGGTTTCAATTCGCCCGTGGTCAGGGGGGTCACTTAGGATGAAATCCGGTTCCCCGCGGTTTCGGAAGTAGAGCTCGATATCGGCAAGAAGTGTTGGCTGGTTTCCCTTAACCGTGAAATGATAGTGGGCATTACGCCTTAGGACGAGATAGTCGGCAAATTCTCGCTGGGTCAGAAGGGCATCGGCCGTGATGACTTTGCCTTCGATGTCGATGGCATCAAGGAGAGGGATGGCCATTTTGATCTCATTGGTGCGTTTGGCCTCTTGGTCGCCTTCTTTGGGGAGAGTACCTACTTTTTTTGGGTGTAGCAGTTCTTGGTCTCATGGCCGACGGCGCTCATAATGTGGGTTTGATAACCTTGATCATCAATAGCATTGCACATTGTCTTACCGTCGATTGCAAGACTCTGATCTTGTTTGCCGTAAGCTCCGTTCCAACGTTGCAGGGCACGGTCCAGGTGTGAGGGATCGACTCGGATGAGGACATCGCGAATCACGTACTCGCTTGGAACGACATATCTGCCATGTTCGCGACGGCACCGGAACCGCTCACGCGCCTTTTGGCCAAGGCTACCGGCCCAGTCCGAGATAGCTTTATAGCCGCGCATTCCGCACAAAACGGCCCCCGCAGCGATGGCAAGCACGGTGGAAAGTCTGTGGCGCCGTCCATGGGTACGGCGGGGATCGGGGATATCGGCGAAGAACTGGGGTAAAGATTGCATCTGCTCAGCCTTTAGCATGATTTTTGTTCCTCCTGTGCGATAAGGTGGTTCGAGAATGGGTCCAGAGAGCAGCTCCCGAACCTTTGGTTGTAAGGGCTTGATGAAAACCATTTTGGGAGGGTGGGTTTTGGCGCTGTAGCCTTTGCCGGTGCGGCGGAAGCCTTTTGTGTCACCAACATGGAGCCAGTTTGCCGCCCTGTAGACGGTCCCGCGGAAGCGCCGAGGGTCCACAAAGGTCTCCAGCAACAGCACGGCATGACCGAAGGTGTCTTGCCAATCCATGGAGAGTCTCTTTTGGCACAGGGACAAAACTCGGGAGCCCAGGTTTGGAACATGCCGGCCGGGAAGGATCAGGAAACGGCTGTTGTTGGCCAACAGCTTGAGACGATCATACTGGTGTCGCAGGTCCCAGCCGATCCAGAGATCCCGTGCGGCGCACTTCCAGGCCGCGGCGGAAAAGCTCACGAGGGCCACCCATTGGTCTCGCCAACAAGCGACATACCACAAGGTTTCGCTGATCTTTGGCAGGCAGCCCAGGTAGTGATGCTCCTGCATCAGGTGCTGGTAGCGCTGCTCTTCGGAGCGCCCAATGGGCTGAACGAGCACTTCGCTCAAATTCAAGGCAGACCACCTCCAGTTAATGTACAGCCATCTTATACACGGCTGGAGGGAATCTGACCAGAGTTGATTGCAAGGTC
>JALHCK010000056.1 GCA_022841205.1 Methanomicrobiales archaeon | reverse complement strand
GGCAGTCGAGAGTGCGCTTGCCCGGCAGGAGGGCGAGCCTCGCCCCTTTGCGGAACTCGCTGCCGACCCGCTCGCCGGGTGGATCGAGACCACCTTCGGACTGGACACCGAGGACGGCACCGGCCGGCTCGTGCGGCGCAAGCCGGTCACGGTGCCGCAGGCCGCGGCGGACCTCGCCGCCGCCACCGGCTTCACCCCCGAGCGCTGCGAGGAGGCGATCCGCGCGATCCTGGGCGAGGGCTCCCGGGCGAGGGACCCCGAGACCGGCCGGCCGCTGTTCGCCTTCCGCCTGCACCAGTTCCTCTCCAAGGGGGACACGGTGTACGTCTCGGTGGAACCGGAGGCCACCCGCCACCTCACGGACGCCTACCAACTCCGCGTGCCCGGAGCCCCCGAGAAGGCGCTCCTCCCGCTGGGGTTCTGCCGCGAGTGCGGCCAGGAGTACCTCGTGGTGGCACGCACCGAGAAGATCGGGGTCCCCACGTACGTGCCGCGGCAGGACCGGGACGCCTCGGGCGGCGACGCCGTCACCGGCTACCTCTATGTCTCGGCCGACCTGCCGTGGCCCGCCGACCCGGTGGGGGACGGTCGGCTGCCGGACCACTGGCTGACGGCCACGGAGTCCGGCGAGAGCGTGGTGATCGCGTCCAAGCAGAAGTACCTGCCGCGGGAGGTGTGGCTCGCGCCGGACGGCTCGGAACTCCCGCGCGGGGAGGGCCTGCGGGCGTGGTTCATGTCCACCCCGTTCGCGTTCTGCCTGCGCTGCCGGGTCTCCTACGAGCAGGTGCGCGGCAGCGACTTCGCCAAGCTCGCCACCCTCGACCAGGAGGGGCGGTCCTCCGCGGTCACGGTGGTGTCCGCGAGCATCGTGCGCTCGCTCAAGGCGCTGCCCCCGGACGCGCTGGGCGCGGACGCCCGCAAGCTCCTCACCTTCGTGGACAACCGGCAGGACGCCTCCCTCCAGGCCGGGCACTTCAACGACTTCGTCCAGGTCACCCAGCTCCGTGGGGCGCTGCACGCCGCGCTGGCAGCCAGGGACCTCACCCACGAGGTGGTGGCGCCCCGTGTCACTGAGGCCCTCGGCCTCGCGATGGGGGACTACGCCGCCAACCCCCAGGCGCGCTTCGCCGCCCGGGAGCTGACCGAGCGGGCGCTGCGCAACGTGGTGGAGTACAGGCTCTACACGGACCTGCAGCGCGGCTGGCGCGTGACGATGCCCAACCTCGAGCAGACCGGTCTCCTCCACGTCCGGTACGCCGACCTCCCCGCCATCGCCGCGGCGCAGGACCTCTGGGACGCCCGGCACCCCGCGCTCGCGGCGGCCCGCCCGCAGCTCCGCGAGGAGATCGCCCACATCCTCCTGGATGAGCTCCGCCGCGGCCTCGCCATCGACATCCCCTGCCTCACCCAGGCGGGCTTCGACGAGCTCACCCGCGAGTCCCGCCAGCACCTCGTGGGCGCGTGGACCATCGCCGACGGCGAGCGGCTCGCCACCGTGGGTACGGCGTTCGCCCGCACCGGCGCCAGGGGCGGCTACCGCGGGGACCTCAACATCTCGCCCCGCTCGGCGTTCGGCCGCTACCTGCGGCGCGCCGACGTGGGTCTTGGCGCGCTCACGCTGGAGGACACCGCCGAGGTGATCGACGGCCTGTTCGAGGTGCTCGCCGAGGTGGGTCTGCTCGCCGCGGTGGTGCGGACCGAGGACGGGATCACCGGGTACCGCGTGAAGGCGTCCGCGCTGCGCTGGGTGGGCGGGGACGGCTCCCGCGGCGCCGAGGACCCCCTCCGCAAGAGCTTCCACAGCGAGGAGGTGGCCCGCGTCAACCGGTTCTTCGTCGAGCTGTACCGGGACGTGGCCGGCACGCTCCGGGGACGTGGCCGGCACGCTCCGGGGCCTGACCGCACGCGAGCACACCGCGCAGGTGCCGCAGGACGTGCGCCAGGAGCGGGAGCAGCGCTTCCGGGAGGGCAGCCTCCCACTGCTCTACTGTTCGCCGACCATGGAGCTGGGGGTGGACATCGCGAGCCTGAACGCGGTGGGGCTGCGCAACGTCCCGCCCACACCGGCGAACTACGCGCAGCGTTCGGGCCGCGCCGGCCGATCCGGCCAGCCCGCGCTCGTGGTCACGTACTGCGCCACCGGCAACGCCCACGACTCCTACTGGTTCCGCCACTCGCGGGACATGGTCGCCGGGTCCGTGGCCGCCCCGCGCCTCGACCTCGGCAACGAGGACCTCGTCCGCAGCCACGTCAACGCGATCTGGCTCGCGGAGACGGACCAGTCGATGCGGGCCCGGCTGACCGACGTCGTCGATGTCGGTGACCCGGCCTTCCCGCTCCTGCCCGAGCTGGCGCACGGGCTTGCCGACGACGTCGCGCGCCGCCGCGCCACCCACCGCGCGGAGCGCGTGCTCGCCGAGCTGCGGCGCACGTGGGCGGAGGCCGGGGACGCCGTGCCCTGGTGGTACGACGGCTGGGTGGCCGACCAGGTGAGGGCGGCGCCGCAAGCGTTGGACACCGCCCTCGACCGGTGGCGCGAGCTGTACCGCACCGCGCTCGCGGAGTACGAGGAGCAGAACCGGCTCGCCATCGAC
>JALHCK010000003.1 GCA_022841205.1 Methanomicrobiales archaeon | reverse complement strand
TAAGATTAGATTTTTCGAATGTTGGATTCAACTGAATTACCGGATGCCGGTTTCTGTCCTGACAGGATGAAAAGAGCTGCTCGCAAGCAACTGAGCGACTGGGTAAGTCATAGAAAAGTTTCTGAAATAACCGGCTTAAAAAGAAGACTGAACGATTCTAACTTCGCATCCAGATGCGAGGGATGGGATTTGAACCCAAGAACTCCTGCGAGACTGGACCCTGAATCCAGCGCCGTTGACCTGGCTTGGCTACCCTCGCACCTCTATCTCATAGGAAGTGCAGAGAAATAAAGATGTGTATTTTTTTACGGGCCATCGGGAGGATTGCTGCCCGGGAATTCGAAGATTCTCCGTTCTATCCGTTCTCCTGTCATTACGCTGCCTCGCGGAACTCATGGGCAGGGCAAACCATTCCCCCGAATATCCATTTACCCCTATTCGCGGATGCTCCGCCCTTCCCCTGAAAGCTCCCGATCGCGGAGAACGCTTCGCCGGATCTTGCCCGAGATGGTCTTTGGGAGATCATCGGTGAACTCGATGGCCCGGGGGTATTTGTAAGGAGCTGTGTGCCTCTTGACAAACTTCTGGATATCCTTTGCCAGCTGCTCGGACGGCTGGTAACCATCCTTCAACACAATGTAGGCCTTCACGATCATTCCCCGGATTACGTCCGGGGATCCGACCACCGCTGCCTCTTTGACCGCCGGGTGTTCGAGCAGCGCACTCTCAACCTCGAAAGGACCGATGCGGTAACCAGACGACTTGATCACGTCATCATCGCGGCCGACAAACCAGTAGTAACCATCGGCATCCACGTAGGCCTTGTCACCTGTATAGTAAAAATCGCCAACGAAGACTTCCCCTTCGGTCTCCCTGTCGTAGAGGTAGCCATCAAAGAGGCCGACCGGCCGGCCGGGTTTCACCCGGATGGCGATCCGGCCCACTTCGCCCTGGGGAACCGGCTTACCATCATCGTCATGGAGCTCGATCTGCCAGCCCGGGGATGGTTTTCCCATGGAGCCGGCACGGGGCTCCATGCAGGGGAAGGTCCCGATCACCAGCACCATCTCGGTCTGGCCGTAACCCTCGTAGATGGTCAGCCCGGTCCCTTCCTTCCAGACCCGGATGACCTCCGGGTTGAGAGGCTCTCCGGCACTCACGCAGTGGCGAAGCTCCTTCAAATGGAACTTCTCGAGGTCGGCCAGGATAAGCATCCGGTATACCGTCGGGGGAGCGCAGAAGACTGTCACCTCGTACCGCTCGAGCACCGGTAAAAGCTCGGTCGGCTTGAACCGGCCCCGGATATCGTAGACCAGCGTGCATGCCCCGCAGATCCAGGGCCCGAAAAACTTGCCCCACGATGACTTGGCCCACCCGGTGTCGGCCAGGGTGAAATGGAGGTCGTTTTCCCTGATATCGAGCCAGAACGCGCCGGTGGTCAGGTGGCCGAGTGGCAGGGCGTGGTTGTGGAGGACCATCTTCGGCTCCCCGGTGGTGCCGGAGGTGAAGTAGATGACCATCGGGTCGGTGCTCTTCGTCTTCTCCATGCCGGCAACCTTCACCAGGCTCCGGGAGACGGGAGCCGGGTAGGTGGTCTCCTCGATATAGCTCACCCAGCCCTGGAGCCGGGCATCGGTTACCAGCCGCCCGGCAAGCGTCGGGCAATCACCGCAGATCTCCTCAACCTTCGGGGCATTCTCCGCATCGGTTACGATCATCCTGATCTTTGCAGCATTGACCCTGTAGCGGAGGTCCCTTGCAGTGAGCATGGTCGGGCAGGGGCAGAAGACCGCACCGAGCTTGATGCAGGCGATGGCAAAGACCCACCACTCCGGGACGCGGGGGAGCATGATGATGACCCTGTCGCCCTTCTTGACCCCGTACTTCAGAAGCATGTTTGCCGCCGAGTTCGAGAGGTTTGCGAGCTGGCGGAAGGTGAATGTCTTCTCCTCCCCTTCCTGGTTCACCCAGATCATGGCCAGCCGGTTCCGGTCGGCAAGGCCGAGCCGATCGATCACATCAAATCCGAAATTATAGCATTCCGGGACCTCGATCCGGAAATTCCGGTAAGTCTCATCGTAATTCTCCATGGTGTAACCGGCACATGGCATATGACCGGATATATTTTTCACAGAATGTCTTTAAGGTGCCTTTTTAAACACGGCGAAGATCCAAGGGTAAACGTGGCGAGCAGGACAGGTGAAGACATTCGCCAGCACGAGGAAAAGATGCTCACCTGCCGCATACCCGTTCCGCTCCGTTTTTCCCTAAACGGGACGCTTCACCGTCCGGGCCATTCCCCACCAACGGACGAACAGGTAAAGGAGCAATAGCTTTAATGGGCGGTGACAATCGCCTGTTTCGCATTGCGTCCCAAAAAAATCAGGGGGAAAGTCCCCTCCTCACTCTTCGTCAAACGCCTTTTGCATTTCCCGCTGCCGGAGCTCGTTTCTCCTGATCTTTCCTGAAAGGGTCTTTGGGAGATCATCGACAAACTCGATAGCCCGGGGATACTTGTAGGGGGCGGTGGTCCGGCGGACATGGGACTGGATGTCCTTTATCAGGGTCTCGGATGGCTCAAAGCCCTGCTTGAGCACGATGAAAGCCTTCACGATCACCCCCCGGATCAGGTCCGGCGATCCGACTACCGCGGACTCCTGGACGGCGGGATGCTCGAGCAGTGCGCTCTCCACTTCAAACGGGCCGATCCGGTACCCGGAAGACTTGATGATGTCATCATCGCGGCCGACGAACCAGAAGTAGCCGTCCTCGTCCATGAAGGCCTTGTCCCCGGTATAGTAAAAACCGTTTACGAACGATGCCGCGTTCGACTCCGGGCTGTTGAGGTACTCGACGAAGAGCCCCACCGGGCGGGGGTCAAGAGATATCGCAATCCGTCCCTCATCACCCTGCCCGACCGGGTTTCCCTCGTCATCGTGCAGCTCCACGTGCCAGCCGGGGGCCGGCCTGCCCATCGATCCCGGCCGGGTCTCCATTCCCCGGAACGTGCCGATGCAGCATACTGTCTCGGTCTGGCCGTAGCCCTCCGAGATGGTCCGGCCGGTCCCCTCCTTCCAGACCCGGACCACTTCGGGGTTGAGCGGTTCACCGGCACTCGTGCAGCGGCGGAGCTCGCGGAGGTCAAACTTTTCGAGGTCGGCAAGGATCAGCATCCGGTAAATGGTTGGCGGGACACAGAATGTACTGATCTCGTACTTCTCGAGAAGCGGCAGGAGCTCGGTCGCCTTGAACTTCCCCCGCACATCGTAGACAAAGATACAGGCCCCGCATATCCACTGGCCAAATATCCTGCCCCAGGCACATTTCGCCCACCCGGTATCAGCCGAAGTGAAATGGACATCCTGATCCGAGACATCGTGCCACAGCCTGGCGGTAACGATATGGCCGAGCGGGTAGCTGTGGTTGTGAAGCACCATCTTCGCATCCCCGGTAGTGCCCGAAGTGAAGTAGATGAGCATCGGGTCAGAGGCAAGCGTCTTTTTCCCCGAAGGGTGACTGACCGAGCGAAACGAGACCGGGGCCGGGTAGACGAGCTCGTCAGGGAAACTCACCCAACCCGGGAGCGCCCCATCGATGAGGAACCTGCAGGTCAGCGTGGAGCATTCCCCGGTTACCTGCTCGACTTTTGCCGAGTTCTCGAGGTTGGTGATGATCATCTTGAACTTCCCGG
Organism: Methanomicrobiales archaeon; assembly: GCA_022841205.1. GTDB lineage: Archaea > Halobacteriota > Methanomicrobia > Methanomicrobiales > Methanospirillaceae > UBA9949. Next base: position 158,909 of record JALHCK010000003.1, on the reverse strand, counting down.
CATTCAGCCGGTAGCGGATGTCTTTTTCGGTGAGCATGGTCGGGCAGGGGCACAATACCGCTCCAAGCTTGATCAGGCCGATGACAAAGATCCACCATTCCGGGACCCGGGGGAGCATCAGCATCACGCGGTCGCCCTTCTGGATGCCGTATTTGACCAGGATGTTTGCCGCCTGGTTCGAGAGGTTTTTAAAGTCCCGGAACGTGTATTTCTTCTCTTCACCCTGCTGGTTCACCCAGATCATGGCCAGCTTGTTCCTGTCCTTCTCTGCCCAGGAATCGATCACATCGAAACCGAAGTTGTAATATTTCGGGACCTCTATCCGGAAGTCGCGGCAGAGGGTCTCGTAGTCCTGATACCTGTCCGTCATGAATCAAGAAAGTCTGTTGTCATCCGGCATCAAGTTGTCTTTTGAAACCGGGCCCGGAACTGCGATACTTCAACAGTATTATCGTCCGGGGAGTTCATGTACGTGAACATGATCCCTGCGAAGTACGATTCGCTGAAGATCGAAAATATCGTTGCTTCGGGCGCAGTTGCCGATTCCATCAACCTCGCTGAAGTGGCGGCACGGGTAAGCTCCTGCGAGCTCAATACTAAACGGTTCCCCGGCGCGGTCCTCCGGATGGATGAACCAAAGATCGCCTCGCTCATCTTCTCCTCGGGAAAAGTGGTTCTTACCGGCATCAGGAACGAAGAGGCTTTAAAAACAGGTCTCGATCGGATCATCCGGGAGTTGAAAAAGGCCGGGGTGGAGACTTACGAAACGCCGCGGATCGCTGTCACCAACATCGTCTGCTCCTACGATATAGGGAGGAACATAAATCTCAACAAGCTGGTCATCACCCTCAACCTCGAGAACATCGAGTACGAACCCGAGCAGTTCCCCGGGCTGGTCTACCGGCTTGGCGACCCGAAGATTGTCGCGCTCCTTTTCTCTTCCGGAAAGATCATACTGACCGGGGGGAAGAACCTCGAAGATATAAGAAGGGGGCTTGACCTCCTCGAACAGAAACTTGCAAACGTCCTCTGAATTCACCAGTATTTCCGGGTCCGGATATAGTTCCGCTCCGCTTTGAGGATTTCGGCAAAAAAAGCGTCGCCCTCGGCCAGGGTGGCGAGGATCCGGGAAGCGATCTCCGGCCCGACTCCCTTTGCCGCAAGGGCGAGCACCGCTTTTTTTCCTCCCGAGAGCACGATGTTTGCATTCCGGAGAAGACGGGCCTCGGCCGTTTTTTCCTCTTCCGACTTCTCCTTCCTTGCGGCAGCGGCATACTGTTCTTCCTCCCAGGGCTTGAGCACGGCGATCAACCGTGCACCGCACCGTGGGCAGACCGGGTGATCCTGCACCCTTCCGGCAACGGTCCGGCTCTTCCATTTCCTGCAGTTCATGCAGGCAAGGACGATCTCCTGTCCCTCGATCCGGCGTCGCAGTGTAGAGAGGACGGCATGGTCGGCGAGCGGCGGGGGGATCTGGTCCCGCGATGAGAAGAGGCCGTCGGCCCCAAGGAGGGAGATCCTGCCGGTCTCAACAGTGATACTGCCATCCCGGATATGGGCGAGGATACGGCCTGCGGCAGCAACATCCATGTAGACCGAGAAGAGTTCCCTGTAGGTCTCGTCCTGGACAACGGTGTTTTCGAAAAGCTCGATCAGCTTGTAACTGCTCAGCCGCTCATAATCGGCATCGGGATCGATTGCCCCGAACTTCTTGGCGACCTGGACGAGCTTCCACTTGAAGAGCGCTGTCCGTTTCATGGCGATCTGGAGGATGCCCTCCACATGGGCAGGGTCGAGTCCAGAGAGGGCTTCGCGGACCTCGGCGGTGCCTACATGAGAGGGGAGCTGGAAAAGGATCCGGTAAGCATCGATCTCGATTCCCACCGTTGTCCCGTACCGTGCAGAGAGGAGGACCGATACCGCCCTGCCGAGCGCCTCGTTGGCCCGGTGCCCGGCACAGCAGTTGCAGACCACTCCTTCCTTCCCGCCCTCGAGCACGATCAGCGTGTCGTCCGGGACCCTGCTCCGGTTCCGGTCCATTTCGGTGAGGAACCCTGATGCAAACTGTCCCGATACCTCTCCTGCCCCATATGACTGGAACGAACGTGTCCTCCTCAGTCTCCCGACTTCCCGTGCAACAGCATAGGGGACCGGGATCTGCTCGCCCTCCCACGAGGGAAGCTCCCCTTTTACCCTGCGGGCCGGCTCGACGATGATCCTTCCTTCCTCCATGTCAAGGACCCGCCAGAGCTGCCCCTTGGTGATGAACACGGCACCGGTATAGATCGAACCTACCACGAAGGATTCGTCAAGGGTTGCCACGGTCCTCCGGGAGACCATGTCAAAGACCTGCACTTTTCGTTCATCGTGGATCATGGAGAGGTTCGCGGCAAGGTAGCGTCGGGCCCGGAGCGTGGTGATCACCTCATCGCCATCCAGCCGGATCAGGCGGTGCTCTGCCATCTGGGCGCAGACCCTGTCGATGAGGTTGCCGTTCGACGGGAATGCCGGGCACCGGGAGAGGATGTTCCTGATCCGGCCACGGGATATCCTTCCGTATTCCACGGCGAGCCCGGCGATCTGGTTGGCGAGGACGTCTGCCGGGTTGACCGGGGGATGAACAGACTCTGCCTCCCCGGCCTTGGCCCGCCGGGCAATGACCAGCGATTCGAGGAGATCATCAAACCCTGTGGCGAGGATGGTCCCCCGGGAAGTCTCGTACAGGCTATGGCCGGCCCGCCCGACCCTCTGGATCAGCCGGGAGACCTCGCGGGGGGAGCCGAACTGGATGACATGCTCGATGTGCCCGATATCTATCCCAAGCTCCATTGACGACGTGCAGATTAGTGCCCGGAGCTTTCCCGATTTGAACCGCTCCTCTGCATCGATCCTGACATCGCGGGAGAGCGACCCGTGGTGGACTTCCACGTCACCCCTGGAGAAGAGCTGGTGCCCCAGCGCTTCGGCAGTCACCCGGGTGTTCACAAAGACCAGGGTCGATTCGTGCCGGTCGATCGCCTCACCTACCCACCGGGCCTGTTTCTCGAAACTGTCTCCGGCAAATTCGACCGAGAGTTCAAGGTGCTTTGTCACGTCCACCTGGACCACGGAAAAGTCCCTCTCTCCGCAGAGGAACCGCCCCATCTCGTCGGGGTTTCCGACCGTGGCCGAGAGACCTATCCGCTGGAACTCGCCGCAGTATTCAGCGAGCCGTTCCAGGGCAACCGCGAGCTGGGCTCCCCGTTTCCCGCTGGCAAGCTCATGGATCTCATCGACGATCACGTAGCGGACATTCCGGAGGTGTTTCCGGAGCACTTTTCCCATGAAGAGGGCCTGGAGTGTCTCCGGGGTGGTGATCAGGAGGTCGGGGGGGGAGAGGGCCTGTTTCCGCCGCTCGGTCGTGGTTGTGTCCCCGTGCCTGACTCCCACGGTGATGCCAAGTTCCCTGCACCACCAGGAGAGCCGCTGGAGCATATCCCGGTTCAGCGACCGGAGCGGAGTTATATAGAGGGCGGAGAACCCGGCCGATCGCTCCCTCAGGAGGGCATCGAAGACCGGGATCATCGCGCTCTCTGTCTTTCCTGTCCCGGTCGGCGCGATCAGTACCAGGTGCTTTCCGGCCTGCACCTGGGGGAGGGCGAGCGCCTGGATCTCGGATAGTTCCGCAAACCCTCTCTTCCGGATGCATTCCCGGATACGTGGATCAAGGTTCCTGGTCTGCTCCATAATCCTCCAGGGACGAGACAGGGCCGATGAATGTGCCATCAGGGAGGAAGACCTCTGCTGCCTCCCACCTTGCACATCGGGAGATAGGGGAGAACGGTTCCCGGACCGTGCGCACCAGGTCGTAGCCTGACAGCTCGTTGAATGCCGGCATGAACATTATCCGGGTGGGCGAACGGTTGCCGGGCGGAAATCCCAGGCACTCCCCGTCCACCGGAGAGAAGAGGTAGACCGGGGACCGCATGGCACAGCCCACCTCGTCTTTGAGGCTGGCCAGCGGGTGGTGGTGGCCGGCGATGATCAGGAGCCCGGCAAGCGACGGGTCCGGGTACATATGACCGTGAACGTAACCCGTCCCGTCAACGACCGCCCCTTCTTTTGGCAGTATCTCGGCCGGTTCGAAAAACATCTCGATGCCGGTATCGTGGTTGCCCGGCACGATCTGCACCGCCACGAGCGATCTCAGCCGTTCGATGAACTCCGGGATCTCCCTGAACTCCTGGCGGGAAGTCAACGGCACACCATGCTTCAGGTCACCGAGGATGATGAGCAAGTCGGGACTGGCATCCCTGATGCAGGACTCGAGCCGTTCCAGGCGTTCCCGGCACCTGCTCCGGAAATGCAGCCCGTGACGTGCCATATCGGACTCGATTCCAAGGTGAAGGTCTGCGACCACCAGCACCCGCCTGGTATTGCTGACCAGCAGCGCCGGCCCTCCGCTGAAAAACCCGAGGCTCATAATGCTTTGAAGACCTCTCGTGCGGGCTGGTAACATTCATCCTCTTCGAGAAGGACCCGGACCGCCTCCCGGAGCTCCTGTCCACCGATGCCGGACGTTTTCGCAATGGCAGCAAGATCGTCATACGAGATCCCTTTCTTTCCTCCGGATTCCCTTATGATGGCGAGCACTGCTTCGGAAATCTCTTCCTTCGAACGCGATGGCCTGGAAGATGACGTCACTCCATCGAGCGCATGACAGACCATCCCGGCCAGCTCCTGCAAAACATCACCCGTCACGTCGTACTGCTTCAGCGCAGCCAGGACCGGTTCCGGACCGGCCCCGGAACTGAGGGCATCGGCAAGGACAGCTATCCGGCCGACGGTGATCTCTGCCGTCCTGACGACCCAGCGGTCTCTCACTCCCCGGTCTGATTCGCTGATGGTGTCAAGCAGGACCCCCGGCCCCGCATCCCCGGAGAAGAAAACCGCCTCACCGGCCACGGTCACAAACGAGGGCACGGACAGGTCGCGGAGCGCGTCCTGCTGCTCCCGGTCGGGGCGCTCTGCCCGGATCTCGAAAACACCGGTTGGATCTGCCACCCGGCCATGCCAGCGGTCAGGCCCCCGGAACCCGGTCTCTGTCAGGGCCCCGGAGAGAAAGATCATGCGGCAGCATGCACCGGAAGGAGTCAGCACCCGCTCCTGGTACAGAGGGAGCCGTGCCCGTGCATATTCTCCGGCAAATACCCGTGCCATTCCTTCCAAAAACGATCATCTCCGGAGAGGAGCTCCTGATGCTCCCTCCCCTTTTCAGGTAAAGGTTGGTGGCGGGAGAAAATATCCATTATGTTTGGGAACCTAACTTTGTATGTTCGGGAACCTGACCTTGTATGCCTGCAGGAGGAAACGAGATTAGACGTTGGCGCTTTGTGCCGGTTTAATCGCATCCCATGAAAAAAGAGGGAAAAAACAGGCATTTTGCCAGCAAACTTTATATATAATAACTCCAACATCTCACATAAAGGGCTCTTTATGAAAACCAATCGCATCTTGTTGTTATTATTACTCTTGGTGCCCATAGCAGGGATTCTCTGCATGAGCGCTGCAGGGGATGAATCTCCTGTCATAATACCAGCCCTCCCCCATCAGGCTCTTCCGGGCGGGGAAGGTGAAGGTGGCATGCTGTATGGACCGGATGAACAAAACGGGGCGCCGTTGTCGATTCCCCTCATTTTCATGGGGAATGCCGGGCAGCTCCCGGAAGATGTCTCTTTCAGGGCAATCACCGATGCCGGGCTGATCTCCTTTGGCGCCGGCGGTTCCGAACTCTACTTGGTTTCTCCTGAGAGCGGAGAGACTGTATCGATAGGATACAGGTTTGAAGGTGCACCGGATGGCGTAACCCTCACTGGGGAAGACCGGCTCGACTGCAGTGCCAATTTCCTCACCGGCAACGACCCGGCGGCATGGATAACTGGGGTGGAGACCTACCGTGCAATCAGGTATGCTGAACTCTATCCTGGAATTGACCTGGTATATGAGGGATTGCCGGAAGGCCTCAAGAGCACGTATATTGTCCAGCCCGGTGTGGATCCCGGTACTATCAATACCGAATACTATGGCCAGGACGATCTCTCGATTGCCCCGGATGGGTCCCTTTTACTCACCACCCCGGCAGGCCCCGTCATCCAGAGCGCTCCGTGGTCTTACCAGTTGATCGGGGGATCAATTGTCGAAGTCAGTTCTGCTTATCGCCTGACCGGCCCGGGAAGTGCCGGTTTTGCGATCGGGGAGTATGATCCCGGTTATGCACTGATCATCGATCCGGTGTTGAAATACGGGCTGTATCTCAGGGGACTGGGTGTAAGTGAGGCATATGGTGTAGCATCGGACATGCAGAGAAATGCCTATGTGACAGGGAGGACATTCCCTGCTCCCTACGATGTGCCTCCGGGAAGTGAAGGATCCAATGCTGGCGGTACCGATGTCGTTATAATCAAGATCAACCCTGAAGGAACCCTTCCGCTTTACATAACGTACCTGGGAGGCGAAGGAAACGATATCGGATATGGGATAAAGACAGATTCCAGCGGCGGGGCCTACGTGACCGGCACCACCAACTCAATAAATTTCCCGGTTGTAAAGCCCCTTCAGGCAGATCTTGCAGGATTGAATGATGCATTTATTGTGCGCCTGGCTCCCAACGGTTCCTCACTCGTTTACTCAACCTACCTTGGCGGGAAATACGACGACTATGGTTATGCCATTGCACTTGATGCAGCAAATAACGCGTATGTCACCGGGTCCACCGAATCGGGCTCTTTTTCAGTCCCAAGTACCATAAAACGAACCAGCCGTAGTGGTGTTTCCGATGCATACCTGGCAAAGATCAGGAATGACGGGCAGGAGCTAATTGATACCGAATACATCGGGGGAAAAATCATGGAAACCGGGTATGGCATTGCAGTCGATGGAGCGGGCAATGCCTACATTGCCGGCGAAACGTTTTCATGGGATTTCCCGGTTAAAAATGCTGCCTATCCCAAATTCAGCGGGTACAGCGACGCCTTCGTGACCAAGATCGCGCCCGCTGGTGATCCATTTGTCTATTCTACCTATATCGGCGGGTCTGACCTGGATGGGGCACGGGCGATCGACATCGGCAGTGATGGATCAGCCCATATAACAGGGCTCACCCGGTCGCGGAATTTCCCGGTTAAGAACGCTTTTAAACCGGTAAATCCGGGATTGATCAGTTCTTTCTACACCCGGCTTGAACCATCCGGGAAGTCACTCAATCTATCCACGTATCTTACCGGACCGGGATTCGATGAAGGACGAGGGGTCGTTGTCAATCCCGCTGGTTCAGTGTATATCACGGGAATCACCAAGGCAGAAAACATGCAGACGATCAATGCCTTCCAGCCTTTATACGGAGGCGGGGTTTCGGATGCATTCGTTGTAAAGTTTGCCGAAGGAGAAAGTGACCCTGAATACCTGACCTATTTCGGTGGGAAGAGCAAGGAGGAGGCATATGGCATTGCAGCAGACGGAAAATGCGGGGTGTATATCGTGGGAATAACCTGGTCCACGGATATGCCGGCAAGCGATCCCTATCCGCCTGAATTTTTGCCTCCAGGGCAGGGTGGTTTCATAGCACTGCTCTGGGATAACGCTATATGCTGCATACCGCCTGTTGCAAATTTCTCCGCCAACCAGACTTCCGGAAAGGTCCCTCTATCAGTCAAGTTTACCGATACTTCGCAGAACAACGTAACCACCTGGTCGTGGCAGTTTGGTGATGGCGGGGTATCTACCGAGCAAAACCCGGTCCATACCTATATCACCCCCGGCACTTACACGGTGAACCTCACCGTGACAAACGAGTGCGGATACGACTCCATCTCCAGGCGCGAATATATTAATGCCATACCCTGTCCACTGCCGGTGGCTGACTTTACCGTAAATCAGACTTCCGGCAAGGTACCTCTATCAGTCAAGTTTACCGATACTTCGCAGAACAATGTCACCTCGTGGTCATGGCAGTTTGGTGATGGCGGGGTATCTACCGAGCAAAACCCGGTTCACACCTACACAGGGGTCGGGAACTATACTGTGAACCTCACCGTGACAAACGAGTGCGGGTCTGATACTGTCTCCAGGCACGAGTACATCCACGCCGAACCCTGTCCGCCTCCGGTGGCTGACTTCTCCGCCAACCAGACTTCCGGCAAGGTACCCCTCTCAGTCAAGTTCACCGACCTCTCCACCAACAACCCGGACACCTGGTCATGGCAGTTCGGTGACGGCGCAACGTCAACCGACAAAAACCCGGTCCATACGTGACGGCGCAACGTCAACCGACAAAAACCCGGTCCATACTTACACAGAAGTCGGGACATACACGGTGAACCTCACCGTGAAAAACGAGTGCGGGTCCGACTCCACCTCAAAACAATGTTACATCACTGCCGGACCCTGTCCGCCTCCGGTGGCTAACTTCTCCGCCAACACGACTTCCGGCAAGGTACCTCTATCAGTTAAGTTCACCGACCTCTCCACCAGCAACCCGGACACCTGGTCCTGGCAGTTCGGTGACGGCGCAACGTCAACCGACCATGACGGCGCAACGTCAACCGACCAACACCCCGTCCATACCTACACCACACCCGGCACTTACACGGTGAACCTCACCGTGACAAACGAGTGCGGGTCTGACTCCACCTCAAAACAATGTTACATCACTGCCGAACCCTGTCCGCTACCGGTGGCCAACTTTACCGCCAACACGACTTCCGGCAGGGTCCCTCTCACTATCCAGTTCACCGACCTGTCCACCAACAACCCGGATACCTGGTCATGGCAGTTCGGTGACGGCGCAACGTCAACTGACAAAAACCCGGTTCACACCTACACCACACCCGGCACTTACACGGTGAACCTCACCGTGACAAACGAGTGCGGGTCCGACTTCATCTCAAAACCATGTTACATCAATGCCGAACACTGTCCGCCGCCGGTTGCCTCCTTCGAAATGAACTGCAGTTGCGGGTTCCCACCGGTAACGATCAGGTTCACCGATACCTCCACCAAAAACCCGGACACCTGGCGATGGGAGTTTGGTGACGGCACAACGTCCACCGAGCAGAACCCTGCCCATACCTACACCATCCCAGGCATCTATACGATCAACCTCACCGTGACCAACGAGTGCGGATCGGACTCTGCGTATGGGACATTTTATGGATATTCCTGTGATCCTCCGGTTGCCGATTTTGACGCAAACCGGACCTCTGGAAATGCTCCCCTGGCAGTGCAATTCTGGGATAGATCCAGTAACAGCCCCAGTTCATGGTTCTGGGATTTCGGTGACGGCAATACAGCAGCCACCAGGAACCCTGTCCACACGTATACCGAACCCGGGACCTACACGGTGACGCTCACCGTCTCCAACAATGCCGGGTCAGACTGGATCAGCAAACCCGGCTTCATTGTCGTCGGTCCAGTAATTCCGCAAACCCCCCATCTTTTCTATGGAGCAATTACCATCGGTGGCCAGCCGTCTAGTGCGGGAACTGTTGTGTCCGCTGCCGTTCATGGTGGAGGAGGGTCCATCACTGCCGGCAAACCCGGGCAGTATGGAGAACCCGGGGCTGCCGGAGAAAAACTCGCCGTCCAGGGCCAGATCGTTAATGGGACGCCCATCACCTTCTACCTTGACGGGTCTGTTGCCGAATGCTACGATGTTGCTGCCGGAGGAAACTGGCAGGCGACCTATCCATTCACCTCCGGAGCCCTCACCGAGCTGAACCTGAGAATTCAGGCGGCCCCACCAAGACCTCCGGTGGCTGACTTCGCCGCCAACCGGACCTCCGGCCCGGCCCCGCTCTCTGTAAAGTTCACCGATACATCGACAAACAACCCGAGCAGCTGGTTCTGGCAGTTCGGTGACAACACGACGGCCACCACACAGAACCCCGTCCATGTGTATACCGAAGAGGGGTTGTATACGGTCAGCCTTACGGTCACCAACGCAGATGGGACTGATTCCGAGGTAAAATACAATTACATCTTCGTTATGCCACCGCTGCCACCGCTGCCCCATGCATTCTACGGCAAGATCACCATTGCCGGTGAAGATGCCCCTGCCGGCACCTACATTTCGGGCATTGTCAAGGGTGGTGGCGGATTTGTCATTACCGAAGTGGATGGACGTTACGGCGACTTCATCAATGACACGAAAAACCTCATCGTCCAGGGTTCGGTCCCCGAGGGTTCACCGATTTCGTTCTATGCAAACGGCATCCGTGCCGAATGCTACGATGTCGGTGCCGGTGGTAACTGGCAGATGACCTATCCCTACAAATGGGGAGGGTTGACAGAACTCAACCTCCGGGTCACGGAAATACCGCCCCCCGATCTGCCGGTTGCCAATTTCACGGCAAACAGGACTTCTGGACCCGCTCCGCTTGCCGTGCAGTTCATCGACACGTCGCTGAACATTCCCACATCGTGGTTCTGGGACTTTGGTGACGGGTCTTCCTCGAACGTAAGAAACCCCGTCCATGTCTACCAGTCCCCGGGAACCTACACGGTAAGCCTGGATGTGGCCAATGCGGCAGGTACGAGTTCACTGGAACGACCTGATTTCATAACCGTTTCCGGTGGCCAGCTGCCGCCGGTTGCCGGGTTTATTGCCAACGTGACGTCCGGGGTTGCCCCGCTGTCCGTCCAGTTTACTGATACCTCCAGCAACAGTCCGGAAAGCTGGCTCTGGCAGTTCGGTGACAACACGACGGCCGCCATAAGAAACCCTGTCCATGTCTATTCCAAGGAGGGATCGTATACCGTTAATCTCACGGCAACAAACGATTTCGGCAGTGGCTTTGCCACAAAACCCGGGTTCATCAGCGTCACTTCACCTGCAGAACTCTACTACATCAATGCCACGGCAGGAAGCGGTGGACAGATCACCCCGGGCGGCCTTGTTCCCGTCCCGGCTGGAGGAAATATTACCTTCAATATCACCCCGCAGCCTTACTACACGGTCCAGGCAGTAACCGTGGATTATGTATCGAAGGGGGCGCTCTTTGCCTGGACATTTGAGAACGTTCACGAAAACCACACCATCGCCGCATCCTTCCGGCTGACCGGTGGTGGCGGAGGTGGCGGTGGAGGAGGCGGTGGCGGAAGCGTCTATGTCCCGACTGCCACCCCAACCACCACTGCCACCCCCGGCGGCAGCACCGGTGGAGATGAGAATGCAACCGTGACTACCACCCCAACCACGCCACCGCCAACAACTGCGCCTGTTGAGACGACCGTGACCACCCCGGTCCCCTCTACCACCGTCCCACCCGCCCAGCCATTCTGGTCGCAGTTCCCATTGGCATGGCTGATCCCCATCATCCTGGTGATCATTATCCTCGCAGGCCTTGCCTACTACTCCTACCAGAAGGAAAAAGGCGCAGAGCTTTTTGAAGAAAAATAACCCTTTTTTCCACCTGCCCGTTTCTCACAGGCATCTTCGGAGTGCACGGTACTGATTTTATCAGCACGGGCCAGATACTGATATACCATAACCTCCAACAATGTAAGAGGATACGCCAATGGACGAGAGCCACACCATCTGGGTTGAGAAGTACCGGCCGGTTCTCCTTGCCGATATAGTCGGCCAGGACGAGATCGTGGAGCGCCTCCAGTCCTATGTCAGAACAGGCAGCCTTCCCCACCTGCTATTCACCGGCCCGGCAGGGGTAGGCAAAACTACGGCGGCAATCGCCCTCGCCCGGGAATTTTTCGGAGAATCGTGGCACATGAACTTCCGGGAGCTGAATGCATCCGATGAACGCGGGATCGACGTGGTCCGAAACCAGATCAAGCAGTTCGCCCGGACTTCGCCGCTCGGCGGGGCATCCTTCAAGATACTCTTCCTCGATGAGGCTGACGCCCTGACCCCGGATGCCCAGGCTGCACTCAGGAGGACGATGGAGAGCTTTGCGCAGACCTGCAGGTTCATCCTTTCATGCAACTACTCGTCAAAGATAATCGATCCCATCCAGAGCAGGTGCGCCATATACCGGTTCAGGCCGCTCGATCCGTCAGCGATAGCAGAGGAGATCCACCGCATCGCCAGGAGCGAGAACCTGCGTGTTTCAGAAGATGCCGTCCTGGCAATCACCTATATCGCCCAGGGCGACATGCGGAAAGCCATCAATGCCCTCCAGGGGGCGGCGATCCTTTCCCCGGAGATCACCAAGGACGGGGTTTACGCCATCACCGCAACGGCAAAACCGGAGGAGATCGATTCACTCCTCAACCTTGCCCTGTCCGGGGATTTTGAAGGGGCAGAACGCGTCCTCGCAGAACTCCTCCGTGAGCGGGGAATTGCCCCGAATGAACTGATCAACCAGTGCTACCGGGCCATCATGAAGCGGCCGATGGACGATTCGCTGCGGGTAGCCCTCGTGGACCAGCTCGGGACAACCGACTTCCGGCTCTCTGAAGGAGCAAACAGCGATATCCAGATGGATGCGCTGATCGCCCAGTTCGTGATCATTGCACGGCGGCCCGGCTGAAGGTGGGCATGATGGAAAGCGAGCCCCAGGCCGAAATTATCGACCGCGATGCAGACTGGAGCAGGTTTTTGCGGAGCCGCTACAAGAAGGAGCTCTCTGAGCTCTCGCGGGAATTCCCGTACCGGAGGTCGCTTTTCATCGATTACCGGGTGCTCGAGAGTTTCGGAAAGACCGGCATCCGGATGGCCGACGAGCTGCTCGACAACCCGGGGAAGGTTATCGGGGATGTCCGGTCATCGATTGCGGCGCACCAGCTGATCAAGACCAGGGATGGGAAAGCCGCAAAGGAGTTCAATATCCGGTTCATCAACCTCCCGCGAAAGATCGCCATCCGCCAGATCCGGTCCGACCACATCAACACCTTCATCAGCGTGGAAGGGATCCTCCGGAAGACCACGGAAGTCCGGCCGAGGGTGGTTGAGGCGCACTTCAGGTGCCCTGCCGGACATATCACCATCCGCGAGCAGGGATACGGGAAGTTCAGAGAGCCGGACGGCTGTGCCACGGACGGGTGCACCTTCAAGAAACTGGAGCTCATCCCCAAACGCTCCCGGTTCACGGACTCCCAGAAACTCCGGATCCAGGAGTCTCCGGAGGGCCTCCGGGGCGGGGAGCAGCCCCAGACCCTCGATGTCGATGCTACCGATGACATGACCGGAAAGGTGGCGCCGGGCGATCGGGTGATCATCAACGGCATCCTCCGGTCCATGCAACGGGTCACCCATGGTGATAAGAGCACCATATTTGACATTTACCTCGAGTGCAACTCGATCGAGATCGCCGAAAAGGAGTTTGAAGAGGTGCAGATCGATGATAAGGACGAAGAGGAGATACTCGCCCTCTCGCACCACCCGAACATCTACGGCAAGATCACCCACTCCATCGCTCCGACAATCTATGGCAACGAGGATGTCAAGGAAGCGATCGCCCTCCAGATCTTCGGCGGCATCACCAAGGAGATGCCGGATGGAAGCCATCTCCGGGGAGATATCCACGTCCTCCTGATCGGAGACCCCGGGATTGCCAAGAGCCAGCTGCTCCGCTACGTGGTCAAGCTCTCCCCTCGTGCCATATACACGAGCGGCCAGTCTTCCACTTCCGCCGGCCTGACCGCGACCGCTGTAAAGGACGAGTTCGGTGACGGGCGCTGGACTCTGGAAGCCGGAGCGCTGGTCCTTGCCGATATGGGGATCGCGGCGGTCGATGAGATGGACAAGATGCAGAAAGACGACAGGAGCGCGCTTCACGAAGCGATGGAGCAGCAGTCGATCAGTGTTGCCAAGGCGGGAATTACCGCGACCCTGAAATCGCGGTGCGCCCTGCTTGGCGCAGCAAACCCGAAATACGGCCGGTTCGACGAATTCACCCCTATCGGTGAGCAGATCAACATGCCGGCATCCCTGCTCTCCCGCTTCGACCTGATCTTCATCATGGGCGACAAGCCCGATCCCCAGCGCGACGGGGCGATTGCCGAGCACATCCTCAAGGCACACAGCATCGGGGAGACCATCGCCCAGCACGCAAAGAGCCCCATCCCCGGGGTCGATGATGAGTATATCCGGGAGCGGCTCAAACCGGTCACCCCGGACATAGACCCGGCATTCTTCCGGAAATACGTCGCCTATGCCAGGCGTACCTGCTACCCCCGTCTTTCAGATGCCGCCCGCGAATCGCTGGCCAGCTACTACATGCGGCTCAGGGGGCTTGCATCGGAGTCGACAAAGCCTGTCCCGGTCACCGCCCGCCAGCTCGAGGCCCTGGTCAGGCTCGCCGAGGCCAGCGCCCGGATCCGCCTCTCTTCCGATATCGAGCCCGCTGATGCCGAACGGGTTATCGGGATCGTTGATAATTGCCTGCGGCAGGTGGCCTATGATGCAAGCACCGGGACCTTTGACATCGACAAGGTTGTGACCGGGATCTCGAAGGGAAGGCGGGACCTGATCCGCACCATCAAGGAGGTCATCGGCCAGCTGGCCGACGAGAGCGGCCGGGCGCAGAAGGAGGCAGTTATCGGCCAGATTACAAGACAGGGCCACCACAGGGACGAAATCGAGAGACTGATCGATTTGTTACTGCGACAAGGTGAGGTCATGGAGCCCCATAGAGGCACCATCAAGCTCATCTGACGTACCTTTTTTTCCGGCCAGATAGAGTATAAACCATGACAGGGACGCGTGAACAGGCAATATTTGAAGCAGGCATCAAGCTCGGAGCGCTCTACCACCAGTTCGTGGGAACACCGATCTCACCGGAAACTGCACCCTCGCTCGAGACAGCCATCCGGGAAAGCATCGCCCTCCAGCCATTTGTCCGCGAGGTGCGGGTCGGCATCGACCGGGCAATGAAGATAAACGAATTCGGCTATTCCGAGCTGAAGGGGACGATGATTACTGCCGACGTGGTCACGAAGGTGCAGAAGTCGTGCTGCCATGCCCGGCTCTGGAAGAAGGGTGAGTATCCCATGATGGAGATCATCCGCTGCTATGAAGAACCCTGACATCCCGATTACTGACGATCATATCCATATCGACCCCCGGAATGGCAGGGGGCTTGCAGCGGCACGGGACTTCCAGCGGGCAGGAGGAACCCATCTGTTCATGGTCTCCAAGCCCTCCTCGTCGTTTGGAGTCCTCCCGGCGACGGGTGAGGAGTTCAGGGATATCTTTGATGAGACCATCACTGTTGCCGGCGCAGTAAGGGAACTCGGGCTCACGGTCTTCGTAGTCCTCGGAGTCCATCCTGCCGAGATATCACGTCTCCTTGAGAGAATTCCACCCGGTGACGCTGTAGCGGTGATGAAGCGCGGCCTTGACATCGCCGGGGAGTACATCGCGGATGGTAGCGCGGTCGCCCTCAAGAGCGGCCGGCCCCACTACGAGGTATCTCCGGAGGTGCTTGATGCATCAAACGAGGTGCTCTTCCATGCCCTCTCACTGGCTGCACGCCTAGGGTGTGCGGTCCAGATCCATGCCGAAAGCGGCCCGTGCACCGACGTGGTCGAACGTGCCGCCCGGGCCGGGCTCCCCGCATACCGGGTGGTGAAGCACTATGCCACGCCCGATACCCCCCTCACCCCCTCGATGATCGCCACCCACCCGGCGATCCCTGAAATGGCCGCTGCCGGACGGCACTTCACCATGGAAAGCGATTACATGGATGAAAACCGCAGGCCGGGAGCGGTCATCGGCCCGAAATCGGTACCCCGGGCCACGTTCAGGCTCCTTGAAAGCGGACTGATCACCCCTGAGGATGCGCACCACATCCATGCCGGGACTCCCGCCCGGGTGTATGGCGTCGACATTTCCAGGTGAAGGCGGATTTCCCGTTGAATTAATTTATGGTGTCACCCTGCGACCTTAGTCCAATGTACCTGAAGATTCACCGCACTCCTGCCGGTGATGAAGTCGTCGCCGTCTGCGACCGGGAACTCATCAATGCCCGGATTTCCCATGGCGACCTTGAGATCCACATCTCCGAGGCCTTCTACGGGAACAGTCCCGCAACCCCGGAAGCGGTCAGGTCAGCGCTCTCCCGTGCCGAGAATGCAAACCTTATGGGGGAGCGATCGGTGGCCCTTGCCATCGAGCTTGGCCTGGTCGGGAAAGACGGGTGTATCCATATCGGTTCCGTGCCCCATGCCCAGATCATCAGGATTTAACCAGAGGATCAGGGCAAACATCTGCCCCCGGTGCGGACGCCCCTCGGAAGACGGGGGACTGTGTGGAGCCTGCAGGGCGGCACAAATCCGCTGGTTCTCCTGCCCGGCACGAATTATCAGCACCTGCTGCCCGACCTGCGGCGCCCGGAAAGAAGCCGGTCTCTGGGTGGAGACCGCTACTTCCCCAAAAGACCTCGCCTGTGATCTCGTCCGGCAAAAGATCAATATCATCCCGGAGGTCGTCAACCCCGGGATCTCGATTCGTGTCCATGAAACGGGCAGCAACCGCTCGGTTGCGGACTGCCGGATGTCGGGGACCCTTTTTGGCGAACCGGTGGAAGGTTCATGCCAGGTCGGGATCGTCTGGCAGAAAGAGCAGTGCGACCGGTGCAACCGGATGTCAGGTAATTACCATGAAGGGGTGGTCCAGGTCAGGGCCGACGGGAGAAAACCGCTCCCCTGGGAGGTCCGGAAGGCCCGGGGGATCGCCCGCGATACCGAGGAAGGGCTGGCCGCATCAGGCGAGCGCCTCTCGTTCATCGCCGAGATGGAAGAGACGCGGGATGGCCTTGATATCACCATCGGGTCGCAGCGGATCGGCCACGAGATCGCCACGGCCATCGTCAGGGCCATGGGCGGGCGGTTCACCACCCACCCGAAACTGGTCGGAGAGCGGGCAGGAAAGCGGCTCTTCCGGATAACCTACCTGGTCAGGCTCCCGAAATATTCGAGGGGGGATATCGTCATGGTCCATGGCCGGTATGCCGAGGTACAGGGCACCGACGGCCACGATGTCAGGGTAAGCGATGTCGAACTCGGCCAGCAGCGAACGTTTCCGGAAAAAAAGATCGGAGCCCTTGTCGGAAACGTGCGCGACGCCGTCGAGTACCTGGTCACGTTCAGGGAGGGGGATGCTGTCGGCATCCTCGATCCTGTAACCGGGGAGAGCACGGAATGCCGGGTCGGGCCGGGAATGCAGGTCGGGCCGGGGGACAGCGTCCGGGTTCTCAGGACTGCAGGCGGATTGCTCCTGCTGGGGTGATCATGCGAAGCCGTCGGATCCCGGTCAGGATGCTCCCGTCGATCCATGATGCGGGCTGGGTCGATTGGAACCGCCGACCCTACGTTTCCGGGGAGACGGCCTATGTGCCGGTCCGGGACGGCCAGCCATGGGATGCAGATATCCCTCCAAGAGAAGTTTACCGGGGGAGAGGTTTTTTCATGGCCGGCAGTATTGCCATCCTGCAGGGAAAGGAGCCTGCACCCGAAGAGATCGACCGGATCGAGGCCTGGAAAAAGCCGTCAGCCATCCTCTGGGTCCGGTCATACCGCGGTGCTGAACGAATCCCGGATGTCCGGGTGCTCAGGGGAGAGCCCGGAGACGTCTGCCACCGGGAGATGGGGATGGCGTTCTGGTTTGACCCGGCACGGGTGATGTTTTCCCCGGGAAACCGTGCCGAGAGGACACGCATGATGAAGGTTGCCGGGAGCGGGGAGCGGATCGCAGACATGTTTGCCGGGATCGGCTACTTTTCCATCCCGGCAGCCCTTGCCGGTGCGCAGGTGCACGCCATGGAGCTCAACCCGGTCGCCTACGGTTACCTTTGCCGGAACATCCTTGAGAACCGTGTGGCATCCCGCGTGGTACCCGAATGCGGGGACTGCCGCGATCTCCTTGCCGGGTCGTACGACCGGATCATCATGGGCCATTTCGATTCCCCCGCATTTCTCGATACGGTGGCAGATCACGTAGTTGCCGGCGGGACTATCCACCTTCATGCCACCGGGTCCTCTCCTCCGGATATCCCTGAATCCTGCCGGGGATGGCTGTGCGAAACCGGAATCCGGAGGATAAAAAAGGTTGCACCACACACATGGCACTATGTCATTGACCTGAAGGTGGCCTGATTGAGAGAGAGCCTTGGGGATAAGCAGATCGTAATCGGGGTGACCGGCAGCATCGCCGCCGTGGAGACAATCCGGCTGATCCATGCCCTGCGGCGGAAGGGGGCCCGCGTGACCGCGGTCATGAGTGGTGCGGCCACCTGCATCATCCATCCCGATGCCCTGACCTGCGCAACCGGGCAGGAGACGGTGGTTGCCATCACCGGCCGGGTGGAACACGTCGCCTTCTGCGGTGACGGGGGGACTGCCGACCTGCTCCTGGTCGCCCCCTGCACGGCAAACACCCTCTGCAAGATGGCCGGGGGTATCGATGATACCACGGTCACCACCTTTGCCACCACCGCGATTGGCAGGGGAATGCCGGTCGTCGTTGTGCCTGCCATGCACCACAGCATGTTCCGCCATCCCGGTGTCCGTGACTGCCTTTCCCGGCTGGAATCCTGGGGCGTTGAGGTTGTTCCTCCGCGGATAGAGGAGGGAAAGGCAAAGATTGCCGGGACAGAAGAGATCGTCCTTTACTGCGAGCGTGCCCTGATGGGAAGACCGCTTGCCGGGAAAAAAGTCCTGGTCACGAGCGGCCCCTGCCGGGAACAAGTCGACGACATCAGGGTGCTTACCACCCGCTCATCAGGGCAGATGGGAAGAGAGCTTGCTCTCCAGGCCTTCCGCCTCGGGGCAGAAGTGACGGTCGTGCACGGTGACCATGTTTCGTGCGTGCATAACGTCCCGGTTACCAGCGCATCGGAGATGCGGGAAGCAGTCCTCCGGATCTGCCGGGAAGAGACTCCCGACCTGTATATCAGTGCGGCGGCGATCTCGGATTTCTCCCCCGTCCAGTATGCAGGAAAGATCCGGAGCGGGGCTCCGGTCACCCTCACCCTGAACCCCCTTCCGAAGCTGCTCGACGAGGTGATAACCGGCTGCAGGATCCCTTCCGTGGCCTTCAAGCTCGGGTCGGACGAGGAGGGGGCAGCCCGGGAACTGCTTGCAAAGGGTGCACTCATGGTGGTGGTGAACGGACCGGAGAGCATGGGATCTTCCCATGGATCGGCGGTTATCCTTGGAAGGGATTCCCGGGTCCCGGTTGAAGGGAGCAAAGAAGATCTTGCGGCTGCAATATGGCAGCAGGTCCTCGCGCAGGGGGATGCCCGGTAGGAATGGAAGACCTGCAGCGCCCGGCCCGGGGGAGCACAGCGGAGAGGGAGGGACATATCAAGTCGGTAACCGCGTACTGCCCGGGACATCTCTCGGGATACTTCCTCCCGGTCATCGGGCCTGATCCCTCCGCGTCCGGGAGCACCGGGGCAGGGATCGTGACCAGGGAGGGGGTATCGGCCAGGGTATCGTTTTCCGACGAGCCGTCCATCTGTGCACGGAGGTTTTCCGCAAGCGGGAATATTATCGAGGAGCTCTCCGATGCGCCCCCCCTGTCCTGGCTTGCCGGAAAGTTCCCCTGCAGCGTCCGGATACAGACGAGCTGCACGCTTCCCATCGGGGCCGGGTTCGGCCTCTCTGCGGCGGCACTGATGGCTTCCGCCTGCGCCATCAATACCCTCTGCGATACCGGCCTTTCAACCCGGGAATTGACGGCGCTCGCCCATGAAGCGGAGATCCTGCACCATACGGGACTAGGAGATGTCGCTGCCTGCCAGGGCGGCGGGCGGGACTACCGGACCGGGGCCGGGCCGGGAGCAGAGATCATCCGTTATTTCGATGTTGCAGGTCTGGTGTACGCGGTGAATTTCGGCCCCATGTTCTCACCCGGGATCCTCGGATCACCGGATGCACTGGAACGGATCTCGGCTGCCTACCCGGGAAAGCGCCCCGATACTCCTGAAGCGTTCTTCAGGTTATCCCGGCTATTTGCCGAGGCAAGCGGCCTCATGACCCCACCTGTCCGCGAAGCTCTCGCGGAGTGCGACCGGGAGGGTGTTCCTGCAAGCATGACCATGCTTGGAAACGGTGTATTTGCGCTGGGAAAAGAAGCGTTGGAAATCCTTTCCGCTCACGGGGAAGTATTCGAACTCCACATGGCGGACTCGGGAGCAAGGATCACCGGGGTGCAACGGTGATCCCGGAAGATCACCCCCGCTACCGTTCCCTTGTTGCAAGGGAACACCTTGCCCGGTGCGCACGCGAAGGAATTGTCGTGCCCGAAGGCCTCGCTGCCCACGGACGGGGCGAAGCATTCGACTATCTCATCGGTGAAAAGACAAGCCCGGCAGCCCTTTCTGCCGAACGGATTGCTGCCGCCCTTCTCCTCCCGGCATCACACCCAGTCATCTCGGTGAACGGAAATACCGCGGCGCTTGCTGCCGGGCTTCTCGCCGATCTCCAGGACGCATCCGGTGCGGCCGTGGAGGTCAACCTCTTCCACCGGACTGCCGGGCGCGTGGAGAAGATAACCCGGCTCCTCGAAGATCACGGGGTCCGGGTGCTGTCCGGCGTGCCGGAACGCCTGCTGCCCCTTTCCCATGACCGGGCACTCTGCCTGAAGGACGGGATTGGGACTGCAGACGTGGTGCTGGTCCCGCTCGAGGACGGCGACCGCTGCCAGGCGCTGTGCGCCATGAAAAAGACGGTGATTGCAATCGATCTCAACCCGCTCTCCCGTACAGCCCGGAGTGCGGACCTTACCATCGTTGACGAACTGACCCGGGCCCTTCCCGCCATCACCCGGTTCTGCCGGGAGCTTGACCGGGAGGAGGCACTGGCCCTCTCCGCGAGGTTCGACAACCGGGAACTGCTGCGGGAGGCTGTCTGCGAAATCATACGGAGGCTCGAACATGCTCTGGATTGAGAAATACCGGCCGGCAACCTTCGAACAGATCATCGGCCAGGACAAGGCTGTCTCAATGATCAGGGGCGCTGCACGATCCGGGTCGCTCCCCCACCTGCTCGTCACCGGCCCGGCAGGAACCGGAAAGAGCGTGGCGGTAGAATGCCTCGCAAGGGAACTCTTTGGCGAACGGGCAGGCGAGAACACCACCGTCATCCAGGCCACGGACCTGTTTGAGCAGGGAAAGAGGTATCTTGAAGGCAACGAACGGTATGCCCATATCTACCGGAAAGAGGAGAGCCTGCTCTCCAACTTCAAGAACATCACCCGGTGGTACGCTTCCGTCCGCCCGCTCGACGCAGAGTTCCGCATCGTGATCTTTGAAGGGGCATCCGCCCTCACCCGGGATGCGCAGCAGGCGCTTCGAAGGATCATGGAGCGATACAGCAGGACATGCCGGTTCGTATACGTGACCACCCGCTCGTCAGGGATCATCCCTGCTATCAGCTCGCGGTGTCTTCCCTTCTTCTTCGCTCCCCTGAGCGCCGGGGCGATCGAAGGACACCTGCAGTATATCCTTGGCCACGAGTGTCCTGCCGGACGGGGCATCTCCGCCGATGAACTCGACCTGATCGTCCGGGCGGCGGGAGGAGACCTTCGAAAGGCGATAATGCTGCTGCAGGTCCGGGCAGGTGCAGACGACGCATCCGGGCTTGTTGGCTGGTCTCATACCGAGGCGTCCATGATCGCCGGTGCGGCACTCTCGGCCATTGCCGGTGCCGATCTCCCGTCTGCGATCAGGAAGTTCGAAGCCATGATGATCGAGTACGGCCTCACCTCCGGGGAGGTCATGTCGGAGTTTCACGCCGCTGTAAGGAAGGGTTACAATGACCCCCGCCTCATATCCATCCTTGCCGAAACAGATTATAGGCTGACACGGTGCAACAATGAGTATATCCAGCTGAATGCCATGGCGGCAAGGATCGCACAGGAGATCTTCGGATGAGTGAATCGCTCGAGAAAGTCAGGCAGCACTACGATGATGTGGCGGATATCTACGACAACCGTTACAACAGGAACCGGGGGCGGTTTTACTATGACCACATTGCAGGTCACGTGATGGACTGTATCCCCATCCCGGGAAGGGTCCTCGATCTCGGGTGCGGGACAGGCCTTTTCCTCAGCGCCTGCGAACGGCGTGGCGGGTGTGGAGTAGGCCTTGACCTGTCCCGGGGCATGGCCCTTCGGGCACAATCAAGGTGCCGCGAGAGTGAGGTCACGTGGGGAAATGCAGAAGTGCTGCCGTTCCGGGACGGGTGTTTTGATGCCGTCACGAGCCTGCTCGCCTTCAGCTATGTCAGGAGACCGGAGCATATGCTTTCCGAGGCCTGCCGGGTGCTCCGGCCCGGCGGGGTAATCGCTGTCTGCACGCTTGGCAGGAACCTCTTCACGTCCGGCCTTCCTGCAATTTACGGCATGGCCGAGGCCATGAAGGTCCGAAGGATCGGGATGGGATCGTTTGGAGAAAACTACTATACCGATGGCGAGATCCGCGACCTCTTCGAGTGTGCCGGGTTTGATGCAGTACAGGTCAGGAGATGTTCTTTTGCCCATCTCAACCTTGCCGATCCGCTCTTTGGCATCGCAAAGAGGATCGAGCCCTTCGTCGAGGAGAAAGTCCCCCGCCTTGCCTATAACATCCTTGCCCGGGGTGTAAAGCCGGAATAGGTTCAGGTCCGGGGCCGGAGCCGGTCCACGACCCGGGCCTTTTTTGCCACCGCTGCATCGGCAGCCCTTAGCACGGCCTCCTGCATGGCTTCCTTGTCCCGCGGGAGCCGGTCTGCCACCTTTTTTACCGGGGTGTATGCCGATTCGCGGAACCGGGGGATGAATGCCTGTTCTTTTCCGTCCACCACCAGGAATGCCCCGGGAGGCCCGGCTTCCACCCGCCCGATCTCCCGGATGGCAACCCCGGCCGACCTGACCACTGAAGAGACCTCGCCTGCGGCACCGGGGGGCAGGGTGAGGAGCAGGGCATCGAGAGAGACCCCGAGGTAGTCTATCTCCAGTTCCTCGAGCATCCCGCGGACTCCGGGGCAGACAAGGTCTGCCACCCGGTCCTGTTCCACCAGGATACGGCAGCCGGCAGTCTGTGCCATCTCGTGGGCATCCCCACGCAGTCCCCCGTTGGTCACGTCGGTCATCGAATGGACCAGCTCTATTGCCGGGCTTTCTATGAGGGCATCGACCGCCCGGAGGAAATCGAGGTTTATGGTCTCCTCTACGACTTCGGGGTAGCCTGAATAGAGCGCGGTGGTGGCGATGGTCCCGCCGCCGGCCCCTTCAGTCATGAGGACAACATCTCCGGGGCAGGTCATCCTCCGTGCCGTCAGGTGGCGTGAAAGGCCTACCGATCCGACGCAGCCGGTGAGCCGGTCACCAAGCACCATGTCCCCGCCGATGCGAAGCGTTGAGCCAGCGACAAGAGGGACGCCCATGAGCTCCCCCACGGTGCAGACCCCGGCCGTGTAATCGAAGATCTTTGCCACGTCCCCGTCATCGGCAACGTGTATGTCCGAAAAGAGCATGATCGGCTTTGCGCCCATCACGTATACATCCCGGAGCGTGGCCCGCGTGACATGGAACCCGGCAAGGAAGGGGAAACCGGAGAGCCTTGAGTGCATGCCATCCACCGAGCAGACCACGAACCGCGGACCATTCCCGCCAGATGCCAGGGCAACGGCACCGGCATCATCAAGCTCGTCCACTCCGACGGATGCCCCGGTCTTCCCGATGATCCGGGCGATCTGGCGGTGGACAAAGAAATCGCCCGATCCGCGGGAACCCACCCCGAACTCCCCCATCTTCACCCGCGAGGGGAGACAGGAGGAAAAGTCGCCGGAAAGTCCTTCAGTGTTTCGCACTTCGGCGATGACAGCCCGGGCAAACGACCGGGCGTACTCCTCCGGTTCATCGGGTTTATAAGAACGGATAATGCCTGCCAGTTCCCGCTCGATCGCATCATCTCCTTCCCCGGCACGGAGATGGCGACGGGCATATTCCTCCACATCCATGATCATTCATTTGAAAGTAAGGGCAGATAAGAAATGTCCCAGCGAACCGGGGCGATGTTCACCCGGTTCTTCAGGGCCGGTGGATGTTTGACAGGGAGAACAGGGGAGGGCAGGAGTTTTTCTTCGTTATTTTCTGTCCTGCCAGGCAGTCCCGGACTCTCCTGCTCTCGGCCAGGCCGCGAATCACCTCTTCCGGTACTTCTTTCCGGCCGAAAACGCCTCTCCTGTCCTGTCCCCCACCCGGTAGTAAGTGCTCTGGGCGTAGATGATCGGGTCGATCTTCCGGATGTCCGGTTTTCCATCGGTCACGCAGGACTTCATGGCGTGGATCTCCGCGATCTTCCCGATGACCAGCAGGTGGCTTCCGCAGTCAACGGATTCGAACAGCTCGCACTCGATGCTGACCGGGCACTCCGCGGCCATCGGTGCTGTCCCGAGTATCCCGTACATCGATGTGAACACTCCTGACTTATCCTCCCGTGCGCCGGAAACAAGGCCGCAGTGGTCAGTCTCGACTGCCTGGGATACCGATGGCACGTTCAGCGAAAAGGTCCGGTTCTCCTCGATCCCCTTCCAGGTATACCTCCCCTTGTTGATCGCAACGCATACCATCGGCGGCGCCATGCATGCCACTGTTGCCCAGGCAGCGACCATGTAATTGGGCTTTCCCATGACATCTGCACCCACGAGCACCGTGGGCATGACGCTCATATACGGCATCGGGCCAAGCCTTATCTTTTCCATTTTCTTCTCTCCTGCAGTTATGAAACATTGTTCGCTCCAAGGTTGTATCAGTTTAACGTTTTTTTGGGGTCCGCCACGAATGTCCCGGACGCAGTTGTCATCCGGAAAAAAAGGGACTCGCCCCCTTCACGCGGCACAGGGGGTGTGAATGCCGGCATGAGTGATCCCGCCATGCATACCTTATGCATTGCGGAAATGGCCGGAAAGAGGCGCGGACATAACGGGGCTGATAAGTGGAGGACCAGGACTGGGAAATGAAAGGGGCAAGCCTCGCACTTTCACTCCCCACCCGGGCGATCTTGTTGTCATGAAGCAGCTACCGTCTCTGGCATGCACGATGACCCGCCACTCGTCTGCTGCCCGGTCTGCAAATCGGCACTGGTGACACGGATAAACGAGAAGGGCTTATGGGAGTGCCATTATCACCGGTGCCGGGCGGTGTTCCTCCTCTACCCACGGGTCCATCACGACCAGGTGCCGCTCAT
Source organism: Methanomicrobiales archaeon (assembly GCA_022841205.1). Classification (GTDB taxonomy): domain Archaea; phylum Halobacteriota; class Methanomicrobia; order Methanomicrobiales; family Methanospirillaceae; genus UBA9949. The sequence continues at coordinate 133,743 of JALHCK010000003.1, read as the reverse complement.
ACGGGAGGATGGGAGCTGGTATTTTACCTGGGCGGAACGGTAAAGACACAGGCATGGGGTTTTTCCCAAAGACAGCCTTTTCGCGTCTTTTTTTAAAAGTTGCATGGTTCATCGGGACACAAGCATGCAAAATGGAAAACCGCGGATGCGGTTTTCATAGTAAAAAATGGCCCGGGTGCCCCTCACTGCTCCCTGGTAACGAGCACCCGCCACTCCATCCCATGGAGCTCCACCGTGTCCCAGAAAGTCTCCTTTGAGACGACCTCGCCAAACCCGGTTCGGTAAAACGAGTAAGTGTGGTAGCCCGTGCGGTTTGCGGTGTAATGGCGGACAAGATCGAGGAATTCGGGGGATCCTCCATAGAGCGTCTCGTTGAAAGTTTCGCGCCCGACCTCGGCGGGGTCGGGGTCATACAGGACCATTCCGCCGGGCTCCACGACCATGAAAGTGCAGGGTGTCCCGGACGATGCAGCTTCCGCGATGGGCCTGACAAGGGTATCGGGCGAAAAGCCCATGCTGCATACGCCGGTAAACTCTTCGCTGGATGAGAAGACAGGCCGTGCGATTACCACGCCATCCACTCCCTGGGCAATTCCAACGAGTTTGCTCATGAGAGGTTGTCTCGTTGTTAAGGCCTTTTGCACGTCCCCGTACCCGGACAGGTTTGTGCCGAGCAGGAATTTTGCACTGCCTGGCTCTGCAGCGGACACGGTGCCGTTCTGGTCATAAGCGATCACGTTTATGACCGCGGGATGAGATGCAGCCACTTTCGCGAGCACCGTATCCGCGGCAGGACCGGAGATGCCGGTCGTCCTGAAAACCTCAGCTGCACCAGATGTCGCGGCATCGAGTGCGGAAAGATTTTCCTGGACGGCCTCCGTCACATTCCTGAGGAGGTGGAGCATCATATCGTGGCCTTTGGCCGGCGAGAGCCCGGCAGGAGAGCCCGGGGAATGCTCCTGCAGGCAGCCTGCGGAGAAGAGGAGGAGCACCAGTGCGAGGGGAACGAAGATAACCCGATATCTTTTCATGCGGAAGAGGATACGCTGCCTGCCATCTTTGACTTTTTGGATTGCTGGTTTTTTCGTCTAATCCCGGCCTGCACAAAAACCCCGCCCCATTCGGCTTCCACGCCAGTGGCAATCATCCTCCTCAAGCCCAAGTGATCCCAGATAGTGCCATGTTTCTTGCCCGGGTGTGCAAGGCAAAACCGGCCCCGTCCCAGCAGGGGCATTCCCGCCACAACGCGCCCAGGGGGACTGCATAAATGTTTCAGGGCTGGGTGATCCCGGAAATACTGGTTTAACCCGCTCCTTCTGTTCATTTTCCCTTGCGATCTCATCTCCGCCGGTTCCAATGGGCCGTGCGAGCCCGGAGGGGCTGGTGGAGTCTCTGCTCCGCGCTGATCGGGCATTGCAAAACCACAATTCACAGGTATTGAGCTATCTTTCCCTTTACCGCGTCAACTTCCATCTTCCGATACAACCGGTCTGCGACTCCGCTACCACATCTCCTCTCCCCCACCTGCACGGGACGGCGTTGGACTTATTCCCCGGGGCTGGGTTTCCTGTCATGCCGTGCGCCGGATAGCGAACTTCGCCACTCCCGGTTCGGAGTATCTCCTGTTCATGCCCTGGATAATCCCCGTTTGACCCACTCTTTCCCGTATACAAACCCCTTCCGGGCAGCAGGCTCAAGAACCATCCAGAACAGGATCGTCCCTGCCGTCATTGTCCAGAGGACGTTGTTCCCAAAGTAGCTGACAAACTTGCTCTCAAAGGGCCGCCCAAAGAAGATCGTCCCGCATAGAGCGAGGAAGAGCATGCATACCAGGGTCGCCACGAATGCAACTGCCAGGTAACATCCGACGCTCCTTAAACTCGCCCGGACCTCGTGGCCTCTCATCAGCCGGTGCCATAAAAGACAGGAGAGATATGGATAGATGAAATTTGTAAGAAACCCAAAAATGCTCATCAGTGACCATGAACCATAGAGATCACCGGCGATGTTTCCAATGCCAAGACCCCATGCAGCTGCAGGGCCAAAGAAGATACCAAGCAATACCGGGAGTGCCGCTCCCGGCCGGATTGATATCCCGGAAAAAGTCAGGCCAAGCTGGTTGAAAGGGATCAGGATTAGGGCATAGAGGATGGCAATTACGCCTATCCATGCCAGCCCTCTACGGTCAGCCCAGACCGCGACGAGTTCATGCATATCAATCCGTTTCTACTTTTTGAAAAATAAAAAAGCTCCCTCGCTAATCCATGCGGGTTTATCGGCAGATACAGTATTGGAGGAACAGTTAATGCATCACCATCACCCTGCGGGACTGAAAAGATTCGCTCTTTTGAAAATAGAAAATACCTGGAAAAAAGCCAGCATTGCGAATGAGAAACTCCTGAACCGGGGCGCGTTTGCCCCTCTGTACCGACGTAAACATCCGCGCCGGAGGGAACACGGCGGTCCGGTACTGCATAACCTTTTATACCACTCTGAAACCCGGGATTATTTCTCCGATTCAGGATTTACCTTGTATAAAGAGCGCGTTGGCCTGTTAAAATCCCCAATCCCGTTATTGCCCGGCCAGAGTCTTCAGGTGCCCTGTTTAGCAAGACAGGGGCCTTTTTGTGGGATTTGAAAGTGAAGATCTGCGAAAAATTTATAAGATTGAAGATATTATCGACTCTTATATCCAACGCAACAGTCGGAACGACCGAGTGGTGGATTTATAGGTGGCATCAAGGCAGGCATACTTATAGATACGCTGTTCTGTAATTCCGATTATCGCGAGATATTTCAAGGTGGCATGTATGACGAAATCGCATTGGTGGAGAGTACTGAAACGGGAAAACTACCTGAAAGTGCTCGTTACAATTGCAATACTGCTCTGTATTGCGGTGCCCTTACAGGCTGTTGCACAAGCTAACGGTCAGGGTTCTATAGATTGGGGAAAACTGATTCCAATTTATAACTGGTCGAACCCAGGAGAGATAGACGGTTCGCTGACGGTAAACCAGTTCCATGCCAGGACCGCACCCCCTGACTGTACGGTTGAGATCAAACTTTATGCATTTCCAACCAAGCAGTTAGGAGAGAATCCGAATTTCGCCTGGAATTTTGGTGATGGATCACAAGATACCACTCAGGTGCCGGAAACATCTCATTCGTATGGTCCGGGTATTTATTATCCCAATGTAACTGTTCAGCCTTCTGGAGAGGTTCTTCAGGTCCCGATGGCGCTTGTCATTAACGGTTGCCAGGTGGTGTGAGCCATGTTTCTGAAGAACATCAAGTTACCCTTGCTGATAGTGGCGCTTGTCATCGCAATTGCTGCGATTATGCCTGTAGTGAGTGCGGATGTGTATATCAACTGTCCGGCAGTCATCACCACTCCTGGAACGTACGTAATCAACAGCGATTACAACGGGCCTGGACCGGCCGTCTGGGTTGACGGCATATTCCCTCCCACCGATGATGTTGTTATTGACGGTTACGGCCATACCCTCACCGGGACAGGAACCGGGCTCGGGATCTATGTCTGGCCTGGTTGTGACCGGGTGCATGTGAAGAATGTTACTGTTCAAAACTACGACTACGGTATCGTCTATCAGGGCGTCAGCAACGGGCTGATAGAAAACTGTGATGTGCGTAACAATGATATCGCCGGTATCGTATTATTCGGGTCGAACAATATCGACGTGAGGAATAACCGGGTGGAAAACAATGATATGGGCACCCCAAACGGTGTTGGTATCTACAGTCTGAATTGTTTCGATAATGAGATTACAGATAACCGGGTGGAATACAATGGTGTCGGGATTGTATCTTTTGCGACAGTTCTGGAAACCATCACTGAAAACCAGGTCAATTCCAACACGTTCGACGGAATCCTGCATATCGGAATGGACGCTGTCATTGACAGGAACATCGTGTCGTCAAACGGAGACGCGGGTATTGTAGCCCTCTGGAGTGACGATGCATCGATATCCTACAATTCTATCAACCTGAATCCTGGAATGGGATTCTTTGACAGCGGCATATATATTCTGGATTCGCCCCCGATACTCGCTGATAATACCGGCCTGTTGATCGATGAGAACACCGTCAACCAGAATAAGAATGGTATCCGGTTGTTCGGTCTTTTCGGCGGCAGCCATGACAATATCGTTACCCGGAACACAGTGAGTTCCAACACGGTAAACGGCATTGAGCTGTCTGGCGCCCTCACTCGTTTCAATACTATTGGAGACAACACCATTACCAACAACGGGGCGGGAGGAGCACCCGGGACAGGAAATGGTGTCTTGCTGCGGGAAGCCCCGAGTAATACCATCGAGGATAACTACGTTGAAGGAAACGATGGTTTCGGAATCAAACTCGAAGGAATTCTTGCCCCCGGACTTCCGATAACGGGAGTCAGGGTTGACGCCAACCTGATCAAAGACAACAATGATGGGATCTACCTGTTCCGTGCATGGAATAATGTGGTTATAAATAACGTGATTATTCAAAATGCCAAAGAAGGGATGTGGCTTTCGAGATCGTCACTTAACACGATTCACAACAATTGCTTCAATAACCCGGTCAACGTGGCCTTCGATCCGATCATAATCCTCCCGAACAACTGGAACACCCTGATCGCACCCGGGCCAAATATTGTTGGAGGTAAATACTTCGGCGGCAACTACTGGGCGAACCCTTCCGGGACCGGACATTCCCAGGTGACACCGCCAAACGCTGACGAATTCTCAAACGCCGCCCTGTTCATTGCTGCAGGCAACACGGATAACTTCGCGCTCTGGAACCCGCTTGTCGCATCCTTCACTACCAATCCATCTCCGGCTGATGGAGAAGTTCCGTTCACGGTTGATTTCACCGATACCTCACTGGGCAACCCGACCTGCTGGCTCTGGGACTTTGGTGATGGGACACCCAACTCCACCGACCAAAACCCCTCACATACATACACCTCTGATGGAACCTACACGGTCACATTCACCGCATCCAGGTGCCCTGTGGCAGAATGTGCCGGTACGAGCACAGTCACCACGACCGTTCATGTCGGTCCGCAAGCTGATTTCACGGCTACACCTCTTGTCGGGCCTGCACCGCTGACTGTCACTTTCACCGACACCTCAACCGTCACCGGTACAACGTATTCCTGGGACTTCGGAGATGGAGGTAATTCGACTGTCAGGAATACCGTCCATGAATACATGAACCCCGGGCTGTACAACGTCTCGTTGACCGTCAATGGAACATTCGGTACCGACACCGAGGAAAAGGTGAACTACATCGATGTGAGGACGCCCCTCGGACCCGTTGCCAATTTCACAGCATCGCCGCAGTCCGGAACAATTCCCCTCACGGTGAACTTCATAGACATGTCGAGCGGCGATTGTACCGGATGGGAATGGGACTTTGGTGATGGGACACCCAACTCCACCGACCGAAACCCGACCCACACCTACTCCGCAAACGATGATTACACCGTTACACTGACGGTGACAAACGCCGGCGGCTCGCATTCGGAGACCAAAACTGCGTACATCAGGGTCTCGGATATCCCAGTCCCGGTCGCCAATTTCACCGCTTCACCGCATGAAGGGATTGAAGATCTTGTCGTGCATTTCAAGGATACATCATTCAACAGCCCCACTTCATGGCACTGGGACTTTGGTGATGGGGGCACATCCAACCTCCAGAGCCCGAACCACACCTACACGACACCGGGACGGTACAATGTCACCCTGATGGTCAGCAACGCCCAGGGCCAGAACTCACTGACCCGGAATAATTGTATCTACGTCAAGAACACGCCCCCGGTTGCCGGCTTCTCTGCCAGCCCGCTGTCCGGCGATGCCCCGCTGACCGTCCAGTTCAACGATGAGTCAGGCGGGCTTGCCATTACTTCCTGGCAGTGGAACTTCGGCGACGGTGGCACCTCCACGACAAAGAGCCCGCTCTACGTCTACAACACCCAGGGTACCTACACGGTGAACCTCGCGGTGGCAAATGACGGAGGATCCGACCCCGAGGTAAAGACGAACTACATCACCGTCAACCCTGCACAACCAGCAAACATCATCAAGCTCTATCCGGGCTGGAACTTCGTCTCGGTGCCAAAGAGGCTGGCCGACGGACACAACACGGCCAGCCAGGTGTTCGGAGGCGTTGACCTCGGACCCAACGGAGTCCTGCTCTGGGATGCAGATGCCGTGGCGTGGAAAAAGGTGATGGCCGGAAACATCCTCCAGCCACTTAACGGCTACTGGATCGACTCGGTCACGAGGATCGATGTCCCACTTACCTTCGATACAGTGACCACTCCTGCCCCGTATCCAAAGCAGTTGTATACCGGGTGGAACGCGATCGGGTATGCGGGAACAACGTCGATGTCTGCCCGGAACTTCCTCACCCTTGGCGGCGGTCTCAATGGAAACTGGGATATCCTGTACGGGTACCATGACGGAATCCTCCCGGACATCCCCATCATCCGCGACAGCAATGACGGGCTGCCCATGTATCCGACCAAGGGGTACTGGATTGCCATGAACCAGAACGACACCCTCACGGCGGTGGTATAGATGAAACAGAAACACCCATTTTTCCTCGCAGTAGGGATCATTGCCCTCATCGTGCTCGGAATCCCCCTGGTCGCTGCAGCAGGACCAGCGTTACCCGAGCAACTGTACGGGAGCCTCACGATCAATGGTGCTCCTGCCCCTCTGAACACCCATGTCACCGCTTATATCGACGGTGTTGCCTGTGGTGACGTATCGGTCATCTCCGAAGGCCAGTATGGCGGTCCCGGAGGCTGGGAACAGAAACTAATCGTGACCGGCACAACGTCTAATCTCGGACATCCGATCACGTTCTGGGTCTGGGTTGTCGATCCCAGCGTGGGCCACTATGCATCCCAATCAATTGACTATGTGCAGGGAGTCGCACAGCAACTGGACCTTACGGTGACGTATGCAACACCGACTCCGACACCAACTCCAACACCTACGGCAACGCCAACACCCACTCCGACACCAACTCCAACACCTGCTCCGACACCCGCCCCGACGATCAACAAGATTGCACAGGGAGGGGATGTCTTTATCGGAGAGGAAGGACTGGATATCAGGATCCCGATGGGCGGATTCACCCAGGTAGCACACTTCATATCGGGAACTGATCCGCTGGTCGGAACCCCGGACAAGATCATCACGATTCCCGTATCAGCACAGAACAGTTACTTCGTTGACCCGGTTCAGTATGTCGGGTTTGTTGGCAACTGGTACCGCTGGGACGGTGGATCCAACCGGGGCCAGGTCGCCTTCAACGTCGTTGACCCATCGATTGCGATTTACGTATGGGACCAGCATACCCGAAAAGACGTCAGCGGGAAATCGATCCCGGTCGGGAATTTCGGAAACTTCAGGATCGAGACCAACCTCTACACTATCACCCAGAGACCTGGATACAGCGGTCAGGGTTTCATGACCATCAAGGTGCAGAGCCCTGATGGCGGGGTGTATACCGCACTCTACCAGTCTGCAACCCAGAGCATCGGGCTGACAGGCCTTGCTGTAAACGAACCGATCTGGTACTGGGTGGTCCAGAACAGTCCCACCAAGGGGTGGAGCACCGGGTATAAAGACCAGTCGAATGCCCGCGTTTATCAGGGCGGCCAGTACAAGGTCTGGGCAGAATCCAACGTCAATGGAATAAAGGACAACTACAAGGACGCTGCCGGTCAGAACTATATCGGAAAGACGGTCAGTGTAACAAAGACGGTAAGACTTGAATCAAAGCCGCTTGTACTCACCGTCAACAAGGCCTCCCTTGTCCGGGGCGAAGCATTCTCGGTCACCGTGAATGGGGATCCTGACACCGATTACGTGGTCTGGATCCGGTACGACTGCATCCGGATGTCGGGAGAGGAATGCGACCAGCCACCGACCATTGCCTATAACCAGGAAGGTGTGTTCCGCGATCCATCACTGGCGGATGTGTGTTTCGAATGCAATGGCTGTATCAAGCATATCTATGACGTAGGCGCCGCGAAACCCGACCCGAAAGACTACTTTGTCCGGGTACGAACTGATGCGGCAGGTCTCCGGACCATAGACTTCCTTACAAATATTGACACAGCACCGGACAAGACCTATACAATCGCCGGTCTGATGATAACACCAGAAATCTTCACCGAGCCCCAGATCCCCACCGAGATATCAGTGATCGTGTACAAGGGGCAGGTAGCATTCAACCTGTACGCTTACGGATCACCGACTGCCAGCACCTACCTTGGTGACAAGATCTGGATCCGTGGAACGAGCACCGACCCAAGCGGCTATGTCTACCTGCTGATGTCCGGTCCCTGCCAGGACTGTGTCGGTGGCAACCTGCAGGGGCACACTGTCCACAACAACGTCCCGTCGACGTTCACAGTTGTCCCCGTCAACTCCGACAACACCTGGGAGTATCTCTGGGACACGAGCAACATCCAGATCGACCTCGGGGATTACACCATCTATGCGGCAAGCAAGCCAAACGATGTCCCCTCGCTTGAAGGGATCCGCTGCCATGAGTGCGACCCGCTTGGATATTCCTGCGCAGCATGGTCGAAGAAACCGCTGAAATTCCTTGACCCGACGATTACCGCTGATATTCACCCCAAGGTGCTGAAGATCATATGCTGTGCTCCGCCATCCATTACCGTATCCGGACAGGCAACCGGCATCCGGAAGGATTCCTGCCTGTCATGCGGACCGGATTGCGCCGAAGTGGCATTCTGGGTGTTTGGCGAGAACAAGGTCGCGGGCCACAAGTACATCTTTGATATCGTCGATGTTGACTGCCCCGGAGGAACCTTCTCGTTCAACCTTGCCAACTACTTCAACACCCTCATGCTTGAGCCCGGCACATACACCGTGATCGTCCAGCACCCGATGTACAACCACAAGCTGGACATCATCCCTGACAAGAAGCTTAGCTGGTGGTGTTCACAGTGCGGATATGACTGCGGCTGCGGCGATTGTGACTGTGGCAGGTGCAGCCAGTACCACTACTCAGACTGTTGTGAAGAGTGCTGCAGCAACGGCCTCTGGACATGCTGCGGGGTCTACACCTACGATTCCAACAAGGAATACGTCATTACGGCAAGCCCGGTCAGGTGGAGCAAGCTCTTCGTGATCGATGGTCCTGACCGAAAAGCCGGTACTGCTGCGTCCCAGGCCCTGATCCAGGGATTCAACGACCCGAACGTCGATGACAAGATCCTTGTCCTCACCTTCAAGGTCGAGAGCAACACCGCGGTGCAGGCGGACTTCTCCGGGAGTCCGACCTCCGGTCCTGCACCGCTGACCGTCCAGTTCACCGATATCTCGACGGGAAGCCCGACATCGTGGTCGTGGAGTTTCGGTGATGGGGTAGCCTCGAGCGATAAAAACCCGTCACACACTTACCTGAACCCCGGGAACTACTCGGTGACCCTGACTGTCTCCAACCCCTACGGCTCCTCGTCTGCAACCAAGCAGGACTATATCACCGTGACCGGGGTCGGTCCGACACCAACGCCAACTCCCACCCCGGTCCCGGGTTCCGACAGGATCTCCCTTAAGGGCGGATGGAACTTTGTCTCGACACCAAAGACCCTGGCTGACGGGAGCAACACGGCCGGTGCCGTGTTTGCCGGGGTGGATACCGCGGGAAGGTCTGTCTTCCTCTACGATGCACAGACCGGGATCTGGGAAGCGATGACCGCAACAAGCCCGGTCAGGCCTCTTGATGGTATCTGGATCTACTCGGTAGGGACAAAGGATGTGCCTCTGACCTTCAAGAGCGGCGGAGCGTCGACACCCCCAACCAAGAACGTCTACCTTGGGTGGAATGCGATCGGGTTCCCGGATGTCACTGCAAAATCCGCAAGGGTGACGCTGGTATCGGTTGATGACCCGCCGCGAAAGAAGTGGGCCCAGATCATCGGGTGGAATGCAAATTCACAGGTCTACGAAGGGGCGATCGTCAATGCCGATCCCTCATATACAGAGCAGATGCAGCCGACCAAGGGCTACTGGATGTTCATGAACGGCGACCAGGCCTACTACCCATGGGTCCTTGCATCGTTAAATTCATAACCAGATGAAGAGAATGGAGGAATAATGTCCAAGAATCTCTTCATTTTTTCATTGCTGCTGGTTCTGACCATCGGGATTGCCAGTGCCGATGTTCCTCTCAAGCCACACGAGTTCTACGGGACAGCCACCATCAACGGTGCGCCTGCCCCTGCCGGGACAACGATCGTAGCCAAACTTTGGGGAACGCCCCATGGCACGTTTACGACATCATCCTCCGGCGTCTATGGGGGCCCCGGCACCTTCGATGGCCGGTTGTGGGTCGAGGCCAGTGCAACGGAGTATAGCGACTGTTGTGTCGCCTGCGGCTGTTCGCTCCAGATCGAGTTTTATGTCAATGGCGTGAAAGCCCAGGTGTATGATGTAAATGCGGGAAGCGGATGGTCGGGCTCATACACGTTCCAGCCTGGAACAAGCACCCAGCTCGACCTGAATACGGGGACGCCCCCCGGTCCGACATCATCTCCGACACCGACACCGTCCGTGAAGCCGACAGCAAGTCCAACGGCTTCACCGACACCCACGATGACCCCCAGGCCAACCACTCCTGTTCCAACCCAGACGCCAAGCCCCCGCCCGACCTCGTTGCCAGCAAGGCCTCACGAATTCTACGGGACGGTGACCATCGGGATGAGCACCCCTGCACCCCAGGGGACGTCCATCGAGGCCCGGGCTCCAGGCATCGTCCAGAGTGCAGGAAATCCCATAACGGTCACGAACCCTGGTCTCTATGGAGGGATCGGATCCTATGACCCGAAACTGGTTGTGCAGGGCTACATGGAGAGCGGGACTCCCATCGAGTTCTATGTCGGCGGGGCACGGGCAGAAGTGAGTGCGGGCGGTGAATGGGCATCATCGTATCCCTTCTCACCCGGAAACCTCACTGAACTGAACCTCCGGGCGAACCTGACCGCCCCGGCAGCTGATTTCAGCGCCTCTCCCACCCTCGGAAACGAGATCCTCATAGTCCAGTTCACCGATCTTACCACGGGACCGCCTGTTACCTGGTACTGGGATTTCGGTGACGGTCATACCTCCACCCTCCAAAACCCCGTGCATAATTACTACAACGGGAAGTATACCGTCAACCTGACCGTTACAAACGTGCTTGGACAGGATACTCTCAGCAGGTATCAATACATAACAGTGTACCGCCAGAGCAGTGGTGGTGGCGGTGGAGGCGGCGGTGGAGGCGGCGGCTTCTACTCCGTCGGCGGAGCGACCCCGACCCCGACTCCGACTCCGACCGTTACCCCGACCCCGACGGTGACTGCAGTGCCGGTCGTCCCGGGAGGGAACCTGCCGCTGAACTCGGACCTCGCGCTTTCCCAGTCGGTCACCGTTACCTCACCGGATAGCTCGGGCATCATCACCATGATGGCCGGAGTGAGGCCGACCACGTCACTTGGAGAACCGCTGCTTTCCCTCGCGTTCAGGAGGATCCTCGAGGTTCCACCGGTCCCCTCCGGGGCAACGTTCTCCTATGCCGGGTATGCTTACGAGGTAGAACCAAGCGGTGCGTACTTTGATCCCTACATCACCGTTGCCATCACGGTCTCGGAGGGAGACTGGGCCGGGCTCAAGGACAGGCAGCTCTACCTCAAGTGGTACAACCCGGGCACATCGGCATGGGAAGACATTCCGGCAACCATCGATCCGGTTGCACGCACGGTGAGTGCAAGGATAACCCATACCAGCATCTTTGCCCTCTTCGCAGAAAACCCGCAGACCCCTGCCACTACACCATCAACCAGCGTACCGACAACTCCCCCACCATCAGGAGGGATACTCTCCTACCTCTGGATCCTTGCCATAGTGGTGATAATAATCGTCGCGGCAGTTATCATCATAATTGTCCTGAAGAGACGTGGAGAGGAGGAGGAGGAGACATCCGAAGACGAATGGAAGATCGAATAAGAACCAATAACCCTTTTTTTCGTACCGGTACTTCTGCCAGTGGTCCTTACACCTGATCCTCGGTGTAATAGTAATATTCTCCGCCCGCTTTCTGGTCGCGGTCAAGGTAGGACCCTGGCTTGTTGATCCTCGGCCTCCCGCTCCGGTCCCTCCGGAAAGTGACCCCCAGCCGGGAGAGGAACCGGTTCATGCCCTCCCGCATGCCGAATGGACCGGTCGCTTCACCAGAGATCCCCGGCTCGCCGTCAAAGACGAGGATCCGCTCGCTGATCATGTCGATCAAGTAGATATCGTGGTCGATGACGAGGATTGCCGCACCACGGCCGTCAGCGTGGTGGCGGAACATCCGGGTAATCCGGACCCGCTGCTCGACGTCAAGGTGAGCGCTTGGTTCATCCAGGATATAGAGGTCTGCGTCGCGGGAGAGGCAGGCGGCGATGGCCACCCGCTGGAGCTCTCCACCCGAGAGGGTGTCGACCGGGGACTGGAGGATTGGGCCAAGGGAGAGTGGCTCGATGATATCGTGCTGGTATATCGGGGTGTCAAAGGTCCGGGAGCTCTGCCGCAGGAAAAATTCAACGGTGTCAGAGCAGGTGGCCTTGAGGTACTGGGGCTTATAGGAGACCCGGGCATTCAGTTCCACCGGACCACCGTCCGGTTCCTCGACTCCGGCAAGCAGCCGCGCAAAGGTGCTCTTCCCGATCCCGTTTGCCCCGACCAGGCCTAGCACTTCCCCGGCACTGATATCACCGGCTCCGACAACGAGGCGGAACCGGTCATATCTCTTCTCCATCTTCGGGAACTCGAGGAGAGTTTCGCGTTCCGCCTGCTTCTCGTGGGCCCGCTTCTCAAACACCACCGGGTATTCCCTGAACCGGACATTCTCTTCCGGGAGATAGCCTTCCAAGTACTGGTTGATCCCCACCCTGACTCCCTTGGGCTGGGTGATCACCCCGAACACTGCCGGTTTCCCGTATGCGACATGCACCGTGTCGGCCAGCATGTCGAGGATGGCCAGGTCATGTTCGACGATGACGATGGGGCGCGATGCCGCAAGTTCCCGGATGAGCGTTGCCGCCGCCATACGCTGGTAGATATCGAGAAACGGCGTTATCTCATCGAGGAAATAGAAATCGGCATCGCGGGCAAGACAGGCAGCGATGGCCACCCGCTGGAGCTCTCCACCCGAGAGGGTCGCGATGTCGGAATCGAGGACTGGCTCAAGGGTGAGGGCTGAAATGTAGTTCCCAAGCCGGCCCCGCTCATCGGTGGATGCCAGGAGCTCGCCGGCCGTTCCCGAAAAGACCCGCGGGATATAATCGATGTACTGGGGTTTGACCGCCACCTTCAGCTTTTTTGTCGAGATGGTGAGCAGGTAATCGAAGAGCTCGGTCCCGGTATACTCCCGAAGGATCTCCTCCCACCCGGCCGTGCGGTCGAAAATCCCGAGGTTGGGAGTCAGCTGGCCGGACAGGATCTTGACCGCCGTGCTCTTCCCGATCCCGTTTGCCCCGAGTATGCCGGTCACTTTCCCTTCGACCGGGATCGGGAGCCCGTAGAGGGCAAAGCCGTTTACCCCGTAACGGTGGGTTGGCTGCTCGAGCTCTTCGGGCAGGCTGACGATATCGATAGCCTCAAACGGGCATTTCTTGACGCATATCCCGCACCCGACACAGAGCTCCTCTGATATGACCGCTTTTCCGTCCTCGCCGATGATAACCGTCTCGTCTCCGGTCCGGACCCGGGGGCAGTACAGGATGCATTCAGTGCCGCATTTCCGCGAGTGACACCGATCCTTGTGGACAACCGCTATCCGCATGGTGGGATCACGATGGTGTGCCGGACAGGAGGAGCGTCCAGGTTATGAACCAGAAGGCAAACGTCATGAACCCCTGGTAGAACCAGTCCTTTTTTCCAAGCGATGCCGGTCCGAGTCGCATGGCCTGGAAGATATGCCGCTGGACCACCACTCCTGCAGCCATTATGACCAGGCCGAGGAAGGTATAGCTCTGGAGCCCGAGGATATTGGCAGGGTCGACAGCCAGGCGGGATATAACCCCGGTCACAATTCCCATGACACAGGCAACCAGGGATCGCTGGATCCGCTGGAGGTGCTCCGCGCTCTTCTCTTCAGGAGTTTTCCTGACCGCAATGACCGGCTTATCCTCTTGCTCTTCGGCACTCATCACTACACCTAGTAGTCCTATTTTTAGGTCGTTGTCTCATATCTAATTTGGTATCTCCCATGGCGACACGCGAAGGTATGAGCGGGATCGATCTCCGGGCTGTGGTCACCGAGTGGACCGGGCTCCTCCCACTATGGATCGCCAAGGTTTACCTGATCCCTCCGGGTTTCCTCGCATTCCGGCTCCATGGACGGGAACATGCCCGGTTCTTCCTGCTTATCGAGAACGGGAAGCGTGCCCACCTCACGGCTGCGCTTCCCCACCCTCCGAAATTTCCACCGCCGTTTGCCATGCTCCTTCGCAAGCATATCTCGGGTGGGAGGATCCTCTCCATCACGCAGTATGGTATCCAGCGGATAGTTACCATAGATATCGGGAAGCATGGGACGGAATACCACCTCGTGGTCGAACTATACGATGAAGGAAACGTGGTGCTCTGCGATCAGCAGTATACCATCATCCAGCCGATGCGCCCCCAGCGGTTCCGGGAACGGGACGTGGTTGCCGGTGTACCTTACGTATTCCCGCCCCCTGACCCCTCAACCTTTTCCCAGGAGGAGTTCCGCCGGTACCTCCTGGCAGAAGACCGTGACCTGGTCAGGGCGCTTGCCGTCGGGGTGATGCTTGGTGGAACTTATGCCGAAGAGCTCTGCAGGAGGGCCGGGATCGAAAAGACCATCCCGGCAAGGGAGGCAGATGCCAGTGTCGTATACCGTGAACTCCACCGGCTCATCGATGAAGTTTCGCAGGAGATCGCCCCGCTCCGGCATGGTAATGCGGTCCTCCCGGCAGGGGGGGAGGCACCTGCTGCAGGAGACGGGCTCCCGGCATTCAACCAGGCGCTGGACTGGTTCTACCCGCCTGTCCCGGAGGCGGAGGCCGAAGCGGCGAAGGTCGCGGAGAAACTGGGCAGGCAGGAGCGTATCCGCGCCCGGCAGGCCGAGCTTCTCTCCAGGTACGAGGGGCGGGTGGCAAAAAACGAGCGGATCGTTGAGCTGATGTATGGGTCGTATCCCCTCCTCCAGGAGATCATCACGGCACTGGAGAAGGCAAGCTCGACAAAGTCGTGGCAGGAGATCTCGCAGATCCTCGCCGCCCAGGACTCCGGCCCTGCAACAAAGATCCTCTCGGTCAATCCCGCCGGGGCATCGGTTGACGTGGATATTGGCGAGCGGGTCACCCTGTTTGTCCACGATGGCCTCGAGGCAAGCATAGGCCGCTATTTTGAGGCAAACAAGAAGCTCAGGAAGAAGATTGCCGGGGCCCGGGCGGCAATGGAGCGGCCATTGGCTGCCAAAGAGAGAAAAGCGGCCCGGGCAGCGATCATGAAGCGGCGCTGGTACCACCGCTTCCGCTGGTTTTCAACAAGCGACGGCGTCCTCGTGCTTGGCGGAAAGGATGCCTCCCAGAACGAGGAGCTTGTCAGGAGATACATGGAGGGAGGAGACCTGTTTGTCCATGCAGACGTCCATGGGGCAAGCGTGGTGATCGTGAAGGGGGCAACCGGGCGGATGGACGAAGTGGCGCAGTTTGCCGCCTCGTTTTCGGGTGCGTGGAGGAGCGGCCATTTTTCCGCGGACGTGTACGCGGCCAGGCCCGCCCAGGTGAGTAAAACGCCGGAGTCCGGTGAATACATCAGCCGTGGTTCATTCGTGGTACGTGGGGAGCGGGAATACTTCCGGGATGTCCCGCTTGCCGTGGCCATCGGGCTGCAGCGTGAGCCCGAGGTCGCGGTGATCGGGGGGCCTCCCTCCGCGGTATCGGCAAGAACAGATCTTTTCGTCACCCTTGTGCCCGGCACCTTCGAGCCCAATGATATGGCAAGAAAACTGTTGCGGGTCCTGCGGGACCGGCTCGGCGACGAGGCGAAAGGGCTCAGGGGCGTGCTCTCGGCTGAGGCTATCGCCGCATTCATCCCGCCGGGCGGGTCAGACATGGTGGAGAGATGAAAGCCGAACAGGGAGAGATCCAGAGGTCATTTGGGGAGATGCGGCTCTTTCCCGAGAGCCTTGACGACCTCTGGCACTTCTCGCACCTTATCGGCCCCGGCGACCTGGTCTTTGCCACGACCCTGCGGACAGTCGAGGTGCCGCCAGACCGGCTCCGGCCTGAAAAGCCTGAGAAACGGCCGGTACGTCTCGGGATCCGTGTCGGTAAGGTCGAGTTCCACAGGTTTTCCAACCGGCTCCGCATTCACGGGGTTATCGAACATGGTCCCGAGACCGGCGCACACCATACCCTGAACATCGAGCCGGGATACGAGATCTCGGTGATCAAGCGATGGCGGCAGGTCGAGTTTGAGCGGATCGATCGGGCGGTGAAGGCATCGGTATTCGAAGCGGTCCATGTCCTGACCATCGAAGAAGGGGATGCAGAACTCTTCAGGATCCGCCAGTTCGGGCCGGAAGGTGTACTGTCCTGCACAGCAGGGAGTGGGAAGGGGTCGGGGGAAGACACCCGCCAGGACTTCTTTGCCCGGGTGGCCTCCCACCTCTCACCGATCGCCGGCCCCCTGGTGATCGCCGGGCCGGGATTTATCAAGGAGGACTTCATGCGGTACCTCCGGGGAGTCCTTCCCGGGATCGCCGCCCGCTGCATCGTGGCAGAGACAAGAAGAATCGGGCCGGGAGCAGTCCAGGAAGTCATCGGCCAGGGAGTCCTTGAGAAGATCCACGAGGATTTGCA
Source organism: Methanomicrobiales archaeon (assembly GCA_022841205.1). GTDB lineage: Archaea > Halobacteriota > Methanomicrobia > Methanomicrobiales > Methanospirillaceae > UBA9949. The sequence goes on along the minus strand of JALHCK010000003.1, from coordinate 116,831 downwards.
GCTTGGCAACGAGGTCAGGGCGATGAACGAACTGCTCGCGCGAATCGGCAAAGATCTCCCGGCCGCATACGGAAGGGCACATGTGCAACGGGCAGTCGATTACGGGGCCTGCGAACAGCTCCTGGTGCTCGATTACCTTCTCAGGGATGAGGGGATCGCCCACCTGATCGACCGGGCCGAGCTGATGGGCGCTGCAATCGTGGTCTTCTCTTCAGAGTTCGAACCGGGAAAGCAGCTCGATGGCCTGGGCGGGGTTGCCGCCCTGCTCCGTTATTCCGTGGAATAACGAGGCGAACCTATTTATCAGAGGAGCCTCCACGGGAGATTAGATGCTCCGGCACACCTGCGGATACGAACTCGAGATCCTGTGCAGGAACTGCGGAAAACCGGTGGAGTACCGCACCCGGCAGGGACTTGTCTGCCCAAACTGCGGGCGGGTGGTTACCCTTGTCTGCCCCGGTTGCGGAATGCGGTGGTAGGGCTCTAGACCCGGCCCCTCACCCACTCTGCGTAGCGGTGGCGAAGCGTTGAGATCTCTTCAGGGGATAGATCTTTTTTCCGCCTGGAATCAAGGTGGTTCTGGAGCTGCTGGATGATATCTTCTGCCATGGTGAACTCCTCGACTTCGAGGTACACCGGGGATCCGGCAACACTGATGGTCTCCCCGCAACGGGGGCAGAGTTTCCACTGCTGTAACCGGTCGACATAGGTAAAAGTCCTGCATCCGCCACAGCGGATGATGAGGTACATCCTAACCGGGTATTGCCGTGCTGGGTGGATATATATTGCGGCCCTGCCAGGCAGGCCCCGGGGGATATATCCGCTTTATCATTACCCCCGACCCAGAAAGAAGAAGTATGCGAGAAGAGCCGATTACCGTTGTCGGGGTTCGCGGGCTCCCGCTCATCACGGAGGGCGACGATCTCTGCGCCCTGATCTCGGAACGGGTGGTCCTTTCAGACGGGGACATTGTCTGTATCGCTTCATCTGTTTATTCAAAGGCGAAAGGCTACACCCGCTCCCTGTCAGACATCGTCACGGGTGAGCGGGCCATCAGGATAGCTGGAAGGACAAAGGAAGACCCAAGGTTCATCCAGGCGGTCCTTGACACTTCCCGGGATGTCATCCTCGAATATCCCTTCGTGCTCTGCGAGCTCCCCTGCGGCCATGTCGGTGTGCGGGCCGGGGTCGACCAGAGCAATATCGAAGACGGACATATCATCCTCCTCCCCCCTGACCCGATGGCTGCCGCAGCCGACCTCCGGGAAGGGTTCCGTGCCCGGACCGGGAAAGATGTGCGGGTGATCGTGACCGACACCTGCGGCAGATCGTTTCGGAGGGGGCAGACCGGTCATGCCATCGGGTGGAGCGGCATGCCTGCCATCCGCGACTTCCGGGGAGACTGCGACCTGTTCGGCCACGAGCTGAAGATCACCGAGGAAGCGGTTGTAGACGAGATCGCTGGTTTTGCAAATTTCGTGATGGGAGAAAGCGACAACGCAGTCCCGGTCGTGGTCTTCCGCAACTGCCCGGACTGGAACGGCCACGATACCATCTACTTCTCCGCGGAAGAGGATATCATCAGGAAACGGTTGAAAGAACGGTGATGCCCACCCGGGTTCACTTCGTGGTGCAGGTATACGAAATGATAACCCCCTTTTTTCATCGCCATTGCAACGGACGGATGCCTGGATTTACAGGGTTATCCATTACTCTCCATCGGCACCTTCATTTTGAAAAAGTTTGATCCGCCGGATATGATCAGAAGAGAAAGTTGAGCACGATGACGATTATCGACAGTGCAATGGCAACCACGATAACCGAGTACGGGTTTATGTGGACGGCACGTTTGTCCTCGCTCTCATAGTAGTTGACCAGTCCGGCTGATGATATCAGTCTGCCGCCAGCTTTCTTTGCCATACCAGGTTATTTCTCCCATTCAACCTATATAAAAACGGTGACAGGGCATGGGTGCGGAGGATCTCGTTATCGAAGGACAGGCACTCCTTGGCGAGGAACTGCTGGCCAGGAATGTGACCATCGTGGTGGAACGGGGAATTATCCGCCGTATCGAGGAGACCTCCGGTCGACCGGCAGCATGGATATGCCCGGCTTTCTTCAATGCCCATACCCACGTGGGGGACAGCGTGGCCATGGATATCCCGGTTACGGGCGACCTGGAAGAGATGGTAACCCCGCCCCACGGCCTTAAGCACCGGATCCTTGCTTCAACACCGGAGGATGACCTGGTAGCGGCGATGCGCGCCACAGTCAGGAGCATGTACCGGTACGGGACGGCAGGTTTTGCCGATTTCCGCGAGGGAGGAGTGCCCGGGGTGGAGGCGCTCGGGCGTGCCGCAGAAGGGCTGTCATGCCGGCCCCTGATCCTCGGGCGGGATGGTGGAGAACTGGCAGGAGACGGTGCCGGGATAAGCAGTGCGCGCGATATACCCTCTCTCGACGAGGTGGTGTCGCGGACCAGGGCTGCCGGAAAACTGGTCGCGTTCCATGCCGGCGAAAGAGATCCCTTCGATATAGATACTGCACTCACATACGAGCCCGATCTCCTTGTCCACTGCACTCACGCCACCGGGGAGCACCTGAAACGGTGTGCGGATGAGGCGATCCCGGTAGCAGTCTGCGCACGGTCGAACTGGCTGTTCGGGGTTACCGGAAGCGCGCGGAACCCCCCGGTACGCGGGATGATCGACCAGGGAGTCCCGCTCCTTATCGGGACCGACAACTGCATGACAGTACAGCCCGATCCCTGGAGGGAGATGTCGTTTCTCACAACCGTGTACCGGGTCCCCCCGGATACGGTGCTCCGGGCCGCTGTAGCCGGTTCGGCCCTTTCCGGCAGTTCATACTTCATCAGGGAGAGGTCCCCGGCAAATTTCCTGGTGCTGGCGCCTCGGGAATCAAACCTGTGGCTCTCCCGCGATCCGGTCAGGACACTGGCCAGCAGGGCGGGGGCGGACAATATCCTCAAAAAAGTTATTAATTCATGAAAATACATTAATAGAAAAGCTCTTTTGGGGGTACCCATGTTCCAACACATTCTCGTGGCAATAGACGGATCAAAGATCAGTGACCAGGCACTGGGAGCGGCAATCGAAGAAGCACGGGTCTGGAAGGGATCCCTGCACGCGATCTACGTTGTAGAGACCGGCCTCTTCTCATCGCTGCCAATGGACAGCACGTGGGAGATCATGTACAGCATGCTCGAGCAGGAAGGGAACACTGCCCTTGAAGCGGCCCGCGAGAAGGCCAAGAAACATGGTGTCAGGATCGAGACCTCCATCAGGCAGGGGCATGCTGGCAACGAGATCCTGAAGGCTGCCGGTGAAATCGGCGCAGATCTCGTCGTTGTAGGATCACACGGGAAAAGCGAGGTCGACCGGCTCCTGCTCGGGAGTGTCAGCTCGTTTGTGGTCTCGAACTCTCCTACAACGGTCATGGTGGTGAGACCACGGAAATGAAAGTCGCAGAATACATGACCACCGAGGTTGTCCGGGTCGAGATTCCCGGAAACCGTGACGAAGTGCTGAAGATCCTGAAACGGACCGGCATCAGCGGAGTTCCGGTGCTGAAGGAGGGCAAACTGGTGGGGATCATCACCCGGAAGGATCTCCTCCGCAAGTCTGATGAGACCCAGCTCGGCCTGCTGATGACCCGGAACCCGGTCACCGTGCACCCCGATGCCCCTGTCGAGGAAGCCGCAAGGCTCATGGTCGAGTATAATGTCAGGAGACTGCCGGTCATCGATGGGGAGGAGCTCGTCGGCCTCATCTCGGTCGCCGATCTCATCCATGCCCTCGCCCAGCTCCGGATCGGGGAAGAGATCAAGGACCGGTATGTATCCCAGACCTATGCCCTCTGGGAAGAGACCCCCCTTCCGCTCGTCGCCCGGATCATGGATATATCGGGATTCGAAGCGATCCCCATCCTCGATGCAGAAAGCAGGCTGCTCGGCATCATCTCTGAAAGGGACCTGATCCGCCATTCGTCCATAGAGGACATGGTCGAGATCAGCGATTTCTCGAACGGAACGGACGATGATGAATGGACCTGGGAAAGCATCCGCGACATGCATACCATCTCGTATGGCATCTCCCGCATCCAGCTGCCGGAGCGGCCGGTCAAGTCGGCGATGATCACCAATGTCATATCCGTCCCCCTGAATTCCGGGGTGAGCGAATGCGCATTGAAGATGAAACGCGGGCGAGTCGACCAGCTTCCCGTAGTGAACGGTGACAAGAAACTGGTGGCCATGCTATTTGACCGCGACCTTATCACCGCTTTATACAACCAGGCGGAACAATAAAAACCTTTAAATTTTCTTATGACATGTATTGTGATGAAGCGCTTTTGAGAAGTTTTCCCAGCGTTTTCTGCATTTTGGGGTATATATATGATTGAAGGAGCCCAGGAACCCCTGAAGGGGACGACCACCGTGGGACTGGTCTTTGAAGATGGTGTTGTCCTCGCCACCGAGCTACGGGCCACGATGGGGTATTTGATCGCCAGCAAGAAGGCCAAGAAGGTGTACCGGATATCCGACCGCATCGGCATGACCACCGCGGGCGGCGTCGGCGATGCACAGCAGATGGCACGGCTCATGACCGTGGAGTGCAGCCTCTACAATATCCGGCGGGGACGGTCGATGTCGGTTGCGGCGGCATCCACCCTGCTCGCCAATATCCTGAACAACAACCGTTACTTCCCGTACTACGTCCAGCTCCTGGTCGGCGGCGTCGATGAATCCGGACCAGGCCTCTTCTCGGTTGATGCACTTGGCGGTGTGACCAGGGAAGAGGAGATCGTAGCGACAGGGTCAGGCTCACCCATGGCCTACGGTGTTCTCGAAGACCGGTTCAGGAAAGGGATGCCACGGGACGAGGCGGTGGCACTCGCGGTACGGGCCGTAAGGGCGGCCATGAAGAGAGACTCCGGTTCAGGGGAAGGCCTCCATGTCGTGGTGATAACAAAGGACGAGTACCTGGAGATTGGCGACGAGGAAATCTCAAAGAAATTCGCTGCTGCTGCCAAAGTATAACTCTTTTTTTTAAGGACTGATCTGATGCTTATTGAAGAACGACTGAAAGAACTCAAGGACAAGATCAACGAGAAAGTACCATCCGGTATCACCGTATCCGAAGTGGAATTCGAAGGGCCCGAGCTCGTGATTTACACCGATGATCCAAAGCGGTTCGCTGATGAAGCGGACCTCATCAGGATCCTTGCCAGGGACCTTCGGAAACGGATCGTGGTCCGGCCAAACGTGCTTGAAGACCCTGACCGGGCGGTAAACGAGATCCGGTCGGTAGTGCCGGAAAGTGCCGGGATAACGGATATATTTTTTGACGCAGACACCGGTGAAGTCCTGATAGAGGCCGAAAAGCCCGGCGTGGTCATCGGCAAGAACGGGGCAACGCTTCGCGAGATCACCCGGCATATCGGCTGGACTCCCAAGGTGGTCCGGACTCCCCCAATAGAGAGCTCAACGGTAAAGCAGATCCGCCAGTACCTGCGCTCGGTGAACGAGGAGCGAAAGACGTTCCTCCGGACCATCGGGAGGAGGATCCACAGGGACGTCATAAGCAAGGACCAGTGGGTCAGGGTGACAATGCTCGGGTGCTGCCGTGAAGTGGGCAGGGCGGCGTTCCTGTTGAGCACTCCTGAGAGCAGGGTGCTGATCGATTGCGGCGATAAACCGGACAACAGCAACAACACCCCATACCTCTACGTGCCCGAGATCCACCCCCTCTCCCAGCTTGATGCCGTGGTGCTGACCCACGCCCACCTCGATCACTGCGCTCTCGTCCCCCTGCTCTTCAAGTACGGGTATGACGGCCCGGTCTACAATACCCCGCCCACGCGTGACCTCTCGGCCATGCTCCAGCTCGACTATCTCGACGTGGTATCCAAGGAAGACCGGAAAATTCCCTACAGCTCAAACGAGGTAAAAAGCTACATCAGGCATTCCATCGTGCTCAACTACGGGAGTGTCACCGATATAGCACCCGATATAAAACTCACGTTCCACAATGCCGGACACATCCTTGGATCGGCAATCGCCCACTTCCATGTCGGCGATGGGCTCTACAATATCGCCTTTACCGGTGACTTCAACTACAGCAAGAGCAGGCTGTTTAACCCGGCAACCAACCAGTTCCCACGCCTGGAAGCCCTCTTCATGGAGAGCACGTATGGCGGCAGCGCGGATATCCAGCCCCCCCGGGCTGAGGCCGAAGAGAAGCTCTACGAGACGGTGAATGCCACCATCGGGCGGGGCGGCAAGGTCATCATCCCTGCATTCGCAGTCGGGCGGTCCCAGGAAGTCATGCTCGCACTGGAAGAGGGTATCCGGAAGGAAAAGATACCGAAGGTGAAGATAGCCCTCGACGGGATGATACGCGAGGCAACGGCCATCCACACCACCTACCCTGAGTACCTGAACAGCGATCTCCGCAACCAGATCTTCAAGGAGGGCTTAAACCCCTTCCTCGCAGACTGCTTTGTCGCGGTCGACTCGCCCGACCTCCGGGAGCGGATCATTGCCGGCGACCCATGTGTCATCATCACCACGAGCGGTATGCTGAACGGCGGGCCGGTCATGGAGTACCTGAGCAACCTGGCACAGGACGAGCGAAATGCCCTTGTCTTTGTCGGCTACCAGGCAGAAGGGACACTGGGCCGCAGGATCCAGAAAGGGTGGCGGGAGGTGCCGATCGGGCGGCGTGAGACCATCCTCATCAACCTCGAGATAGTAACCATCGACGGGTTCTCGGGCCATTCCGACCGGCGGCAGCTGATCAACTACGTCGGGCATGTCCAGCCAAAACCCGAGAAGATCTTTACCATCCACGGTGACGAGGGCAGCACCATCGATCTTGCAAGTTCGCTCTACAAGCGATACCACATCGAGACCCGTTCACCGATGAACCTTGAAACATACCGGATGATATGAAAACACGGCTCTCTTTGGGCCTGGGCGTTTTCTCGGTGATGGCCCTCTCGAATGCCATCGTTCCCATCCTCGCAGGGTTCGGCGACAGCACCATCAGCCAGGGAGCGATCTATTCCGCCTACTTTTTCGGGGCGTTCCTGCTGGTGCTCCCATCGGGGTTTCTTGCCGACCGCATCGGTGAGATCCCCCTTGTCCGGGCTGGGCTTGCCCTCACCATCATCCCGGGGCTCCTCATCGCTGCTTTCCCACCCACTCCCTCTCTCATACTACTCCGCCTGGTCGAGGGCATCGGAGCCGGACTGTTCGTCCCGTCAGCACTCGCGCTGATCAATGCCCGCACAGACCACGAAGCCGGGAGCGGCACGTTCATGGCCATGCTCAACATCGGGCTGGTGGCCGGCCTGATCGGGGGGGGATGGCTGGCCGAGGTATCGGGAATGCCGATGGCCGGCATCCTGCTCTTTACCGCATCGTGCGCCATCCCGGCTGCTGCAAGCATTTTCCTCACACCGGGGCCGGAGCGGGCGCTCCCTCCCGAGACGATGAGCGGGACCCTGCAGCGGCTCGTTCGGGTGACCCGGGACTATTTCTGGTTATGGCTTTCGGCGGTCATCCTGCTCGGGGCGACAGGGGCTCTGACCGTTCTGTATCCCGAATTTTCCAGCATGTCCCCGGCTGTCCTCGGGTTGACCATCGCTGCCATGAACCTCTCGACCGCATTCGCGGTGGTGATCGTCTCCCGCATCCATCTCCCCCCGGTCCCGGCCATCAGGGTTGCAGCCCTGGGGATGGCCGGCGCGGTGATGCTCGTTTTCCTTTCGCCGTTTTCCTTTATCCTGGTGGGAGTGCTTGCCGGCGTGGTGATGATCGCCCAGCTGGCATTCCTCGCAACCTCGGAGGTTCGCCAGGGGGTGGTCATGGGACTCTTCAATGCCGCGAGTTACGGCGGGATGAGCATCATGCCGTTCATCGCCGGCATCGTTGCCGAGCTCTCGTCATTCTTCGTCGCGTTCCTGGTGGTTGCCTGCTTCGGGCTGGTGGTAGTGGCGACCATAGGCAGGCTGACGGTTCACTGAAACGGGCTTGCAGCATGGGGGATCGTTTCCCTCCAGCCGGATAAATTCCCGGAAAAACCACGACCTCCCGCTGGAAAGCTCATGCTGCAGGTGCCCGGGGCCCGGATGGCTGGATGCCCGGGCATGGGTCGTGCCCGCCCGCGGGAGGCTGCCGGCGATCACGCAGTGGAATACCCCCCAGCCAGGCCCCGCTTTTCACCACCACGAATGGCTGACGTGCCCCCTTGCCGCAGGTGTCGCCTCTCTTCCCTGCGGTGTCCGCTTGATCAGGCCGGCCTGGATGAGGTAGGGTTCGTAAACCTCCTCGATGGTCCGGGGGTCCTCGCCGATCGAGATGGCGATGGTCTTCAGCCCGACCGGGCCACCCCCGAAGTCATCGATTATCACCGACAGGATCCTCCGGTCCATGTCATCGAGGCCAAGCCGGTCGACGCCAAGCAGGGTGAGGGCCTGGTCGGCAACCGTGCCGCTGATGCACCCGTCACTTCGGACCAGCGCATAGTCACCGACCCTGCGAAGCAGCCTGTTGGCAATCCTCGGGGTGCCCCGGCTCCTCCCGGCAATCTCCGCACACCCCCCGGGGGTGATGGGGAGGCCAAGCACGCCAGCGCTACGCCATACAATCCTTTCCAGCTCCTCACGGGAGTAGGGATTGAGCCGGAAGACCATCCCGAAACGGTCCCGGAAGGGAGAGGAGAGGAGGCCCACCCGGGTGGTGGCCCCGACCAGCGTGAAGGGGGAAAGGTCGATCTTGATGGCCCGGGCGCTCGGTCCCTCGCCGATCATCACATCGATTGAAAAGTCTTCCATGGCAGGGTAGAGTATCTCCTCGACAACGATGGGGAGCCGGTGTATCTCATCGATAAAGAGGATGTCCCCTTCTGCAAGAAGGGTGAGTGTGGCGGCAATATCGCCCGCCCTCTCGAGAACCGGCCCGCTGGTACAATGGATGCCGCTCCCAAGCTCCCGGGAGATGATGTGGGCAAGCGTGGTCTTCCCAAGACCTGGAGGCCCGGAAAAGAGGACGTGATCGAGCGGCGATCTCCGAATCCTTGCCGCACCTATGGCGATGGCCAGCGCTTCCCTGACCGCATCCTGACCGATGAAATCCGGGAGACGGTCCGGCCTGATGCCCGGCTCTTCGATCTCGCCTTCCCGGAGAGCCGGGGAGACGATGCTCTCCTCCATGCTACTGCTCCCGGAGAACGGCCAGCGCGGCCTTGATGACTGCAGCAACATCCGGGGACGGGTCAGCTGCAAGCACCTGGTCGACAGCCGCCCGCGATTCGCGCTCCGCAAAGCCGAGCGCCACCAGCGCGCTCACGGCATCCCGCCGGGCCGGGTCGATCCCGGAAGGCGCAGCACTCCCGAACTCCGCCGCTTTCTTCCGGAGCTTGTCCTTCAGCTCGAGGATGAGCCGCCTGGCGCTCTTCTGGCCGATCCCTGATATCCGGGTGAGCACTTTTTCGTCTTCATCGAGGATAGCAGCGGCGAACTCGGGGATGCTGATCTGGGAGAGGATCGAAATGGCAAGGGCCGGGCCGACCCTGGTGACGCTGATCAGCATGCGGAACATCGAAAGCCCGGACGGGTGGAGAAACCCGTAGAGCACCAGTTCGTCCTCCCTGACCGCGAGGAAGGTATAGGCGCGGACCTTCCGGGGAGCCCCGGAAAGCACGCGGAGGTCCGGGCCGGTCATCCTCACTTCGAATCCTATCCCGCCTGTCTCGATGATCGCCGAGCCCTCACCTGTGGAAATGACCTCCCCGGAAATCTGGGCGATCATGGAGGCCTCATGACGTGGACATGGCAGAGGGCAATGGAGAGGCCGTCAGCGACATCATCGGGTTTCGGTATCTCGGGCAGATCCAGCAACCTCCGGATCATGTCCTGCATCTGTTTTTTGTCGGCCTTCCCTGACCCGGTAATGGCCTGCTTGACCTGGTTTGGGGTGTATTCAGCCACAGGGACCCCGTTTTGCCGGGCGGCAAGGAGGATGACCCCGCGCACTTCGGAGACCTGCATGGCAGAGGTCACGTTCCGGGAAAAGAACAGCTTCTCCATGGCCAGCCAGGACGGCCGGTATTGCCGGATGAGGTCGGATATGCCGCAATAGATCTCTTCCAGGCGCTCAGGGGTCCCTTTCTCCCGGCCCGATGTACGGATGCAGTCATAGCAGACCGCCCGCGACCGCCCGTCTTCCACCTCAAGTACCCCGTACCCGACAATTGCCAGGCCGGGATCGATCCCAAGCACGATCATGCCGCTGTTCCTGCGAAACCAGGCTGTTTCAGGAAACTGGTTTGTTTTTGAAGAGAGATATCCTTTTGCCAGGGATAAAACGGGCAGGAGGATACGAGGAGCGGGGTGTGCAGTTCCCGGCCTGCCCGGAAATGCTCACCTGATTACCCCCGGGGCTTTTCGGGCAGTTGGCAGACCAGCTCGTCCAGTGTTTCGAAGAACAGGTCACCTTTCATCCGGTCCCACATCTTAACGAATACCCGGTACAGCCGGGCACGTTCCCGGTTCCGGTCTTCCAGGAGGGCCGGGATCGCTGCGTGGTTTTTCCCGGGGGTGCCGGGTTCCTGGAGCAGTCCTGGTCCTGGATCATGCAGGAATGCAGGAAGGAATTCGATCCATACATCGCAGTCGTGCATCTGGCCAAGGACATCCTGGAGGGCACGGATCCGTCGGATGGCCGCTTTGAGTGCTCCGCCAGAGAGACGGTTGAAGATCTCGAGGGTATACCGGAGCCGTTTTGCCGCAATCCTCATCTCGTGGTGGCGGATGACTGCCTCCGGGTCATGTACCGCCGGTCCAAAGGCCAGGAGAGCGGTGGCCCGGGAGGAGATGATCTTCTGCGCTTTCCGGGATAGTGTCCCGGGCTTCTCCCAGCCCCGGGTCTCCTGCCGGGGACTGGCAAGCACCATGCCAAACTCATGGAGTTCGCCTCCTTCCCGCAGCAAAAGCGCCACAGTCTCAACCGCCGGCTGGACGATCTTTCGTCTCTGCCGCAGGTCCCTGAGGAGGGCCAGGATGTCACGGGGGCAGGTTTCCGGTGATGCTGCAAGCCTCCCGTCCTCCGGGCAGTCATACCCATGCCCGCGGAGATACTCTTCGACAAAGGCGATCTGGACATCGAGGTCGCGGGCCTCGCCAAGCAGGGTGGTGATGGCTTTGATCTCTTTTTGCCACTTCCGGAATTTTTTCCGGGGAAAACAGGGTTTGAAGACCGGGAGTGCTGCCCGGAGCCTCCGGGAGGCGACCCGCATCCGGTGGACATGTTCAGGGTCGTCTCCTGTGCTCACCCCTTCCGACTCCCTGACCAGTGCCTGCCACGATTGCCGGATGTACTTCAGTCCATACGGGCAGGTGGAAACTGCCTGGTCCCGCGATCCCTTTTCAGCTGGCGGTCGGGTCATGCTGCCATTCTCCCCGGTGCTGGATACACCATTCCTGTGCATTTTTCACCGGTTCGGCGGGGCTCCGGATTGCCCGCCGGTATGTCCCGTCGGAAAACATCACCCGGAGCTTTACATTGTCGCTGAGGTGTACCGGGATGATCAGGTCACGGAGGCCGGAACAGATACCCGGATCGGTTACAGGGAAGAGGATCTCCACCCTCCGGTCAAGGTTCCGCGGCATGAGATCAGCGCTCCCGACGAGGAAGTCCTCGTCCCCGCCGTTCCGGAAATAGTACACGCGGGTGTGTTCGAGAAACCTGCCGACAATCGATGTAACGGTTATATTCCCGGACACACCCTCGATCCCCGGGCAAAGACAGCAGATCCCACGGACCTGGAGGTCGATTTTCACCCCGGCCTGCGATGCACGGTACAGGGCGGTGATGCATTCACGGTCGACAAGAGCATTCAGCTTGAATATGATCCGGCCGCCTCCCGACTCCTTGTGCCGCACGATCTCCCGATCGATCCGGGAGAGTATACCGGACCTGATACCTGACGGTGCTGCCAGGAGCTTGCGGAAGGAGGACACCCGTGCACAGCCGGTGAGCGTATTGAAGAAATCGGCCGCATCGGCACCGATCTGCGGATCGGCGGTAAAGAAGCCGAAATCGGTGTATACGCGGCTGGTCTGTGCATTGTAGTTGCCGGTGCTCATGTGGACATAGGTCCGGACACCATCCTTCTCCCTCCTGACCACCATGCAGATCTTGGCATGGACCTTTAACCCGGGCAACCCGTAGACCACGTGGACCCCGGCCCGCTCGAGCGCCCGGGCCCAGTTGATGTTGTTCTCCTCATCGAACCTGGCCTTGAGCTCGATTATGGCGGCAACGGCTTTCCCGTTCACCCGGGCTTCGAGAAGTGCATCGACGACAGGCGAATTCTGCCCTACCCGGTAGAGCGTGATCTTGATGGCCAGGACTTCCGGGTCCCGCGCTGCCTGCCGGAGGAAATCGATGACCGGCATGAAGCTTTCGTAGGGGTGAAAGAGCAGGAGATCCCTCTCCCTGATGGCGGAAAACATGCTGTCACGGCCACTAACCACATCCGGGACCGATGGGATGAACGGGGCATCCTTAAGCTCAGGCCGATCGAGCGATGAGAAAAAGGAGAGGTCCGCCATGCCGAGCGGGGGTTTTATCCGGTAAAATGTCGATGCCGGGAGGCCAAGTTTCCTCCCGATCAGGGCACACATCGAGTCGGGCATGCTGGCGTCAACCTCGACTCGCACCGGCCGTCCCATCCGCCGCTGCCCGACCCTTTCTTCAACAGCAGTGAGGAGGTCGCCTGCCTCGTCCTCTTCTATTTCTATATCCGCGTCCCGGGTGACGCGGAACGGATACACTTCGGAAACCTCAAAGCCCGGGAAGAGCGCGCCCAGGTGCGAAGCGATCAGGTCCTCGAGGAAGACCAGGCAGGTCTCTTCCATACCGCTGGTCGTTTCCGGTCCACCACGGGGAACGGCGATCAGCCTTGGAAAGAGACTGGTTGGAACCTTGAGCCGGGCGAAATGCTCCTTTCCCGACCCCGGTTCCCTCACGCTAACCGCAAGGTTGAGAGAGAGGTTGGAAATGAAGGGGAACGGGTGAGAAGTGTCAAAGGCCAGCGGGGTGAGGACCGGGTAGATACCGGCCATGAACATGCCGGCAAGGGCTGCCTGCTGCCCGGCATCGAGTGAAGCATGGGAGAGCACCCGGATCCCGTGGCTGGCGAGCTCCGGTACGATATCCTGGTGCCAGAGCCGGGTCTGGCAGAGGAGGAGCGGTTCGAGGGCCCGGTGGATCCCGGCGAGTTGCCGGGCCGGGCTCATTCCATCAGGTGGAGCTTCGCGGACCCCCTGCGCCGCCTGTCGCCGGAGGCCGGAGACCCGGATCATGAAGAATTCATCCAGGTTGTTTGAGAAGATGGAAAGAAACTTCACCCTCTCGAGCAATGGATGGCCCGTATCCATCGCCTCCTCGAGGACGCGGTTGTTGAAGGCGATCCAGCTCAGTTCGCGGTTGATGAAGAGGGACGGGTGTTCGAGGGGAGTGCATCCCGTCTGCTCCCCTGGATCGCCCCCTTCCTGTGCCTCCATTGTTCACCAGTCACCTTACTATTGAAGATCCCGGCTAAAAACCCTGTGGTGCCACGGGGCAAAAAAGGACTTAAACCAAACAGTTTTACCCACCGGCGCCAATCTCTTCTTGCCGTGATTGACCATGGGATCCAATGACGACATCATGCATGAATTTGTAAGAAAGGAGCTCAGGAAACTCTATCCCAGCGTTGACGGATGGCAGATCAGGCCAGCGGCAAAGACTGAGGGGGGAAAGCAGGGGTTCGTCGTATGGCGGCGAATCCTTGGGCGGACAGAGGGAGCCCACGTGCTGGTCTCCTTTGACCGGATCATCGCCCCGGCGACAATCGACATCCTCTCTGCCATGAGCAGGAGCGATCCGATACCGGCGCTGGTAAACCCGAAAAAGATCCTCGTTGTCCCACGCAACACTGTCACCTCCTCCGTCCCCGGTGATGTGGATGTCCTGCCGATGAAGAATTTCGGTTGGGAGGACAAAGAACTGGTGTGGCTGAAACGCCGCGCCCAGATCGAAGAGAAGACCGCGGCAGCAAAGAGTTCCTAGGAACCGTATCAGAGACCTTCCCTTATTCTTTTTTCGAGGTTTTCTCCGTGAGAGCCCATCCAGTAGAGTTTACTGCAGTTCCGGCACCAGAAGAACCGGAGCCCGGTCCGGTTCCGTGGTGCATAGTCCGTGCCCGCGATCTCGTCCCCTGTTGCCGGCCGGAGGAGCCGGTTACAGAGCGAACAGCGGGTCAGTCGGATCTCCGGGACGATCAGGCCCCGCCGGGTAAGCTCCCTTACCTGGTCGAGGATATCGCTTCCCATGACCAGGACGGCCCGTTCACCTCCCCGTTCTGCAAGGTCCCGGTCTTTTGTCAGGAGGATCCTCCCGGTCCGATCGGCCAGGTCGAGAAGGAGGGTGTCCTCCCTCCGGTTCCCTTCCCGCAGGCTGTTTGCCGAGAGCGTGTCGTATCCCATGAACCGGAGGTACCGGCAGAGCGTCCCAAGCATCCTGTCGGCGATGAAAGCCGGCCTCCGGTCCGGTCTTTCAGACATGGTCTATGATGGCGATCTCTGCCCCGCAGGAAGTGCAGCTTCGCCCGGCAAGGTTCCTTTTTTGCGCGGAAAACCCCCGTCGCTCGATAAGGAGTGCCCCGCAGGCCGGGCAGTAGGTGCTCTCAAAACGGTGCATGTGGACGTTTCCCACGTACGGGTAGTGGAGACCGTTCTCTTTTGCCTGCTGGTAGATCCGCTCGAGCGTGGCCACCGGTGTCGCTTCAAGGTGCGTCATCCGGTAATCGGGGTGAAACCGGGTGAAGTGCACCGGTGTGTCGGGCCCGAGGTTCTCAAAAACCCAACGGATGAGCGCCCCGGTTTCTTCAGGCGAGTCATTCATGCCGGGAATTACCAGGTTGACCACCTCGATGTGCATCCCGAGTTCCCTGGCAAGGACGGTCGAGTCGAGCACCGGCTGGAGCTTTGCACCGCAGACTTTTTTGTAAAATTCCTCGGTGAATGCCTTGATATCCACCCTGAACGCATCGAGGACAGGGGCGATCTCGCGAAGCGCTTCTGCAGTGATGTATCCGTTGGTGACATAAACGGTGGCAAGCCCCTGCTGCTTTGCAAGCCTCCCCATGTCAAGGGCGTACTCGTGCCATATGGTCGGTTCATTGTAGGTCCAGGAGATGCTGGCACACGACCTCGCCTGCGCCCTCCGCACCCCTTCCTCCGGGGAGATATCGCGCAATGCCACTCCGGTGATATCCGCCCGCGATATCTGCCAGTTCTGGCAGTGCTCGCACCGGAAGTTGCAGCCGACACTCCCGATAGAGTAGGAGAGCGTTCCGGGAAGGAAGTGGTAGAGGGGCTTTTTCTCGATGGGGTCGACTGCCTCCGAACTCACCTTCCCATAGGTCAGCGCATACAGGACGCCGTTTTGGTTCTCCCGGACGCCGCAGATGCCGTGCTTTCCCTCCCGTATCGTGCAGCGATGGTTGCAAAGCGAGCATACCAGGGCCCCGTCTTCTCCCTGGTGGTACTGTCGTGCCTCATGCAGGTGCTCCATGATGAGGGATATGGGATTGCCAACATAAACGTGCCGGTTGCAGCCGATCACTCTCCGCGTTCGTTCCCTGGTGCGCGGTCATAATCGACCTCAACGATGAACGCTCCGGTATATCCGCACTTCTTGCACCGGTAGAGCTCCCCCAGGCACCCGCCAGCGACCCTGTAGACCTCGCTGCTCCCGCAGGACGGACACCGGAACATCGTCACAATAGGTATATGTAGCGTATCATGAAACATTGGGAAGATGAAGAAGGTCGTCCTCTCGCTTGGCGGGTCGGTCCTCGTCCCTACCCTTGAAGGGAACCGGGTTGCCGCCTATGCTGATGTTCTTTCCAGGATCTCCCGCCGGATGCACCTGTTTGTGGTTGTTGGCGGAGGGGGGGAGGCCCGGCGATATATCTCCGCGGCAAGGGAGATCGGGCTCGATGAAGCGCTGGCCGATGAGATCGGGATCCTTGTCACCCGCCTGAACGCCACCCTTCTTGCCGGTGCGCTTGGCGATGCCGCCGTTCCGGTTATCGCCGCCAGCCAGGCCGAAGCCTGCGCTGCTGCAGCGGCCGGAAAGATCGTGGTGATGGGGGGGGTCACCCCTGCACAGACAACCGATGCCGTTGCCGCAGTGCTTGCCGAACGGGCAGGCGCAGACCTCATGGTCAACCTGACTTCGGTTGACGGGATCTACACCGCCGACCCGAAGACCGACCCCGGGGCGAGGAAACTGGACGTGATCTCTGCCGATCAGCTGCTCGGGATCGTTGGGAATGCATCATTCGCTGCAGGCGCAAACACGGTGATCGATGCGGTCGCTGCCAGGGTCGTGAAGCGAAGCGGAATCCCCCTCCTGGTCATCGATGGATCGGACCCGGCAGGGCTCGAAGATGCACTTCTTGCCGGGCGCCATTCCGGGAGCCTGGTCACGGCGACCGGGAAAAAGCCTGCCGGGCTTTTGTGAACCAAACCCTTTTTTCCCGGCCCGTCAAACATTCTATCTCCCGCCCGGGGTAGTAGGGTAGCCTGGTCCATCCTAGAGCGTTTGGGACGCTTTGACGGCAGTTCGAATCTGCCCTACCCCATCTTCTCATGCGCCGATCAAGAGCCCTCGCCATATTCCGGGACCTTTGCGAACGATACGGCGATGTTCCCGACCCGCGGCATTTCATCCCCTTCACCTCGCCGTACCAGGCCCTGATCGGGACCATGCTCTCGGCACAGACCACCGATCAGGCGGTGAGCAGGATCGTGGAGGGGCTTTTTTCCGCATATCCTTCACCTGAAGAACTGGCAGAGTCACCCCTTGGAGATATCGAGGACCAGATCAGGACGCTTGGTCTCTACCACACCAAAGCAAGGAACATCCGGGCAGCAGCAGGCAAACTGGTCAGTGAGTATGGCGGGAAGGTCCCCTGCACCATGGACGAGCTCGTAACGCTTCCCGGAGTCGGGAGAAAGACGGCAAACATCGTCCTCTCCCATGCTTTCGGCATCAACACCGGGATCGCTGTCGATACGCATGTTGCCAGGGTCTCCCGCCGTATCGGGTTTACCGATGAGACCCATGCCGATCGGATCGAGCAGGATCTGATGGCCCTGTTTCCGAAGGATTGCTGGGGGAATATCAACTACGTCCTGATCCGGCATGGAAGGGCGGTCTGCAGGGCCCGGAAACCACGGTGCCCCGAATGCCCGGTCCGGAAAGACTGCCGCTACTACCATGGGACTTTCCTGGCAGGCCCGGGTGCGTAACTATCCACCTGCACCGTCCACGGCTCCCGCTGCTTCCCAGGGTATCCTCATCCCTGCGAAAACATCCTGAACAGGAGAAAAGAGAGGAAAGCAAAGGCTGATGTCAGGGGGATGGTGAGGATCCATGCGGCAACGATCCTTCGCACCACTCCCCACTGGACAGCCGAATATCCCCGGGATGCCCCGACACCCATGATCGCCCCGCTGATGGCATGGGTCGTTGATACCGGCACCCCTGAAGCGGTCACGAAGGCAAGCACCAGCCCTCCACCCGTTTCTGCGCAGAATCCCTGGTAGGGGCGAAGCTTGGTGATCTTGGTGGCCATGGTCTCGACCACCCGCCACCCGCCGAAGAATGTCCCAAGCGCGATGGCTGAAGCCGAGACGATGATAACCCAGAGCGGCACGATGAACTCGGAGAGGAGCCCCCCGGCTACCAGGATTGCTGTGATGACCCCCATGGCATTCTGTGCGTCATTGCTCCCGTGGCCGATACTGTAGAATGACGCGGACAGGAGCTGGAGTTTCCGGAACAGGGAATTCATGGTCCTGCTGTTTTTATTCCGGAAGAACCTGACGACTGCCATGCCGATCAGGAAAGCGGCGATCAATCCAATGACAGGGGCAACCACGATGAATACCAGGATGGCCAGGATCCCGCTGACAGGGAGGATCTTCATGACGGTGATTACCGGGATGCTGATGGCCATACCGCAGAGGGCACCGAGTCCGATGATGTGGAACAGATCCTCTTCTCCTTTCAGGTACCCGAAGAGACCCAGGACAGTTCCCCCGAGAGCAGCCCCGATCGCCGCGTAGAATGCCAGCCAGGCGACCGTTCCTGCATCGGGCCAGAGGATGGCATCGAGCCCGGCAAATGCCGCGGCAGACCCGATCAGGCCACCTACCAGCGCGTGGCTTGCCGATATCGGGATGCCGGAGTAGGAGGAGACCGTCACCCAGAGGATTGCCGAGACGAGCCCGATCAGGATGACCTGGGTGGTCATGAACTCCGCGCCCACGATTCCCTTGCCGATGGTCGTTGCAACAACGGTGGTAAACACGAGGGGGCCCACCATGTTGAAGAACGCGGCAAGGAGAACCGCCTGAAGGGGAGTGAGCACCCGGGTTGCCACCACGGTCGCGACAGAATTTGCAGCATCGTTGAGCCCGTTTACGAAATTGAAAAGCAGCGCAAGGGCGATTCCCACTATAAGTATCGGTTCCATGGGGTCTCAGGAATGCCTGATGGCAATGTCGGAAAGGACGTTTGCCGCGTCCTCGCACTTGTCGGTGGCAATCTCGAGGTGCTGGTATACGTCCTTGCCCTTTATGATTGCTATCGGATCGTGGGTCTTGAAGATATTGCTGATGGCATGGGCAAGGATATCGTCGGCCAGGTTCTCGAGCCTGTTCACCTCGATGCAGCGGTGCTCGACCTGGTGGGGGTTTTTCATGGTGCGGATTCCCTTCACCGCGTCCTCGAGCTCGACCACCGAGAGCTGGATGATCTTTGCCAGCTCGACCATGTATGCATCGGTTTCCGTAATCCCGTAGGTGTACATGGTCTGGGCAGTTCCCTCGATATAGTCCAGGATGTCATCGAGAGCCGAGGCGAGCTTCGAGATCTCTTCGGGTTCAAGCGGGGTGATGAACGTCCGGTTCAGCTGCTCGTAGATCTCATGGGTGATCTTGTCCCCGTCATGTTCGAGCCGTTCCAGGGTATCGACCTTGGTCTTCACATCGGTGAAGTCGTCCACGAGATCGACGAGCCGGTACGACGCCAGCACCACGATTGCCATCAGGCGGTCAAAAAGGTCGAAAAATATCTTGTCCTGTGGTATGAGCCACTCTTTGAGTCCCACGGGTTATCAAAACGTTCTACGCCGGGAACGGGTAAAAAATCACCGGTTTGTGATCTTATATAAAATGATCATGGACCGAGCGGGAATTGAACCCGCGGCCTCTTCCATGCCAAGGAAGCGATCTTCCTCTGATCTATCGGCCCGCTCCCATAATTTAGGCGTCCATGGGATAAAGATGTATTCTCCCCCCAATCGTGCCGGTATCCCTTCGCGCAGTGGGAGGTGCTTTCCCAGCCAACGCAGCCAACCCGTTCCCGAGCCTGGGCAGGGTATGGCACGACGGCCCCGCTCTCTCGCGGGTATGCAGGGTAAGGCCGCCAGGCTGTGCCGCAGGCAGCACCCGGAATTCTCCACCGGTGAATTGTCATACCTGCCCAATGTCCCACTTTTCGCGGAGGGTTTTTGCACCTGTGGAGACTAGGCTCATTGCAAAGCCGATTGCCAGGGCGCCCTGCCCCTGCTGCCCATGAAGGCATCCATGATGTCCCGACCGGCGAGAGTATCCTCCGGGGTTATCCCAAAAAAGAGCACGGACCTGACAGGACCGGCTCCCAACGGGTCTCTTTGATGGTGTCACACACGTTTATGATGTGCACCTGGTTGTATCTGGTCGCAATTCATCGGCCCCGAAACGCGCAGCAGAGGGGCGATTCGGCGCTTCTCATCGCACAAAGCCAAAGAAAACTCAGCTGGATGCCGGGGGCACGGCAGAACTGGTAAAATGTGCAGAATACCCACCCGGGCACATGGGTCCGGACCGGATTAAAACTGATACCCTCATTTCCTCATCTCACCAGTATGGATATGGAAAGGTGCAGGATATGCTCGGGATTATCGGTGGGACAAGCCTGCTTTACGCAAAACTGCCGGAACTTGAAAAAACCGTGGTGCACACCCCGTTTGGGAACTCCGAGATCCTGCTCGGTGACTGTGCCCTGCTTCTCCGCCACCAGGGGAACCGGCCTCCCCACCGGATCAACTTCCGGTCTCACCTGGCGGCGCTCGCCATCGTAGGGGTGACGCGGGTTGTGACCATCGGCTCGGCCGGGTCGCTTCGCCGGGAGATCCCCCCCGGCTCCCTGGTCATCCCAGATGATTACGTGAGCACCAGCACGATCCCCTCCATCCATGAACACCGGATACGGCACGTCAGTCCCGGGTACACCCCATCGCTCCGGCACCTGCTGGAATCACTCATCCCTGAAGCGCGGCCCGGGGGGATCTATGTCCAGACGATGGGGCCGCGGATCGAGACCGTTGCCGAGGTCCGCGCCCTTGCCCGGTCGGCAGATATCGTCGGCATGACCATAGCCTCCGAGGCGACGCTTGCAATCGAGCTTGGCATGGAGGTCGCTGCCCTCTGCACCATCGACAACTACGCCAACGGGCTTTCAGAGGAGGCTCTGACCTATGACCACCTCCTTGCATCTGCTGCTGCCCACCATGAACGCACCGAAAGGGTGGTCAGGGCTATCATACGGGGGATCGAATGACAGTGCATGCCATCGAGTTCCCCTGCCGGCGTGGTTCGATCCTGATCGAGGATGTCCTGACACTGGAGGGCCGCCGCGATATATTCATCGGGGATACCGGCCTGATCGAAGCTTTCGGAGAGGGAATCGCGACCTCCTGCAGGAGCAACGCAGAGCACCGGATCCCGGGTGCAGACCTGATTGCCCTCCCGGGACTGGTCAACACCCATACCCACGCGGCAATGTCGCTTTTGCGCGGATATGCCGATGACCTGCCCCTCCAGACCTGGCTCTCGGAAAAGATCTGGCCGCTCGAAGCCCTCCTTTCCGGCGACGATGTCTACTGGGGCACCCGTCTTGCCTGCCTCGAGATGATTCGAAGCGGGACCACCGCCTTTGCAGACATGTATTTTTTCATGGAGGATGCGGCGCGGGCGGTCGCCGATTCAGGAATGAAGGCCGTGCTCTCCTACGGCTTCATCGATCTCTTCGATCCCGACCGGCGTGAACGCGAGATCGCGGCAACCGAACAGATGATAGCAGCGATAAGGTCGATGGAAAACCCGAAGGTACAGCCGGCACTCGGGCCCCATGCCGTGTACACGGTCTCGGAGGAAGGTCTCCGGTGGTGCGCTGGGAAGAGTGCCGATGAGGGACTCATCGTCCAGATCCACCTCGCCGAGACAGAAAAGGAGGTGACCGACGCGGTCTCCCTGCATGGCCGAAGACCGGTCCGGATCCTCGACGATTGCGGGATCCTTGCTCCGGGGACCCTGGCCGCCCACGGGTGCTGGCTCGACCAGGAAGAGTGTGCATTGCTCGGCGCTCGTGGAGTGCACGTCTCGCATAACCCGGTCAGCAACATGAAACTGTCCGTTGGAAGGGCGCTGCCTTACCCATGGCTGCGTGATGCCGGCGTGAACGTAACACTTGGGACAGACGGCTGTGCCTCGAACAACAACCTCGACCTCTTCGAAGAGATGAAGACTGCAGCCCTCCTGCAGAAATTTTCCTGGAACTCCCAGACCCTCCTTCCCGCACAGGAGGCCCTGTCGATGGCCACGACTGCCGGTGCACGTGCCCTGCGACTTGGGAACGGTACTCTTGCACCTGGGCAGCCTGCCGACATTATCCTGCTTGACCTGAATGCGGTCTGCAATACCCCCCTCCACAACCCGGCATCGAACCTTGTCTATTCCTGCTCCGGATCTGCCGTGCGGACCGTCATATGCCACGGGGATATCCTGATGCTCGACCGGATCGTTCCCGGTGAGGAGGAAGTCATCAGGAAAGCGTCCGCTGCGGCTGCTGACCTGGTGAAACGTGGGACGGGGAGTGCCTGAGCCCCGGTCTCCGGTGAAAAAGCGGGATCCCTGGTAAAAACCCGGCAGGAAAATGACCTGAACATTTTTTTCGCTATCATTGAAGTATTTCATCCATCCTGGTAATGTTTACAGGCTGGAACCCGGCTGTTTTGCCGCCTTCTGTGATGGGCAACATTCCAGTCTCTTCTAAAAAAGGTTGGAGGATGTGTTCCGTGATTTTATACCGTTGTGGTAAATGTGGTTATAAAAACCGATGGCAGGACCCGTCCGGGACGGAAAAAATCTTTTAGCCCCCTCACCAGACTCACCATTCAGAGAGCCTCTGAAAATTGATCTTTTTATGAAAACCCAAAAAAATCACGAGCCCGAGAAAAAGAACGGCATTGAACAGGTCCCTGTTATCTTCTTTTCATCCCCGGCACCTGTACTGGATACCTCACGCAGTGATGTATGGAGACCTCTGATTGGTGGTGTCCTTGCGAGCGATTCTTCCGGGACGTTCACGCTGGGTTTTGCCGCCACGAGAAACGGACAAAACGGTGTTGTAACTGTGGGGCATATCGGAACTGTCGGGACAACGGTATACCAGGCGTTTTCTCCCAACGCCATCGGTAAGGTAACAGTCTCTTCCGGAGGGATTTCATCTGATTCTTCGTGGATCCGGACCAGCAATATTCAGGGAAAAATCTATGAATCTTCCGCAAGCCAGGCTTCGGTCTGGTCATACACGGACCCTTGGGCAGGTGCCTGCGTGTCTATGGCCGGAATTGCAACGGATTATGCTCGATCCGGAAGGGTAGTATGCCGGGCAGATGTCTGGAATGGTGAATTCAGCCGATTGATTCCGAACCAGTGGCATGATTACAGCGCCCAGAGCGGAGACAGCGGAGCACCGGTGTATATCAATGATTCCCAGCACAGGATTCAGGTTTCCGGGATACACTGGGGAAGAACAAGATATTCGATATTCTCACCGGTATCCGGGGTCATGAGTGATCTCGGTGTCCAGGTAATAACATAGAGGATTTCGAGTAACGTGAGAGCTTGGAAGAAGCAATACATTATCTCGGGAGATTCCCCGGATTCCATTATCTCCTTAAAATCTCCAGATTTTCTTTTCAAATGCGTAGATAACCCCCGATGTTTGAAGGTCCGGATAAACCCGGTGTTGAAACTTATTGCAGCAAAATCTTTTTGGAAGATTATGCAGTCTCCACACGTGAGACTTCCTCGAGCCCGAGTTCGCGGATCGAGATCTCCCGCATCATGAACTTCTGGATCTTCCCGGTCACGCTCATCGGAAATTCGGTCGTGAACTTCACGTACCTTGGGATCTTGTAATGGGCGATCTTCCCGCGGCAGAATTCCCTGACCTCTTCCCCGGTCAGGGTTTCATGCTCCGTGACCATGACCCATGCCACCAGCTCTTCGCCGTATTTGGCATCCGGGACCCCAATAACGTAGACATCGGCGATCTTTGGGTGGTGGTGGAGGAACTCTTCGATCTCCCGGGGGTAGATATTCTCTCCTCCCCGGATAACCATGTCCTTGAGGCGGCCGACGATCCTGACATACCCTTCTTCGTCCATGGTACCGAGGTCGCCGGTGTGGTTCCACCCGTTGGGGTCAAGCGTGGCGTGCGTTGCGCTCGGGTTGTTGTAGTAGCACTTCATCACGCAGTACCCCCGGGCGCATATCTCTCCGATCTCTCCCCGCGGCACGAGCTGCCCGGTCTTCGGGTCAATGATCTTAATCTCGGTATGGGGAAAGACCCGGCCAACAGTGGAGACCCTGCGGTCGAGCGGGTCCTTTGTGGTGGTCATGGTGATGCCCGGTGAGGTCTCGGTCTGACCATACACGATCACGATCTCGGACATGTTCATCTGGCGGTTGACGGCTTTCATCACCTCTATCGGGCAGGGAGACCCGGCCATTATTCCGGTGCGAAGCGAGCTCATCGAGTATTCTGGGAAATCCGGGTCGGCCAGCTCGGCGATGAACATGGTGGGGACCCCGTGCAGTGCCGTGCACCGCTCCTGTTCGATGGTCTTCAACACGTCCTTGGCACTGTAGGCCGGTGACGGGAGGACCATGGTCGCACCGTGGGTCATGCAGGCGAGGTTCGAGAGAACCATCCCGAAACAATGGTAGAACGGAACCGGGATACAGAGGCGGTCCTTTTCAGAAAAATTCATCCCTTCGCCGATGATGAATCCGTTGTTCAGGACGCTGTGGTGGGTGAGCACCACGCCCTTTGGAAACCCGGTGGTCCCGCTGGTGTACTGGATGTTGATCGCATCGTCGAACCCGAGCACCTCTTCCCGCGCCACGAGCTCGTCCATGCTGACCTTCTCCCCCAGTCCCATGAGTTCGGGCCAGGTAAACATCCCGTTGTAGGGGATATCCCCGATGAAGACAACATTTTTGAGGAACGGGAACTTCTCGCTGTTCAGCCGGCCCGGGCGCGATTCGGTGGCCTCCGGGCAGGCTTCGTAGAACATACCGATGTAATCGGACGTCTTGAACCGCCCCTGTATGAGCAGGGTCTGGATCTCGGCCTGTTTCAGGACGTATTCGAGCTCGTAGGTCCGGTAGGACGGGTTGATGTTCACCATGATGGCCCCGATCTTTGCCGTGGCGAACTGGACAACGATCCACTCGGCATAGTTCATCGCCCATATCCCGACCCGGTCACCCTTCCCGACACCGAGGGCCATGAGGCCGCGGGCGATCCTGTTCACCTGGTCGAGAAGCTCCTGCCAGGTCCACCGGATATCCTGGTGGACCGATACCACGGCCTCGGTACCGGGAAAACGTGCAGCGACAGAATTGAGCATTTCACCGATCGTCAGGCCGAGGAGGGGGCAGCTCGATGTGCCGCAATCATAGCTCCGCAGAACCATCCCAGAAAATGAGGTGGTCGCAGGATATAGTATTAATGATTTTACAATCCACAACCATTAAATCGGCGCACGGCGATTTTTTAGAGGGCGGGGTCGTGGCCTAGTCCGGAATGGCGACGGGCTCCAGCGGTCTTTCGCGTCGTGTGAATGATGAACAATGGGTCTCCTGAATCCTGGTGATGATCCGTTGGAGCACTGACGCATGTCGGAGAGACCCGTCGATCGTGAGTTCAAATCTCACCGACCCCACATTTCTTCAGGGCTGCCAGGTTTCGTTTTCCGTCGCTATCCGCGGGGTTTTTAAATTACTATCCCAAACCTAGTAGGCAGGAATGCGGGGTATGGTATGTATCTTGTAGGTGAAGCACTGGTCGGCGACGGGCCTGAACTGGCTCATATCGACCTCATTATCGGTGAGAAAGAGGGTCCGGTCGGCGCAGCGTTCGCCAATGCCCTCTCCCAGCTATCGGCCGGGCACACGCCGCTTCTCGCGGTCGTTCGGCCAAACCTCCTTGCCAAGCCGGCAACGCTGGTCATCCCCAAGGTCACGCTGAAGAAGGATGCACAGATCAGGGAGATGTTTGGACCCGTCCAGGCGGCGGTGGCAAAAGCCGTGGCAGATTCCATCGAGGAAGGAGTGTTTGGCACAAATGATCTCGAATCGCTGGTCGTGCTGGCGAGCGTGTATCTCGATCCCGGTGCTACCGATTTCAACCGTATCTACCGGTTCAACTACGGGGCCATGAAACTCGCTCTCAGGCGGGCCATGGACGGGTTCCCGGACAGGGCAACCATCCTCTATGAAAAGGACCGGTCTGCCCATGCGGTCATGGGCTTCAAGGTCCAGCGTCTCTGGGACCCGCCGTACCTGCAGGTCGCCCTCGACATTGTCGAGATGAACAAAGTTGAATCGGTCCTCTCTCTACTCCCCGAAAACGATCACCTGCTGATCGAGGCCGGGACCCCCCTGATCAAGAAATTCGGCCTGCAGATCATCTCCGAGCTCCGGAAGATCCGGCCAAACGCGTTCATCATTGCCGATATGAAGGTCCTCGATACCGGCAACCTCGAGGCCCGCATGGCCGCGGACTCATCGGCAGATGCCGTGGTCATATCCGGGCTTGCCCCCCTGCCGACCCTCGAGAAGGCGATCGCCGAGGCAAAGAAGACCGGGATCTATTCCGTTGTTGATATGCTGAACGTGACCGACCCGGTGAAGGTTCTAAAAGCCCTCAAGGTTAAGCCGGACGTTGTGGAGCTGCACCGGGCCATCGATGCCGAGGATACCGATCATGCCTGGGGCGATATCCCGGCCCTGAAGAAGGCAGCGGGAGGAAAACTCCTAGTTGCGACCGCCGGTGGCATCAGGGTGGACGTGGTCAGGGACGCTGTCCGGGCAGGTTCAGACATCATCGTGGTCGGCAGGGCGATTACCGCGAGCAAGGACCCCCGCACCCAGGCTGAACTTTTCCTCGGGCAGCTCAACCGGGAAGAGATCGATCAGTTCCGGATAATGACCGATTTCTAAAGAACCACAATACCCACTACGCGATACGAACATCAGGGAATGAAAATGGCGCAGTCACTTTCATACAAGATCCATTCCATCTTTCTGTCGGGAAATCCATGACCAGGCGCGACGAAATCATAAAGGAGGCGGGTCTCGGCCCCTGGGTGCTCACCGGCCGGAGCTATCCCCATCCCCTGCCCGACGAAGCCGCTCCGTTTTACTGTTACACGCGGGACGGGGGACATTCCCTCCTCGTTGTCCTTGAAAACGAGTACCGGGCCGGGGAGAAGCTGGAGCGGTTCGTAATCCCTGCCCCGGTGAAGATGGTTCTCAGGGCAGGGTACTGCGTAAAAGACGGCTTTCTCTGGAGCACCCTTCCTTACGAGCGCGAGTCCGGGCTCGTGGTGGAAGAGGGCGATCTCGAGTTCTAATCGTCCGGATGTGCCGGTGCTTTACCGGCCCGGGGAAATTTTAACCGGAGCTCCCTGATAACCCGGTTCCTGTGCCCGTTCGCGTTTCCCTCGCATTTATACCTGTTCTGACCGGATACCGACGCCTGGTGAATAAGCATTAATAGGATCGGATTATATCTCTGACTGCTATGGAAGACGCAGTCACACTCAACGTTGCCGTCCGCACTTTCCCAAGCAAAGGGCGGGCACGGGTACACGAATCCGTGATGCCGTTGCTTGCCGCAAAAGAGGGAGAGGTCCTCCTCGTTGCCAGGTACCCGGCGGTATGGGATGAGAAGACCATGACCGTCAGCGTGACCGGGTATGCCGATACGATGGTCGACAAATCGGTCATCATGTTAAGCCCTGAAGATATCGCTTCGCTTGGTGTTGCCGAAGGTGACAGGGTCTCGGTGACAAGAAAGGTCACCCTGGCAGAAAAGATCACGAAAGGAGCAACAAAGGCCGGAAGGGCCGCGAAGGATGAGGCCGCCAGGGCCGGGCATGCCGCGAAAAGCATGGCAGCACAGACAGGAAAGGCGGTTGAGAAGGGCGCGAAGGACGCGGCTGGTAAGGTAATGCCGAAAAAAGAAGAGAAGGAGCTGTAATTTCCGGGGGAGATGACCTGTGGCAAACGAAACGGCAGCCGTGATCGGTTCAACATCCCCCTACTGGGCATGGTTCCAGTCGGTCTTCTGGATCATCATCCTCATCATCATCCTCGTTATCCTCTACTTCATCATCAGGGAGGTCCGGTTGTGGAGAAACACTCCGCGGCTCGCGGAGATCGAGCTCGAAAAAGAGAAACTGGACCTGATGAAGACCGAGATGGCACAGCGCGGGCAACCGTTCTTCCGTGTCCCCCCAGAACAACTGGGCGAGATCCACAGGCTTGATGAGGAGAATGCAGCTCTTGCTACCGATATCTTTGCCAAACACAGCATCGTTGACAAGAGGATCGAGCGGCTCGAGAACATGGTTAAGGTTACGAAGCTCGACCGGATGGTCGAAAAGATCAGGGACGAGGAGAAGAGACTGCGGTGATGATGATGTTTGAGACAACAGAGGCGGGATTTGCCAGGAAACCCTCATTCAGGGAAACGTTTGCCGCCCTTCCGGGAACGATCGAGTCGAAGCTTCCCACCATGGACAGGAGCCTTGACCGGTACTTTGACGCCCACATGGCGGCAATAATAAGCGAGTGGGGACTGGTCACCACCCACACCCTCGACAATCTCGATGACCGGCTTGAAGCGGTGACCGCTGAGATCAGGAGCCTCGAGAAGGGCCGGGACGAGATCGGGAAGCGGGTGGCCGCCCTCGAGGCCGGTATCCGCGAGCTGGAGGCCTGACCATGGTCGGGATGGACACCTACATGAATGCCTACCTGGACCGGAGGATGAAGAACCTGATCCAGGACTGGGACCTTGCAACTGAAAACGATCTCGGCGATTTTGAGGCCCGCCTCCACAGGGTCGAGGAGACCGCCCGGGAGATAGAGTCCTTCGAGACCGGGGCAAGAATCAGGCTGGATGATCTCGAATTCCGCCTGTCGCGATTGAAGGAGGCACGACAATGACGCCTCTTGAAGCTGCCCTGCTCGTAGTTATCGTTGCCATCCTCCTCTTTGTCATCTACTATTACTGGAGAGGGGCAAAAGGAGAGGTATCGCTCATGCGGCCGATGGAAAGCAGGGTGGATGAGTACCTCGACCGCCGGTTCGAGATGATGATCAACGAATGGTCGCTCATCAGCCGGGCGAAACTCCAGTCATTCCGGCAGTCAAAGGACCAGATACTTGAGGGAAACGAGGCAAAAGTGGCATCACTCAGGGACTTTACGGCAGCAATGGAGGAGAACCTGGAGAACCTGGAGGGCCGTCTCAGTGCTCTGGAAAAAGAGATCGGCCGGAAATAAGGGTGCCGGCCTGAAGGGCGATCGCGATCTCCTCTCCCGGATACGGGCGGATATCCCGGCGATGCGGAAACAGGGAGTCCCGCCCGAAAAGGATCCTGCCAGCTTCTCGCGCTTCACCTGCGATCTCTGCAATACCACCTTTTCCTTGAGCGAACTGCGCCAGTGCACGCTATGCGGGAGATGGGCATGCCCTGCCTGCTTTACAGAGGAATATTACATCTGCAATTCGTGCAACGGCATCCTCCGGCTCCACCTCATTGCCGACCAGCAGAGGGCCGGGTCACGTAAATAACTTTTCTGCAAATCTGCCAGGGTTGTCACCACACTCGCTCATGGTGGCAGGAAAAAGGTGGCCCGCTCATCCCTGGATCCGGCATTTCCTTTGCGTAAAACCACCAGGGGGGCGGGATGCCGTGAGGGGGCAGGATCAGGGGATGGAGATCGTGTCACCGGGCCTGAGGATCTCCACGCGGATGTCTGTCGTTTTCTCGAGGGCAGCCTTGAACGGCCCCGGGTCCTGGCGAATTTTTGGCCAGGTGTTGTAGTGGATCGGGATGACCAGCGGGGCGCCGATGAACCGTGCGGCGATCATCGCCTCTTCCGGGGCCATGGTGAACCGGCCGCCGATGGGAAGGAGGGCGACATCGGGATGGTAGAGCTCTCCTATCAGCTTCATGTCCGAGAAGAGCGCCGTGTCCCCGGCGTGGTAGACGGATACTCCCTCCATGCCGATCACGAAGCCGGCCGCTCCTCCACCGTTGTATCCGGGTCCTGCTTCCTCGATCCACGAGGAATGGATGGCATGGGTCATCCTGAATAAGACGCCATCGAGCGTGATCGCTCCCCCGTGATTCATCCCCTCCGCTGGAACGCCCTGCTCCGCCAGGTACTTTGCAACCTCGTTGATGGCCACGGTCGGGCGATGCAGCCTGACCGCCTCTCCCAGGTGATCGGCATGGCCATGGGTTACGGCGACCAGATCCACATCCTCCGGGAGCTCTCCTTCAGGTATGAACGGATCGATCAGGACCGATTTTTTTCCGGAAAGGAGCACGCACGCATGCCCAAGAAAGGTGAGTTCCATGGTACTGAACATATCCTTCCGGGATAGTAAAAGGTTCGGAGCGAGGCTGTCGCCCTTTCAGGCAACGTCGATCAGCTCTGCTTCCGTTATGTCGATCGATTCACCAAGGGCGTCCCTGGTTGCACTCTGGGTCATCTGCTCGGAGAGGTCGCGATCTTCCATCACGTCCTTTATCCGTTCGAGGTAGGGATCGATACTTGCATCGTCGCGCTGCTCGATGACGTGACGGTATTCCCGAAGCGTCGAGGGGCTCACCCCAAGCTCGTCGCTGACCTCCTTCATGTTCTTCCCGGAACTGAGGAGTTCTTCCATCTTTTCCCGGTCAAACGGCATCCGGAAGTCAAGGTCCCTGAAGAGTTTGAGCCTCACCCGCGCCCTGGCAACTGTC
This sequence comes from Methanomicrobiales archaeon, assembly GCA_022841205.1. Lineage (GTDB taxonomy): Archaea > Halobacteriota > Methanomicrobia > Methanomicrobiales > Methanospirillaceae > UBA9949. The sequence goes on along the minus strand of JALHCK010000003.1, from coordinate 86,527 downwards.
TTTGAGAGTTTGTCGTCTCCTAGTTCCCGTGCTATCTCGGTGTCGTTTTTCCCGGCATAGTATGCCGAGACCAGCTTTGCCAGCTGGATTGGTTTCAGTTTCGTCTTAAAAAGCCCCTGTTCCAGGATTTCCCGCATGACAAGGGCAATTTCCCGCTCGATCGCATCACGGTCACGCAGAGTCCCGTGAATTTTCTTCATCGGTTCAACGATTTTTGTTTTTCCCGATATATCAGCGAAGAGCTGGAATAACTGCAACTTCCTGTTATCGTCCTGCATGTTTGAATTACCGATATACATACCGGGCATCGTATTTAAGGCTATCTCATTAGCCCCGTCCTGCAGGACATGCAATTAAAAAGATTTAAGCCAGGAATGCTCCCAGATTATGGTCTTTTCAACTGCGACCGTTTATCAGCGGTACGGGAGGAGGTGCAATATTCACTCCGGTGCCTCCCTTCCCCGGAGAGCTTTTTGCCTCGGGTGTACAATAGAAATAGAAATACCGTGATCGCCATGAGTGATATATATGAGAAGATAATGGATCTGGCAAAACGACGGGGTTTCATCTGGCCGACATCGGAGTGCTACGGTTCGGTGGCCGGTTTTATCGACTACGGCCCGCTTGGATCGATGATGAAGCGGAACATCGAGAATGCGTGGAGAAAGTTCTACATCATCCAGGAAGGCTACTACGAGATCGAATGCCCAATCATCGGGCAGGAGGATATCTTCATAGCCTCGGGCCACGTGAAGGGTTTCTCGGACAAGATGTGCCAGTGCCCAAGCTGCAGGGAGTTCCTGCGGGCCGATCATATCGCCGAAGCGCATGGCGTGACCGGCGCATCGGTACTTGGCACCGAAGACCTGGCACGCCTGATCTGCTCGCTCCCCTGCCCGGCGTGTGAAGAGGTGCTCGGGCCAGTTGAAGTCTTCAATTTCAACCTGATGTTCCAGACCGCAATCGGTCCCGGTTCCCAGCGCAGGGGCTACCTCCGGCCGGAGACCGCACAGGGGATGTTTACCGATTTCCAGCGCCTGCTCCGGTTCTACCGCGACAGGCTCCCGTTTGGCGCAGTCCAGATCGGCAAGTCCTTCAGGAACGAGATATCACCCCGGCAGGGCATGATACGGTTGCGCGAGTTCACCCAGGCCGAAGCCGAGATCTTCGTCCATCCTGGGGAGAAAGATCACCCTGCATTCTCCCGGTACGAAGGGTATTTCGTCCCGCTACTCTCCATTACCCGGCAGGAGGAGGACCTGCCACCGGTAAACTGCACCATGGGGGAGGCGGTCAGGGAGGGGACGATCGCCAACCAGTACGTGGCATATTACCTTGCCCTTACCCACCAACTGCTGGTGTCCATCGGGGTAAATCCTGATAAGCTCCGCTTCAGGCAGCACCTCCCCGATGAACGCGCCCACTACGCTGAAGACTGCTGGGATGCCGAGGTCTTCTCGGACCGGTTCGGGTGGGTGGAGACGGTCGGTATTGCAGACCGGACCGATTACGACCTCCGCGCCCATGAACGGCAGAGCGGGGAGCGGTTCTCGGCCTTCATCCCCTACGATATTCCCCGGAAGGAGAGCCGGATACGGGTGACTCCCGACATGGGAGCGCTCGGCCCGAGGTTCCGTGGAGAGGCGAGGGCCGTTGCCGAGGCATTATGCGCAAGTATCCCCGGGCCTGACGGGCTGACCGTGACCATCGGTGGAAAACCCGTGCATATCACCCCGGATCTGTACACGGTGAAGGAAGAGATCTCCGAAGTCCCCGGAACCGATGTCGTCCCCCATGTCATCGAGCCATCATACGGGATAGACCGGATGATCTATGCGGTGCTTGAACACAGCTACTTCGAAGAGATGGTCGATGGCGAGGAGCGCCGGGTGCTGAGGCTTCCCCCGGGAATCGCCCCGGTCCAGGTCGCGGTGCTGCCACTCATGAACCGCGATGGTCTCCCGGAGATTGCCAGGGAGATCGTGGATGGCGCAAGGGAAGAAGGGGTCATTGCCGAGTACGATGACTCCGGTGCAATCGGGAGGCGCTACCGCAGGCAGGACGAGGTCGGCACCCCGTTTGCAATCACCGTCGATTACGAGACCCGGGAAGACCGGACGGTCACCCTCCGCGACCGGGACAGCATGCGCCAGGTCAGGGTCCCTGTCGAGGGGATCGGGAGTCTCATCAGGTCCCTGGTCGAAGGGCGCCTGAGTTTTGCCGGGCTCTGATATGGACTGGATCGCCCACCCCCTCATCAGCCCGGAGAGCCTCGAATCGAGGGCCTACCAGCTCTCGATCGCCATGCGGGCGCTGGATGGCAATACCATGGTGGTGCTGCCTACCGGGCTTGGCAAGACTGCTGTCGCCCTCCTGGTGGCGGCATCCCGGCTCTACAACGAAGGGGGGAAGGTGATGATGCTCGCTCCTACGAAGCCGCTGGTCGAACAGCACTACCGGTTCTTCAGGAAGTACCTTGTAACCGGGACAGACGAGAGTTCGTGCAGAATCTTTACCGGCGAGAGCCCCCCGGATGAGCGGCGCCGGGAGTTCTCGGGTGCAACAGTTATTTTTGCCACGCCACAGGTGATCAAGAATGACCTCCTCTCTGGTGCCTATACGCTTGATGATGTCAGCCTGTTGATCGTTGACGAATGCCATCGTGCCGTGGGCAATTATGCCTACGTCTTCATCGCCGGTCGTTACCTTGATTCCGCCCGGTCGCCGTTAATCCTGGCCATGACCGCGTCGCCCGGAGGGAAGCAGGAGAAAGTGCAGGAGGTCTGCCGGAACCTCGGCATCGGGGTAATCGAGACGCGGTCAGAGCACGACGCCGATGTCGCCCCCTACATCCACGAGCGTGAGATCGAGGTGATCGAAGTCCCCCTCCCGCCACCGCTTAAATCGGCGGTGGATGACCTTAACGAACTGCTGGACCGGAGGCTTGCACGGTTCAGCGAGCTTGGCTATGCCGCCCCCCGCCGCCAGGAGCTCTCGATGAAGAGTCTGCAGTTCCTGAACGCCCAGATCCAGGAACGGATCCACGAACGCGACCCGGCCGGTTATGCTGCCGCATCCCTGTATGCAGAGGTGATGAAGCTCCGGCATGCCGTCTCGCTTGCCGAATCACAGGGGAGCCGGGTGCTCGCCGGCTATGTCAACCGCCTCTTTTCCGAGGGGACTGCCGGTGGAGGATCAAAAGCTGCCGGGCGGCTGGCACGCGACCCGGTCTTCCTCGGCCTCCTGGAACGCTGCAAGTCGTGGACCGATGAACTCCTTCCAAAGATGGAGATCGTGGCCCGGGTGACAGAGCGCCAGCTCTTAGAATCTCCGGAGAGCAGGATCATCATCTTTGCGAGCTTCAGGGACATGGTCCAGCAGATCGTCGATTTCCTGGGCTCCCGGGGGATCCCCGCCGAACGGTTCGTGGGCCAGGCAACGAAGGACACCGAACGGGGCCTCTCCCAGAAAAAGCAGATCGAAGCTCTCGACCGGTTCCGGGCCGGGGCCTTCAGGGTACTCGTCGCCACCTCGGTCGGAGAGGAAGGGCTCGATGTGCCATCTACCGACATGGTCATCTTCTACGAAGCAGTGCCTTCCGAGATCAGGAGCATCCAGCGGAAGGGGAGGACAGGGAGGAGCGGGAGCGGGAGGGTTGTGGTGCTGGTCACCAAGGGAACCTCGGACGAGACCTACCGGTTCGTGAGCCTTGCGCGGGAGAAGGCCATGGCGAGCGGGATACGACGTTTCGGCGGAAGGATGGAGATCGATCCTGCCGGCCCTGCGCCCCGGGAACTGCAGAAGAAGATCGAAGAGTTCACCGGGGATCTGCCGGAGATCGTGGTCGATGACCGCGAGACATCTTCCCCGGTTGTGGAACGGCTGAGCGGGCTTGGGGTACGAATTTCCATCCGAAGGCTGGGATCAGGCGATTACGCCATCGGCGAGCGGGTCCTGGTCGAGCGGAAACGGGCACGGGACTTTGTAGATACGCTGGTGGAGCGCGACCTTTTTGGCCAGATGCGGGACCTTGCATCACAGGCCCTCCGCCCGGTGCTAATCATCGAGGGGGGGGACCTGTATACCCAGCGCGACATACAGCAGAATGCGCTCCGGGGGACGCTTTCGGCGATTGCAATCGATCTCGGGATCGCCGTGTTCTTCACCCGCGACGAGGAGGATACTGCCCAGTTGCTGGCAGTCATCGCCCGCCGGGAGAAAAACCGGGGTGACCGCCCGGTCCGCCTTCCGCTTCACAAGGCCGCCCGATCCACTGGAGAGGAGATGGAACTGGTGATAGCATCGTTCCCGGAAATCGGGGCGAAAAATGCGCGGGTGTTGCTATCTGCGCTCGGATCTATCCGGGCCGTTGTCACCGCCTCTGAAGAAGAGCTGGCAGGGGTCCGGGGTATCGGGGAGAAGAAAGCCCGCCGGATAGCCGAGCTTTCCCGGAAGGAGTATTCCTAACCGAGGAGCCGGAGGGCTTCGATCCCCCGCTTGAGGGCGTTTACGAGGACCATAACCCGTTCGGGGTCAGGCTCTTCCCGGATGCGGAGGGAGAGCGCGACCAGGGTCTCTTCGAGGGTGATGGTGAGAGACGGGGAGGCGTTCCTGCGAGGTTCCTCCCGGACCCTGCTCGTCCCCCCGGTGGACGCCATTTGCTCTCCACCGCTCCTGCCCGGCTCCTCGCGTTCTCCTGCCTCCCGGCAGACAACGCACAGGGTCTCGCCGCCGATCTCAAACAGGGGGCAGCCACACGAGGGGCATGTGGCCGAGAGCATCTTTCCTCCCTTGAGCAGGTACTCTGCCATGATCTCGTCTTCGCTTTTCATGGGGCTTCGTTCTGAGCTGATATGTTTTATCAAACTATATAAATGGGAATTGTTGTATTAATAAAAGAAGAGGGGAGAGCATGCCGAAACCCGAGAAGACAATCGATAAATGCATCCAGATGCTGCAGCATATCATGGATGACAGCACCATCCCCCGGAATATCCGCCGGGTCGCTGATGAAACCAGGCAGCTGCTGATGAACCAGAACAAGGGGACCGGGCTTCGTGCGGCCGAAGCGATCTCAAAGATCGACGAGATCAGCAATGATCCGAATATGCCCGTTCACGCGCGGACCCGCATCTGGGAACTGGTCTCAACGCTCGAGACCATCCCGCTTGACTGAAAAGGAGCTCTTTTTGGCCGGGGTTTTTCCCCGGCATCCGAACATCACCCCTGCCCTGTCACGGTGATGATGACTTTCCGGGTCCTTTCCCGGCGCACGTCCAGTTCGAGCAGCACCACCTGCTGCCATGTGCCCAGCAACGGTTCCCTGTCGCCGACAGGGATGGTCAGCGATGGGCCAACAACAGACGCCCTGACATGTGACCTGCCGTTCCCGTCACCCCACCTGCTGTCGTGCGCATAGGGGATGTTTTCGGGAGCAATCCGTGAGAGCGCCGCGTTCAAATCGGAGAGTACGCCCGGTTCGTACTCGATCGTGGTGATGGCGGCAGTCGAACCGGCGACAAAGACGTGGGCCAGTCCCTCTATGACCCCGCTCTCCCTGATAACAGCCCTTATCCCCGCGGTGAGGTCGGAAATATCGCCTTCCCCCCGGGTCGTGACCTCGAGCTCCTTCCGGTACATATGCTGTACCATGAACAGTTCCCTGTTCTATAGCGTTTTCCGCGCGGCAGGATCCCGGGAGCTGATGCCCTGAAGTGCAGTTTCCCAAAAGGATAACTGATAAATGAGAAGGGTGGGGCAGACCACGGGTGAACAGGTTTGCCCTCACTCTGCTTCTCCGGGGCTGCCGTTATCCGGCTGTCCCGGGTCCCCGGGCGGCACGCCTGTCTCTTCCGGTTCGATCTCGGGGGGGACCACGGCTACTCCGACAAGCCGGTCGTTTTCTTCTAGGCGGATGATCCTGACTCCCTTGGTCCCGCGCCCGATAACCCTGATTTCGGATACAGCAGTGCGCATCACGATTCCCGATGCGGTCATCACGATGATCTCGTCGGAATCGTCCACGGCGCAGGAGGCGATGACCACGGCGTTTCGTTCAAGCTGGATGTTTCGGACGCCCATGGTCCCCCTTCCATGCCCTCGGAAATCATCGAACTCGGTCCTCTTGCCAAACCCGGCATCGGAGATGGTGAGCAGGTGATCCTTTTCGAGCAGGGTGATGGCAACCACCGTATCGCCCCCGCGAAGCTTCATGCCCCGCACACCCTGGGCATTCCTGCCCACAGTGCGCGCGGTATTTTCGTGGAACCGGAGGCTCTGGCCGAAGCTGCTGGTCAGGACGATCTCCCGGTCCCCGTCGGTCATGATCACATCGACCAGCTGGTCGTTCTCGCGGAGCTTTATGGCATTTGTCCCTACCGAACGGGGGAACGAGAACTCTTTGAGGGGGATCTTGATGATCTGGCCAAGCCGGGTCACGAACAGGAGGAAGAGCCCCGGGTCGAAATCCCTGACCGGGATGACCGTGGTGACCACCTCGTCTCCCAGGTTGAGCAGGTTCACGATGGCCTTCCCGCGGCTGGTACGTGAACCTTCCGGGATCTCGTAAACCTTCAGCCAGTACACGCGCCCGTTGCTTGTGAAGCAGAGGAGGTAGTCGTGGGTGGTGGCGATGAAGACATTTTCTACGTAGTCCTCCTCTTTCGTGGACATCCCGATGATCCCCTTGCCTCCCCGCCGCTGCTGCCGGTAGGTGTCGATGTCCATCCTTTTTATGTAGTTGTGCGAGGTTAAGGAGACCAGGACCACCTTGTCCTCGATCATGTCCTCCTTGTCTATGGAGACCGCCGAAGCACCGATCCGCGTGCGCCGGGCATCACCGAACTTCTCTTTCGCGGCAACGAGTTCCCGCCGGATCTCGGCCCGTATATTCCGTTCGTCGGAGAGAAGCTCAGTCAGGGAGGCAATCTCTCCCTCGAGCTCCTGTTTCTCATCGAGGATCTTCTGCTGCTCGAGTGCTGCCAGGCGGCGGAGCTGCATCTGGAGGATGGCCTGGGCCTGCACCTCGTCGAGCCCGAACCGGGAGACCAGTGCGTTCTTTGCCGTTTCCGCAGTGTCTGATGCGCGTATCGTGGCGATTATCTCATCGATCCGGGCGAGGGCAAGGAGGAGGCCCTTCAGGACATGCACGCGTTCCTCGGCCTTCTTCCGGTCGAATTCACTCCTCCGGCGGATGACCTCCACCCGGTGCAGGATAAACTGGTCGATGAGCTCTTTTAAGGAGAGGTAGCGGGGCTGGTTGTCGACGATGGCGAGGTTGATTATCCCAAACGTGTTCTCAAGCGAGGTGTGCTTGTAAAGCTGGTTGAGGACGATTCCCGGGATGGTGCCTTTCTTGAGGTCGATTACCACCCGCAGCCCTTCCTTGTCCGACTCGTCCCTGATATCGGAGATCCCCTCTATCTTCTTCTCCTTGACGAGGTTTGCGATATGTTCGATGAGCCGGGCCTTGTTCACCTGGAAGGGGATCTCGGAGACCACGATCCGGTCACCTTTGGTCCCGCGTTCCTCGATCTCGGCCACACCCCGGATAACGACTTTGCCCTGCCCGGTCTCGTAGGCGGCCCGGATTCCTTCCCTGCCCATTATGATCCCGCCGGTCGGGAAGTCGGGTCCGGGCAGGACGGCAAGCAGGTCGTTGACTGTCAGCCCGGGCTGCTCGAGGCACATGCAGACAGCATCGCAGACCTCCGCGAGGTTGTGGGGCGGCATGTTGGTGGCCATCCCCACCGCGATCCCACTCGACCCGTTGACCAGGAGGTTTGGGAGCTTTGCCGGGAGCACGGTCGGCTCGGTGAGAGATTCATCGAAGTTCGGGACAAAGGCCACCGTCTCCTTCTCGAGATCCTTCAGGAGCTCCTCGGCCAGGGGATCGAGCCTGACCTCGGTATACCGCATCGCGGCCGGTGCATCACCGTCTATCGAGCCAAAGTTCCCCTGCCCTTCGATGAGCGGGTAGCGGTAGGAAAACGGCTGCGCCATCTTGACGATGGTATCGTAAATCGCAGCATCGCCATGGGGATGGTATTTCCCCATAACGTCCCCGACCACGCGGGCACTCTTCCTGGTGGGCTTGTCGCTCGTGTTGCCCATCTCCCACATGGAGAAGAGAGAGCGCCGGTGGACCGGTTTTAACCCGTCCCGCACGTCGGGGATAGCCCTCCCGATGATCACGCTCATGGCGTAGTTGATATAAGAGGACTTCATCTCGTTTTCGACCGTGACCGGGACCACCCGGGGTACCTGGATGACCGGGGCCTGGTCATCAGATGTCAAGGTTGGTCACCTCCTTTGCGTGCCGCCGGATAAACTCCCTCCGGGCATCAACATTCTCTCCCATCAGCTTCTCGAAGATCTCGTTTGCATAGACGGCATCCTCGATGGTGACCTGCTTGAGCACGCGGCGGGCGGGGTCCATGGTCGTCTCCCAGAGCTGGACGGCATTCATCTCCCCAAGACCCTTGTAGCGCTGGACGCTGACCCCTTTCTCCCCAAGCTCCGCCACGATCTGCCGCATCTCATCCTCGCGGAAGGCATACCGCTCCTGCTTGCCCCTGGTGATCCTGTATAGCGGGGGTTGTGCGATGTAGACGTAGCCGCTCTCGATCAGTTCCCTCATGTAGCGAAAGAGGAAGGTCAGCAGGAGCGTCCTGATGTGGGCGCCGTCCACATCGGCATCGGTCATGAGGATTATCAGGTGGTAGCGTGCTTTCCCGGCATCGAAATGTTCCCCGACCCCGCTCCCGATCGCTGATATGAGCGCCTGGATCTCAATGTTCTTCAGGATCTTATGCTGGGCTGCCTTCTCCACGTTCAGGATCTTACCCCGGAGCGGGAGGATGGCCTGGAACCTCCGGTCGCGTCCCTGCTTGGCCGAGCCGCCTGCCGAGTCGCCCTCCACGATGTATATCTCGCTCTTCGTGGGGTCGCGTTCCGAACAGTCCGCCAGTTTGCCGGGAAGACCGGAAGTCTCAAGCGTACTCTTTCTCCGTGCCAGTTCGCGGGCGTTCCGGGCAGCCTCCCGGGCCCTGGCCGCGGCGATAACCTTCTCGATGATGGAGGCAAGCACCCTGGGGTTTTCCTCGAAGTACTCTGAGAGCGACTGGTAGACGAGGGAATCGACGATGCCGCGGACGTTGCTGTTGCCAAGCCTCATCTTGGTCTGGCCCTCGAACTGGGGGTTGGCCATCTTGACGCTCACGATGGCGGTCAGCCCTTCCCTGACATCCTCGCCGCGGATCGAGAGGGCCGATTCCTTGATCAGGTTGTTTTTCCGGGCCGAGGTGTTGATGGCCCGGGTGATCGCACTCCTGAAGCCTTCCAGGTGCGTGCCACCTTCCCGGGTGTTGACGCTGTTGACATAGGCATATACCTGCTCCGAGTACGAGTTGACGTACTGGAGGGCGACATCGATATCGATCCGGTTCTCGGCATCTTTCTTTGATATGACGATGACATCCGGGTGCGTTGGAGGCGAAGCAGCGTTCAGGTAACGGACGTACTCGCTGATCCCGCCTTCGAAGCAAAACGTCTCGGCATCACCGGTCCGCTCGTCCGCAATGCTGATCTTTACGCCGGGATTCAGGAATGCGAGCTCCCGCATCCGGTGGGAGAGGACATCGTAATCGAACTTCAGGGTCTCAAAGATGCTCCCGTCCGGCAAAAAAGAGATCCGGGTTCCCGAGAGCTTCTTTCCAAAAAGCCGGAGAAACTCCTTGCGTTCGGAACCGGTGTATCCTGTCTCTTTCCCATACCACGCCCGGTATCGTTCCTGCATCTCTGCGAGACTTTCCTCCCGGACGGAGAGCGGGGATGCGACAGCCCCCTTTGCAAACTGCATCCCGTAGACATTCCCGTCACGGTAAACCACGGCGGAAAGCCGGGTCGAGAGGGCGTTTACCACCGAGACTCCGACCCCGTGGAGGCCGCCCGAGACCTGGTAACTGTTCTTGTCGAACTTGCCCCCGGCGTGCAAGACGGTAAGCACCGTCTCAAGTGCACTCTGGTCGGTGCCCGGCATCACGTCGACCGGGATACCCCGGCCGTTATCGAGGACCGAAACGGATCCGTCGGCGTGGATGGTGAGCCAGATGGAGGAACAGTACCCCCCGAGCGCCTCATCGATGGAGTTATCGACCACTTCATAGACGATGTGGTGGAGGCCCCGGGAATCCGTGCTCCCGATATACATTGCAGGGCGCTCCCGTATCGGCTGCAGGCCTTCCAGCACGGTGATATGGGATGCATCATAGGCATCGGTCATTGCTGCCCTCCGCTAGAAAAGGTATTGTGGAAAATTTCAGTCCCCTCACACTATATATTGGTCGCAGAACCACTTAATGGTGATTACAAGGCCAAAAATTCAGCGGAATTCCCCCAGGTCCGGGTCAGCGATCCCGAGTGCTTTGTCGATGGCGATGACCAGCCTGTCCAGGATCCGGATCACTTCGGCCGCGTCTTCACGATCCATGCTGCCCGGCTGGTGCCAGACGATCCGCTTCCGGAGCCTGGTCACCAGGTCTTCGATCTCCGTCCCCCTGAACTGGGGCGGGATCTCGAGACCATCGAGGTGGTCTGCTGCCCCGTAGAAGGCCTGTTCGGGAGGCAGTGCGAAGTGCCTGCAGATCAGCGTGATGCTGGTGATAAAACCCCTGCCAAACTTGCTTTCCATGGGTAGTAATAGGAATTTTGAAAATTAAACCCTCTTCTCAGGCATACGGCAGGAGCCGGGACCAGGTCATGACCGGAACGGTCACGGCCACCAGGAGCCCGGTGAAGAGGAACGCCCAATCCCGCACTGCCATGGATTTCTTTGCGATGTAGATATGACTCTTTGGGCCGTATCCCCGGCAGAGCATGGATACATAGGTCCTCTCTCCCTGTTCGTACGACCGGATGAACAGGGTTCCTACAGCATATGCCAGTTTCTCCAGGCGGTAGCGGTAGGGGAGTGAGCGGTCAAAGGGGTCGAAACACCGGGTCTCGAGCGACTGCTGCGTCTTCCGGATCATATAGCCAAAGACGTAGAGGTACCGGATCATCATCCCGAGCACAAGGGTGAACTCGGCCGGGAGCCCGAGGCGGCCGGCACCCTCGAGCAGGTCCGGGGTCTTCGTGGTCGATGAGAGTAGTATGATGAAGGAGACAGAGACCAGGAACTTGACCAGGAGAATGGATGCAAATTCAACCGATTCCGCGTAGACCTCTATCCCGAATGGGAGGGTGGCGATGGTGGTGAAAGCCTCGTAGTACCGGTTCCTGAAGAATACCTGGAAGATGACCAGGAAAATCCCGAACGGCAGGATCATGGTGAGCCGTTTCAGGTACACGATCGGGGAGAGTCCGGAAACCCCCCAGAGTGCGGTGAAGAAGATGAAGAAGATCCCCCCTACAGGATAGACCATCGTCGAGTAGGGGACAGCAACGATGGCAATGATGACTGCAAAGGTCACCGCTATCTTCACCCGCGCATCGAGGTTATGGACCAGGCTCTTCCGGTAGGCATACTTCTCGATGAGGAAGAGGTCGTCGATCATTCCCGGCTCCGGTACCACCGCAGCAGTTCGTCCCGTGCTTTATCGAACGTAAATGCCATCCCGATATCCATCCCTTCATTCTTCAGCGACCGGATCAACCGTGGTATGACCGGAATATCCAGGCGGACAGAGGTGAGCAGGTCCGGATCACCGAACACTTCGGCAACCGTCCCCCGGGCAACTATCCTTCCCCGGTCCATGACATAGATCTGGTCTGCCATCTCTGGAATAAGGGATACATCATGCGTGGAGAAGATGACCGTGATGCCGTACTTCCTGGCGAGTATGTTGATCACCCCGATCAGTTCCCGGACCCCGCGGGGATCAAGGCCGGCGGTCGGCTCATCAAGGACCAGCACCTGGGGTTCCATTGCAATCACCCCGGCGATGGCCACCCGCTTCTTCTCCCCACCGGAGAGATGGTGGGGGACGCGGTCACGAAGGTGCCCTATCCCGACCATGGATAGCGCTTCATCGACGCGGTGGTTGATCGTCTGCCGATCGAGGCCGAGATTCATCGGCCCGAACGAAACGTCCTGTTCAACGGTAGGGGAGAAGATCTGGTCGTCGGCGTTCTGGAAGACCAGCCCCACGAGCTTGCGAACCTCCCTGATGTTTTTTTCGGTAATCGGCTCCCCGTGGATGAGAACGGTGCCATCAGTCGGACGCAGGATGCCGTTGAAGTGCTTGAAGAGGGTGCTCTTGCCCGCACCGTTTGCTCCGATTACCGCGATCCGGGAATTTCTCTCTGCAATAAAATTGACGGCGTCAAGGCCTTTCACGCCACCGGGGTAGACATAGGAGAGATCCCGTGCCTCGACGAGATGCATTGCAGGGACTGTTGATCAGAAAAAGGTAAATAGTCTCTTTTTTCTACCCGGCCCGGAAAATCATCTTCGAAAGACCGAATGCTATCCCAAGCACGAGGATGGTCCCGATGATGATGGCTGTCACTTCCCCGAACTTCGACAGTCCTTCGATGGAGTAGTCGGGGAAGGGTGAATCAAATGAGAACTCATTGCCAGTGATGGTGACAACCTTATCCTCGGCAGCTTTTGCATGCTCTTCGCTGAGCTTCGATCCCTGGATCTCCTTTGCCCCGAAAATGCCAAAAAACGCGCTCTCCAGGCCATCCGGGTTGCTTGAAGCAATGAAAGGGGCCGCAGCTGCTATCACTAGGACAACGGCCAGCCCGGCGAGCAGGAATATCTTTTGGTTCATGTTGACGGCACCCCCGGGGTTTCGGCCATGATATCCGGGCGGGCGGTGTGGATCAGGTAAATGGCAACAGCAGTGATTCCGCCCTCGATAACCCCTATGACAGCGTGGTAGAGGCCCATCGATAAGAGGCCGAGTTCGAGCGGGAATGTCCCGGCAACAGCCATCTCAACGGCACAGGCAAGGGCAGCGATGAAGAGAGAGAGCCAGCCGGCAATAAACGCTGCAGGGTAGATGGTTCTGAAGAGCCGGAAGAGGCCGCGGTAGCTGTAAAAGCCGATAAATCCCCCGATAACTCCCATGTTGATGATGTTTGCCCCCATCGTGGTAAGCCCCCCGTCTCCGAACAGGACTCCCTGGACGATGAGCACGAGAGTGAGGACGAAGACCGCGGCAAACGGTGACCCGAGCACGATGGCGGCGAGCGCGGCCCCCATCATGTGCCCGCTCGTACCCCACGGGATCGGTACATTGATAGCCTGGATGGCAAAGATGCCTGCAGCGAGAACGGCAACGAGGGGTATCCTGTCCTCTCTCATTTCTTTTCGTGCCCACCTGAGGGAGAGGGCTATGAAGACCAGGGCGATAACCCAGTACACGGCACCCTGGGGAAGCGGGATGAAAGCATCAGGAATGTGCATATGTTCATCTCTTCATAATAGTATGGATTTTCGTATGAATTAATAGGCAAAAAAGGTTATCCTTTAAAAATCCGGTATAATTCTCCCCTGAGCAATATTCCAATGGCTGGAATGACGCCCGGGTTTCTCACCAGGCGGCGGATGATTGCCCCGGGGCGGTCCATGTCCCCGTACTGGCAGATTTCTGCTATGATTGCCGGATCGTTCAGGGCCGAGACCAGGCGATCGATATCTGCCGGGGATAACTGCTGCCTGAGCAAAAAGACCCTGAGGCCAAGTTCGAGCTCCCGCCCGAAATCGGCTTTCCAGCGCCGCTCGTACGAGGCGAGGACGGAGTCGGAAAGATCGTTCCTCCGGCATGCTTCCACGGCAACCGATGCGGCGTGGGATGCCGACCGGACCCCGGTGTATACCCCGCCGCCCGAGGTCGGCTTGGGAAACCCGGCTGCATCCCCGACAAAAAGCGTGCCGTGGCCGTAAGTCCGCTCCATGACCCCGAGCGGGATGGTCCCGCTCACCAGGTTGATGATGCTTCCGCAGCCGGCCTCCCTGCAGAGTGTTTTGAACCTCCCGAAAACGTCTTTTTTTCCGGCAAGACCGATCCGGGCCCTCCCCGCTCCGATGGGGATGATCCACCCGAAGAACTCCGGGGATGCGTCCGGAAAGAGCTCGACGTACCGCTCGTCCATATCCTTCCTGGTCTCTGCCTGGAGCCCGGACAGGAAGACCGGGGGCCGGGGCATGCCAAGCGACCTGGCGACCGGGCTTCCGGGCCCGTCGGCGGCGATCAGCACCCGGAACCCGGTCTCTTCCCGTCCCCGTACCCCACGTGTCCGGACCGCCGTTCCGCTCCGCCCGGAGAACGCGGTCTTAAGCCGGACTTCTGCTCCGGCCCTGGCGGCATTCATGGCCATCTCGCGGTCGAGCATCCCCCGGTCAACGATGACAGCCCGCGTCCTGCCGGAATCGAAGGCAAGTTCCGACCCCTGCGCGCTCCTGATCCTCGCCCCTGAGACTTCATGCAGGACAGACCCCCGCGACACCCCGCATTCGTGGAACGCCTGGACCGAGAGGAGCCCGGCACACTGGACCGGGTGTCCGATTGTCCCGTGTTCCTCGATGAGACAGACCGAGAGCCCCTGTTCTGCGCAGAGCCGGGCAGCCGTGCTTCCCGACGGCCCGGCACCGATCACCACCACATCGTAGGTTCGCATCGGGTGCGTTTCCCCCCTAACCGTAGGTCCTTGCCGGCTATCATGATTTGGCTGGCCTTCCTGCCGGAAAAAAGGGTTTGCCCGAGACCACCTATTTGATGGGTGCAGTTCAACCTCGAATGCACATGGAGAAGATTCCGCAGTTTGCATGGAAGCAGTGCCTGCTGATCCGCTCGGATCTCCGGATGAGCTGCGGCAAGATGTGCGCACAGGCTGCCCATGCCGCGCTGCTCGCCTACGAGAAGGCCGACACGATGCCCCGGAGGAGATGGCTGGCTGAGGGGCAGAAGAAAGTGGTCCTGAAGGTCTCCGGTGAGCGTGATCTCTACGAGATGAAGGTCATAGCCGAGGCAGCCGGGATTTCCGCGGCACTGGTGCAGGATGCCGGCATGACCGAGATCCCACCGGGTACCGTCACGGCGCTCGGGCTTGGCCCGGCAAAGTCAGAAGAGATGGACCGGATCACCGGGTCGCTCCCCCTGCTATGATGGAGAGCACCCACCCTCTCGAGATTGCGCTTGGCATGCACTACTATGCCAGCGATACCCCGGGTATTGGCGGGAGGCTCCGGGCCGGCCCGGAGGACTTTATCGTAGAGGAGATAGCACCGGCTGCCGGAAGTGAAGGGCCGTTCCTGATCCTCCGCCTGACAAAGAGGGACTGGGACCAGCAGCGGGCCCTCAGGGAGATCGGGAAGCAGCTCGGCATATCCTACAAAAAAATCGGCTTTGCCGGTACAAAAGACAAGCACGCTGTCACGAGCCAGCTGATCTCGATTCCCGGCATCTCTCCCGGAGACTTAGACCGGGTGCGGCTGCGCGATATAGAGCTCGAGGTGGCCGGACGGTCACAATCCCCGATAACGCTCGGATCGCATTCGGCAAACCGCTTCGATATCACCATCCGGGATGTGGACCCAAAGAACCTCCCTGAGAACGTAGCCCGGGTATCAGAAGCCTGCAGGACCGCAGTGCCAAACTACTTCGGGATCCAGCGGTTCGGCGCAACGAGGCCGGTCACCCACGAGGTCGGCAGGTACCTGCTGAAAGGGGATTGCGAAGGGGCGGTGCTCTGCTATATCGGGGAAGCCTTCCCTGGTGAGACCGCTGAGGTGAAATGCGCCCGCTCCTCGTTTATCACCTCAGGTGACGTCCAGGCGGCCATCCGGGAATTCCCCCTCCCGCTCTCCTACGAGCGGTCGATGCTCCACCACCTGGCCGGGCAGCCGGGCGACTACCGCGGTGCGCTGGCAATCCTCCCCCCAAAGATCCTATCGCTCTTCGTGAGTGCCTACCAGTCGTGGCTCTTTAACCGGGCCCTCTCTGAACGGATACGTGATGGTGGCACCCTCGTCG
This sequence comes from Methanomicrobiales archaeon, assembly GCA_022841205.1. Taxonomy (GTDB): domain Archaea; phylum Halobacteriota; class Methanomicrobia; order Methanomicrobiales; family Methanospirillaceae; genus UBA9949. The sequence continues at coordinate 70,544 of JALHCK010000003.1, read as the reverse complement.
ATCCTGTCCCGGGAGACCGGCTGGTGTTTCTCACCGGGCGCGAGGACCGCGTCACCACCGGGAACATCGGGAATGCCCGGCTCCAGCTGCAGCGGGGCCGGTGCCGGATTGCGATCCGGATGCCGGGCTGCCGCACGGGGGGGCCAGCCTCCGGGGACCAGGCGGTCATGGAACGGCTTCTAGATGAGGACGGAATCCGGAACGAGGATTTCTGCTCGGTCCGCGACCTCGTGAACACCCGGTTCGAGGGCGCTTCCCGGCCGGTTTCCCTCGCCACAGAGGTCTGTGCCGTGGCCGAAGAGGACAAAGTCAGGCTCTCGTTCCCGCTTCCACCCGGGCAGTATGCCACGACCATCTGCCGGGAGTACATGAAGGCCGACCCGCGGGCCATGGTATAGTTGAAAAACTATCGCGGATGTGAACATGAATCTCACGAAAGGGCCCGGGCACCGGAAATGGCATCGTGAAGGTTGCCGATCTCGTCGATCAGGCCAAGGTCGAGGGCATCTTCCCCGCGAAAGACCCGTGCGTCTCCGATCACGCCCCGGTCAATAGGGCGCCGGGAGAGGATATCACTGATGACCCGCTCCGCACTGCGGTTCACGATCGTTTCGGCATACTCCCGTTCCTCTTCGGTGAGGGGGCGGTACACTGACCCCATATCCTTCATGCTGCCCGACTTTATCACCTCGACACTCAGGTTCTCCTCCTCCATCCAGCCGCTGATATCGGCAAAGGTCCAGGAGGTCCCGATACCTCCGGTGATGGTGTCGGGGCTCGCATAGATCCGGTCCGCGTAAGCGCAGATGTAATAGGCAGACGAGGTGGCGATGTCCCCCATGGAGGCGACCACCGGCTTTCTTTCTCTCGCATACGCGATGTCGGCCACGATTTCCTGCGCCCCGGCGGGGGTCCCGCCCGGGCTGTTGACGCGGAGCACGATGGCATCTGCCATCGGATCATCTGCTGCATCCCGGATAGCATCGCCTACGGTGATACTCCCGGCGTACCCCCTGCCGGACTCACCGGTGATGATGATCCCCTCTATGGTGATGACCCGGATTCCCAGGCCTCCGGGCGGCACGATGGTAAACACAACGGCGGCGAGAATGACCGCGAGTACCAGGACTATAGCGAGGTTTCTCATCCGCAGCGGGCATTCAGCCTGTCCCGGCGGCATCTCCTCTGCCCCCGCCGGTATAAAGGACATCGTACTCGGTCACCAGGTTGGTCCCGCAGAGGAAGAAGTTCTTCAGGGCCAGCCGGATCATCTCCTCCTCTGATTCGATGCGCATCCCGCCGACCAGTGACGGGGTATCCGATCCACCGACGATGAAGGGGAGATGGATCAGCCGGATCTCATCCACCAGCCGGTGGTGGAGCATGTGCCAGTTCAGGGTCGGGCCACCCTCTATCATGAGCTTTTGTATCGCGAAATCTGCGACAAGGACCCGCATGAGCCGGGGAAGTGAGACGTGATCGGTCCCGGCCACCACGATGGTAGCACCGGCTTTTCTGAGAGCATCGATCCGTCCGGGAGGTGCCTGCTCCGAAACGGCGATGATGGTCGGTGCATCCGGGGAGAGCACGTTTGCATCGGGCGGGATATCGGCCATGCTCGCGGGGATTACACGGATGGGGTTTTTTCCACTGACTTTCCGGACGGTGAGGAAGGAGTTGTCGATCCTTATGGTATTTGACCCGACCATGATCGCATCGCAGGCAGCTCTTGTCCGGTGGAGGAGGATCTCGGTTGCCGGGTCCATGTATTTCATCAGGATCTTGCTCGAGCATCCTTTCTTCAGCGTAAGCTTTCCGTCGGCGGTTATCTCCGACATCATCAGCACATGCGGTCGTTCCGGTGATTCTGCCACGAAAGATACCTTGGGAAGAAGCTTCGTGCTGATCGATAATAGAATTGTCCCAGAAGCGGGATCTGCCGATGGTAACTATTTATTCTCTCTCCTGCCACTTAGATGATCCATGAATATAACCGCACTCAGGCCGCGGCTCCACAGGTATACAGAGCCAATCGCCACGGTGTTCTGCAGGGCGGGGGTTTCTCCAAACCAGATCTCCCTCCTCTCCCTCACTTTCGGGGTCCTGTGTGCGGTCTGTTATGTCTACCGGATGTTTGCAATCGGCAGCATATTCCTCCTGCTCTCCGCGATCCTCGACCTGGTCGACGGGAGCGTTGCCCGGCGGACCGAGAAGGAGACGCGGTTTGGTGCGGTGTTCGACTGGATTGTCGACAAGTATGTCGATGCAATAGTCATCCTGGCGATCGGGCTTTCGGGAATCGCCATCCTGTCCCGGTTCAACGGCATTCCCGCCTCGGCAGATTGTGCGATCGTGGCCATAGCCATAATCGGCTCGCTGATGAACACCTTCATCAAACCGGTGGTGTACGCGGAAACAGGGTACCAGGAGAGGGTCGACGGGAAGATCGAAGATCCCCTGGAAGGGGTCGGCCTCTTCGGTCGCCCCGAGACCATCCTCGTGCTGGTCGTATGCGGTATCGCCGGGTTCATATGGATCGCCGTGGTGCTGATCGCGATGGGGACCAACTTCTCGGCGATCCAGCGGATCATCTATCTCTATAAAAGGCTCGCCTGATCTCCCCTGAATAAAGGTTGTAGAGGCCCGAGGCAAGGTCTGCAAGCCCGGGGATGATCCTGAACAGGGTATATGCGATGCCGATCAGGAGCACCAGGGCCAGCAGCTCGGCAAAGACGTTGTGGGCCCAGAAAAAGCTCTCGTAGCCGTACTCCCCGTTTCCGGCAATGCCGGGAAAATACGGGAACCATTGATCGGTATAGGCGATGATGACTGCAGTATTCCTGACCAGGTTCAGGATATAGATGGTCGGCACGATGAGCAGGAACGAGAGGGTCTTTTGCCTGGCGGTGGTCGGTACCGCGGCCGCGACCCCGAGCATGATGGCGATGGCCTGTATACCGGTGCAGGCAAGGATGATCTCGATTCGAAAGCCGTTCCTGGTCACCATGTTCCATGCCGCGAGTGCTGCATCGTAGCCGAGCGCATTCACCATCCAGAGGGTCTGGCCGGTCACCACTGCGATCAGCCAGTCGCCGAGGGGAGTGTATGCAAAGGGCGCGTAGACCAGGAACGCGACTGCTGCTGCACGGGAGAGGTGCCTGACCCGTTCATCCTGCATGCGGAGGAATTTAGCCGTGATTGCGAGAAACGGGACAGAGAGCGCGGCCAGGGTGGGGTAGAGGTAGTTGTTTATCGAGAGGTAGTAGGGGACTTCTGAAAATAAAAAGAGCACCATCGCTGTCCATCCGAAAACGGCACACCAGTCCCGGATCCTTGTCGGGATAAGAAAGGCCAGGAAGAAAATGCAGGATGCGAGCACCAGGTACCCGTTCATTCTCATAGTATCGGTTGCGGCCGGAAATATGGGTTGTGATGGGGAGCTCCTGGCACCGGTATGTCCGAAACGGCGTTGTCCCAAGATTTAATCATGCATGTCGATGCATTTGTAAAGCGATGTTTTGTCCCGAGTGCAAGAGCCTGATGATCTCATCCGGGGGCCAGATGAAGTGCAGGAAGTGCGGGTACATCAGGAAGATTACCGGTGATGATCATCTCCAGATCACCAGAAGAATGAGGGAAAAAGAGATCGTTATCGTCGAAGATGGTGAATCGCTTAGGACGCTTCCCACCATTGCCGTGAAGTGCCCGAAGTGCGAGCACAACCTCGCGTTCTGGTGGCTTCGCCAGCTCCGGTCGGCCGACGAAAGCGAAGTCCGTTTCTTCCGGTGCTGTGAATGCGGGCATACCTGGCGCGAATACGACTGACCTCATCCTTGCTTTCCGGGATTTCCCGGACAACTTCCGCGCCCTGTGAGATCAGGGGGTGCTCGAATCCTGCCCGTTTGTGAAGTGTATCAAACGTAAGAAGTCCTCATGTTCTGCAAAAAGCCCCTCAAATAATTTTGTTCCGGAATATTTTATTGGTCAGAACTTCAGAAGTAACCCGCATGTCACCACACGCGACCATCCTTGCGATAATAGTTATCGGGTGCTGCCTTGTGTCAGTCGGTTCGGCCGGTTGTGATGCGTGCAGCGCTGCGCCGGAAGGCGGCTGGGGTGCCCCCGATTACAGCGATGATCCTACCTGGGGAGCATCGCTCGACGATCTGATTGACTATTTCGGTGGCTCACCAGCAGACAGCGGGACTGGCGGGGGCGATGCGGGCAGTTCACAGGATTCATCGGGAAGCAGCAGCCCGGGTACAGATGGATCTTCCTCCGGATCCGGGAGCACTTCGTCTGCCGGGGGAGGCTCTGCCGAGGACGGCCTTCTCTGGCGGTTGAAAGGGGATGCCCTGTCCGATAAAGGGCTCTACAACGAGTCTGCCGAAGCCTACAGGAAAGCCCTAATTTACGATCCATATGCGTTGAAATCCTGGACTGGACTTGGAAGGGTGTCCCTGGAACTGGGGCAGCCCGAAGAAGCAGCAGCTGCATTCCGGAAGGCAATAAACCTCGATCCCGCAGATGCCGCCCTCCATGAACACCTGGGCGACTCATTGGTTGCAGGAGACAACTTCGAGGAGGCCATTGCCAGCTATCAAAAAGCTCTCGCAATCCATCCAAAAATTCCGGGAGTGATGGAAAAGATGCTTGCTGCGAAAGATGCCCTGGAAGGTATTCCTGAAAAACCCGATGAGCCCGTTCTGCTTGAACCCGGGCCAGCACAGGCCGGGCCTCCACAACCGGCAGAACCTCCTGAAACGATGACAGGTGAAACGCTGTCAACGCAGGCATCTCTTCAGGGGATGGTGGCCGTAATCGCCATCCTTTTCGGCTCTGTCTTAGTGGTGGTAAGAAGAAAATGAAGGGCCTGCCCATCCGTTTTTTTAATCCGTGCCTCCCTTCCACACTGTTCCAACCCGGAAATGTGATTACTTCACGCTTTTTGTGATCGCATCTGCATCCGGTTCTCCAGGTGAGAAGGGTACCCTGCTTTCCGGATGGGATAGCCTGCCCGGAAATACCCAACTTTTTATATACTGTTCTGTGGCATTTATAAATATGAAGGTCAAGCCAGAGGACTCTCTCAAAATTGAAAATATCGTTGCCTCGGCGAAGGTGACGGATTACCTGGATCTCCCGGCGCTTGCTTCCCAGATTAAAGATGCAGAGTACAATAAGAAGAGGTTCCCGGGTGTCGTCATCAGGATGCAGAACCCAAAGATCGCTGCGCTCGTCTTCGGTTCCGGGAAGGTGGTGCTGACCGGTGCAAAAAGCATCGAGAGTCTCTCCGAGGGCCTCGAGATACTCGGAAACCTGCTCCGCGGGCTGGACATCGATATCCCCCAGAAACTCACCTATAAGATCCAGAATATTGTCACATCCGCTGATCTCGGTTCCGGCATCAATCTCAACAAGATTGCCGTCGGGTTCAACCTGGACCGGATCGAGTATGAGCCGGAGCAGTTCCCGGGACTCGTGTACCGTCTTGAAAACCCGAAGGTTGTGGTACTGCTCTTTGGGTCCGGCAAACTGATAATCACTGGAGGAAAGGAACCGGAGGATGCCAGGAAGGCGGTCCAGAAGATCCTAAACGACCTCAAGAACATCGGGCTGCTCTGACCAGGATCCCTTCAAAAATCTTTTATTCCTGCCGGACTATATGTGTCATGCTTCTTTTGGATGTTTCGCTGGAAATAATAATACTCTTATATATTAAACTCACATGATCTGAACATTCAGGTGCGACATGATGAGAGCAAAGAATGTGATGTACTTTACCCCGGACGAAGAGAACCTGGCAAACCTCCTTACCAGGACCGGTATGAAGAGGAACGTGGCACGGGTCCTTGTCTATCTTGCCCACAATCCCGAGGCAACTTCCCGCGATATCGAACGCGGCACCGATCTTCGCCAGCCCGAAGTGAGCCTGGCGATGACTGCCCTGACCCGGCAGAGATGGGTTGAGAACCACGAGATCAAGGCGGAAAACAAGGGACGGCCGGTCAAGATCTATCACCTGTCAAACCCGTTGGTGGAGATCGTCGATTCGATCGAGCGGGAAAAACGGGAAGAGGCAAACATCCAGCTCTCACTCATCCAGGAGATCAGGGGATATATACAGTAATTCTTTTTACAATCAGCAGGGCAGCCCGCGACTTACCGGGTGAGCTCCCTGCAACCGTCGCCCTTTCCTACGACCACCGTGGTCTTGTCGGCAAACGCACAGAAGAGCCCGCAGGAGAGCACACCGGGCATCAGGGAGAGGAGTCCCTCGAGCCTTTCGGGGTCTGCGATGGTCCCAAACGAGCAGTCGAGCACGAAATTCCCGTTGTCGGTGACAACCGGCCCGTCCTTCCTGATTCCCATGCGGAGGATCGCATCTCCTCCGAGGGCCTGTATGCCGAGAATGACCGGCCGCAGTGCAAACGGAAGTACTTCCACCGGGACCGGGCCATCGAGGACGGGAATGACCTTCGATTCGTCGACCACGATGACCAGCTCTCCTGCAGCAGCTGCCACACACTTTTCCCTGGTCAGGGCTGCACCTCTTCCCTTGATGAGGCGCAGGCTTTCGTCCACCTGGTCAGCCCCATCGATTGCAAGATCCAGTTCCGGATAATCATTGAGCGTTGCCAGGGGTATGCCACGGTTCCGTGCCCTGATTTCAGCCTGAAACGAGGTCGGCACACCTCTTACACGGAGGCCTTCGCGGACCCGCTCTGCCATGCGGTCAATGGCAAAGGCAACGGTGGAGCCTGTTCCAAGGCCTATCACCATGCCGTCTTCGACCATTTCGGCAGCGTAGTACCCCGCCTCCCGTTTCAGATCATCGGGCGCCTGCTTTTTTACACCGGGACTGCCATCCTTTGGGGTCATGATCTCCTCGCCCATCCAACTTCGCTTTTAAAGAGGTGCTGGAGCTCCCCGTGAGCCGTCCTCGCGGTACAGTCAAGGGTAATCGGGGTAATCGAGATGTTTCCTTTCCGCACTGCGTGCACATCGGTCCCCTCTTCGGCATCATCCACGAGCGGCCCGTTGATCCAGAAATACGGCCGTCCCCGGGGGTCAAGGCGCCGTTCCACCCCGGTCCGGAAGAGCTTGTCTGAGAGGCGGGTCACCTCGTACCCTCCCCGCACCAGGGACGGTATGTTGACGTTGATGACATCGGCTCCCGGGGGGAACTTCCGGTCAAGGAAGGTCCGGGTCACTTCCTGCACCACCTTTTTTGCATCGGCAAAACTCTGCCGGTAGAACTGGGGGTCGTCGAACTTGTCCCCCTGGTCCTCGACCTGGAGCGAGAAGGCGAGCGCCGGTGTGCCCTGGTTTGCTGCCTCAAAGGCCGCACCAACCGTGCCCGAAGTCATGATAGACTCGTAGGAGAGGTTCTCCCCGATGTTGATCCCGCTGACCACCAGGTCGGGTCCGAGTGCGAGCGCATAGAGCCCGATGATGACCGAGTCAGTCGGCTTTCCTCCGACCGCATAGGACCGTACCCCGTTCTGGACGATCTCGTTTGCCCGGATTGGTTCGAAGATGGAGATCGACCGGCCCACTGCGCTCTGCTGGGTTGCCGGAGCCACTACCGTCACTTCAGCAATAGGGCTCAAGGCCTCGTAGGCGGCCCAGAGCCCCGCGGAGTTGATACCGTCATCGTTGGTGAGCAGGATTTTTCGCTTCATCGTTCACCATGACTTTGCCGGATGGCACGAAAAACCTGACCGATCGTCAGGCTCATGTCAGGGGCAGGGCTATTGATCATGGATGAAGGCATTTGTTGCCGAGTATTCGGTTGCGCATGACCCTGCCCTTGCACCGGAGGGGGCCGCCATGCTCGATGCCATCGGGAAAAGCTTCGAGCGGTGCGGGTACGAAGTCGTCCATCCCGGGCCCGGGGATTTCCTTGCCGGGATACGGCGGTTTGCTCCGGGGTGTGATGTGGGGCTGGTGATCGCCCCCGATCACCTCCTTTTCGCCTTCACCTCGGCTCTCGAACATCTGACCCACAATATCGGGTGCGGGAGCATGAATGCCGCGATCTGCGCAAACAAGCGGCGGTGCGCCACAATCCTTTCCCGGAACGGCATTGCTGTGCCAGAAGAGGTGGCCGAAGGCCTCCGGGTGATCAAACCGGAACAGGGTTGTGCCGCACAGGATGTCCGTCTTTCCGAAGAGAGCCCGGGCAAGGGCGAGTTCGCCCAGCGGTTCATCGACGGCGAGCACCTGAGCGTGAGCCTTGTCGGGAGCAGGGTTGTCGGGGATGCCTGCAGCTATTACACCGGGAAACCACCGCTCCTCCTTGCGGTCAACCGCCAGGATATCCACATCGACGAAAAGGGACGGTTCCACTACCGTGGGGGTGAGACCCCGGTCGTCCACGAGCGCCAGGATGAAATTGTCGATGCTGCAAAGAAGGCCCTGAATGTCCTCGGCTGCCAGGGGTATGCCGGCATCGATATCGTGCTTGCCGACCGGCCCTACATAGTTGATGTAAACCCGCGGATCACCACGAGCGTCATCGGGATTGCGGCCTGCATGGAAGAGGAGATCGCAGATATCCTGGTCGCGGCTTCAAAAGGGGGCGGTCCTGATGCCGTGCACCTCTCCGGCCGTGCCCGTTTTGACTGCCACGGCACGGTGGAGCGGCTGTGATCGGGATCGATGTCGGTGGGGCAAACCTGAAGGTGGCCACAGATAGCGGGACTTTTATCCACCCCTGCCCGCTCTGGGAAAAGAGCCCGATCAGGGATATCCTGCGCTCCTACCGCTTCCCTGGCGAAGAGGCGGCGGTGGTCATGTCAGGGGAGCTTGCCGATTGTTTCGGCTCTAAGTCCGAGGGCATCAGGTACATCGTCGATTCGGTCAGAGAGATCTTTCCACGGGCCGTGTTCTATGGAACGGACGCACGGTTCCACGGGGACGCCGTGCCGGAACTTGCTGCCGCAAACTGGCTCGTTTCCGCCGATTACCTGATGGATCGTCACCAGGGGAGCCTGCTGGTCGACTTCGGGAGCACGACGACCGATATTATCCCCCTGGTGTCCCTTGCCTCCCTGCAGGGGCTGACCGACCTTTTCCGCCTCCAGTCCGGCACCCTGGTCTATACCGGCCTGCTCCGGACAACAATCCCGGCAGTTATCCGGGAAGTTGTCCTGTCGGGTATTCCCACCCCGGTCTGCCCGGAGTATTTTGCCTGCAGTGGCGATGCCCACCTGGTGCTCGGCCACATCTCCATGGCAGATTACACGTCCGGCACCCCTGACGGGAAGGGGCGGGACCGCGAGTCATGCCAAAGAAGGCTTGCCCGGGTCGTCTGTGCCGACCTCGAAGAGATCGGGGAGGAGGGGGCCTGTGCTGTTGCCGCATCGTTCTGGGATGCCCAGCGGTCGCTCATCTGTGCCGCGGTTGATAATGTCCGGCGCCGGCACGGGACAGGAGAGATCCTTTGTGCCGGTACCGGGTCTGCGCTTGCCTCAGCCATCCTGTCCGGCAGGGACCTTGCAGGGGAGCTCGGGGCGGGGGCCGGTGCCCTGCCCGCTTTCGCGGTGCGGGAGGTGGCGCTACGAAGCCCTGGCAGCTGAGCCTTGTCCTGCTCGCCGGCTCCCTTGCGGTGACGGCGTTACTTTACGGTCTCGGGCTTCCGTTCTTCTTCGTCTTTCTTTTCATCCCGCTCATCCCCTTCGTCCGGGAAAGGCCGGTGAAACGGTGTCCCCGGTGCGGGTTTGAGACGGCCGACCTGAGGACGGCATACTGCCCGTATGACGGCAGCCGCCTAGAGGGTCCTGAAGGCCGCCAGTGAGAGGGAGACTACGGACTGGGGTAGGACCGTCCCGAACATCTCTGTGGTCGGTATCGTCCCGAAATCCCGGGCCCGGAGGTTTCGCACCGTGCCCCGGTCGACCACGATGCCGAGTGCTCTCATGAATTCGACGGTCCTCCCGGGGGTGAGAGTGGAGGAGAGGACTATGCAGAGATCGATTACCGGGGACCCCAGCCGCGTTCCCGGGTAAAACGGCGCCCGTGCCGGGACAACCGCCCCGCACCGGCCACACCGATACCTCCGCACCGTGACGTGGATGTCCCGCTCGGATCCGTCCTCTACGAGCGTGGCGAATTTCCGCACCTTCCGGTCATACCCGGAAACTTCACCGCCGCAGTGCGGGCAGTATTCCAGCGATGAAAACTCTCTCCCATCAACCGCGGACATGCCGGCCTGGACCAGCGCCTGGAGCATAGGGGGTACTTTTACGGGGCGCATGCCTGAGCCGTCCTCCAGGCCCTGCAAAATTCTTCAGGAAAACGTTTCTTCATCCCAACTGCTCCCGGAATGAACTTTTCCCGGCCCTGGTGCCGGTCATCTGCGCATCCATAGATCCACCGGTAATCATCAATCTCATCGATGTTAATCATTACTGTTAAATAAGGATGGTGTCCGAGATCAGTAATGAGGTTACTAACCATGGACGTGAAGTATGTGCAGACGACCTGCCCCTATTGCGGGACAGGTTGCTCTTTCAACCTCGTGGTCAAGGACGGAAAGGTGGTGGACGTCGCTCCCTACCAGCGATCTCCGGTCAATGAAGGCAAGGTGTGCCCCAAGGGCGCCTATGCCCACGAGTTCGTGAACCACCCCGACCGCCTGACAACGCCGCTTATCAAGAAGGACGGGAAGTTTGTCGAGGCGAGCTGGGACGAGGCCTATGACCTGATCACCAGGAAGTTCAAGCAGTACAAGCCTGACGAGTGCGCCTGTCTCTCTTCCGCTCGTTGCTCGAACGAGGAGAACTACGCCATGATGAAGTTTGCCCGCGGTGTGCTCAAGACCCGGCACATCGACCACTGCGCACGGCTCTGCCATGCCTCAACGGTCGCGGGACTGGCATCGACCTTCGGATCGGGTGCCATGACCAACTCCATCCTCGACATCGCCGACTCCAGGTGCGTCTTCATCCTCGGAAGCAACACCTTTGAGCAGCACCCGCTTATCGGTCGCAAGGTGATGCAGGCAAAGATGAATGGCGCCAAGCTCATCTATGCCGACCCGCGCCTGACACCCACCGGCAAGCAGGCTGACCTGTACATGCAGTTCCGGTCAGGATCGGATGTCGCCATCCTCAACGGGCTGATGCAGGAGATCCTGAAGAACGGCTGGGAGAACAAGGACTTTATCAAGAACCGGACCAAGGACTTCGACAAGCTGAAAGAAGAGGTCATGAAGCCGGAGTATGCACTCGATAACGTATCGAAGATCTCCGGAATCCCGGTCGACCAGCTCAAGACCTGTGCCGAATGGATTTCCAAGTCCGGCGCGACAGCGATCCTCTACTCGATGGGCATCACCCAGCATACCACCGGCGTTGACAACGTCAGATCGGTGGCCAACATCCAGATGCTGACCGGGAACCTGGGCAGGCCGGGCACCGGTGTGAACGCGCTGCGAGGACAGAATAACGTGCAGGGCGCCTGCGACATGGGTGCGCTGCCGGTTGTCTTTACCGGCTACCAGAAGGTCATAGACGAGGCTGCCCACAAGAAGTTTTCCGATGCCTGGGGCTTCCCTGACGGTATATGCGAGCCCAAGAACGGCTACGAGGTCACGGTCATGATGGATGTCCTTGCCGACAAGCCCGGCGAGCTGAAGTGCATGTACATCATGGGCGAGAACCCGATGATCTCCGATCCTGACCTCAACCACGTGAAGAAGGCGCTCGAGGGCCTCGAGTTCCTTGTCGTTCAGGACATCTTCATGAACGAGACCGGCGAGCTTGCCGATGTGATCCTGCCCGCCTGCTGCTATGCCGAGAAGGACGGCACGCAGACCAGCACCGAGCGCCGCGTCCAGATGTGGCGGACGGCCCAGGCCCCGCCCGGACAGGCAAAGCTTGACTGGGTGATCATCAAGGAGCTCGCTGCAAAGATGGGCTATGCCAAGCAGTTCCCCTGGAACAGTGCTGAAGATATCTTCGAAGAGATCCGGAAGGTCACACCCTCCTACGCAGGAATGACCTATGCCCGCCTGAACATGCCCGAGGCAGCCCACTGGCCCTGCCCGACCGTGGACCACCCGGGGACCCCGATCCTGCACAAGGAGAAGTTTGCCCATCCTGACGGCCTTGGGCAGTTCTTTGGTGTACCCTACAAGCCCCCGGCCGAGGTCCCCGACGCGGAGTACCCGTTTGTCTTCACCACCGGCCGCTGCCTGTGGCAATGGCACACCGGCACAATGACCCGGCGTTCCGAGACCCTGGAGGCAGAAGAGCCAACCGGGTGGATAGAGATCAACACCGAGGACGCAAAGGCGCTAGGTATCAGGGACAAGGAAATGGTCCGGGCCATCACCCGCCGCGGGCAGGTGAACGTGCCGGCACGGGTTACGAATGGTATCATGAAGGGCGTGATGTTCATGCCGTTCCACTACACCGAGTGCGCAGCAAACGTCCTCACCAACAATGCCCTCGACCCCATAGCCAAGATCCCGGAATTCAAGGCCTGTGCTATCAGGGTTGAAAAGATCACGGAGGGGAAGTAAATGTCGAAGAAAGGTGACATGGTCTACGCCTGGACCACGGATGCTGAACTCCAGAAGAAAGCAGAGTGCGGCGGGGCGGTAACCCAGCTCCTCAAGTTTGCACTGGAGAAGAAGATGGTCGACGGGGTCTTTGCCGTGAAGAGAGGACAGGATATCTACGATGCTGTCCCGACTTACATAACCGATCCCAAGGAACTCGACAAGACAGCCGGATCACTCCACTGCGGGACACTGCTCCTCTCAAAGCTGGTCAAGAAGTACCTTGACGGTGCCAGGGACAAGAAGATCGCCATGACCGTCAAGGGTTGCGACATGATGGGCCTCTACGAGCTTGCCAAGCGCCAGCAGGTCAACTTGGACAACATCATCATGATCGGCGTGAACTGCGGCGGGACCGTCAGTCCTGTCACCGCCCGCAAGATGATCCGGGAGAAGTTCGAGGTCGACCCCGACAAGGTACACAAGGAGGAGATCGACAAGGGCCAGTTCATCATCGAGTACGAGGATGGACACAAGGGGATCTCAATAGACGACCTCGAAGAGGCCGGTTACGGCCGGCGTCCCAACTGCCGCCGTTGCAAGCTGAAAGTCACCCGCCAGGCCGATCTCGCCTGCGGCAACTGGGGGGTCATCGGTGACAAGGCAGGGAAGGCAACGTTCATCGAGGTCTGCAGCGAGAAGGGAGCAAGGCTCCTTGACGAGGCGGTCAGGGCCGGTGTACTGAAGACCGAGGCACCTATCCCGAAGGGGATCGAGATCCGGAGCAAGGTCGAAAACGCCATGTTAAAGCTCGGTGACAAGTGGCGGGCAAAGGACTTCGAAGGCCTCGGCACCGGCAGGGAGCGCCTGGCAAAGATCGTGAAAGAGACCTCCCGGTGTATCAAGTGCTACCAGTGCATCGACAGCTGCCCGATCTGCTACTGTGTCGAGTGCAGCACTAAGAAGCCCTACCTGGTCAAGCCCGGCGAGGTTCCTCCGAACTTCATGTTCCACCTCATCCGCTACGCCCATATCGCCGACTCCTGCGTCAACTGCGGGCAGTGCCAGGAGCTGTGCGCCATGGATATCCCAAACGCCCTCTTCATGCACGCCCAGCAGGTGGAGCTTGAGAAGATGTTTGGCCATGTCCCGGGCGTCGACATGTCCCTGCCGCTGCTCGCCCTCGTCGAGGAACGGGAAGAGCGGGACCGCCTGGCTGCTACCGGAAGCGACCAGATCTTCGATATATTCAAGTAACCCTAAAACCTTTTTTTCGCGAATCCCTGCGCTTCTGAAACTCCAACCGGGGCGCATGCAAAAAAATGGATTCGTGCCCGCAAACACCTGGGGTGCCACGCCGATTGCCTTAGGGATTCCCCCGTGTATTCCTGTGCAGGGGCCTGGGATACGGGCACCAGGAAATCCCCGGCGTTTTACTCTTCCGGCCGGTCGTCCCTGTTGTTCCGGTATACCTTCAGGTAGTACCCGATGCCGATGGCCAGGGCCACGATCACGCTCAGTATGAGCGGGTCGGAAAAGATGCGGAGGAGTCCGGGGCGTTCGCCTACCGTGATGCTTACTGTGAGGGGATCGGAGATACGGTCCTGGCCTTCCTCATCGCGGTAACGGATCTCGGCATCAAGCCCGTAATCCTTCAGCGTTGCTGCCTTGCCCACCCCGATTTCGAACCGGGCAGATGCCTGCTCTCCGGGTGCGAGGTCGCCAAGTTTCGCGGTGTCGCGGTAGCCGGTGAAAGGCTCGACGGCACTGATCCGGGCCTGTGCGCTGTACACGGTCGCGGGGCCGGTATTTTCGAAGGTGATGTCAACCGGTGCACGGCTACCCCGGTACACCAGGGGGGTGCCGGAGTGGGTACCAAAGGTTATTTTCCCGGCAACCGGGATGCCGACGGTCTCTGGTTCGGAAGCCAGGGGCTCACCCGACCGGCCCCGGTAGTCGACGGCAATTTCCAGTGGATAGGTCCCTGCCCCGGCGGTATCATCAATCCTCACCTTGAACCGGCATTCGTGCACCGCTCCTGGGGAGAAGGTGCCAATATACACCGTCCCGGTCACCGGGATTACCGGGCTCCCGTCTGCCCGGCGGATGCGGGCCACTGCCCCTGTCCCCTCGAGCGAGCCGGTATTTTCGATCCCGAGGGCGAGGGTCCCTTCCCCTCCGGGGGTGAGACTGCCGGCCGATACATCCGTGACCGCGATCCTCACGACATCATCGATCCGTACCAGGACCGGCACGAGTGCTGTCTCTTCCGCGTAATGGTAGATGACGCTCCCGGAATCCACCTGTTCTTCGGATGAAAGCCGGGTGTAGAAAAGGGTGAGAGGGAGCTCGTAGTCGCCTCCCGTGGCACCGGGCATCACCGTCAGCGCGAAGGGTATGCGCACCCCCTCCCCGGATGCGAGGCTTCCGACCATCTGCCGGCCAGTCTTCAGGGCGAGGGGCGCTTCGCCGGCATCGAGCGTTGCCGTCACCCCGATGGCCGTACTTGGCGGCGGGCCGGTGCTACCGGGGGGAGAGACGATCACCTGCGGGTCGCCTCCGCGGTTTTCCAGGTGGATGACCAGGGTGGTCGCGGTACCGGGAAGGAGCTTGTCCGGGCTCTCGATTGCCGCCCTGAATTCCGGTTCCCCTCCAAGATACCGGGGGGCGGCGGCTGCCGGAATCGAAGCGAGCATCAGCACGATGATGAGAGCGCACAGGCACGGAGCGGCTCTCCCTTGTGTTGTCATATTAATAACAACAAATGTTGCTTTCCCGGCAGAAAAACCTTACCGGTAACGGGAGAGATCCAGCCTCCGGTGAAAGTCCCGCACCACCGGATGTATCCGGGGTTGTCCCTGCTTACCCACGCTCTCGTCCGGGTTGCAAACCGGGCTTTCGACCTTATCCGTACCCGGTGACATCGTAGCTGATTTCCGTCGATGCCTTGATGCACTCCGAACCGGTCTTCAGCGCTTCTTCCACCATGCGCTTAAGGAGTGCGGGGTAAACCGCTCCCACCATTTCCTGGAACGGTTTTCCATGGCAGAACATCTTGAAGGTCGGGGTGCTCCTCACCCCGTACCGTTCTGCCGTCCACTGGTTCATGGTGATATCGACCCGGGCAAACCCGGCAGTCCCTGCAAATTCCTGCGCATATTGACGGAAATACGGCTCCATGGTCCTGCAGTGCGAGCAGGTCGGGCTATAGAACATCACGAGGAGCGGGAGGGAAGATCGCTCGAGAGCCTCTTCCCAGGTGATGTCGGTCAGTTCAAGGACGGTGGCTTCCATAACCCCTCAAAGGGAGATATGGAGAACCTCCGCTGATATAAGTTATGCCCATGCCCGGGCGCGATTGCATCCGGGGAAACAATGGCCTGGCATTTGCCCATGCGGGGGCTGGAACGATTGCGAGAGCGTCAAAGGGCTCGCGGGAAGCCCCGGAGCCCCTGTCCGGGGGGATGGGTGCTCCCGGTCTCCAAGATGCCCGGGTCCGGGGGGAGTCGGAGTCGGATCTCCTCAACGAGGGGGCAGGAGTCTGCTTGACCGGGAGTGCCCTGCCCGTATCTCCGGCACCTGGCACCGAACCGAAACGAGGATAATGCGCCGTGGGAAAATTCGCCAAAGCTGGATCATTTTGGACCGGGGATGACCCCCGGCCACTGTCCTGGTGGCAGGCAGCCTGGAGAGCCAACCGGGTGTCCCCGCGACAGCCAGGTTTATATCCTTGATGGTGAACCATAGCTATGGCGAACATACACGGATAAGCTGCACCTGCAGCCTGTGGTCCTCCATGAATATACGGAATTATCCGGAAACCCTGGCTCTTTTCCATGATTATTATCCTTTCTCCCAGCTGGCTGGTCCAGTCCTGCACCCCCGCCAAGATCACCGGAGAGTGTTCTTTTTCGCATGAACGATAGTCCCGCAGAGGTCTCTTTTTCCAGAAAAGAGCCCCCGGACCATTGCCGGCCGTCTCCCATTGAGACGCCGGGAGCGGGCCGTCACCGAAGGCTCCGGAGCGGTTCGACCTACCTTGCAGCCCGGAACGGCAGCCTCTTCGTGGTAAGCGAGAAGTACGATTACAAGACCGACCCTTACTACCTCATCCTCTCGCGGGAACTTTCCGGGGAGAGGGTCTTTCCCGACAGCCGGTCGGTGCTCGATGCCTGCATTGTCCCGGTCTGCCTTGACCGGGCATCACGGGCAGGGATACCGGTTGCCGACTGCATCATCTCCCAGTCATGCGGAAAAGCACCGGCCGTACTCTATGGTCTCAACTACTTTTCCTGCACGTCCGGCTACGCCGTGGTGCAGGGAATGGATTCGGCAAAAGAGGTGATCCGGCACATCACCAACGGTGGCAAGTACCCGTTCTGCTGCCAGCCTCTCGAGGATGGTGACCAGGTGACATCCGCCCATGCCATCTTCGGGCGTACCCATGGGCACGGTGAAGAACTCTCCCGCTTCGCCGAAATGCTGTTTGCGGAGTTCCACATCCCACTGGTCACCATGGTCCTGATAAAGCGCGACGAAGCCCACCTGCTCTCGTCGCTTGCCCCGGCCCGGTACTCGGCGCTCTCGAAACCGGAGAAATCCCTGCTTCGCATCTTCCTGTCAGGCCAGGAGTTCCTATGAGCAGGCTTGGTATCTTCGTTGACCGAAAGACCCTCTCGAGCGCTGAACAGCTCCATGCCCTGATCCGCTGCCGGGACGTTGCCGAGGAGATGGGGCATTCCGCAGAGTTTCTCTTCCCGGTCGACACGAGGAAGATCCCGGCCATGGATGCCCTTTTCATCAGGGCCCGCACCGATCCCCTGAACGTGACCTACGTCGCCTCCCGCATGGCCGAGGCAGACGGGATCCCGGTGATCGATGACCCGGACTCGATCCGGATCTGCTCGGACAAGGTCAACATGTACTCCCGGCTCATGCAACACGGTGTGCCCATCCCCCGGACCCTATTTATCTCCCGGCATGACCTCCCCCTCCCCCGGATCCGCGAAATTTTCGGGGAGATCGGCTCCCCGATCATCCTCAAGGAGCCGTCCACTTCGTTCTCGCTCCGGGTGGAGAAGGTCAACAATCCGGGAGAGTTCCTGCAGGTCGCCAGGCGCTTCTTCAGGATGTCGGACTGGATCGTTGCCCAGCAGTTCGTGGAGAGCCGGTACGACTGGCGGGTAGGGGTGCTTGACGGGGAACTCCTCTACGTCTGTAAGTACATGATCCCGGATGCCACCTTCAAGATCCAGGACTCGGTCAACGGCCACGTCGTCTACTGTGCAGTCGAGAGCATCCCGGCAGACCAGGCCCCTTCAAGGGTCATCCTGACCGGCATCCAGGCGGCGCGGGCCATCGGTTCCGGCCTCTACGGGGTCGATTTGAAATCGGACAACGGCGACTGCACGGTCATCGAGGTAAACGACAACCCTTCGCTTGAAGGCGGCGAGGACGGATGCTATCCCCTGGTCTACCAGGCGATAATTTCCCATCTCCTGGAGCGGTGAGCGGCGTGATGGGCGATGACGGGTATGAGTGCTGCAGCGGGGCGCACCCGCCGCCTTCCAGCGACCGGATCCACGAGAGTGTCGCCATCTGCAACCTGCCCGGGGCTGCCGGGTGCCGGGACAATTCCTGCCCTGAATTGGGCGGGGACCGGGCGTGCGTTGTGTTTTACCCGGGACGCTGCCGGGCCCATGCCAGGGTTTGCCGGCAAGGCCCCTTCGTCTTCGGTACAGTGTGGGGAGTGCCCGGGGCACGGCACAGGCGGGAGAATACCTGCGTCCGAGCCGGTCTCCTGCATGGGAGCTGGAAGCCTGGCGTGGAACGGGACGGGGTGTTGCGGATTCCCTGCGAGGCTGCCTGCCGGATACCGGGGGGCGATCTCCCGTGCTGATCGGGACCGAGCACGAATATTCGATAAACAGCCCGGAGCTCTGCCCCAGGCCGGAATCGGACCGTATCCTTGCCGAGCTCCGGGGGTCTTCATGGGCGCCGTCCGGGTGTGCAGAGCTTGGAAAGGAGCTCCAGAAGACGGTCATCGAAGTGGTCCCCCACCACCCGGCATCGTCCATCCGGGAGCTCGACTCGATGGTCTCCCGGGGGGTCTGGTCATTTTCCCGGAGATTCGGGGGAAGGTACAGGCTCCTCGGGCTCGGGATGCACCCCTCGCTGCGCCTCACGGAGACCGCGGTCTGGGACCAGGAGGAAGAAGAATTATACGCGGCTTACGACCGGATCTTTGGCCTCTCCCAGCACGGATGGCTCAACATCCAGTCGCTCCAGGTGAACCTTGAGTACGCGGGAGAGGAATCGCTGGTCTGTCTCTTCAACTCCCTCCGGTCCCTCCTCCCATACCTGGTCGCGGTCAGCGCCGCCTCACCGTTTTTCGAGGGGGAGCCATCGGGGTCGATGGACAGCCGCCTCCTCTTTTACCGGGAGAACCAGCGCCAGGTCCCGCAGATCTGCAACGGGATCGTCCCCGGGCTGCTCCATTCGAGGGATGAATACCTGTCCTGGCTCGAAGGGATGTACCGGGATCTCCGCAGCCGGGAAGGATCGGTGCTCTGCAAGGAGTGGGTCGCCTCGTATGGCGTGATCGTCCGGTTCTCCCGGCCCTGCGTCGAGCTAAAGGTCATGGACGAGCAGGAGTGTGTCGCATCCGACATGGCCCTCTGCGCCTTCATCCGGGCCCTGCTCCGGGCCGACCTCTCGGGGCTTGAGTCCGACCGCCGGGCTCTTCTCGATATGACCGGCCAGGCCATTGCCAGGGGGGCAGACGCGCTCCGGCCAGAGCTGTTCCGTCTCCTCCGCATGGCCGAGCGGCACGCCGCTCCCGGTGAGCGCCCGTACCTTTCCCTCATCGGGGAGCGAATTGCCGGTGGATCGCTTGCCGAGCTGCTCATGGACGACTGGCGGGACTCCCGCGACCTCCCGGCGATCATGGACAAAGCGGCCACCTGCCTGTCCGAAAACACCCCCTACCGCCCGGGCTGAGGCCCGGTCGTCATTTCCTCTTCCCGGCAAAGAGGGCGGCGATACTACCGATGATGACCAGGACTGCCCCGACCCCGATCACGTCGGGGGTCAGCTGGACGAAGAGGAAGAGGCAGGAAGCGATGCCGAAGAAGGGCAGCACCGGGAAGGGGCCGATCCTGCCCGGCACCCTGAATGGGCGGGTCCGTCCCGGGTCCTTCAACCGGAGGATGATCACCGCCGCGTTCACCACGATGAACGTGACGAACAGGGTGAAGTTCGAGATATTGGCCACAAACCCGATATCTCCGGAAAAGAGGAAGACAGAGGCCCCGATGCCGGTGACGATGACTGCCACCCACGGGGTGTGCCGCGTCGCGTGGAGGCGGGCAAGGGCCCGGGGCAGCGTCCCTGATCGGGCCATGCCGTACCCGATCCGGGATGCGGCAAGGAGCATGAGAAGCACGGTGTTTGCGGTGGCAAAAAGCGCAATTGCCGAGAGGAAGCCTGCCGCTTCCGTCCCCCAGGCGGCAACGGCCACTGCGGAAAAAGGTGCGTCCGAGGCGGCCAGGCCTTCCCACCCCACCACGCTCACCGCCGAGATAGAGACCAGTATGTAGAGGATGGTGCAGACGCCAAGGGCCACGATCAGCGCCAGGGGGACGGTCCGTTCCGGCTCGGCGGTCTCCTCGGAGAACTTGACCATCTCCTCAAATCCCATGTAAGCGAAGAAGACCAGTGCTGCCGCGGAAAACACCCCTGCTGCCCCAAGCGGCATCTCGAAGTAATCGACCCTGCCAAGGTAGGGGAGGCCGGCGATGATAACAATGAACAGGCCGCATGCCTCGATCAGGGTGAAGAGCCCGGCCACGAGCGCACTCTCCCTGATGCCCACGACAAGGATTGCCGAGAGGGCGGCGATCAGCATGATTGCAGCGGGGAGGGGCGGAACAGAGAGCAGCCCTTCCGCGTAGCCGCCAAACCCGAGGGCTACGGTGGCCGCACCAACGATCCCGGAAAAGACGATCAGCCAGCCGATGATGAAGGCCACGAACTCCCCCGCCGCAGCCACGGTATACTCGTACTCCGCCCCGGCTTTGGGAAACATCGAGGAGAGCTCGGCATAGCTGAGCGCGGTGAAGAGCGCCACTGTCGCGGAGATGGAAAACGAGAGCCAGACAGCGTTGCCGGCCCGGGCCGCCGCCGTCCCGATAAGGGCATAGATCCCGGCCCCGAGGATGATGCCGATCCCAAGAAGGGTGACCTCGACAAACCCAAGGGACCGTGAGAGCCCGCCGGCTTCCATGAGAGATCCCATCTACCTTGCGGAAATTCAACCATTCGGCTGCCGGGATGCTTCAGGCGATCTCCTGGACCATACGCCCGTTCCGGAAGATGGAGATCTTTCCCCCGCTCTGGGAGACCACGATCCCGATGGCGCCGGTCACGAGCGTGATGGCTGCAACCGAAGAATGCCGCGTCCCGAGTCCCTTCGGGATCCCCACGCCGCTTGTATCCACGGTTATGTAGCGGGCGGCCGCCTCGATTAAGCCGTCGCCCCGGATAACGAAGGCGCCGTCCAGCTGGGCGAGTTCCTTGATGTTTTCCCTGATGTCGTGGTTGGTGACCATCCGGTCCGCGGTCTGGTGTCCGGCAAACGGGTTCAGGATGAGCTGGCGGGACTTGGCGAGCACGTTTTCAGTGTCACCGATGATAAACGCCGTGCCGACTTTCCTCGCCTCGCGGCCCTCCCGGGAGATCTCGAGGCAGATGGAGAAGACCGCGTCAAAGACCTCGTCGTCGATATCGGTCCCGCCGATCACCCGTTCCTTCCACATGGCCGTGCTGATCCGCGGCCGCTCGCGGCTGGTGCGATCGGTGATATCGTGGCCGATGCAGACCACTTCGCTGGCATGCCCCCCGGAGTCCCGGATGGCCCTCGTGGTCCAGGCCACCCAGACCGGCGACCCGTCACGGGTCCGCATGCCGCTGATCCGGACCGCGAAACCTTCACCATCAAGCGCTACGTCACCGGCAAAGCTTGTCGCATCCCGGCCGTCCGGCCCGCCGTCTGGGATCAGGGTGCCAAGGATGTTTTTCCCAAGCAGTTCCTGCTCGGAGTAGCCGAAAAAGGTCTGGGCAAAGGTGTTGAAGAAGGTGATATTCCCGGCAGGGTCGAGCTTCATGATCATGCTCGCGGCGTGCATCATCAGCTCCCGGGTCCGGACATCGCTCTCCCTGATGGCCTCTTCCAGCCGTTTTTGCTCGGTGATGTCCTCGATTACCATCACCTGGCCCCGTGCCGGGTCGCGGGTGTCGAGGGCATGGACCCGGAGCAGGCAGTGGACAGGGGTCCCGTCTTTCTTCTTGAGCAGGGTTGCGGCCCGCCCCCAGCCGTTTGCATCGATGCTCAGGGTGAGTTCGCGGGAAGCCCGCTCAAACGATTCCCGGTCGGCGAAGAGGGCGGTCGCGTTCTTCCCCACCAGTCCCCCTTCCTCGTATCCCAGCCCGGATGTCATGCTGGTATTGGCCCACTCCATGGCACCCCCCCTGATCTGGCAGATCCAGATCGGGGTGAGGGAGAGGATCGAGGAGAGGAGGTCGGTGCGAAGGGCCTGGTCCCGCTCGAGCTTCTTCCGGAGCACGGCCTGGTAGACCAGGTCCCGGAGCTCGGAGAGGGGGGAGCGGGGCTCGGTCCCCCTTGGGAAGAGTACCTCGCCGGCATTGTTCAGGTCCCCGACGATGACCCGGTCGCGGCCCATCCGGGTATAGAGGATGAACGGCGTGGTGCTCCCCTGGGCCTTGAGGCACTTGAGAAGCTCGATCCCGTTCAGCTCGGGGAAGAACTCGATCCCGTTCAGCTCGGGGAGCTGGTAGTAGGAGACGATGACATCGTAGTTCCGGTCCTTGAGCACGTCCGCGGCCTGCTTTGTGGAAGAGACTGTATCCACGCGGACCTCCCCGCCCTTTTCGAGGAAGGAGCGGGTGGCGTCCATGAGTTCGCTGTTGTCGTGGACGAGCAGTATGGAGATCATCGGGCGCTCCTGGTTTCCACGGTACTTGTGGTGGGTTTTGGAATAAATAATTGTTGAATCCCAAAGTAAGATTGCTCAAATAATTACGGGTATTTTACCGCTGGGCCGGTCATCTCTCCGGTTTTGCCCCGTCGCCGGAAAGGAGCCGGAGCAGGGCGGAGGCGACCTCGAGCGAGGTATACTCGTCCCCCATCATCTGCTGCACGCGGGCGGTGTCCGGGGAAAGGTCCTGTTCCTCGATCATCCGCCGCACCCGTCCGGTGAGGAGCTCAGCTTTCCGGAGAGTTATCTCGTGGGCGGCCGGGACTGCCTGCTGGGCGATCCGGATCTTTGCGAACCGCTGGATGTCCCGGAGCTTCCACATCTCCCGGCCGGACACGAAGGTGAACGACTTGCCGGACTTGCCGGCCCGCCCGGTCCGGCCGATGCGGTGGATGTAGTACTCGGGGTCCTGCGGGACATCGTAGTTCACGACAAGGTCGACATCGGGGACGTCGATTCCCCGGGCAGCCACGTCGGTGGCGACCAGGATGTCGATCCGGCCCTCGCGGAACCTGCCCATGGCCCGTTCCCTCTGGGACTGGTTCATGTTGCCGTGGAGGCCTTCGGCGAGATATCCCCGGGCCTGGAGGTGGCCTGCCACTTCGTCCACCCGGCGCTTGGTATTGACGAAGATCAGGGTCAGTTGCGGGTCGTGGAGGTCGAGGAGCCGGGAGAGGGCATCGATCTTTCCCGACTCCCGGACCTCGTAGTAGGACTGCTCGATCTTTGGCACCGAGAGCCTGTCGTGCATCACCTGGACGGTCCGGGGGTCGTGCAGGTACCTGGCCGAGAGGTCGAGGATCTCCTTTGACATGGTGGCCGAGAACAGCACGGTCTGGCGCTGGCCGGGCACACGTTTCAGGATGGTCTCGATGTCGTCGCGAAAGCCCATGTCGAGCATCTCGTCGGCCTCGTCCAGAACCACGGTCCGCACCGCTGAAAGGTCGATCGATTTCCGGTCGAGGTGGTCGAGGAGCCGGCCAGGGGTGGCGATGACCACCTGTACCCCGGAGCGAAGGGCGTGGAGCTGGCGCTCGATGGGCTGGCCGCCGTAGACCGGGATGATGGTGATGCCTTTCTGGTACTTCGCAAGCTTCCGGAGCTCTTCTGATACCTGGATTGCGAGCTCGCGGGTGGGGCAGATCACCAGGGCCTGCGGTCTCTTCTCGCCGGGCCTGACCGCCTCGATGACCGGGATGCCGTAGGCGGCGGTCTTACCGGTCCCGGTGTGGGCCTGGCCGATGACGTCTTTTTTATCCCGGAGCAGGGGGATGGCAAGGGACTGGATTGGGGTTGGCTCCTCGAATCCCAGGTCGCCCACCGCCCGCTGGATCTCCGGGGAGAGGTCGAGGTCGGCAAAGGAGAGGGTTTTCATGGGCAGGTCTCCGGAGTATGGGTGGGGCTATCGAAAAACAGGGTATTTTTCATAAGTCGTGTATAGTGATCCTCGCTTGCGGCAGATAGTTCTTTGCAGCCCGGCAACGGCAGAGCCGGAGCAGTTCCCGGATTGATGTCATTTAGACCGTTCCATCTCCATGTTGTTTTGTCCCATGACACGACCACGAGAAGATCCCCGGTTCATTAATGGCCGGAGCTCTGATGACTTCCTTAAAGTTCTCGATAAACATCTCCCGCGATCCCCGATCTCAATGGCAAACAAGGTCCTTGTCTTCGATCGACAGGATGGGCCGGCAATGACCGGGCTCATATCCTGCCTCGATCCCTGCCTGGAGGACGCCCTGTCCTTTTCACCGCCACCGCATGGTTTGATATCCTCCCCCGCCAACCAACAGCTCAGGGGTTTTTCCTATGGATGCCTTTGAGGGGAAGATGAAGGAGCTCCTGCCGGTGAGCAAGGAGGTCCGGTGGGAAGCCTGCGACCGGGCAAAGGGAGCCTGCATCTGCCCGTCCTGCCCGAGTTACTCGATCTGCGCCCAGGGCAACGGTGAAGCGCTGTTCTGCATCCTGGGCATGAGCTTCCGGTGCATCCGGAAGGACCGGGGGTGTACCTGTCCGCAGTGCCCTGTTTACCTGGAGCTTGGTCTTTCAAAGAAGGACTACTGCATGAAGGGGAGCGAGAAGGACCAGCGGTGGGAGAAGGGGCTTTTGTAAACCTTCCTGATCTCGTCCATTCATTGTCCAAACGATGAGTTCCCCGGGTACCCGGGCATATGTCTATCTGCCATCGATTCCATGACACTGGTATAGATCCAAGGAGCGGTCTGGAATGAGATGGGGTAAGCCTACGAGAAGAGATGTAACGCGGCTCGAAGCTCTGTTTGACTATGCACACCGACAGGACCCGGACACCATCAGGTCAGCCGGGCAGACAACAGTGGACCAGTTGATGGCGGTCATCAGGCGGGACCTGGTCCGTGAAAACCCCTGGATCGTGGGAATCATTGTCGTCGCCCTGGTGGCCGTCATGGGTTTTTCCCTGTGGGTATGTTATGGTGCCTATGTGGCCGGTGGTGATATCCCCGAACTCTTCGTCGCCACGCTGACCACACCGCCGGGGGCCTTTGCAGGGATATTCGCGGCCAGGGAATGAGAGTGGTCCACTTTTTTGTCCTGGTTGGTGAGGGTTTCGTTGCTCTGTAAAGTGCAGCCAGGAGGTGTCCCGGGTGCATGGTCACCCTAAACGCGAACGGGTTCTAATAGAGTCTGAACTGGACAATTCCCTGATTAAAAAAAGGTAAGATTTGAACCGGGTTAGAATCTCCGGTCAAAGATGACCTGGTCGGAACCATCACTGAATTTACCGATGAGGACAACATGTTTCCCCTGCCACGCCTCGGTGGTGTTGGTGTCCCAGGAAATACCTACCTTTGGGGGATAATCGAATTTAACACCGGTCCGATTCAGTAATTCCACGGATTGCGCACCATTCAACGATACATTAACCTTTTGCAAACCATTAATATCGCTTCCCCCCTGCCAGAGAATTACACCACCATAATCGGTTGGTGTAACAACCATTCCAACCGTTTTTGTTGTCTGAGTAGATCCCGCCATCCCAAACACGAAGGCCGCGATGACTGCCGCGAGAATAACGACAATAGCGACCATGAGGATAACCCCGATCACCGGGGATACTGCCTCTTCATCAGTTCTGATCGTCTTCATGAATAGATCCACCTTGATTAAATCAGTACTGCCCTTCTGTGAAGGCAAACAATGTACAATTCAGAAATCGCGTTACTTTGTATATATAATTTCGCACGGTTAACATTAACAAACTCCGAGAATATAAAAGGAAAATGAAATCCGACAAGAATATGAAGAAACCGGGCTGGGATCCCCTTCCGGCAGGATTTAATGGATTGTTGAATCCCGGGCCTGCCCTGCAGCCATTCTGTCATGATCAGGACTGCATGAGACCTGCTCCGGTTCCCCGGCCTCAATAATTTCATCGGCAGGACGAGGTACCGGTGCCAGTGCCGGTCAGGGCCGCGGACGTGCAGCTGCAGGGATATCCCGGGCAAAACGGGCATGGCCCGGAGCGCCGCGATGTCGTCCCGGCAGGAAAACCCGATATCGGCGACCTCGTACCCCGCATACCAGAGCCGCCGTACCCTGACGAAGCTGGTGCGCCCCTGGTCGCAGGCGATGAAGTCAAACGGCAAAACGTCCCTCCCCATGGACAGTACCTGGCAGCCCCGGGATTCGGCATACCGTTGTGCCTCGTCAATCGCCACGTAGGGCGGGTGTCCCCGGGTCAGGGAACATCACCGGCCCGGTTCCCACCCGCTGCGCCCGCAAGTTGAACCGATCGGGCGATCCCCCGGTCCTTCCGGGGTACTGAACGCCGGAGTGGGTTCGCGTCCCTGTCCGCCCCTCCGTACTGATGCATGGTAGTTTTCCGACCGGCATCCCGGTCCAATCGATCGAATGTAGACTTCCGGCTCATTGTTACATTCCTGCCAACGGCCCGGTTCCGGGAGAGCGGGAGCGTCCGCTCGCTATGATGAGGTCCGAGAAGATCCGCTCGCCGTCAACCGTTCCCGGCAGGGCGGGACCGTGTGGCAGATACATAAAAAATCCTCATCGATGATATGCTTGATCGTTGTGTCCGGAATTGAGGCCGTCCTGCTCTCCAACCGGCAAACGGACGGGTTTGATGAGCACCGGCAAATTTCCTTTATAAACCCGCACGACCGGGGACGGTGCAGGAACACGGATCCTGGGAACCCACCGTTATTCCGCATTTCCTGCCGAAAAAATGACCTTCATGGATGCATTGCAGAGGGGTTTCCCACCGGGGGTGATACGATTACCCCCCTCTCCAGGAACCCCGGGCCACAGGCCGGGTAAAGAGCAGGAATTTCCGGCCGGAATATCCCGTTAATCCTTGAAATAACCGGTTATAGGTGATATTCCCGTTACCGGTGAACAGGCTGACCCTGCCGGAAGGTGCCGGCCAGGTCTTTCCCGGGAAACGGAGCCCGTATCAGCCCCGGATTCGGGTATCCGGAGGGTATCCCGGGGTGGAATCGCAAGGGAGGGCCTTCATTTATCCTGCCCGCAACGACAGACCGCGAACTTACCCTGCGCCAGTCTGACCGTAGACCCGGGCGAGAGATGAATGTCCTTAAAAATTTCCTGCATTACCCTTCTGAACTACCTGCTATGGGGAACCCACGGAATGCTATGAGATTGCAAGCTCGACCGGTTCACGCAGGGCATCCATAATAATGCTGGATACCCGCCTTATTCGCCCGAACTCTTCGGGAGTGCAGCAGAGATAATCGACATGTTTGGGGAGGGAAACGAGTTTCAACATCATTGGCATACGCTGAAGAAATGGGATTTCTGAAAAACACCGGGATACGATGATGATATCAAGGTCGGAATCTTCAGTAGCCCTGCCCCGGGCCCGCGAACCAAAGGCCAAAACACGTTCCGGCCGGAGGTGGTTCACGATCACGGGAAGATCTTCCTGCCGGAATTTATCAAGCCAGAAATCGCGAGCCATCGGTTTTCAGTCCTCCAAATAACTCCTGAACACTAAAAAACCCTGCTGCCGGGGTGTTCTGGGGAAAAAGTATCCTCTCTTCCTATTCCTCCCCGTCCCGCCCGGGGGTTCACGGAGTACCTCCCCGACACGCTCACCACCGCTTCCCTGATCGCTGCGGTGATGAACGCTTTCCCCTTCCGGAAGGCCTCCGGGACCGTGCACCCAAGCGCCATGTAGGCGGTCATTGCCGCCGAGAAGCAGCATCCGGAACCATGGACATCGTAGGGATACCGTGGGCCGGATAAGATCAACTCCGAGCTTGGCCCGGCAAGCAGGTCAACCACTTCAGTCCCTTCCAGGTGACCACCCTTGATGAGCACATATTCCGGCCCAAGCTCCATGATCGCCAGCGCCGCCTCCCGCATCCCATCGACACTGGAGATCTCCATCCCGGACAGCACCGCCGCCTCCGGGATGTTCGGGGTCACCACAGTTGCCCGGGGAAGCATCGTGCCGATCAGTTCATACTCCGCGCTCTCGTCAAGCAGCCTCGCACCGCTCGTGGCCACCATGACCGGGTCCACAACCAGGGGACAGCGGTGCGGAAGCACCCGGTCAACGGTCCGGATGACCGCCGCCGTCCCTAGCATACCCGTCTTGAAAGCCCGGATATCGAAATCGGCCATGACCGCTTCGAGCTGGGCGGCGACCATCACCTCCGGCACCATGCAGACCTGGGACACCTCGCGGGTATTCTGGGCGGTCAGCGCGGTGATAACCGTTGTCCCCCAGACCCCTATAGCAGAAAAAGTCTTCAGGTCGGCCTGGATACCGGCACCGCCGCCCGAGTCCGAACCGGCGATGGTGCAGGCCGCGGGAGGGGGTGAATTGCCCATGAGCAGTAATGGTCACGCTCAAAGGTAAAATAGTTTGAACCCCCGGGCATCCCGGTCAACTCTCCAATGGGAGAGATTGCCTGAAAGGCCCGGTGACCGTTCCCCTGGCCGGACCCACCGACGGGAACGGTAAAGGAAAGTATCGGGCAAAGAAGACAAACCGACCTGGGAAATCAACCGGAAAAGCCATCCCTCTCTCCGGGAACAGAGTATTTATCACCCTCGTCCTATCAATCCTTTATAATGGAAAATGCCGTGGCCGTAGAAGGGCCACCGGGAACAGGGGACCAGTATTACGGGGCGAGCCCCGGCCGTTACCAGTACCTCATGAGGGAGGGGAAGGCCGGTGCATTCTGCGCCGAGGGCGTCCGCCTCTCCCGAAAGGGGCTTTTCCACGAGGCATTGTTCTGGTTCGAGCAGGCGCTCCGGAAAGACCGCACGAACATCCCGGCCCTGCTCGGGAAGGGGTTTACCCTCGGCAAGCTCGGGAAGTACGACGAGGAGATCCGGATCTGCGACCACGTGCTCAGGCTCGAACCGGGATCGGTCGATGCCCTGCTTCAGAAGGGGTTTGCCTTCGGCAAGCAGGGTAAGTTCGAGGAGCGGATCGCCTGCTGCGAACAGGCGCTGGAAATCGACCCGGACTGTGCCGAGGCATGGAACCTGAAGGGGCAGGCACTCGGGAAACTCGGGGAGTGGAACGCCGAACTGGAGTGCTGCACCAACGCCACCATCCTTCGTCCCAGGTACATCGGCGCCTGGGTGAACCGGGGATATGCCCTGCTGCAGCTGAAACGCTACCCCGAAGCCATAAGATCCTTCAACAACGCCATTCGGATCTACCCTGATTACTGCACCGCATGGGTCAACAAGGGGATCGCCCATGCCCTTTCCGGTGAACACGGGCAGGCCGTCGCCTGCCTGGAGCGTGCAGAGTCGCTCTGCCCGGAGAGCAGCCGGATCATGTACTGGAAAGGCCTCTCCCTCGGCAGGCTTGGAAAGTACCGGGAAGCCATCGAATACCTGTCCCGGGTCGTCGCCGAGGAACCGGGCGATGCCGATGCCTGGGTCATCATGAGCAACTGCCATTTCATGCTCGGGAACCTGGACGAATCGGGCAGGTGCTTCATGGTCGCCTACGGCATCGACAAGAAGGATATCCGCGAACTGGTCTCCCGGGGGCTGTCCCAGATGCGGCAGGGGAACCGGAGAGAGGCGCTGGAATGCCTCTCGGGCGTCTTTGGGATCCTCCTGCGCTGATTTGGTCGGATGCGACCAAAAGGACCTTATATTACCTTTATTCCGACGATTTTAACTGAAAATTCCGCCTGCTTCGGAATAAAGTTTTAAGAGATGATGCAACAAACAGAAGAGACAGTCCTCATACTGGAGACCGGTCACAGGCAGGGAAAAGAGCAGCAGGTGCATGCTCACGGCCCTGCCATGCCTTATCCAGGCGTGCGGCGAAAAGCACGGTACCGTTATGCGGACCACTCACCACAGCACGCGGGAATACCTGCTCCTTTTCGACCGAGCAGCATGAACAAAAGACCCTGAAATACCGCCCATGGCATCACGAATCAACGCCCATACGACCTGCCCCGGCTGCCGCGAGGAAGTCTACCTTGACGAGCTTGTCAAGGGCCGCTGCCCGCTCTGCGGAAGCGACGTCGGAGACTTCGAAGTGCCGGATAACGAAACCGATGAGTTCTTCGATCACTCCGACCTTCCCTGGCTGGTCTTCCACTACTTCCTCTTCAAGCGCTTCCTTGATCTTGGAGCAAGCCCCCTCCAGGTCATGGCGCTCGCCAACGAGTGCGGCGACCGGTCACCCCTTGAAAAACCCGATACCAGGTTCATGCTCGAAGTGCCCATGGCCCGGCTCGACCGCATCCGGCCCAAGCGGTGTGCGGGATGTGGGAAGATCTATATCAACGGCGGGAAGAAAGTCGTCTCCGGAGACCTCTCCACTCCGGGATACCGGTTCCTGTATTTCTGTCCCGGGTGCTGAAGCAGCGGGAAGCAATCCCAATTTTATTCCTCGTTTTTTGGAAGAGATCTCCCGGCGGACCAAATGGCAGGGTGTGAGTTGCTCCAGGATCATCCGCATTTCAGGACAGGTATCCTGGCACGCTGCAGTATGAAGGTCCGCAAGCCCGGCAGGTTTCCCCACTCCGGTTAAAATTTCTATTTCCCGGTCAGACACTTTCCGTGATGAAGGCTCAAACCAGGAAGATGCAGGGTGGACAGGAATACGAGTCAGGCGAACGGTGCTTCATCACCGAAGTCTCAAACGACCATGGTGATGAGCAGGTCTCGATCGCCCGGGCACGGGTACCGCCGGGCGTCACCACCTGCTGGCACCGGCTCCACGGCATTGCCGAACGCTACATTATCGCTTCGGGACAGGGATGGGTCGAGATCGAAGGACTGGAACCTGGTGAAGTTATAGAAGGCGACGTGGTCCGGATCCCGCCCGGGTACCGCCAGCGGATCACCAATACCGGGACCCCCGATCTCATCATCTACTGTGTCTGCACGCCTCCATACGAGGAGAGGTTTTATGAACTGCTGGAACCTGGTTCTGAAAAACTGCCGGGTTGAAAACAATTGCCCGTTGCCATCTACGTTTCCTCCAGGAACGAATGGGGCGACGGACTTATCCAGGCGGCACGGTGAGGGGTCCGGGGGCAGGAAGCAGCTACTCGTCCCGTTTTTAAGACCGGGGGCATGTGATCCAAAAAAATTGATGCCCCCATCAGGTAGTACCGGTTCAGTACGCCCGGCCCACCAGCGCCCCGGTCCCTTCCTCTCCGCAGGCGGCACAGGGCCCCCTGCACTCCGGGACAAACGCTGACCGGATCTCTGTACCAAGCACGCTCGCATTCGTGCTCTCCCCGATAAAATCGGCACACTCCTTCTTCCCGCACCAGGGGACGATCGCCACACCCCTCCCGACTGCTGCGGACAGCTCCCCGATATTTTGGACCACCCGGATGTGCGCCCGGATATGCTCCATGGCCCTGCCGGTAAGCGCAGATGCGAACCCGGCCAGGGCAGCACATACCCCATCCTCGAGACCTGCACGGGGGATCGTGCTCTTGTCGCCGAGCCGGGTGACCACCGTCACCTGGCCGGAATCGATGTCCCGGGGGCCGACTTCGAGCCGGAGGGGGACCCCCCGCATCTCCCAGTAGTAGTACTTCGCGCCGGGGCGAAGGTCCCGTGAATCGACTTTCACCCTGATCCCGGCAGCGGTCAGGCACTGCCCGATATCCTCTGCAGCTGCAGTCACCTCTTCCTTCCGCCTGCCGATGGTGATCGGGACGATCACCACCTGGACCGGGGCTACCGATGGTGGCAGCACGAGCCCCCGGTCATCACCGTGCATGCTGATCAGGGCGGCGATGCACCGTTCGGAGATCCCGTAGCAGGTCTGGCAGGCGAACTGCTGCTCCCCGTTCACATCCTCGTAGGTGATGGAGAAGGTCTTCGAAAAGTGGTCGCCGAGATGGTGCACGGTCCCGACCTGGAGGGTCCGGCCATCCGGCATGATGGTGTCGACGGCAATGGTGTAATCGGCCCCGGGGAACTTGTCCCAGTCGGGCCGCTTCGAGATGATCACCGGGATCGAGAGCGAATCGTAGAAGGACTGGTAGAGCCGGATCGCTTCGGCGACCTGGCATTCGGCATCCTCCCAGGAGGCATGGACGGTATGGGCTTCCTTGAAAGAGGTGATCTCCCGGAGACGGATGAGGGGGCGGGTGTGCTTGGTCTCGTACCGGAACGAGTTCACCACCTGGTAGAGCCTTAGCGGGAGGTCGGCATGGGACCGCACCCAGAGGTGATACATCGGGTAGATGGCACACTCGCTGGTGGGCCGGAGCGCAAGTTTCACGTCAAGAGGGGAAGTCCCGCCGTGGGTGACCCAGTAGACCTCGTCCTCGAAACCCTTGATGTGCTCCGATTCCCTGGCAAGCTCGGTCTCCGGGATGAGCAGGGGGAAGAGCGCCTCCTCGTGGTCGACATCGAGCAGCGCCCGGAGCGCCCCGTACACGTTCCGGCGCAGCGCAAACCCGAACGGGAACCAGACATAAAGGCCCTTGACCGGGTAGCGGACATCCATGATCCCGGCCCGCCAGAGGAGCTCGTTGTACCATGCGCTGAAATCCTCCTTTCCCGGGAGAGCACCCTGCTCATCGTCCATGAAAAAACCTCAAGCTACCAAACGTAGGATTTCCGGCGTAATAAAAGCCTCTGTGAATGCTGCGACGGCGACCAGGGGGACGACCACGAAGACGAAGGTCTTTCCCATCGCCACCGTTGATGCTGCCGCATCCCCGGCCCCGTTCCACTCCTGCCAGAGCTCCCTTGCCAGGAGAAACCCGAGCGTCCCGGAGACCACGAACGCTGAGATCTCGAATATCCCGTGGGGGACCAGGGCCGCCGCGATGTAGAGCAGCCCCTGCTGCTGGTAAACGAGTTCGGCCACCGCACCGATCACCACCCCGTTGGCAAGGATGATGAACGCCGTCAGCAGCCCGAAGGACGCCCCGCCGAGGAACATGAAGACACAGGCCTGGAGGTTGTTTGCGAACAGCTTCACGGCCATCACCGATGGTGAACTGTCAAGGATTTCCCCGACGATGGCATCGCGGAACATCCCGAGCAGCTGCTCGCCGGCACCGGGGTGTTCGACCGAGATGAGGACTCCTGCCGCACACGACGCCGAAAAGACGAGGATGGTTACCAGTGCATACCGGTAGAACTCAGACATACAGCACCATCCTGACCATGTCCCTGATACCCGGGGCGAGCCCAACGGTGATCATGGCGAGGAGGATGAGGTGCCAGAGCGCCTCAGGGCTCTCGCTCCGGTAGTGCTGGAGGAGCCAGATCCCGGGGAAGAGGACGGCCAGCTTGAGCGGGAACATGACGAATGCCGTCCCGGCAAGCTCGATCAGGTTCGACCCCACGACGTGCACCTCCTGGTAGGGGACCGGGTGTAGGTCGATCCCGTAACTCGTGGCACTGGCATCGAGCATCTGGCCAAAGATCAGGGCAAGGTATACCGGATCGGCGACGTAATCCCAGGAAAGGAGATAGCGCATCGCGCCATACACTGCCGCGGCAGAGGCGATGGTCATTCCCATGATGACCAAAAAGACCTCGCCTGATATGATGCCGGATGAAAGGCCAAACCAGGCAAGGAGCCCTCCCACGGCGACACATGCGGCGATCCCGATACCGGCATATACCGGCAGGTAATCCTCCACCACGCCCGCCTCCTGCAGCCGGGAGCCTGCCACAAGGGCACAGACGGTGAAGAAGAAGAGGACAAAGTAGATCAGGGGGGTCACCAGCAGGAACTGCCATGCCGAAGTGATCATCCCCGTGTCCTGCACCACGCGGGAGAGCCCCCCGAGCACCACGAATGGAAGGGTCGCCACCACGAATTTTCCATCGACCCGGACGATCTTTGAGGCGGCAAGCCAGCGGTAAATCAGGTAAATCGCCACAATCAGGATCAGGGCATAGGTCAGGGTATCGACAATATTGTACGGCTGGCCGTACCTTATGGGATCAATGTAATATTTGTAGATGAATTCCCTAATCATTCCTGATCCTAATGAGCGCGGACGGTATTAAAGTTCTCAAGCAGAAAGACACGGAGCGGTCCCGGTGGATGCAGCTTCCCCGCGACGTGGTGATCGGGCACGACGCACTCACCCACGTTCCCGCGGTCTGCTCTGACCTTCGGCTCGGCCGGTCTGCGCTGGTGGTCACCGGCAGCCATACCCGGGATCTCGCCGGGGAGGAGGTCATCTCCCTCCTCTCGAAGGAGTACGAAGTCCGCTCCTTTGTGGCAGACACCATCAGCATGGAGGTGATCCGGGAGGCCGAAGAGGCGGCCCGGGACATGGATTTCCTGGTGGGCGTGGGAGGCGGGCGGGTAATCGATACCGCAAAGATCGCCTCCTACAACCTCGACCGCCAGTTCATCAGCATCCCCACCGCGGCCTCACACGATGGCATCGCTTCGGCCCGCGCCTCGATGCCCATGGAGGGCGGGAGCGCCTCGCTCGATGCCCATCCCCCAATCGCCATCGTCGCCGATACCGCGGTTATCGCCCGTGCCCCCCACCGGCTGCTCGCTGCCGGTTGTGCAGATATCATGTCCAACTATACCGCCTGTCTCGACTGGGAACTTGCCCACCGGCTCCGCGGCGAACCGGTCTCCGAGTACGCCATAGCGCTCTCCCGGATGACTGCCGAACTCCTGATGAAGAACGCCCGGAGCATCAGGCCCGGGCAGGAGGAGAGCGCCCGGTTCGTGATAAAAGCGCTTGTCTCGTCCGGGGTTGCCATGAGCATCGCCGGCTCGTCCCGCCCGGGTTCCGGGGGGGAGCACAAGTTCGGGCATGCCCTGGAACGACTTGTGCCAGGCAAGGCTCTCCATGGCGAGGCATGCGGCATCGGCACCATCATCACCATGTACCTGCACGGGGGAGACTGGCGGGAGATCCGGGAAGCGCTCCGGCAGATCGGGGCCCCGGTCACTCCGGCAGAGGTGGGAATCCCGGATGCGACCGCCGCCGATGCGCTGCTCGCGGCAAAGGAGATCCGGCCGGAACGCTTCACCATCCTCGACATGGGCCTCTCCCGTGAGTCTGCAGAACACCTGATCCGAATGCTGTACGAGGAATGAGACAATGGCAGAGACAAAACCGAAAGTGACGCTGATTGGAAAGGAGCTTGCCAGGAACGGGCTCGAGTTCATCTACGAAGGGATGATCGGGGAGTGCGAGTCCTGCAAGCTCTCCAAGGCCTGCAACAACCTGAAGAAAGGGCGCAGGTACCGGATCGTCGCCGTCCGGAAGACCGAGCACAGCTGCCCGGTGCACCTGAACGGTGCACTGTCTGTCGAGGTGATCGAATCCCCGATCCCGGTGCTGATCAGCGCCGATATGGCCATCAGGAACACGAGGATCCAGTTCGAGTTCTCCTGCACCCGGGAAACCTGCTCCAACTTCGACCTATGCCACCCCGAGGGACTGGTCGAGGGGGAGAAGTACATCGTGCAGGACGTGATCGGGAACGCGCCGGATATCTGCGAAAAGGGGCGGAACCTCCAGCTCGTCGAGCTGATGCCGGCCTGACTGGCCCGGCATCATTCGCCGGACGCTGCCCAGAGGCGGTATGCCGTCGAGGTGACCAGGGGGAGTTCCCGGAGGGATGCCAGCCACCGGGACGGGATTGCGGAAATCCCGGATTCGGCTCCGGCCAGCGCCCCGGAAATGGCACCGACCGTATCGGCATCGCCGCCAAGGTTCACCGCCGCTACCAGCACCTCTTCAAAGTTCCTGCCATCCATGAAGGCTGACAGGGCGGCATGGGTGGCAAGGAGGCAGTCGAGCCCGGGAACCGGTTCATACCACCGGAAATCCCCAAGCATTGCGGCCACTTCCTCGTCCCTGCACCGGGAGAGTGCCCTGTCGTATGCCCGTTCCCGGGAGGCTCCCCGGGACAGGTCGCTTACCATGCGGTTCACAAACGCCGAGCAGGCACCGGCAACGGGGTCGGCATGGGTGAGCCCAGAGCAGGCCTCGCTGCAGGCCTCGACCATCGGTCCTGCGTAGAAGACTCCGATCGGCGGGCCCCGCATCACGCTGCCGTTGCTCCGGGACGACCCGCTCACCAGGTGGGCGGCCCGGGCGGCAAAGGACGGGTCTGCCCCGCCAAGCACCAGTTCAAAGACCCTGCCGGAAGTGGGCCCGTAAACACCGGGGTTTAATTCATACCCTGCGATTAACCTCTTCATCACATCCGCGGGACAGAACCCCCGGCAGGTGGCGAGGGACTCGGCGAGGGCAAGGGCCTGGGCGGTATCATCGGTAAATACGCCTCGTTTCCTGCCCCATTTCCACGAATACTCCATTTCCCTGACCTTCCGGGCCGGAGGGGGAAGGCTTTCCAGGGGCGCACCCAGAGCGTCCCCAATTGCCAGTCCCGTGAGCGCCCCTGCAGCATGCATGAAGCTGGATATAAAGATCACCCAAAATGAATATCTTGTTCCTATGAAAAAAGATGACGTGAAGAAAGGTGATAGTATGCAAAAAGAAGAGCTTCTCCATCTCCACATGCTGATGATCCACATTAAGAAATACTCCGAAAACATCACCAATCAGGAAATTCCTACCAAAAATTACGATTCTCTTGAAATTTCCCCTGTTCATATCCACAAGAACAAGAAATGCCACAAGGAAGCAATTCTTGCCCTCGGCGATGAGATCGTCTCCCACCTCCATTCCCGGAACCTACCCATGCACGTGGAGATGGTCCCGGAAAAAGCCGTCGTCGAACAATAACCCTTTTATGACCGGTCCGGACGTGCATCGGGAGATCATCGGTCTCCTCCTTTCCCGGAACACCCCCCCTTCCGATGTCACGCGGGTGAAGGTCGAAGTATGCAAAAAGTACGGGCTCCCCACCATTCCCCGGAACTCCGACCTGCTTGCCGCCGCCCTCCTCGGCGAGCGTGAACGTCTCCGGGCCATCCTCCTCGTCAAACCCACCCGCACCCTCTCCGGTGTTGCGCCGGTTGCGGTCATGACCTCCCCGTTTCCCTGCCCCCACGGCAAGTGCCTCCCCTGTCCCGGGGGTCCCGACCACCCCTTCCAGTCACCGCAGTCCTATACCGGCGAAGAGCCCGCAGCCCTCCGGGCCCGCCTGCACGACTACGATCCCTGCCGGCAGGTCCGGGCCCGCCTTGAGCAGTTCGAACATCTGGGCCACCACGTGGACAAGGTCGAACTGATCGTCATGGGAGGGACGATCTCCGCCCGCCCCCCGGAATACCAGGAATGGTTCGTGGCCTCCTGCGTGAAAGCGATGAACGAATACCGGGGTCACCCCGGCCCTGAGGGTGCCGACAGTGCCACCATTTTCAGGGGAAACGAGTATGCAGCGGTCCGGTGCGTGGCAACCACCTTCGAGACGAGGCCCGACTGGTGCGGGACCGAAGAGATCAGCCGCATGCTCTCCCTCGGGGTGACCAAGGTGGAGCTCGGAGTCCAGCACCTCGATGATGCAATCCTTGCCTTCAACCGGAGAGGGTGCATCACGGAGGATACCGTTTCTGCCAGCCGCCTCCTGAGAGATGCCGGACTGAAGGTCGGGTTCCACATCATGCCCAACCTTCCCGGGAGCACGGTGGAACGGGACCGCTGGCTCTTTGAAGAGCTCTTCGAAAACCCTGCCTTTCGCCCCGACTTCCTCAAGATCTACCCGACCCTGGTGACCCCGGGATCTGAAATCGAACAGCTCTGGAAGGAGGGCCGGTACAGCCCTTACGATGAGGATGCCCTGATCGATCTCATCGCCTACGGAAAATCGCTACTACCTGTATACGTCCGTCTCCAGCGAATCCAGCGGGACATCCCGGCAAAACTGATCGTGGCCGGTTCCCGGCACAGCAACTTCCGCCAGCTCTGCCAGGAGCGTCTCTCATCGTGGAAAAAGACCTGCCGCTGCATCCGGTGCCGTGAAGCGGGCAGGTCACCTTCAGAAGGATCACCCGGACTAAGCGTGGAAGGCTACGATTGTGCCGGGGGACGGGAACACTTCATCTCCGCGGTTTCCGGCGATTCCCTCGTCGGGTTTGCCCGCCTCCGCACCGGGGGTTTCCGGTGGCGGGAGGAGATCCGGGAAGCCGCCCTCCTCCGCGAACTCCATGTCTACGGCAGCATTGTGCCGCTTGGCATGGCACCGCTCCCTGACCAGCGGCAGCACCGCAGGACGGGCAGGGATCTCCTCGGGCTTGCCGAAGAGATCGCTGCCGGGGCGGGATACCGGGAGATCGCGGTCATGAGCGGCATCGGTGTGCGGCCCTATTACCGCAGGCAGGGCTATGAACGCAGGGGACCCTACATGATCAAGGAACTGGGATGAATCCGGCGACCCTCGAATTCGTGAAGCAGCGGTTCTCGGACTACTACCGGACCGGCACGCTCGCCGCACCACCATCAACCGGGCAGCGGGAGTGGGCATTTGTCTTCTTCGATCCCGATTACCCGGAGATCCGGATGCGGAGGCACACCGGGTTTGCCGGGAATGACGATCTGCTGGAGTACGTCCGGAACATGGCCCCGGCGCACCTCTTCTACTCGGTCGCCTACTACAGCATGCCCCATGCACCGACAATGCCTGAGAAGGGCTGGCTTGGTGCCGATCTCGTCTTCGATCTTGACGCCGACCACATCGTGCGGGGGCCGTATGACATGATGCTCTCCCGCGTCAAGGAGGAGACGGCCAAGATCATCGCCATGCTCACCGGGGAACTCGGATTTGCCGAACGGGAGATCGGCCTCGTCTTCTCCGGTGGTCGCGGCTACCACGTGCACATCAGGGAGATCGCGGTGCGGGGGTGGGGGAGTGCCGAGCGCCGGGAGCTGATCGACTACGTCTGCGGGATTGGGATCGATCCCGGGATCGTCCTCTCCATGCCTTCACCTTCACCCCGCGGATGGCACCAGCGATATATAGCAGCACTGACCGAGTACCTGCTGGTGCTGGAAGGGATGGACCAGAAAGATGCTGTCGCCGACCTCCTGACGCTTGGGGGGGTGGGGAAAGTGACCGCTGAAGAGTTCCTGAAGCGGGCCACCGGTCTCCGGGCAGCGCTCGCGACCGGTCCCTCTTCCGTGAACCTGAAGGATGCAACCACGGGCAGGGTGATCCGGGCCCTTGCCGACCAGAAAGAGGGGAAGTTTGCAACCCTCCTCCGGGAAAAGGCAGCGCTTGCCGATGAACCGGTCACCACCGATATAAAAAGGCTCATCCGGATGCCCACCTCTCTCCACGGGGGCAGCGGGTTCCGGGTAACCCCCCTCACCCTCCGCGAGCTCGACGACTTCGACCCGCTAACCGATGCCGTGGTGTTCGGCACCCGGGATGTCCGGGTTGAGTCCCGGGCCGCTCTCTCGATGCCTCTCCTTGGCAGCAGTTACCAGGTCTCCAAGGGGGAATCGGTCGTTCCCGAAGCCCTCGCCGTATTCCTCTGCTGCCGGGGCCTTGCCGGGATCGCCGGGAGGGCCTGACCATGCACCTCGATGAACTGAGGAGCATCCTCCTCTCGGAACGGGAGACCGGCCGCCTCCTCGCCATCCCCAGGGACCTCTACAATTCGGCGGAAAAGAACCTCGAGGCGCTTCTTTCCGAGGTGTATGCCTGCGATGACCCCTTCTCCGACAGGGCACGGGTCCTGATCGAACGGGTGGGCAGTATCAGGGAGACCCTCCATGACCTCTTCATGCTCCGGTCGGAGAAGATCCTCGCCCTCGCCCGCACC
This sequence comes from Methanomicrobiales archaeon, assembly GCA_022841205.1. Classification (GTDB taxonomy): domain Archaea; phylum Halobacteriota; class Methanomicrobia; order Methanomicrobiales; family Methanospirillaceae; genus UBA9949. The sequence continues at coordinate 30,775 of JALHCK010000003.1, read as the reverse complement.
CAGGAAGAGGGGCAGTATGTCGAGCGGGATGAGCTGAAACGGATGCTTCCCGAGGAGCGGGAGATGTTTGATTCCGTGATGCTCGCCATATCCCACTCCCGGTGTCGCCTTATCCCGGTCCCGGCAGCAGGGGCAGGGGTGAGCCGGGTCGAGGCCGCTGCCGAGGCCGAACGGTGTGCAGCGGTGCTCGAAGCCCAGCCCGCCGGGGCAGACTACGTGCTCTCCCGTGTCCTCTCCGACATGGAACCGTTCATGGGGGTGGATGGCCGGATCTACCAGCTGCTCGGCGAGGACGTGGTGACGCTCCCTCTCCGGAACGCCGAAGTCCTGTGTGAGCGCAACATAGTCTTAAATATCAACCCGGGCAAATGATATTGATATTCCATGCCGGGTAACCCGGGGTAAATACCATGAAAATGCCAGTAAAATTCAGGACCTACTGCCCGTTTTGCCGGAATCACCAGGAACACGAGGTGGAGAAGGTGAAGAAGAGCAAGACCACCGGTCTCCACTGGATCGACCGGCAGAAGGCAAGGCGTAGCACGGTAGGAAACATGGGCAAGTTCTCCAAGGTTCCCGGAGGGGACAAGCCCACCAAGAAGATCAATGTCCGGTACCGCTGCAAGGTGTGCGGCAAGGCACACCTGCGCAAGGGGTTCCGGACCGGAAAATTCGAGCTGACGGAGTGATCCAGTGGTACAACAGTCACGAAAGAACCGGAGCCGGTTTCTCAAGGTAAAATGCCCGGACTGCGAGAACGAGCAGATCGTTTTCGAGAAGGCAAGCACCGTGGTGGACTGCGTGGTCTGCAGCAAGGTCCTCGCTGAACCGGCGGGCGGAAAGGCGCGGATCACCGCGGAAGTCCTGGAAACCTACGAGTGAGCACCCCGCATGAGCGATCGATCTTGGCCTTCGGCCGGTGAACTGGTGGTCTGCACGGTCAGGAACATCAAGGACTTTGCAGCGTTTGTCTCCCTGGATGAGTACGAGGGCCTCGAAGGCCTGATCCCCATCTCGGAAATCGCCACGGGCTGGATCAAGTACATCCGCGATCACATCCGCGAGGGGCAGAAGGTGGTCTGCAAGGTGCTCCATGTCGACAGGAGCCGTGGCCATATCGATCTCTCCTTAAAAGATGTCAACGACCACCAGCGGCGCGAGAAGATCCGGGAGTGGAAGAACGAATCGAAGGCGGCAAAGTGGATAGGGTTTGCCGCAGAAGCCTCCGGTGAGAAGCCCGAGGTCATCAGCGCTGCATTATACAAGAGGTACGGCGACCTTTACTCGGTCTTCGAAGAGATCGTGTCCGGCGGCGAAGAGTCCGTCAAAAAGACCGGCCTTTCCGAAAAAGCCACCTCGGCCCTCATCACTGTCGCCCGAGAGAATGTCAAGGTCCCCCGGGTCACGGTTGCCGGAAACCTGATCCTCACCTCCACAAAGCCGGACGGGGTGAACATCATCCGGAGGGCGCTCCGGAGTGCTGAGCCAAAGATCGCTGACACGGAAATCGAGCTCACATACCTTGGCGCCCCGGTCTACCGGATAAAGGTCACTGCGCCGGACTACAAGAAGGCGGAGAAGGCCATCGAAAAGGCGGCGAATGCGGCCATCGGTGTCGTTGTGCGTGCCGGGGGCGAAGGCAGGCTCGTCAAGAAACCGAAGTCCGGAAAGAGCACATGACTTCCCGGATCAGGCGCTGTCCCCGTGATTTTACCTATACCCTCCGGGATACCTGCCCGGTCTGCGGGAATGCGACCGTATCCCCGCACCCCGCCCGGTTCTCCCCCGAAGACCGCTACGGCCGCGAGCGGAGGATTGCCCGAACATGGATGACATAACCGTCCGCTTCATCGACAGGACTCCAGAAGACGGGATCTCTGCCACGGACCTCATCGAAGGGCTCCCGGGGATCGGCCATGTCGGCAAGCTGGTCGCCGAGCACATGATCCGGGAGCTCGGGGCAGAGAAGATCGCTGACATAGAGTCTATTTTCTTCCCGCCCCAGGTCATCATCGATGAACATGGGACCGCCCGGCTGGCCAACAACGAGATCTACTACTATGAAGGTGAAGAACGCCGGCTCCTTTTCCTCGTGGGGGACTACCAGGCGACTTCCGCGGAAGGGCACTACTTCCTCGCCGACGCATACCTCGATATTGCCGAAGCCTGCGGTGTGCGGCGGATCTACACGCTGGGAGGGTACGGGGTCGGCCACCTTGTCGAGGAGCCCCGTGTGCTTGGCGCCGTGAACCAGCCGGGATTGAAGCAGATCGTGGAGGCCGCCGGTGCGATCGTGAGCCGCGATGAACCTGGCGGGGGAATTGTAGGCGCAGCAGGCCTCCTCCTCGGCCTCGGCCTGCCCAGGGGAATGGAAGGGATCTGCCTCATGGGCGAGACTTCGGGCTACCTCGTGGACCCCCGGAGTGCGACAAGCCTGCTCCGCGTCGTCTCAACCCTTACAGGGATCGAAGTCGACCCGACCCTGCTCGAACAGCGTGCCGAGGAGATGGAGTTCATGCTCCAGAAGCTCGTTTCCGGGGAACAGGTTTCGCAGGACGACGAGCTCCGCTACTTCGTGTGACATGCAGCTCTATTCCGACCTGCATATCCATTCCTGTTTTTCCATCGCCTCCTCCCGGAACATGCTCCCCGACACCCTCCTTGCCTCCTGCAGGAAGAAAGGGATTGGAATTCTTGGCACCGGCGATGCCCTCCATGCCGGGTGGCGGAACCTCTGGCAGGAACGCCTCTGCAGCGGGACGGACGTGCTCGTGGTTCCCACCACCGAGGTCGAGGACCGGGACCGCGTCCATCACCTCATCATCCTCGCCTCATTCGATCACTGCCGGGATCTTGAGGCAAGGCTTGCACCGCATGCCGGAAACCTCCACCGAACCGGCCGGCCCCGCATCAACCTCGGCGGGGAGGCTATCGCCCGTGCCGTGCATGACATCGAAGGGCTGATCGGGCCCGCCCATGCCTTCACCCCGTGGACATCGCTTTACGCATCGTTCGATTCACCCGGGGAATGCTATGGGCAGGAGCCGGTCGACTTCCTCGAACTGGGCCTCTCTGCAGACAGCAGCTACGGGGCAGCGATCCCCGAACTGGCCGGCATCCCGTTCCTCACCAGCTCCGATGCCCACAGTCCCGATCCGTCACGGCTCGGCCGCGAGTTTACCGGCCTGTCGCTCAACGAAAAGACACCGGGCGGGGTGATCGAGGCTATCATGGCGGGTGCGATCTTCCTGAATGCCGGGTACTTTCCAGAACAGGGGAAGTACAGCCGGACAGCCTGTTCCCGCTGCTTCCGGCAGTTCAGCCATGCCGAAGCAACAGCCGCCCGGTGGAAATGCCCGGACGATGGAGGGAAGATCACGAGAGGGGTCGCCGACCGGGCAGACGGACTCTCGACAGGTTTGCCTTCGAAGCGCCCCCCATACCTGCACATCATCCCCCTCCCCGAGATCATCAGGACCGTCCTTTGCACATCGTCACCCTCGACCAGGGCCTGCCGGGAACTGTATGACCGGTTCATCAGCGCATTCGGCGATGAGATCCGGATACTGGCCAGGGCCCCGGTAAGCGATCTCGCCCAGGTGGATGAGCGGGTGGCACGGGCTGTCGATTCCTTCCGCTCGTCCCGGGTGCGTTTCATCCCCGGCGGAGGAGGGCGGTACGGGTCATTTTCTCTTTTTGATGCGGGAATATAAGCCTGATTAACGATTATTTCTCTGAACGGCGTGAGATTTGTCAGGGAAAACCAAAGAAAGGATTATGGGTGCTCCCTGCCAATAGCATAGGGATGCTGAAGATTCACCGTGACATCTGCGGGTACTGCGGGTGTTGCGTCTCGGTCTGCCCCGAAGGTGCGCTCGAGCTTATCGACGCATACCTCGAGGTCGATGAGAGGTGCACATCGTGCGGTATCTGTGCCAAGGTCTGCCCGCTCGGGGCTCTGGAGGTGACGAAGTGAAGGATTCCTACGACCTCCTTGTCATCGGTGGCGGGCCGGGAGGGGCACTGGCAGCGAGGACCGCGGCAACGGCGGGGTATTCGGTCCTCCTTGTCGAGAAACGGCCGGCACCCGGGGCTCCTGTCCGGTGCGCCGAGGGTATTGGGAAGGACGCCCTTGCAGAGTTCGTCAAGCCTGACAGCCGCTTTATATCTGCCGAGGTCACCGGGGCCGAACTGGTCGCCCCTGACGGAGTCTCCATGATGCTTTCCTCGGAGATGGCCGGGAGCAAGGTCGGTTATATCCTTGACCGGAAGTTCTTTGACCGCGAACTGGTCTGGCAGGCGGCTGAGGCTGGCGCCGATGTGATGGTAAAGACCCGTGCCTCGGCACCGATCCTTTCCGGCGGGGCCGTGAAAGGCGCCGTCCTTGAGTACTGCGGGTCGCGGAAGAAGGTCCATGCCGATCTCACGATTGCGGCCGACGGTGTCGAATCGAAGTTCTCCCGCTGGTGCGGAATCGATACCACAGTCCCCGTCCGCGAGATCATGAGCGCCGCCCAGTACCTGATGACCGATATCACAATCGACCCGTCCACCACCGTCTTTTTCTTCGGAAATACCATCGCACCGGAAGGCTACCTCTGGATCTTTCCCAAGGGGAACCGGACGGCCAACGTGGGGATCGGGATCTCGGGCAAGAAGAGCGGCCCGGGCAACCGGGCAAAGGATTACCTCGACCGGTTCGTAGCCGGGAAGTTCCCCAACGGAAAGACCATCGAGTGCATCGTGGGCGGGGTCCCGGTCTGCCGGCCCCTCGAATCCACGGTCATGGACGGGCTGATGGTGATCGGGGACGCGGCCCGGGTCGTTGACCCCATGACCGGCGGGGGTATCTACAACGCCATGTTCACCGGCCGCCTCGCTGCCGAAGTGGGGATGAAGGCCATCTCCGACGGCTCCTGCACAAGGGAAGGCCTGATGCCCTACGATGAAGGCTGGCGGAAGTCCCCCCTCGGCAAGTCCATCGAGCGCAACTGGCACATCAAGGAGAAGTTCATCACGCTCCCGGATGCCAAGCTCAATGCCATCATCCACTCGGCAAAAGCGCTGGACCTCAGGGACTTCTCGACCATATCGCTCGTGAAGGAGATCATCAAGCGAAACCCCCTCCTCCTCGCCGACCTTGCCGGCCTGATGGCCTCAATCGGGTGACTTGCGCAGCTGGCGGTTGAGAAGCTCGAGGGTCTCGCTCTCCGCCTCCTTTTTGGTAAAAACGGTGATGGTATCGCCGGGCCGGATCCTGACCGCACCTCCGGGGATTATCAGTTCTCCGCCAAGCCTCCGGATGACGATGAAGACAAAGTCCTTGACCTTGAGGTCACGGATCTCGTGGTCCACGATCGGGGCCCCCTTCTCGGCCACCACTTCAAAGATGGTCCCCCCGGGGATGGAGGCCAGCTGCTGCAGCATCGGGTTCTTTGCCCAGTAGTAGAGCCGCGAGGCAACCAGTTCATCGGGGTTCTCGCTGATCTTCACCCCGACTTCCTTGAAGAGGTCCGAGTGCTCGGTCTGGTTGACGATCGAGACAACGTTTGGGACCTTGTAGCGCTTGGCAAGCCAGCAGGTCATCAGGTTGACCGAGTCATCACTCGTGGTGGACACGAGCGCATCGGCACGGTCAATCCCCGCGTCCTCGAGTATGCTCTTGTCCGTGGAATTGCCGGTGATGGCCAGCACATCGTAGTGCTCGAGCATATCGCTGCAGCGCTGCTCGTTCCGGTCGATAACCACCACGTTATCACCATGCTCGACCGATTGCGCTGTCAGGCTCCTCCCGATCCCGCCGAGCCCGACAATGATTATGTACATAGTTCTCCGTCAATCATTGGCATTGAAATATTTTGTGCATCGTACCTCTGATGCGATGTTCTGCGGTGTTGACGAAGCAGGGAAGGGCGCCGTGCTCGGCCCCCTGGTAGTCGCCGCCGTCGCCTGCCACACCCCCGGTGACCTCGATGGTATCCCGGTGAAGGACTCAAAGGTGCTCCGCCCGGCAGAACGGACCCGTCTCTCAGGCCTCATCACCGCCAGCCTCCCTTCATCGGTCCTGGTAATCGACGCCGGCGATATCGACATCCTGCGCCGGTGCGGCAGCATGAACCTCATCATGGCCCGGGCCCATGCCCGGGTGATCGCAGAACTCCGGCCGCACCGGGCCTACGTTGATGCCTGTGACGTCATCGCTTCCCGTTACGGCCGGACCGTTGCCGCCTGCCTCGACTTCCCCTGCAAGGTCACGGCCGAGCACCATGCCGATGAGAACCGGCCCATCGTCTCGGCGGCAAGCATCGTTGCCAAGGCCGCACGGGACCGGATTGTCAGCGATCTTGCAGCATCGTTCGGCGAGATCGGCAGCGGGTACCCTTCCGATGAAAGGACCATCGCCTTCCTCGGGCAGTACATCCGGGATTTCGGAAAGCCGCCTTCCTGTGCCCGGGCATCGTGGGAGACCACGCGGGCCCTGGTCTGCCGTGCTGAACAGTCCGACCTCTCGCGGTATTTTGTCCTGTAGAGCCGGGCGCCACATCTCCCGGAGGATCTGCGGAAACGGTCGTTTTTCCTTTGTCCAAACCGTTATCTGCCATCCTCCCCCATATCTGAAGAATGGACTGGCTCCCGGTACTGCTGCTCCTCGTCGCAATATATGCTGTCAGTGCGACAGTTATCAGGCTGACCGGCCTTTTCTCCGACCACATCGTGTTCTACGGCCCCATCATGGCCATAAAGACCATGAAGGTCGGCTTCTTCGACAGGTTCCAGCGGTTCTCGACTTTCCTCCGCCTCTATGCGACCTTCGGGGTGGTGATGGTGGTCGTCATCTCCATCGGCATGACCGTGCTCCTCTTCTTCTCCCTCGAATATACCTTCGCCGTCCGCCCGCCTCCGACCGGCATATACGCCCCCCAGAACATCTTCCTTATCCCGGGGGTCAACGAGTATATCCCCTCGACCATTGCCGTGTGGCTGGCATTCGTGATCACCATCGCCATCCATGAATTCGGCCATGGGGCCCTCTCCCGGGTGGAGAACATCGCGGTCAGGAGCGTTGGTGCCCTCCTCCTGGTCGTGCCGATCGGTTTCTTTGTCGAGCCGGACGAAGATGACCTCAACCAGACCCGGGGGATGCGCAAGATCCGGATGTTCGGGGCAGGGATCACCAACAACATCGTGATGGGGGTGATCTGCTTTGTGGTGATGGTCCTTCTCATGGGACTGGTCGTGCCGGTTGCCGGGCCGGTTATCGGTGGCGTCTACCAGAATTATTCTGCAGACCAGGCAGGAGTTCCCGCCTACTCCATCATCCAGGAGGTGAGCGGCACGACAGTCCGGACCCCGGGAGAGGTATCAGACCTCCTGAACGCCACCCGCCCTGGGGATACCGTCACTCTCACCGTGCTCCACGAGGGGGTCCAGAGCAACCACAACCTGACCCTGACGGCATGGCCTGAAGGGATGCCGGCCCGTGAATCGGGGTTCATGGGCATCTCGTACTACGATGGGGAGCTGATCCTTCGCGCCATCAGCGAAAGCATCTCTCCATTGGGTTTCCTCCGGTTCCTGACCGTGCCCTTCGACTTCACCGGGTTTGGAAACCCGCTCCGCATCCTGGCCCTCGAGACCTCTGCCCAGCAGTTCTATATCGCGCCCTTTGCCGGGTTCTGGGGGATCATCCACTTCCTCTTCTGGTGCGGCTGGATCAATATCAGCGTGGGGATCTTCAATGCCATCCCCATGGTCCCCCTTGATGGCGGCTACATCCTGAAGGAAGGAGTCGAGCGGGCCTTCGAGCGCCGGGGGTGGCTGCGGTTCGCCCCGGCAGTGACCTCTGCTGTCTCCACGCTGATGGTGGTCATCCTGCTCTCCCTGATCATGCTCCCCTACTTGTTTTCGATCATAGGCGTGTAGTGGCGGCCGGGCAGACTGGTGAGCCAGGAAAAAGATCGCGTGACTTGCCCAGGAAATGCCAGGCACAGTGGGATGCCGGGGCACCGGCGGTTTTAACCGGGAAGGTATATGACCGGAAGAGAATATGCCGGTTTACCGAACCGGATTAACATGAAAACCGCATCGGGGCGTGGGGTAAGAAGATATTATTGGCGTTTCATCCGGGAATGTGCAGGCTTATCCGGAAAGCAGTTTTAAAAAAAATACATGTTCTCTTGATACCCGGGCATAAAAATGAGAATGCCGGATAGAATGGCTGGTTATCCCCCGCCCTCCTCGATCTCATCGGTGAATTCTTCGGCGGTCCGCCGCTTTGCCTTGCCGATATCCTTCAGTTCGTCGACCGAGACCTCGGTGGCAATCTTTGTGTCCATCTCCCTGAGAATAGTCCGTACCTCTTCGTAGGTCGGGACGGTCCCGAGGATTTCTTCGGGAGGAAGTACTCCTTCAGGCCGTTCGGCCGGCGCTTCTTCTTCGGCCCCGATGAACTTTGCCGCCTGCTTTATCAGGCCGGAGATCTCGAATGGGAAGATGATCTTCGTGGCCTGGCCCGATGACATCTCCTTGAGCGTATCAAGGGAGAGGACGGTGATGGCTTTCCTGTCCAGCGGGCGTGAACCGACCGAGAGGATCCGGAGGGCCTGCGCATTCCCCTGCGCCTGGAGGATACGGGAGATCCGCTCCCCTTCAGCCCGGAGCACCTTGCTCTGGCGGTCACCTTCGGCCTCGAGGATCATGCCCCGCTTCGTCCCTTCCGCCTTGAGGATTGCCGACCGCTTCTCACCGTCTGCCCGGAGGATCGCTGCCCTCCTGGCCCGTTCTGCCGCGGTCTGCTCGGTCATGGCCTGCTTGACTGCTCCCACAGGGTCGACTTCCTTGATCTCCACCCTCTCGACTTTCACGCCCCAGGCATCGGTCTCCCGGTCGAGGATGTCCCGGAGCTTGGTGTTGATGATGTCCCGGTTGTAGAGGACTTCATCGAGCTCCATGTCCCCGATGATGCCACGCAGGCTTGTCTGGGCAAGGGCCACGGTGGCCATCCGGTAGTTGGTGACCTCGAAGAACGCTTTCTCCGGGTCGGTGACCCGGATGTACACGATGGCATCCACGTTGGTCGGGGAGTTGTCCTTGGTGATGACCTCCTGGGAGGGGACATCCATCACCTGCGTCCGGAGATCGAGCTTCACAACGTTGGTGATGAGGGGGACGATCCAGCGGAACCCCGGGTTCATCCGTCCGATGTATCGGCCAAGCCGGATCTGGAGGCCCTGCTCATAGGGCTGGATGATCACCACTCCCCGGGCAAAGATGATCACGATGGCGATGATCAAAAAGATGGTGACCAGCGTTTCTAAGGCATTCATGCCCGTTCCCCTCCGGGGAAGGACTCCCCGGACCGTGCCATGCATCCACGGCAGGGTGCTTTCTCTCTCTTCATGCTCTCACTTCCTCGACTACGATATGCACTCCCTCGGACTTGACCACCTTTACCCGGACTCCTGCGGCAATCTCGCCGGTTTCGCTCCGGGCACTCCACTCCTGTCCGGCGACCTGGACCTTGCCTTCAATAGAATCGGGAATGACTTTCCGGGTCACGATCCCCTCCCGGCCAAGGAGTGAATCCCTGCTGATGGTGACGGGGAAGGCCTCGTCCGGGTTGATCCTGCGGTAAATCCAGATGGTCCCAAGAGATGCGGCGAGCGCGATGAGCACCCCAAGGACGATTCCGGCAGGCGAGGAGAAGACGTCCACGCCAAGGACAAACAGCACACCGAGGATGATGAGAACCGTTCCGGGAACGGCGATGAAGAACCCCGGGCTGGTGGTCTCGATGACCATGAACGCGGTCCCGATGATGATCATGATCCAGCCGATGGTCAGGCTGAACTGCTCGGCCATATGACATGGTATGCCTTGCGGGAAGAAAAAATAGCCGGCCTGGCGGGTCTGGTTGCCGGACCGGTACACCTGCCGGTTCGCTACCTATATATGACGACACGGTGCAACGTGTGATGGAATGCCGTTCACGATCCCTGAAAAGATCCGGGGATTCCTCTTTGATCCTTCAGAGTCCTTCTGGAAGGTTGCAGATGAGGGTACCAGGTACACCCTCCTGTATTTTTTGATAATCACCGTCATCTATGCGGTCCTCTCAACGATCATGGCCACCAGGGGGGTATTCAACCACCCGTTCCTCGCCCTGTTCGGGTTCCGGTCAGGGTTTGGCCGGATCGAGCTGCTCGTCCCGAAGTTCCTCGCGGTCCTGGCATTTTCCTGGCTCTTCGCCCTCATCTACGCGCTTCTCCTCCACTTCTGGGTCTGGCTGATCGGAGGCAAAAAGGGACTGTCCCGGACTGTCCGGTCGGTGCTCTACAGCCTGACGGCCCTGATGCTCGTCGGGTGGGTTCCCTATATCGGGCCGCTGATCGGCCTTCTCTGGACGGTAGTCGTGGGGATCATCGGGATCGGGGAGCTCCAGAACATGTCCCGGTTTTGGGCTGCTGCAGCGGTCATCATGGCCATCCTCACCGGCCTGGTGGTATTCCCTGCCCTCTTCAGGGACCTGCTGGTGGAGGTCATCATGACCGGGCCGCCCCTGATCCGATCCCACTGAGGCATCCAAAAGCCCGTCGGAAAAAAAGTCCTGCCTTACCGATCGCCGGCCCTGAGCAGGGCGACCTTTGATCCCCGCGGGACTCCGATCGCTTCGGCAATCGGCTCGCACTTGACCGCCATCAGGAAGGCTACCGGCGGGAGTCCGGAGTATTCCGAAAGGGACTCGTAGTTGGCCATGCCCTTGGCGATGATCAGGGTGCAGGAATCGACCGCGTCGGCCAGTTCTTCCGGCATGCAGTCGGGCCGCACCCCCAGTTCGCAGCCGCACCCCGTGGTGGTGATGGTCCGGACAAACCGGTCGAGTCGGAGCGCCTGTGCCTCGGAAAGAGTTGCGTCGTTCAGGATGGGCGCGTCCCGGACGGCGAGAGTAACCGAGGATCCGAGCCGGTGCAGTTCTTCGAGGAGCAGGCGGTCAAAGACGATCTCTCCGCAGTTGTCGGTGAAGTAAACCACCCGGGAGAGCAGTTCGTGGATCCGGCCGGTATGATCGATGGCAAGACCGGTCGCAAATTCCTTCCTGAAATAGGAGAGAAAATCCCCGGTCACGGTATGTCCCTTTACCCCATAGTCGTAAGTATTGCCGATGATGGAGGCCAGCACGAAGTCCCGGAAGCCCGAGAGCGTCCCCCGGACTTTGCGGCAGACCGAAATCGCTTCCCGCATGCTCTCCTCCTTCAGAGCGGCGAAGGGATCCGATGATCTTAGCATCCGGTAGGCCTGGCGGTGCATTGCACTCGCGATCTGTGGGTTAGGGAGCGGCTCATGCCGGAGCTCTTCGAGCAGGGCCGCACAACTCTCCCGTACCTCCCGTGTCTTCTCCTCACCGGCACCGCAGAGACGGCACTCGAGGCTGACCCGGGAGAGGAGACAGTCAAAACAACGGTCATCGAACTTCATCGGCTGCACCTGATAAAAAACCCCGGCACCTGAAAAGGTTCTGGAATGGGGCCACCGCGATTTGAACGCAGGTCAGAAGACCCCCAGTCTCCTAGGATGGCCAGGCTACCCTATGGCCCCGCTCTTATACACTGGGCTAGGATCGCATATCTAATTTCCCGTCCTGCTCCACGGAGAATAGCGTAACCCCAAAGATAGGTCACGCCTTCTCGATCGTAACCCGTATCCGGTCGCCGGCCTTCAGGCCATGGCCCTTGGGGACGTCGATGTTGAACCACAGGACAGACGGGTCATCCTGGGTATTGTCCTGGGACATCAGGCAGTCCTTGTGCTCATTGATGATGGCCACGAACTCGATGGCCGATTCGAACTCTGCAATCTTTGCCATGAAAAACGTGGTTTTTATAAAAGTTCACACCGCCCGGGGTGTCACCATCCAGGTCGTGCTGTTCGAGTAGCTCCACTTGATGATCGCCAGTTCCTGACAGATTTCAGAAAGGATGGCCATGTTGGTCCCTACCTCCTTTGCTGAAAGCCCAAGCTCCTTTGCAATGTACTTGGATTTGAAATAGTGCTTGCCTTTCGACAGCCCTCCCAGCAGGTAGGTGACGATTCTGTGCTGGGTTTCATTGTACCGGTCCCGAATGTTTCCCGATGACATATTGTATCGCCTCAGCAGTTTGAGATGTAATTGTCACCCTTATGTATAAATACCTATCTTTCTGGCTTTCCTGGAAGAAGGCATATAAATAAGTTCTTTTCCGGAACCGAACCATTTAACTGCGAATTTCTTCGCACTTACCAAAAGGTTATAATGATTAACCGGGAGGTTAGAGCGCCCCTGCCCTGGAGGTCCCGGCCTGTACCCGTGAGATCTTCCCGATGAGGCCCTGCAGTACCTCGTCGCGCATGCCTTCCACGAACTTGATGCTCCCGACCACCAGGTGACCCCCACCGCTGATCCCGCCACCGGGGATCTCATCGCGGAGCTCGCGGACCATCTTTGGGATGTTCATCATCACACCCTTGGACCGGAGCACTGCAAAATCGGGGCCAAAACCGATGGTGACGACCGGAGATCCGGCATGTTTCTGGCAGAGGCGGTCATGCACTTCGCCCGATGTCTTGCCCGGAGGGGGGAAGGTGAACTTGTGCGCATGGATCTCCACGTCGAGGAGGAAGAGCTCTGCCCCGTTGGCAAGCGTCTGGTGTCGGACGTGGGACATCGATGCTTTCATCTGTTCGTCGATCGCCGCATTTGCACCCTCAACAAGCAGGGCCACCAGCTTCCGGTGCCGCTCGTGGGTGCCGGTCAGGTCCAGTATGTCCTTTATTACCTCGCGGCCATCATTGAACCTCAGCCAGAACTGCTCGTAATCGAGGGCAAGGGCAATATCCTTGCAGTCCTGGTCGGAATACCGGTCCCGCACCAGGTCATGGTAGAGCCTGCGCTCGGGCGCCTCGCTCCGGTCACCCGCCCCGGCAATGGCCGGGATGTGTTTTATTGACTCTTCAACCGAGGGATTGATGAGCCGCGCAACTTCGGTCCCAAGCATCCCGGCGGTGATCCCGAAATCGCCGCCGGCATGGTAGGGGTTCACGTGCCCGGCAAGGTACTGGTCGACGATCTCGTCGGGGTGGTGGTGGTCGACGACCACGATGGGGATATCGTAGATCTGCGCGACCCTGAGCGAAGGGAGATCCTCTTCGGTGGACCCGTTGTCGGTCAGGAGAATGAGGGGAAGCTTCTGGCCGAACCGGGCATGGTCTTTCAGCGCGAAATCGAGATCACGGGTGACATCTTCAATCTCATAGAACGGGGCCTTTGAAGGAGCACGCTTGAATAGGAAATAGTCGGAATCGAAGTCGCCACCGGATTCCCGGATGAGCGAGGTCACCGCCTGCTCTATTGCCACGGCGGAGCAGATCCCGTCGGCATCGGCATGGTGGCGGAGGATGATCGGCTGGGCCGTGAAGACCGCCCTGCGGATGATCCTGGCGACTTCCTTCATGCGGGGCCTGAGCTTTTCGAGCACCTCGCTCCGGATAAGGAGGGGTATGTCGGGCGGCTCCGAGCGCTGATCGAGTGCCTGCTCGATCCGCTCCCTGACCTGCTCTTCCTCCCCGCCGGTGAGGATGGAGAGCGAATCCACTTCGATCTGGAGCTGGTTGTTCCGGACCATCACCTCGCCCACGATCTGGACGATATCCCCGGGTTCTGCCTCGGGATAGGCGCGGACACCAGCTTCGATGAAAGCCGCCGCATTCTCGGTTCCCGATTCGTCCACGATGGTGAAGATGGTCGGCCCGCTTGTCTGCTTGATCTGGGCGATCTCGCCCTCGATCCTGACAGTACGGCCTACCCTGGTGCCGAGATCTGCGAGCCGGACGGCCGTGGACTTCCGCTCCACCACTTCGACGGTGTATACCGGGTAGATGACCTCTTCGAGATCGATGTTCCCGTTATCCCTGATGTTTTTGACCCTGACCAGTATGGTCTCGCGTTCCTTGTGCCGGGTCCTGATATTGCTCTTATGGACCAGCCCCTTCACCTGGTCGTTTAACTGGACAAAGGTGCCGAAGTTGGCAAATCCCTGCACGCGGCCTATGTAGACCTTGCCCTGCTCGACAACACCAAGGTCGCAGCCCGGCCCCATGCGGTATACTGTTACGTCATCTGGATTATCCATGCGTTCACCGGTATTTTTCCAATCCGTTCTGTTCGGGTATACTTACCAGTGCGCGGGCGCCGCTTAATATTGTATGGAAAAATCCACCGGGAGATTACTGGTCTTCCCGGAAGGGGATCTCGATGACATCGAGGTCTGAAGGGGCAATCACCGGCCCGGGAAATGCCCGGGATGCGTCCTTCAGGTGCCCGGCAGTCGAAGTATACCGCGAGCTGATATGGACGAGGGCGAGCATGCGGGCCCCCAGTGCCCGGGCCACCTCGCCTGCTTCTCCAGCAGTGGCATGGAAGACCTCCCGTGCCCGCCAGGTCTCCTGGTCATCATAGGTGGCATCGTGGATGAGGAGGTCCGGGCTTTCACAAAACTCGAGGATGGTGCGGTATACCGGGCGGGTATCGCCGGTATAGACGATCGAGCGCCCCGGCCGGGGAGGGCCCATGACATCGCCGGGAGCGATGTGGACTTCTTCCCCGTCGCGGGTGATGCAGACCGTCTCCCCGCGCTGGAGCCTCCCGAAGAGCGGTCCGGGCGGCACCCCGAGCCGGATGGCCTCCTCCCGGTTGAACCGGCCGGGGCGGCTGTCCTCTTCGAGGATGTAGCCGATGCTGTCCATCCCGTGGTCGGTGGCAAAGGCCTTCACCATGTACCCGCTGAACCGGACCTCGGATCCGTGTGACATCCTGACCGGTGAGAGGGAGAACCGGAGGTTGTACCGGGAGAGGGAACGGATCGCCGATATCGCTTCATGGACCCATGCCGGCCCGTATACCGGCAGGGGGTCCGTCCTCCCGGAAAAGGAGAGGGTCTGGGCGAGCCCGGCGATGCCAAGGAAATGGTCGGCGTGCCAGTGGGTGATGAAGATGGCATCGATGGTAAACCCGGTCCGTGCCCGCATCATCTGCTGCTGGACTCCCTCCCCGCAATCGAACAGGAGCGTATCGGATCCCCTGCGGACCATGATGCAGGGCGGGTTTCGCATCGGGGTCGGGAGCGCCCCGGCGGTGCCGAGGAAAAAGACGTGCAGCGTCTCCCCGCTCACGCCTGCCACCCCCGCACGCGGGAGAGGCTGGTTTGCCCTTCTTCGAGCGACCGCCCCTCCACCACCGCAACCCCTGTATAGTCCCGGGCAATGCGTGGGCCAACAAGGGCCCAGTCGATGGTACCGGCACCGATGGCCAGGTGTTCATCGCTTGCACCGTGGTTGTCGTGGATATGGAGGTGTGACGCCCGGGGGAGGCATGGGAGAAATTCGCGGACAAGGCCCATCGTGTGGGCATGCCCGATATCGATGGTCACCCCGATGCCCTCGATCCCTTCCACCATGCCGAAAAGTTCCCCGGGGTCCCGGCAGAGGAATTCTTTCAGGGCGATCATGTTCTCGAGGCAGGCAAGGACGGAGTGGTCCGATGCCACACGCCCGATTATCCGGAGTGCCTCCTTCTGCTGGCTCCACGCCCGGTCGGGCATTATCTTTCCGACCGGGGAGAGGTACCCGGGATGAAAGGTCACCCGGTCGGTCCATGCCGAGGCGGCCTCGATGCAGGTGCAGATCTGCCGGACCGATTCATGCCAGATCGGGTCGTTGAGCGTGGCTAAATTCAGGTCACCGTATGGGGCGTGCACCGTGATTCCGAGCCGGGTGCTGAGGATGACATCATCTATCCGGGCGATGTTTTCGGCATTATCAAGGCGATACACCCCGTCGGCGACAATCTCCCAGCCTGCAAAGCCGGCATCCTCGATCCCAAAGACCCACTCGACGGAGTCCCATACCCGTGCCGACGAGGAGAAGTACGTGGTTACCGGCATTCGTCCTCCCGGATATCTTCGAGCAGCTGTCGCACCTGTTCCTCGAAAACCTCAAGGCCCCGGGAATTATGGATGAGCATGTCGGCCCGGGCCAGGGCACGCCCGAGACCCCAGGAGACCTCCCGGCGGTCGCGCTCCTTCAGCTCTGCCGAATCGAGCCTGTCATCCTCCCTGCCCCGGGAAGAGAGGCGTGCCAGACGGGCTTTGAACGGAGCATCCACTCCGACAAGGATGAACCCGGGAAAACGGGAGGCGAAGAGATCGACTTCCGCATCGCCGCGGATGCCGTCAACCAGTACCACCGGGGCCGCCGCCCTCTCGATCTCCGGGATGCAGAGCTCCGCGATGGCTGCCATCCCCCGCTCCTTCCGAAGATTGCCCGCCGTTTCTCCAAGGTTCCTGTCGGTGACCGGGAGGCCGTCCCGGGCCACTTTGTCCCGGACCACGTCGCCCATCACCACCACGGGAATACCCATGGCCCGGGCGATCCGTGAAAATTCCCCTTTACCGCTGGCAGGAAGGCCAACAACCCCGATCACTTTCATACACAACTTCTCCCAGTTCACGGGTCCGGATCCTGATCGTCCGGCCCAGCCTTTTCATCGATTCTGCAAGCGCGGCCAGCTCAGCGAAGCTCAGGGGCGCCCGCTCCCCCCCGACCTCCTCCCGGCTCTTTGGCACATTTCCCTCCGCTGATCCGGTCCATTCTTTCCAGAACCGTTTCCTGACTCCCTGCTGGAGCACGAGGTTCCCCCTCGGGAGGTGGTCGGCGATCCCGAGGATCTCCCTCTCGTTTCCCCAGAATATGGTGAGCACGATCTCGAATTCCGGCAGGCGGCCTGACATCCGGGCGTCCTCGCAGATGGCGATCGACCGGTCAGCCTGGAGAGCGTAGTCCCTGCTGCAGGACCCGGCATACCCCTCCCACCGCTTGGCAAAACCTTCCCACCGGGACTTGTAATCGAGGGCGATCCGGTCGACAAGCCCTTCGGCGAGGAGGGTGGACAGCGTATCCGGGAAGTAGCCGTTGGTCTGGATACCCACGAGTAGGCCCCGTTCCTTTGCTGCCCGGCATAGGGCGGCGAGAGGACCAGGCTGCATGGTCGGCTCACCACCCGAGAAGACGACTCCCGAGATGAGAGGGCGGGCAGCATCGATCCGGGCGATGATCTCCCCGACATCCCGCTCGTCTCTCCCGGCCTGGATGGTCGCATTGTGGCAGTAGGAGCAGCGCAGCGGGCAGCCGCGGAGGAACACCGTGCAGACTGACCTTCCCGGCCAGTCCTTTGTGGAAAGATCCACAAAGCCGCCGTAGTTGACTTTCACCCCGCTCACCATTCCATAGATCATGGCATAGCGGCTTTCTTCAAACTATTGAAAGCGGTGAATTCGGCCGCCATACCGCTGGTAAAATTACTTTGCGCAAACGTAAATCAATTTGACTTGTTGAGAAGACAAGCAAAATTTAGTCCGTAATCGTTAAAAAGAGCCTTTATCAGGTCTTTTGAGAAACTATTATCCATGAGCCTCATAGACAGCGCCAGGTCGGGCACCATCACCGAAGAGATGCGTATCGTGGCCCGGCAGGAAGGAGTGACCGAGGACTTCATCAGGAGAGGAATCGCCGGGGGCCACATTGTCATCCCGATCTCACCCTACCGCGATGTGAAGATCTGCGGGATCGGCGAAGGCCTGCGGACCAAGGTGAACGCTTCCGTAGGCACATCCTCGGATATCGTCGATATCCCCATGGAGGTCGAGAAGACCCGGATGGCAGAGAAGGCCGGGGCAGATACCCTGATGGAACTCTCGACCGGTGGGGACTTCACCGAGATCCGGAAAGCGGTCATCGCCAATACCAGCCTCTCGGTCGGAAGCGTCCCGCTCTACCAGGCCTTCATCGAAGCCGCCCGGAAGGACGGCGCGGTTGTCCACATGCGCGAGGACGACCTCTTCCGGATCACGGCCGAGCAGGCCAGGCTTGGGACAAACTTCATGGCCATCCATACCGGCATCAACTGGGAGACCGTCAAGCGCCTCAGGAACCAGGGCCGACACGGCGGACTGGTCTCGCGGGGAGGGGCTTTCATGACGGCATGGATGCTGCATAACGACAAGGAGAACCCGCTCTACTCGGAGTTCGATTACCTGCTGGAAATCATGAAGGAGCACGAAGTCACCCTCTCCACGGGCAACGGGATGCGTGCCGGCGCAGTGCACGACGCAACGGACCGGGCCCAGATCCAGGAGCTGATCATCAACTCCGAGCTTGCGGACAGGGCCCATGCAGAGGGTGTCCAGGTCATCGTTGAAGGCCCGGGGCACATCCCGATAGACGAGGTCGAGGCAAACGTCATCCTCCAGAAAAGGATGACCAACCGCAAGCCCTTCTACATGCTCGGACCGCTGGTGACCGATATTGCACCGGGATACGATGACCGGGTGGCAGCAATCGGGGCCTCGCTCTCATCGGCCTATGGTGCCGACTTCATATGTTACGTGACGCCCTCCGAGCACCTCGCGCTTCCAACGCCCGAGGAGGTTTACGAGGGGGTGATGAGTTCCCGGATCGCTGCCCACGTCGGGGACATGATCAAGCTGAAGAAGCGGGACACCGACCTCGAGATGGGTCATGCCCGCCGTGATCTCGACTGGGAGCGGCAGTTCCAGCTGGCCATGAACCCGGCCCGTGCCCGGCAGATCCGGAACGAACGGACGCCCGCCGATGCCGATGCCTGTACCATGTGCGGCGACTATTGTGCCCTGAAGATAGTGAACCGGCACTTCAGTTTCTAAATTTTTTCCGGAAAAGAGGAATTTTTCAGATTGGCTCCCTGACCGAGCCTTCCTGGAAGTATTTCATGGCGGTGGGAACGTACTTTTTCACCTCGCCGTAGAAGTACTTCGCCATGGCAGGGTCCGAGTCCCGGATAGCCCCGTATATGGTGTTGACCAGCCAGTTTGGGAGTTCAGCATTCCTGTCAAGCACATTCCTGATGACCACGATGGTCTCATCCACATCAACTTTTTTCTTCCAGTGGTATGGCATTTTTTGCCTCCTACAGGGAGCAATAAGCAAATGGCGATATAAAAATATATGGTCGGTGACCATCACCTGCCCTGCCGTGTTGTAGATCCACACCCTTATCTGCTGGATTTTCCCACCATGTACCACGAATGGACCTGGATAAAGCGGCTGCACGGGAACGGGCGCGGGCGATGCGGTGCAGCCTGGAGCCGGGGGAAATATCCTCGCGGTCGGCGGCAATCATGCGCCGCGTGCTTGATCTCGTCGACGGTACAGGCCCGGTCATGGTCTATGCCTCGAAGCCCGGCGAGGTGGACACCCATGAACTGATCGCCACGCTGCTTGCGAAGGGGATTCCAGTCGTGGTGCCGATCATCGAGCAGGAGACCCGGACGCTCCGCCTTTCTTTTCTCCGCGACCCCGGGGTGCTTGTCCCAAGCACGTTCATGGTCCCAGAACCGGTGGGGTGCGAGATCCCCGCGGACCCCGGCGAGATAGAGCTCGTGGTGGTGCCCATGATGGCCTTTGACCGCCGGGGATACCGGCTCGGGTACGGTGCCGGCTACTATGACCGGTTCCTGTCGGACCATCCCCGGATGAAAAAGATCGGCCTCGCGTTCTCCTGCCTCGAGGTGGACCGGGTCCCGTCAGACGAGTACGATGTGCCCATGGACATCATCGTGACCGACACGGGGATCATCCGGGTTTCTCACCGGTAACCATGCAAACATTTATTTGCTAGCCACCACTAACTTTTAGTAAATACTGGGGCTGAATTTTCATGGCAGGTACAGAGTATTCCGAAGTTGTGGTCAAGGAAGCGGCCAGGGACGATGCCGGACGGGGCATCGGCCGCCTGAGTATCGAGATGATGCGGGCGCTGGGCGTGGTGTCCGGTGATGTTATCGAGATCGTGGGCAAGAGGCGGGCGACGGCCATCGTCTGGCCGGGCTTTCCCCAGGACACCAACCTGGGAATCCTGCGAATCGACGGGACGATCCGCGGGAATGCCGGGACCGGCGTCGATGAGAAGGTGAAGATCCGGAAAGTCGAGGTGGGGATCGCCAGGAAGGTGGTGATCCAGCCGACCCAGCCCATCCGGCTTGTCGGGGGAGAACAGTACCTGGCCCGCGTGCTGCGTGGCCGCCCGGTCATGGAGGGGCAGACGGTCAGGGTCGATGTGATCGGAAACCCCCTCACCCTGGTGATCGCCAAGGTCTCCCCCCGGGGTCCTGCTGTAGTCACTGACGAGACCGAGATCGAACTCAGGGAGACCCCGTACAAGCCCGGTGAAGGTAAGAAAAAGGAGGTCTCCGATGTCCACTACGAGGACATTGGTGGTCTCTCCAGGGAACTTGAGATGGTCCGGGAGATGATAGAGCTCCCGCTGCGCCATCCCGAGCTCTTCGAGCGGCTGGGGATCGAGCCGCCAAAGGGAGTGCTCCTCTACGGGCCGCCCGGGACCGGAAAGACCCTGATCGCAAAAGCGGTGGCAACCGAGGTCGATGCCCACTTCATCACCATCTCGGGACCGGAGATCATGAGCAAGTACTACGGGGAGAGCGAGGGCAAGCTCCGGGAGGTCTTCGAAGAGGCCCAGGAGAATGCCCCGGCCATCATCTTCATCGATGAACTCGACTCGATTGCCCCAAAGCGGGAGGACACAAAGGGCGAGGTGGAGCGCCGGGTCGTGGCCCAGCTCCTCTCCCTGATGGACGGCCTCAAGGGCCGGGGCCAGGTGGTGGTGATCGGGGCAACGAACATCCCCGATGCGCTCGACCCGGCATTGCGGCGCGGGGGCCGGTTCGACCGCGAGATCGAGGTCGGGATCCCCGACCGGAAAGGGCGGCTCGAGATCTTCCAGGTGCACACCCGGGGCGTGCCCCTTGCCGATGACGTCAAAGTCGAGGAGTACGCCGATTCCACCCACGGGTTTGTCGGGGCCGATATCGCGCTTCTGGTCAAGGAGGCCGCGATGCATGCCCTCCGGAAGATCCTGCCAAAGATCGACCTTGAACAGGAGATCCCGGCCGAGCTTCTCGACCAGCTGAAGGTGACCGGCGCGGACTTCGATGAAGCCCGCCGGCACGTCGAGCCAAGCGCCATGCGCGAGGTCCTGGTCGAGGTCCCCGATGTCACCTGGGAGGATGTCGGAGGCCTGGAAGAGGTCAAGCAGGAGCTGAAGGAAGCGGTCGAATGGCCGCTGAAGTACCCGGTGGTGTTTGAGAAGCTCCAGACCAAGCCTCCGAAGGGGATCCTCCTGTTCGGCCCCCCGGGGACCGGCAAGACCCTTCTTGCCAAGGCGGTGGCAAACGAGAGCGAGTGCAACTTCATCTCGGTCAAGGGGCCCGAGCTCCTCTCCAAGTGGGTCGGGGAATCGGAGAAGGGTGTTCGTGAAATCTTCCGGAAAGCCCGGCAGGCCGCACCCTCGATCATCTTCTTCGATGAAGTCGATGCCCTGGTCCCCAAGCGGGGCACCTACATGGGCTCCTCGCACGTGACCGAGAGCGTGGTCAGCCAGATCCTGACCGAGCTTGACGGCCTCGAGGAGTTAAAAGACGTGACGGTGATCGGGGCCACCAACCGGCCGGACATGCTTGACCCGGCGCTGATGCGCCCCGGCCGGATGGAGCGGCACATCTATGTCCCTCCACCGGACCGTGAGAGCAGGAGGAAGATCTTCGAAGTCTACCTCCGCCAGGCCGATGCCCTGCTCGCCTCTGACGTGCACATCGATGAACTGGTAGCCGAGACCGACCACTACGTGGGTGCGGATATCGAGGCCCTTGTCAGGGAGGCGAAGCTTTCCGCCATGCGGGAATTCATCGTGGCCATGGCCGGGAAGAGCGAGACCGAGATCGCCGATGCGGCGATCAATGTCCGCATCACACGGAAGCATTTCGATGCGGCGAAGGGTAAGGTGCGGGCTTCGCTTGACCGGGACGCACTCGAAGCAGCAGAGCGGCAGGCCTGGGAGTTCCTCTACAACCAGGACCAGCGGGAGATCCTCGGGAATGCGCTTGGTGCGATCAAGCGTGCAGAGCTTCGCAGGGAAGCAAAGCCGGATACAGGCGCCCTTGAGAGCCTCGTGTTCAACCGGTCAAAAGACTGGAACGAGATCAAGCGGCTCACCCACCAGCTCGAGGAAGAGTTAAAGAAGACAGCACGCTCCTAGAACTGAAAAACCAACGAGACCATGAGTGACACATCACCAGACAAGGGACTGGGCATTGACGACATGATCCGGCGGATCATGGAGATTGGCGGAGGCACACCGGTGTTCATCGGGGTGCAGATCATCGTTCCCCCGGACGGCAACCCCGGCCAGCTGGTCCGGGGCGGGGGGACGGAGCCCGGGATCGAGGTGCACACCTTCGGAAACCGGGTCACCCTCGTGACCGAATTTCCCGGCATCGCACCTGAAGATATCCAGGTTCTCTTCCGCAAGGACCGCGTATTCATCTGGGCAAAGGACGAGGGAAGGGTGTTCCGGGCAAGCACAAAGGTCCCCCCGGCCGAGGAGGGAACGGTCGAGATCTCCTGCAGGCACGGCGTGCTCGAGATCGCCTACACCCTTGCAGCACCCGCAGACCCCCTGAACCCGGCATAACCCATCATCTTTTATCATCCGGCAGTCATGTATTAAGTTGGTGATACATGATGCCCACGACGACAATTTCTTTGATCAAGGCCGATATCGGGAGTTTTCCAGGCCATTCCCGGACCCATCCGAAAATTCTTGAAAAGGCTGCCAGGATGCTCAAGGAAGAAGAAGGCAAGCTCCTGATCGATTCCTTCGTGACCCACTGCGGCGACGACATGGAGCTCATCATGACCCATACCCGCGGTGAGGACGACGAGAAGATCCATGCCCTTGCCTGGAAGGTCTTTTCCGAGTGCACGAAAATGGCAAAGGAGATGAAGCTTTACGGTGCCGGCCAGGATATCCTCTCCGAGGCCTTTTCCGGGAACGTGAAAGGGATGGGGCCCGGTGTGGCCGAGATGGAGTTCGAAGAGCGTGGCTCAGACCCGGTCCTGCTATTCATGGCCGACAAGACCGAGCCGGGTGCCTGGAACTTTTACCTGTACAAGATGTTCGCCGATCCCTTCAACACGCCGGGACTGGTCATCGATCCGACCATGCACGAAGGGTTCATCTTCGAGGTCCACGATGTCATGGAGAAGCGGAAGATCGAGTTCCGGACCCCGGAGGAGATCTACAGCCTCCTCGCCTACATCGGCGCACCGTCCCGCTACGTAATCAAGTACGTCCGTAGAAAGGACGGGGTCGTTGCTGCCTCGACAAGCACCCAGCGCCTCAGCCTGATCGCCGGCAAATATGTCGGCAAGGACGACCCGGTCATGATCGTGCGGGGACAGAGCGGTCTTCCGGCGGTCGGCGAGATCCTGGACCCCTTCGCCATTCCTTTCATCGTCGCCGGGTGGATGCGGGGGTCACATCACGGCCCCTTCATGCCGGTGGGCCTGCCCGATGCGAACTGCACCCGCTTTGACGGACCCCCCAGGGTACTCTGTCTCGGGTTCCAGGTCTGCAACGGGAAGCTGATAGGCCCGGCCGACATGTTCGACGACCCGGCGTTCGACCGTGTCCGCGACCGCTGCAACGAGCTCGCCGATATCCTGCGTGCCCACGGGCCGTTTGAGCCACACCGGCTGTCGCTTGACGAGATGGAGTACACGACGCTTCCGAACGTTGAGAAGCAGTTCCGGGACCGCTGGAAGCCGATCCCCGAATAACCATTTTTCCACCGGCCAGCCGGAGCCGCGAGGCAATCTTTAATATCCAGACAGCGCCAATGAATGCCAGATGGTGAACGGTATCGTACTGCCAATCAAGAAGGTATTCTCTCTCGTGGAATCGAAGATAACCGTCGAGATCAAGGACGACAACCGGAAACTCCAGGGCCGCCTGGTGGCCGTTGATGAGTACCTCAACATCCACATGGATGAGACTACCGAATTCATCGACGGCCAGCGTGGAAGAAACCTCGGCACGGTCGTTATCCGCGGGAACAATATCCTCTCTATTTCTCCGAGCACCTGATGACCCAGTCAGAAGAAGATGCGCTGAAAGTGATCCAGCAGAAACCCGAAGGAGTACTCCAGAGTGACCTCTGGAAGATCCTCGATGTGGACAGCAGGAAATGCTCCCGGATCGTGAAAAAACTCCTCGATTCCGGCCTGATCGAGCGCACCGAGTTCCGGAAAGACGGTATCAAGACCTTCATCCTCAAGGCACACCGCCGGCCGGTCGACCCCGGGAAGCTCCTGGCCGGAGATGAGCTGATCCCCTGCATCGCCTGCGATATCGAATGCAGCGTGATCGACTGCCCGAAACTACTGGACTGGATGTACCAGCTCGCCATCTGTGATGCCGGCGAGTAGGGCACCTTGGCATTCCTCATCCGGAATGTGCCGCAAGGCGGACCATCCCGGTTTTTAAACATCGAAAGGTCGTTTCCCATACGGCTTATCCCTTCGCGATGGATTCCGTGATGCGGTAAGGTGGAGCCGGACTACTTTTCCGGGAGGAACGCCCCGGAGCCCCGATGGGGCTCAATTTTAAAGCGGCCTGACCTTCTTTGTGAACTTACGTTTCAACATACTGCCAGCGGGGCTACGCCCCTTTCCAGAAAAAAAAAAGAATTAAAAAGTATTCATCGGAGCCTGCATCATTTCCCAGAAGGCGATGATGAAGAAGGCGGCGACCAGGATGATGATGACCGCGATCACCACCAGGGCAAGGATGACTGCTGCCGCCGCCCGGACGGTGGACATGCCATGGAGCTCGCGGACACCAAGGATAGAGAGGATAAATGACCAGATCAACCCGATAATCCCGATAACGGGTATCCACCCGATCAGGAGAGCGGGAGTCTCCCCGTAGGCGATGGCCTTGAGCGTCGCGATGTAACCTTTCCTGCCGCCGAGGATGTACACCCAGAGGTGCAGCCAGGCCGCGGCGATGAACAGGACAAAGATGCTGACAAAGATCATCAGGATGGCGAATACGATGATCCCAAAACCGGCAGCGGCGGGGACGGTGATGCCAAGGCTTTCAAAGATGCTGCTCGATGCCGCCCACATCGAAGAAAACGCGACCAGGCTGATGATAACCGACAGCACGGTGTTGATGAGCAGCAGGATCAGGTAGTACTTCAGGGCATCTCCGAGGTCTGCCGGCTTCACCTTCCGGAAGGTCTCGACAGGCGAGAGGAGCATCCCCTTGGCAAGTTCGAAGAAATCCATGTTAATCCCGGTAATTCTTGCAGGGATTGTATTAAAAGGTTATGTGATTACCACGTTCCGCTGCCGGTATCTTCCGGCGAATCGGTTTCGAACTGCTTGACGATTCGCACCTTCCGCCCGGTCGCCTTTTCGTACCACTCCCGTTCCCGGTCTGCCTCGCGGAGGGTGCGTACATGGTGGCGGATGAAAATGCCGGTCTCTGCATCGACCAGCCGGTATTTGCTCATTTCCAGTCCACCCTGACCATCGCCGCCTTACTCCTCGTCCCAGCCCCCCGATACGTAGTATGATGGTGCAGTGCGGCAGAGAACCGACCCGCATTCGGGGCATATGTGCGGGCCGGGCGGTGGAGGGCCGCATACCCGGCAGCCAGTCTGCAGGTAAAATTCCCCACCGCACCGCGGGCAGGTCAAACGTTCCATGACAGCTGATTATCCCTCCTACCGTTTGAATCCAGCAGGTGTGGGCTCCCACCGTGCCGGGTTGGTTATTGTTGATCCTGCAACGGTTGCAATGACAACATTTTTGCATGATCAGGCCTCATATTAGCGGGATTTTCCCATGCACCCGGACATGCCTCTCGGAGCACTCATCTCCGTCATCCACCGCAACCACATTATCGCCCTGAATACCCGGTTGCGGCCACTCGGGCTTTCGGCGAGCCACCTCCCCATCCTACTGTTCCTCTCCCACAGGGAGGGCATCCCGCAGGAAGCCCTGGCACGGCATTTCCGCATCGACAAAGCCACTATCGCACGAGCTGTGAAACGACTGGAAGACGACGGGTTTGTCTGCCGGAAGACCGATCCCGCCAACCGCCGGGCCTATGGGCTCTTCCTGACCGGCAAGGGGACGGAGGTCAGGGACGAGCTCCGGGTGATCGACGCTGAATGGGAGAAAGACCTCCTCTCCGTTGTCCCGGAAACCAGGCGGTCTGACCTGGTCCGGACGCTCCGGGCCCTTGCCGAACAAAGCATCGCCATTGCCGGAGCGGGGCGTGAGCATGCCTGCGAATGAGACCGGGTCCGCGGGGCCGGATCCTGCATTCCAGGAGACCGTGACCCGCGGTGTGAGTCTCCTTCGCGGTGACCCGAAGACCGCGATCCGGAAGCTCTCCGGCCCCATGATCGTCGCCATGCTGTTGACGGCGATCTACAACCTGGCCGATGCCGTCTGGGTTGCCGGCCTTGGAGCCGATGCACTGGCCGGGGTAGGGTTCATCACCCCGCTCTTCATGATCCTGATGGCGCTCTCCGTCGGACTTGGTGCCGGAGCAACCTCGGTTGTTGCCCGGCGGATCGGGTCAAGGGACAAGCAGGGGGCGGATAACGCGGCGGTCCATGCGATCATCCTCTCGGTGCCGGTGTCTGCCGTGCTGCTGGTGATCCTGGTTCTCTTCCTCCGCCCCATCATCGAGCTCATGGGGGCAGGATCGGCGACGGACCTTGCGGTCGAATACGGGAGCATCGTCTTCCTCGGGTCAATCTTCTTCCTCGTTGCGCAGATAGCCTACGCCGTCCTCCGGGCCGAAGGTGACACCCGGCGGACCATGTATGTCATGGCCCTGTCTTCGGTCCTCAACATCGTCCTTGACCCGATCCTGATCTACTGGGCCGGGCTCGGGATTGCCGGGGCGGCATGGGCAACGGTCATCTCCATATTCGCCGTCGTCCTGGTGATTGGATACTGGTTCTTTGTCCGGAAGGATACCTACGTGACCATCGCCCTTCGTACCTTCTCCCCGGACCCGCAGACCTTCCGCGCCATTCTCGGGGTGGGTCTTCCGGCAAGCATCGAGATGCTGCTGATGTCAGCAGTAGTGATCATCATCAATGCCATCCTGGTACATGTTGCCGGGGCTGATGCTGTTGCGGTCTTTACCTCGGGGTGGCGGATCGTCATGTTCGCGATAGTCCCCCTGAACGCCATTTCCACGTCGGTAGTCTCGGTCGTCGGTGCGGCCTACGGGGCACGGGAGTATGACAGGATCAGGGTTGCGCACCGGTATACCATCACCATCGGGGTGGTAATTGCGCTCGTCACAAGCCTGCTCACCTACCTGCTTGCCCCCCTGATCACCACGCTGTTTACCTACGCTCCGGAAAATGCCAGCCTCGTGCCGATGTTCATCCTCTTCTTCCAGACCATGTGCCTCTTTTATCCTTTCACCCCGCTGGGGATGTTCTCCTCATCGGTGTTCCAGGGGACTGGTCACGGGCTCACCTCGCTTGTGATCAGCCTCTTTCGTAACCTGGTCTTCATCGCCGTCTTCTCCTACCTGCTCGCGGTCGTCTTCGGGTTTGCCGAGATGGGGGTCTTCATGGGCATCGTTGCCGGAAACATCCTCGGTGGCCTGGTCGGCTACCTCTGGGCCCGCACCTTCATTGCAAGGCTCATAAGGACCTGGGAGGCTGAAACGGGAGGATTGGTCCGGGAGGAAGTGGCGGAGCCATGAAAAATCCACATGGCTCACGTCGTTATGCAAGTGTGCGGGATGAAATGCCGATGGTATCTTATGGTCACGTGCCTCACCGGTGAAAACCGTGGATGGGGTTTTCATGCCGTGATGGCGGGGCCATTTCCTTTGAAAATCCCTCCCGGCATTTTCATGCGCCGGGCCTGTTGCGAGACGTAATCACCAGTGTTTTCACATTAAATGCTCGAAATGGTCTCCGGCTAAACACGGGGCAGGTTGCCGGATGGTTTTATTGCATCCGTCGGCTGATCTACCTGTGCACACTTTGCCTTCCTCCGGGAGCACCGGACCCGTTGGATCGCTTTCCGGCATGCGGCTGGGAAAGCCGGACTGGTTCTCCGCGAGGATGCTTGCCCGGGATACGGTGGTTCTGACCAGGGTTTAAAAAGAGGTGATGGGCATGACTGCTGACTTTAGAAACCTCCGCCTTACTCCTTATAATGGAGAGAAGGTCGGCCTGTTGAAAACGCGGGCGGAGGCCATTGGAGAACGGGTCCGGGAGATTCTCCCCAGGGCGGCGGACACGGGAGTGGAGGCGGACAGGACGTGAAGTATCCGGACATGGACAGGATATACCGGACGATTCCCCTCGAGGCCATCCCGTGGAATATGGATAACCCGCCCGCTGCACTCGTTGACCTGGTGGAGAGCAGGAGGGTCCTGCCCTGCAAGGCTGCCGATCTGGGCTGTGGTGCGGGGAATTACGCGATATGGCTTTCCAGAAGAGGCTTCGGGGTTACCGGGATCGACAGTTCACCCACCGCGATTGCGATCGCCACAAAGAAGGCTGCACAGGAGGGGGTCGGTTGCAGGTTCATTGTTGCCGACCTTCTCGGCGACCTGCACGAACTCCGGGGTGAGACTTTCGGTTTTGCATACGACTGGGAACTGCTGCACCACATCTTTCCCAAAGACCGGGAACGTTATTTCCGGAACGTCTCCACCCTCCTCGAACCGGGAGGGAAGTACTTCTCGGTCTGCTTTTCGGAGGACGACCCCCAGTTCGGCGGCTCGGGCAGGTTCAGGGAGACCCGGATCGGGACCAGGCTCTATTTCTCGTCAGAGCCCGAGATCCGGGACCTCCTGTCACCGCATTTTTTCATCCGGGACCTGAAGACCATCGAGATTACGGCGAAGTCCGGGACTCACATCGCGATTTATGCGTTCGCCGAACGGCGCTGATGGTTCCCTGGTTACAGGTCCGGATGCGGCTTATGGACCAACCGGTTTTCACTCCGTCTGCCGGGATTCCCGGGAATCCACACGAAACGGCTGGTTGCAGAAACCAGTACACAGAACCGTATATAACCCCGTGCTGTAATACCCCCGGGCGGATTCGAACCGCCGTCGCCGGATCCAAAGTCCTGCATGATTGACCTCTACACTACGGGGGTGGATAATGTCTTGGTTGAATACACTTCACAAATATCCTTTAAGAAAATTTGTTCTATTCCATTTGTCGCATAAGATATTAAGATCAACATTGCCAGGGACATTTCAGGATATTTCGAGATAGCCGGTCGCTGAACATGTGCAAGCACGGCGAAGCTGTGCGAAGCATGTGAAGCGGTCGGCGATACTCATTGTTTTTATGGGAGTGCTACGCTCACCAGGGCTTCGCCCTTCGCCGCGTGGGCTACACCCACCAAATGGTGAGAAGGCTTCCTGATATCGCTGCTGCACGGGAAGTGATACTTCATGCGCACCTGATCCCGAAACGGGAGGTGTCGATCCGTCGGGAACAACTGGTACGGGCTGCGCATGCATCTACGGCGATAGAAGGAAACCCGCTCTCCCTTGAGGAGGTGAGCCGGCTTGCCGAGGGCAGGGAGGTTATGGCAGCCCGTCGGGCAAAAACCGAGGTACTCAACTACCTCCGGGTGTTGGAATACATTGACCGGTACCAGAAGGGCGGCCTGATTTCAGAAGAGAACATCCTTTCTCTCCATCGCGACATCACCCTTGATACGCTGGACGATCCGGCAACGGAGGGGGCATTCCGGAAGGTGCGGGTGGTAGTCGGGAACCGGCTCACAAAAGAGGTGGTGTATTCGCCGCCTCCACCAAAAGAGGTTGTCCCGCAGATGAACGCGCTTGTTGGCTGGCTGAATTCCGATGCAGCCCACCAGATGCATCCGGTGCTGGTTGCCGGGATAGCGCATTACGAACTTGTCCGGGTTCACCCGTTTGTGGACGGGAACGGACGGACTGCCCGGGCACTTGCTACGCTCGTCCTCGCGATGCGGGAGTTTGATATCAAGCGGTTCTTTACGCTGGATGATTTCTACGACAGCGACCGGCCTGCCTATTACAATGTACTCAAAGCAGTGAACCGGACGTATCCGGACTGTACGGTGTGGCTGGAGTACTTTATGGAGGGGGTGGAGATCTCTTTGCACCGGGTGAAGGAGCGGGTGCTACTGCTTTCGTCCGATGAGCACCGGAAGGTGGCTCGCGGGCAGGTGGCTCTTTCCGAGCGGCAGATGAAGATTATTGAGTTCATCCATACCCACGGTTCAGTGAAGAGCGGGGATCTGATGCGATTGTACGGTATTTCCCGGCAGGCTGCAGGCAAGGAGCTCGCGCAGATGGTTGAGCAGAACCTGATCAGGACCGAAGGAAAAGGGCGTGCTACGCGGTACGTGATGGCATGAGCGAGTTGCCGATTCGGTTGTCGTTTTGGTTGTCGATTCCGTGACAGGTGTTTGCCACCTGAGAACCGGATGACGACGGTGAAACCTGGGGCAATCGACAGTTGCTTTCTTGTGTACCATAAAATCAAGAAAATGTTACACAACGATCTCTTATGTATCCGATTGTCGGCAGTAAATTTCACCTGTTCATTATTATTTAGTACATAATTATATATCTTAGTACGTACAATTGGTTAACGATTCATGCCAATCGTCGAGAATTCGAACGTTACCATCGCCCATTTAGGGATTGTGGCCGGCATGATAGACACTCTCGGCATTGTAGACTACGTAGACAAAGAACTACCCAAGAAACGGCACCACTCGGTTACCC
>JALHCK010000055.1 GCA_022841205.1 Methanomicrobiales archaeon | reverse complement strand
TACCGCTGACCGCGAATTCATCGTATGTAATAATATCGAAGCGCCGCGGATGGAGAAAGAGGAGCATCTTGCCGAGCAGGGTTATGAGATTATTTCCTTCCCCTGGTATGATGATCAGGAAGCATCAATTGTCAATTCTCTATCCGGTGGCAAATTCGGTGCCGACCATGCTTTTCCAGGCTCCTTAGACATTTCCAGCAAGATAAATCCCCTTCGCTATTCCCTAACACAATGGGAAATCGAGCGATATCGTAAGCAAGCCCTCGACACGGCGCGGATTGCGGAGGAGACAGCCCTTACAATCAAGCCCGGAGATGAAGAGAGGGCGATTATAGGCAGACTCTCGGAAAGGCTATGGAGAGAAGGCATGGATTTCGTTGTGGCTTTCTGCGCTGCGGACGAGCGTATCTCCCTCTTTCGCCATCCTGTAGCCACAGATAAAAAGATCGAAAAGCGGGCGATGATCAGCGTCAATTCTAGAAAGCGGGGACTCATCGTCTCGATAACGCGTTTCGTTCAGTTTGGGAAGGCACCAGCGGATCTCAGAAAGTGCTATGAGGACAATGTCTATGTCGATACCGCAATGATGACAGCCACAATCCCTGGTCGACCTGCTTCGGAGGTTTTTGAAGCAGCCCTGCGCGCATATGCGGAAAAGGGCTATCCCGAAGAATACAAGCTCCATCATCAAGGAGGAGCCATTGGCTATGTTGGAAGAGACTACAGAGTGACGGCCAAAACTAGAGAGATCATCCAGGAAAATCAAGCCTTTACCTGGAATCCGTCGATAACAGGTACCAAGAGCGAGGACACCATGCTCGCCACAAAAAAAGGCCCTATTGTCCTCTCGGAGCCATCGCTTTTCCCTGTGCTCACAATAGAGAGAAATGGCTATGTATTTAAGAGGCCTGATATTATGGAACTATGAGAACAATAACAAGGACATCCCGCCCTTGAGCAGATAATGAGTGTTATAAAAAGAGGCTATTTGCACCAGAATATAAAATATTGCTTGAAAAAGGGGCTCTTTGCCCCGACAACAGATTAAAGGAGGTTTCCAATGAAAACAAAGAAAGCTGTGCTTCTGATTTCTGCGCTCCTGCTTCTTAGCACCTTTTGCCTTGGAGCGCAGCAGAAAGAAAAATTTCCCACAAGGGAAATCGAAATCATGGTGCCATGGGCGGCAGGTGGGGCAACGGATCTCATGGTTCGCATTTTTTCGCCAGTGATTCAGAAATATCTTGGCGTCCCGATTCTCATCACCAACAAGCCAGGAGGGGCTGCGGTTCCAGGTTATGTAGAAGCCATGACGAAAAAACCCGATGGCTATTACCTAGTAGCCTGGGCGACACCGTCCATCACCGTCACGCATATGCAGAAAACCCCCTACGACGCAAACAGCTTCGAGCTTAGCTCCAGCCTCTTCTCCCTACAACAACTTAAAGGATCTTGTGGAGGATGCAAAGAAGAGGCCTGGAAAGATCAATCTAGGAAATGCTGGGGCAGGCGGAGGCACTCATATGATCGCGCTGGCCTTCGAATCGGCCGTTGGTGTCAAGTTCAACCATGTGCCATATTCGGGCGGAGCGCCGGCAGTAACCGCGGCTGTCGCGGGTCAAGTCGATGCGATTACCTGTGGGCCTCCAGAGGGTGTGCCGCAACTTGCTGCTGGTCAGCTTAAATGTCTCGGAGTTTTCTCTGAAAAGCGGCTCGAGGAATTCCCAAATTACCCTACGGCTAAGGAACTGGGGTATAATTTTGCCATGGGACAATGGAGAGGGCTTGCGGCTCCCAAGGGAACCGATCCCGAAAGGATCAAGATAATTCACGATGCCTTTAAGGCGGCAATGTCCGATCCGGAAGTCATAAAGCTTGCTCAGCAATCTGGCTTATTGTTCGATTACCGCAACACCGAGGATTTCAAAAAGCTTATACAGGAAGAAGACGCCTACTATATGAAGGTAGTTAAGGAAAACAAACTGGGGAGCAAATACTAAGAATACGTAGGGACAGAGCAGAATACGGCCAGCCATGACGTCATTGTAGTGTGTCAACAATTCCTGGCATTATAAGGATTTGAGCTGCTGCGCTGGCCGGGTTGGCCGGATAATTCTCTAAATAAGCACCTTAAACGCATGGTCAAGCGGGAGGATTTTATAAGGATGGCTAAGGCAGACATAGTATTAGGAATAATCTTTGCGGCTCTTTCTATAGTATTTTATATTGGAACTCTTTCTTTTCCGAAATTCAGCATTGGTATAAATCCCAAGGTTTATCCGCTTATAATCATTATCTCTACCTTTGCTCTTTCGGTGACGCTGATGGTTCAAGGTATCCTTAGACTTAGAAAAGAAAAGACGCCTCCCGCAGCCCCAAAAACCTCCGCAGAAAAAGGCTCCTCGGAACCGAGTTCCCCTGAGCTTACTCTTCCGAGGGGTAAGACGGCGCTAAAACTAATCGTCTTGGCAATTGGTATGCTGGCTTATGTAATTGGTTTCGAACCTTTAGGCTATATAATCGTGACTCCGCTCTTGATGGCCCTTACGATGTATCTTTTTGGCGAGCGAAAGCCATTCCGAATAATTGCCGTATCTGTGCTCGTTTCGGTCATACTGTACGGGGTTTTCAGGACAGTGTTCAGGGTACCCCTGCCGCGTTCTATCATCTGGTGAAAGGAGAACTGCAATGACGGGAATAATCAATGCGATTCTCTATGTACTAGCAAACTTTCATTTCCTCATAATTGGCGTGGCAGGAGGTATCATTGTAGGGGCGATTCCGGGACTATCCGGCTCCACGGGCATCATTCTTATGTTGCCATTCTTGATATACATAGACCCGCCCGCGGCGCTAATCATGATGAGCGGACTCTTTTGCGGTTCGATGTTTGGAGGTTCGATCGCATCTATTCTTGTTTCGACGCCAGGAACCCCATCGGCGGCAGCGACAGTGCTCGACGGCTATCCGCTTGCCAAGAAGGGAGAGGCGGGAAAGGCTATGGGTGTTGCCTTGGTCGCCTCGACCTTGGGCGGCATCTTCTCCACGTTTTGCCTAATCTTTCTCGCGCCCCAGTTAGCGAAAATTGCCCTTAAATTCGGGCCACCTGAATATTTTGCATTAATGATTTTCGGCCTAACAATAATGGCTAGCGTCTCTTCGGCGTCTCTGACTAAGGGTTTTCTATCGGGCTTTTTTGGACTTCTACTTTCGATGGTCGGCTTAAACCCCACCTTGGGCACCGAGCGCTTTACTTTTGGTATAACAAGGCTTCTCACGGGCTTTTCCATGATGCCTGTGCTCATCGGTCTCTTTGC
>JALHCK010000054.1 GCA_022841205.1 Methanomicrobiales archaeon | reverse complement strand
TGCTCCGCCGTGCTCCCGATCCAGAACCGTGCCACCGTGCTCCGATCCAGAACCGTGCCACCGTGATCCCTTTTTTTTTTGGCATATTTTTTGCATCTTGATTCGGATTTTAATCGGATTTCTTTAAAAAAAAGGAGGTGTGTTTTATGGCATTAGTAAAATATGGTGCGCTTATTAGTGAGGCTCGGGGTAAGGAGGGCGGGATTGTCTTTAGCCGCAACAGTTATGGAGGCTACGTGAAACAGAAAGTATCACCAGTGAACCCGCAGAAGCCTGATCAACAGTATGTAAGGGCGTTGCTCGGCACCGCCGCTCAACAGTGGAGCGGCTTAACCCAGGAGCAGCGGGACGAATGGAAGCAAGCGGGACAGCAGATATTAAGAGTGAACCGTTTTGGCGATCAAACCTATCATACAGGCTTTAATCTCTTTGTGAAGTGCAATAGAAACCGTGTTATGATGGGGCAGGCGGTTATTGACACTCCGCCCAGTGTGCCCAGCATACCGACTTTGCATGGTTTAACTCCATCTGCGTCGGTGGATGCGGGCGCTCTTGCGTCTTGTTCCTTGGCGTTTACGCTTACGGGTGGTGAGCCAGCGACCGAATTTAAAATTGTTATTGACGCTACGCCGCCGATAATAACGGGCAGACGTTTTGTAAAGAACTTTTATCGAAACATAAACGTAGCACCAGCGCAGACCTCGCCCGCAAACTTGCTAGTGGCTTATGCGGTTAAGTTTACAGGAGCGGCTAGGGAAGGCGATTACATTGGCTTCAGGGCTCGGCTGGTGCATATTGCCAGCGGTCTGGACGGTCCCTATGCTACGGGTGGTTGTATTGTGGAAGCGGCTTGATTGGCAGATTGGAAAGCCTGGCGTAATATGCCAGGCTTTGCCGATCAGTTATTCCTGATGGTTGCGTTAAATACGGCTAGCTGGGTCTTATAATACGAGTAGACCTCATCTGGTAGGTTATGGCGGGTAAATGTGCCACGTATAACCGTGTAAGCTAAGGGTTTCCCCTTGATCTGTTCAACTACCTCCATCGGATTGTTGCTGTAATAGAGGCAGAATGCAGGGCTATCTATAACGCATGCTATATAATCAATGCGTTGTGATAGCGCTAAGGTGCGATGGAACGTGCTGTAATAGTCTAGATGCTTCTCAATTCTCATAGAGTGTAGCACCTTCTTTCATTGCTGGGCGTAGTTCGATGACCCAGAGCCTTGTTCCTGGCTCTTGATGAGCCCGTACGAGTAAGATCTCGCCCGTGCGGAGGTTGAGGGACTTGGGTAGCGCTACTACCTGGCTACCGCCTGAGCGCCGTACCCGGACACTCCCGTGGAAACCTGCTATCATGGTTAACTCCTTTCATTAAAATGATAGATATTCCTGAGCTGTTATCCAGCCTTACGGGGTAAAACTAATAAAATATGTTGTATTTTTTTTACCGCTCATCATTTTATACGACCGTTCATCACAATTTTTGTTGCGTTTTGAGGCAGATTTTCCGAAATTGCTAAAGAGAGAGAGAGAGCGAGAGGGACGAACGCTCTCTCTCTCTCTCTTATAGCGGCATTCCAGGCGACTTCACTATAATTTTCAACCCCAAAGCCGACCATGTGTCTTAGACTTGAGGCTCGCAATTTTTTGAAATTTTGAATTTAAAATTTTTTTTTTGAAAAAATTTTTTAAATAAAAAAAAATTTTTTTGTGACTTTCATTTTTTGATTTTGTTTTTTTTAAAAAAGAAAAATGAATTGTGAATGTTTTTGGATTTTTGGGAAAAGGAAATTTTTTTGGAAAAAAAAATTATTGGGAGCACGGTAGTTTTTCCTGAGAAAAAAAATAATGAGGACAGTGAATGACCGCCTTTGCACGTGCGGAGCACGTGCAAAGGCTATCATCTTTACAGGTGTGGCGGATT
>JALHCK010000053.1 GCA_022841205.1 Methanomicrobiales archaeon | reverse complement strand
AGTTTACGCAATTTTGCGTGTCAAGGATTTTTTGCTTATGGAGCATCATGATGATTAGCCGCCTCTCAGAGAATGTAACTGGTTAAAAAGAAAGAATAAGTACATTTCCATGGGTCAGCCTTTCCCCTCTCCCAAATGGAATACCGAGAGGTTCAGGAACATGGAGCATGTTCTTGACCCTCAGCTCCTGCAGGTAGAGATGGGTTTTCATTTTCATTTATGATGGCAACGTATTGTTTGACCAAATGTTTTGACATGCCGGTGGTGCGAGTAACAAATTCGATGTCTCGCACATGCTCATAACAGGTCCTGACTCGATGGAAGTCTTTCAAGTATCGATCGACGGCTCGTTGCGAGTGTTTGGTTTCATCGGCCACGTGGCGGGGGTCCTTTCCCTCGTAAACCACCTTGCGGACGATGGCGGTCTTGTGGGTTATACAGGAGCCAAAGTCCTGGATTGTTCCCACGTGAGGCAAGGTTGTTTGTTGATCGGTTTCCCACTTTTTTCGAATTAGGGAGGTGTGCCCAATAGTGCGCCAGACTAGAAGCCCGATGTCGCGCATAGAGAGTAAGGCCCCTTGTTCGAACGCCTCCCGACAAATGCGGGCAAGGGACTTTTGGGCAATGACAGACATGGAAACTCCGTGAGCGAGTTGTTCAACATCGGCCGAATCCACGAGTGTGAGTATCACCGGGATCAGCCGACAGTTCGGGCTATCGGGCCGAGTGGAGACGGAAACGGCATTCCAAACGCACTGTCCCGGGCGCAAAAGGTCTTTGGGAGGAAGCTGCTGATTGACCAAATCTACAATCTTTTCAGCGAGTTTCTGTCGGATCACCGGTCCAAAGGTCCTGGGAAACTCTCTGTCTAAAAAGGTCTCGATGGAAGATTGTAGAAAGCGCCTTCGGGCCGAGCCGAAGTATTTTTGGGATTGAGGCGGCGCAATCATGGCTGGCTCCTCCGTTTTAGGTTTCGAACTTGGTTTTTTTTAAGGAGCTCCTCCAGTTCCCGAAGCCGGTGGGGGACTCCCTGCATATTGGCATGGAGCTGCTGAAATTCCTGGGTCAGAGACGTCGAGAGCTTCACCATGAGGGCAACCGCATGAACATCGAAACCGGAAGCAAACAGGGCTGCACAGCGTTTGAACTTGTCTACGTAGTTGGCTACGGAGTCAATACTATGAGAAGCTCTTATGGCGATCTCGGAATACTCAAACCCCTGCAGCCAAAGCGCAATAATCTGCCGGCGATGAGTGATGGCGCGTCCCATGTCTTTGGTTGTGGACCGCAATGGAGGTACAATATTCTTCTTGCGCAGGGCCGCCAGGTCATTCACCAGGGTGCGTACGCCACAATTGAAGAGATTGGCCAAATCCTCCAAGGTCAGCAGACCTCCCTGCT
This sequence comes from Methanomicrobiales archaeon, assembly GCA_022841205.1. Lineage (GTDB taxonomy): Archaea > Halobacteriota > Methanomicrobia > Methanomicrobiales > Methanospirillaceae > UBA9949. The sequence continues at coordinate 538 of JALHCK010000053.1, read as the reverse complement.
GAAAAGCCTCCTGACACATCCGGCACACTCGTTTCTGGCGAAGTGTGGTCACCGATCCGTTCTTTCGGCTCTCGATATCTTCTTGCCCCGCATGAAGGGTCAGCGTGACGAGTCTCTGTTTAGCCTTAGCCAGTGGCACGTTGGGTGCCACCGAGGCGTCGATTACCGTCACTTCGATCTGGCCTGGCTTGAGCCCTTGCGAGGAATCAAACAGAGGCTTGTATATCTCATGAACCTTCTCGACGACCGCTTCAGCTTCAAAAGGGGAACAACCGAGACCAATAACCATATCGTTCATGAACTGAGTGTCCAGGCTTTTTGCTTGCAGTCTGCTCCAGTGCGCAAGACTCGTATTGTTGATCATCCGCCCCTCCGTCTGGTTGCACAAGCCGGGCGAGTCAGGCGCCTGGGGGGCAGGTGGGGTCGCAACCTTCCAGTCGCCCTACGGGCTCCTTCCAGGTTGCGACCCCACCTGCCCCCGTTTGGTTGCGCACCTTTTACCTGAACACGCCATTTTGCGCAATCATAGGGGTGCCAG
>JALHCK010000021.1 GCA_022841205.1 Methanomicrobiales archaeon | reverse complement strand
TAAGATTAGATTTTTCGAATGTTGGATTCAACTGAATTACCGGATGCCGGTTTCTGTCCTGACAGGATGAAAAGAGCTGCTCGCAAGCAACTGAGCGACGGGGTAAGTCATAGAAAAGTGTCTGAAATGACGGGTTTAAAAAGAAGACTGAACGATTCTAACTTCGCATCCAGATGCGAGGGATGGGATTCTGGATCTCAAGTGCGATTCGCAAACAGCAAATTTTTGCTGAATTTTGAAACGAAAACTGATTTGAAATTATTTGCCACGCACGATAAATAAATATTTTCCTGAAATCAGTTCAGCAAAAAAATGATCAAAAACGTAAACCGCGCACAAGCGAGCCGGTCCGCGTAGCATGTGCGAGTGCGCCGGAGGTGCACGAAGCGTGCGGAGCGGGGCGGCGATCCTCCCTCAGCTGATCAGGAGATAAGAAGACGCTCGGTCATGTTCACTCGTCCTCGCTGATGCTCCGGCTCGCTTCACATCACCTCGCTGTTTCTCTTCGGTTGATCGGGTAGACGAAGACGCACCCCCTTGCTCGCAGGCTCGCGGCGGGGCTTGCTGTCCGGCCCGCTCTTCACACCATGCTTCGCATCGTGTTCGTCGCTGTTGATCGTACTCATGTCGCACGTTCAGTGACTCACTCGCACGACGCATCAGGGGCTCGGACTCGATGCTGATGCATCTCGTTACCTTCGCACCCTGAAGCGGTGCTCGTTCGGGCCACTGCGGTCACGACGACCCGCCGCCCGCTTCGCTCCTCCCGCCCTTGAAAGGGACGGGCAGTAGTTGCGATAACCACGGGGAAGGTTTCCGGTTGGGGGTGGGAGGATGCGAGCCGGAACACGGCGACCATCGCCGTGTCGCGTGAGCATCGGGCGGGCCCAGGAAGATCAGGACGGCTCAACAGGACCGGCACACGGCAGCGGGTCCGGGCGGGAAGAAGGCGAGCCGGAAACGGGACCGCCGGGCGGGCCCGTCGCGTGAGCCTTCGGGGTGGGCCAACTTTGCCAAGAAAGATAATGCCGGGCGTCGATAGTGTACCAACCCGGGCAGGGCCTTTTGATTGGCATCATGGTGTCCCTGTCCGGGCCACCGTTTTTATCGGAGCTGAAGGATCCTTTTCTTTGTCCGGTACAGCCACCAGATCAGGCTTTTCCACATCCCAAAAATAGTTGATCGTTTTTTCCGGTACTCCCAGAGCTCGCGCCTGCTGATCATGGAATACCTCATTACTGAGTGGGGATCCCGCTCGGCAGCGGATCGCAGTGCCACGCGATCATATCAAGCCGGTGCCGCTCTGCGATGAGATTATCGAGCCCTTCCCACGCGGCCCGGTCCGTCCACGACTTAATGATCTCATCGTGTCTTAACCGGAGGTCCTGCGCATCGGCCTGCAGCATGAATGCCCGGCGCTCCATCGCGGGTATTGCAATTTCGATGCGTTCGAGTTCTTCGAGAACCTTGATCGGCATGGCATCATAAATCGAGGTCATGCCGTCCCCTCTTCCGCTGCATCCGTACCGGTCGCGCCGGTGGGGACCGGGGCAGGAACCCCGATCATAAAGTCCGCTGCCTTCTCTGCCCTGCCTGCTGCATACATCACGAGATCTGCATCGGCCTTGATCGCCGTTGCCCAGTTCTGGAGATATGCCGCCTGATTCTGAACAATAGCTGATGAGTCGATACCGGTGAGCGCGGCCAGGTATGCACTCCCGATCTCGGCGACAAGTTCCTCGCGCCCGTAGGTATCGGACCCAAAGCAGACCGGATCGGTCTTCTTGAACCGTTCGAGCCGGGGCCCGGTGGAGTGGATGCATTCGTGAAACATCGTCGCATAATAGTGCTCGGAGGATCTGAACCGGCAGATATCCGGGACCGTGATAATGTCCATCTGCGGGAGGAATGCGGCCCGGTCCCCCGCCGTGATTCTTATTGAGTGCCGGCCTGTATAGTCCTGAATGACTGCATCACACCCGAGGAGGTGCGGATTCTCTTTCAGGTCCGGCAGTTTGTACCCTTTTTCCTTATAATCAGTCTGTGCGACGTTGAAGACAACGAAGGCTTTTAGGAAACGGATCTGTTTTTTGCTCTCTTTCTCCTCGCCGTTCTCATCGGTCTTTGTGTCGGTCTTCACGGTCCGGCCCGCGTAGATAATCCCGGTGCCGTGTTCTCCAAACTGGACCTGAAGACCTGCCGCGAGATACTGGCGGTAAGTTGCCCAAAAAGGGAGAGGATAGGGACTGAGTCCGAGGATCAACCGGTTCAGCCCGGTGTATGCCCTGCCGCTGAAAAGGTTGCGCGGGCCGTTCTCAGTCCACGGCTTCAGCCAGGGGATCTTTCCCTCCGAGAGGGATTTTATGATCCGCTCGTTGATCTGCACTTTTACGTCAGCGGCTTTCATGCTGTCGCACCTGCAGGCTGGGTTGTGGTCGCGGAGTGCACAGGGCACATGGTCGAGACGTTCGCATATTTCCGCTCGCCCTTGAGCATCCCCTTTACCTGTGCGAGCGGGGAGACGTACTGCACATCGTTGATGGAGATCATCACGGCTTTACCGGACCGGGTGATCCATGCCTTCCCGACTGGGGCCGCGTCCGCGTTTTTCATAACGTCCGATATGTCATAGACCGAAGCGGGCCAGTGGTCTTCGAGCCTGCGGACTTCTCCGGCGGGAATGACCGCCTGCATGGTCTTCACATCGATACGGACCGAGCTCTGATAGAGGCGGGCCGCCCCTATGTGCTCGAACTTTACATTGGTTTTTGTTGTTGGCATCATGGTGTTTTTCACCATACATCTATCGACGTTAGCGCTTATATGTCTCCGCCGTGCGCAGGGTGAAAGTAAAAGCGGTGCGTTGTCCGATTTGCGAAATAAGGCAATTGCGCAGAATTTAATTTTATTTTTACGCAAGGCCCGCCCAGGCACACAGCGCGACAGGCCGCTGATGCGCCCCGTAACCGCACCGTGTGGCCATGACCCGCCCACACCTGCAGAAATTTTTACGGTGTCCTGTTGGCATCCGATCGCCAAGGATTGACCCACCCCGGCGCTCACGCGACACGGCGATGGTCGCCGTGTTCCGGCTCGCGCCTTCCCGCCCGTACAGGTGCCCGTCCTCCCCTCAGGGAGGCTATCCTGATGTGGCCCAGCGGCCCGACTGAACGCCGCAACAGGGTGCGAAGGTAACGAACCGCATCAGCGGTGAGTCCGAGCCCCTGTGCGTCGCGTGAAGGAGTCACCGAGCGTTATGCATGTGCCCGATCAACAGCGACGAACACGATGCGGAGCATGGTGTGAGGAGTGGGCCGGAACAGCCGCTGGTGCCGGAGCATCGCGACAAGCCAGGGGCGTCATCGTCTCAACAAGAAACCATGAAGAAATAGCGAGGTGATGTGAGCGGAACGGGCGTGAGCCTGTGGAGATGAACATGACCAAAATCCATGTTCTGTTCTTACGTTAAAAAAAAACAACCCTCTTCAAACACTACCTTTATGCTATTATCTCCCTATATCCAGTTTTCAAGTGTCCGGCATCTGAAATAGCTATTGTGAAGAGATGGACACCAGGAGAACAGAAAATGTCCGTTGAAGAAAATATGCGCCTGATGCAGACGCTGGATGATGCCTGGAACTCCCAGGATTGGGTAACGTTTGATAAACGCCATGCAAAAGATGTCGATGTATTCTGGCCCGGGCAGCCGCAGCCGACCCACAGCCGTCCGTCTCACAAAACAGAGGCAATTGCCTTCTTCAAGATATTTCCGGATAATAAGGTCGGGAACCGGCCCTATAAAACCCTCTTCGGTCAGGGAGACTGGACCTGTTCGGTTGCAGACTTTACGGGGACATTCAAGGGACCGATGACCACACCTGACGGCAAGGTGATCCAGCCAACCGGAAAGAAATTCAAGGTAGAGTTCTGCACCGTTGCCCATTGGAAAAACGGGGAAATTATAGAAGAGAAGCTTTTCTATGATAAGATGTCCCTGATGCAACAGATCGGACTGATGTGAAAAAAGCCGTATCAACGCTCCAGCGTTTTTTGTGACATAACACCAAAAACAAAGGAACGGGAAAACTAACCATGAAAGAAGAAATAATAAAATCTCAGGAACCCAAAGACGATTCCCGAAGGATTACGGTAAGCAAAAACGGCCCGTATATCGTGACCGGCGGGATCCCTCTCATTGTTGCAGAGATCTGTAATGACAATGAAGGCTACTGCCGGACCTGGAAAATCGTTAACCGGTATCCCGTGCAAGAGCAGTACGCACTGTGCCGGTGCGGTTATTCCGAGAATAAGCCATTCTGTGACGGAACGCACACGAAGATACGCTTCAACGGCAAGGAGACTGCCGGGAATGAGGTATATCTCCGTCACCCTCGGATTACTCGTGGTCCGGAGCTGGAACTGACAGATTATGAAGGGCTCTGTGTCCACGCCCGGTTCTGCATGCGGGCCGGAGGGATCTGGAATCTCACGGAACAGTCGAATATTCCGGAGGCCCGGGGTATCGCAATAGAAGAAGCCTGCAACTGCCCATCTGGTCGGCTTGTGATACGGGACCTGAGGAGCGGGGAGCCGATCGAGCCGCTCCTGGAAAAGTCAATCGTGGTCATCGAGTATCCTGCTAAGGGCGAGCACGGCCCGCTCTGGGTGCGTGGCGGCATCCCGGTAGTATCTTCTGACGGCAAACCGTATACGGTCAGGAACCGGCTTACGCTCTGCCGGTGCGGAAAATCGCGCAACAAACCGTTCTGCGACGGGAGTCATATACAGTCCTGATGCAACGGGTGCGTCGTCGTCTCAACAAGAAACCGTGAAAAAACAGCGAGCTGATGTGAAGCGAGCCGGAGCATCAGCGAGGACGAGTGAACATGACCGAGTGTCTGCAGGATGAAATCCCATCAATTCACCGCCTATCTGATGCCGTTCTCATAGAGCTCCGATAAGATATTATCAGTAGCTAATCCATTTTAAAAGCGATTTTCAATGACGATAAAAAATGATGAACACATCCTGGAAGCTCTCGGAAGGTGCCGGGTGGTTATCCGGGAGGGTAAAGTAATCGAGGTCGGTGAAGCGCAAATAACATTCTGTCCACTGATGAAAAAAATGGCTTACCCCCTCACAGCCCCTGATAAAAAGTCTGTTAAGGCGAATATTGAGTATCGTATCAACACGTGGGGCATGTGTACTCCCCTGCGTGAAGTGGCGGATACCCGGCCGTTCGTGGGATTCGGCGCCTCAGAAATACTCAGTTTTGGTCTTACCACCGGTCTGCTCGATGCTGTTGTCCTTGCCTGTGATGGTGCCGGGACCGTCATCGTAACCAGTCCCGTGCTCGTGCAGGGAATCAGCGGTAGGATGTCCGGCCTTGTCAAGACGGTGCCATACAAGGACGTCATCAGAAGGATCGAAGAGAACGGCGGGATTGTCATCGATAAAAATAATGCCTCGCTCGATCAGTCTGCTGGAGTTGCAAAGGCCTATTCAATGGGATACAAGAATGTCGCGGTTACCATTGCGATCCCCGCAGAGGCAAAAAAGATCCGTGAAAAGTATCCCGACGTGATGATATTCGGCGTCCATGTCACCGGGCTCAACCGCAGGGAAGCAGAGACTCTTGTTGCAGCAGGCGACCTGATCACGTCCTGTGCATCCGGAACTATCCGGGAGGTTGCCGGTAAAAAAGCGCTGCTGCAGGCCGGGGATGCGGTACCAATCTTTGCAGTTACGAAGAGAGCAAAAGAGCTGATCATTGAAAAAGTCCGGCAGAGCGATGAGCAGGTGTTCCTCAAGACCACGAAGCTTCCAATGCTTTCCGGGCAGCAGCCTGAACCCTTAATCTGATTTTTTTAGGACTTACGCAGTTGAAGTAGTGTGAAATGAGACGAGCAAATATGACCGGGCGTCACCAGAAATCATGGTAAAAATAATTTTTTTACTTAAGTAACACTTCCAGTCTCTGGTTCACCTCATCCCAGTTCACATTGTTCCAGAAGGCCTCGACATATCGGGGTCGCTCATTTTTGTAGTCCAGATAGTAGGCGTGCTCCCAGACGTCCAGGACCATGATGATGCGAATGTGAGGATACACATTCACATTGTGTTTCTCGATCTGCATGATGAGAAGTCGGCCGGTCATACCGCATCTGGCAAGAGCCGCCCAGCCCGATCCTTCTGCACTGACCGCTGCTGCAGAAAATTCCTTTTTGAAACGCTCGAAGGATCCGAACTCTTTCTTCAGGTTATCCGCCAGAATGCCGCCAGGCTCTTTGCCTGCCTTGTTGGCCGGGGCAAGGTTTTTCCAGAAGAGGTGGTGAAGTATATGGCCTCCTGCCTGAAAGGACAACTCCTTTAAAGTAGCTTTCATATCCACATCGGTTCCCGCCTGACGGGTCTTATCAAGCCTCTCGAAGATGGCATTGGCACCGTTCACATAGGCAGCATGATGCTTATCATGATGCAGGCGGAGCTGAGCCTCAGAGATAAAAGGCTCAAGGGCATTGTAAGCATAAGGCAGCTCCGGCAAGGAATAAAATCTGTTATCAGACATGATCGATCACCATGTGCAAAAGCGGAAAGAAACTATTTAATGCTTTTTATTATTGATTTTTTTAGTTCCGCCTTCCTGATAAAGTGGATTTGCCGTCGTAGAATTAACTATTCAACACCTGTCTTTTCCGAACATCCCATTTTCTGAGACATTCGTCGGAAAAAATGACCCTCATATTCGCGTTTTGACAGCCTTTCGGGGTCCGGATGGGATAAACTAAGTGACAAAAACAGCCTCGATTTAACGGCCTTTGGCGGGCTTTTAATGAGATGCAATTCTGCCGTATTTTGGCAAACAGAGCGATTATTGGGCTTATTCTTTACAAGAAGGAAAAAGGGGAATTTTGCGGGGTTTTCCGATATTGGTCCGGACATAGGCGTGGGAAAAGGAGCCCGTATAGGGCTTATTTTACCGTCTTTTCAGCCCCCCCTTTCTACACCTCGAGAGTCCTCTGTGCATAAGGGCGGTTTTCACTAGTTCGAAGCGAACGGGATCGACGGTATAGTGCGTTCCCGATTGTATCATCAGCCGGTGTAATCTCAATAATGTGATCAGCTTGTCGCATCGGCACAGAGAATGTGCGATCGATAGACGGAGTGTACAGGATAACGAGTGATTCACGGCCGATGTCTTCGAGCATTCCTGCAATATGCGGTATCATATCTTCTGCTCCATCGAAAAGTGTCGAATCGTGTTCCAAGAGGAGGACCGTATGGCTCACCTCTTTGAGGATGGTGAAGAGCTGGTGAGCGGTGAATGCCCTACGGACCTCAAAGTTCTTGGATGAGCGGTCGATCGAAGAGAGAAGGCGTGAATAATTGCCGCTCACGTACAGGAAGAGGAACCGCTGGAGATCTATGTTGTTGTTGATGGCGGAAACCATCACCTTCTCGGGGGCAATCACCGCGTTAAAGGTGCATGGATGGAGTGCCATCCCCTTCCGCAATTCGATCAACATAGCACCGGATCACTTCACCATCCTTTGATATTAGGCTCAGGGATACGTGGCGCGAAAGTGGGCAATGTATTTATTATAGTTGCCTTGAACATCTGGCTAACCAAGCCAGAGATTTTTAAAGCTTGTTCATAGTTAGGAGAAAAAACATGCCGACAATTGAGAAAAAGAGTTTTAATAAGCCGGAAGAAACGAATACGCCCGAGAAGTTGAAAATGGAGGCTGTTACCATCAGAGGTCTTACCTTTCGCCGGGTCACGACCGAACCTGGATGGCAGTGGTCAAAGCACTTAAAACCCCTCCAGAAGACTGAAAGTTGTCAAAAAGACCACATTCTGTTTGTCATTACTGGCAAATTGGGTGTTCGTATGGATGATGGAAAAGAAGAGGTATTTGGCCCCGGTGATGTTGGCTCAATTCCTCCTGGGCATGATGGCTGGACTATAGGTAACCAACCGGTAGTCTGGCTTGAGATTTCGCACTAGAATGGTCTGATGATTACATAAAACAGATTAAAATCAAATTTAAAGGGGGTATGTCAAAAAATTATCAACATTACACCCCCATCGCCGTAATCATCCCTACAACCTGCTGAGCTGTCACTGGGTCCACAACCCGGGCCAGCACCAGCCCTGCCATCGCAACGAACAAGGTCCAGAACACTGTTATTGAGCTGCTAATTCTTTCTGAATGCATCTTTCAATTCATACTTTCATTATATTGGCGGCCTAATAGCATGATTGAGCATTCAACCAATGGAGGAAAACTATTCTCTATAAACGTAAAACCTAATGTGACCGTGAACCAGAACATCTATCTTCCTGGTACGGATTAAAGGTATGACGAGGATCACGCTCATGAAAATCGCGATCTCCTGTATAATATTATTAATGGTGGTAGCTACCAGCGGTTGCGTGATGCACGACCAGCCTATTGAGACCAGTCGTCTGCAATTTGCAGAAAAAGTAAATGCAAGCCAAGCTGAATTTGACCGGATGGTAGAAGATGACCCCTATAATGCTTCTGTATGGTGCCTGAGGGGGATTTATTACAACGATGCCTTCAATCAGTATGACAAAGCCCTGAATAACTATGACCGGGGCCTTGAGTTGGATCCCAACAAAGGGATCTGCTGGTATGCAAAAGGCGTCACACTGAAGAATCTGCAACGGTATAATGAGTCAGCAGCCTGTTTTAAAATTGCAAGTGAAATTGATCCGACCTTCTCTTTTACCTAATGGGGGCTGCTGTGGGGTTATTTTCATGCTGAATAAAAAAAGTGGTGATTGTGAAAGAACCACCCCTAACCTTTAGTTAGGAAGTGGAAATGGATCATATGGATTTTCGGGAAATTGGCAAGCTCATTTCAGAAGACCGTTTATCCCTTGAGTATCTTTGGGAGAGACGTGGCAACACAGACTGTCCCTCCTGTTCACTCTCAGAATTCTATTATCATCAGAGATGGAGAGTCCGGTGTAAAAGATGCAAAAGAGATTACTAGCCCCTTCAGGGGACCAGGTTCTCACTCCTTCGGATCTTTCCTTCTAAATGGTTTGCACTGATTAAGCTGTTCGAACTCTCCACATCAGCCAGAAAAGCCTCACAAGAAGTTCATCTGAACTATAAGACAACCCTGAGAGCTTACGATATTCTTCGAAGAATTGTTGTAGAAGATCTCGCGCGGAATGATGAGGTCCTGATGGGTGAACTGGAAGCGGATGAAGCGTATTTTGGAGGAAAGAGAAAAAGAAACCGAGGGAGAGGAGCAGGTGGCAAGACCATCGTTTATGGGATCCTGGAACGAGGAGGAAAAGTATCAGTAAATATTGTTCAGGATGTCTCTGCGGAGAGTCTTATGACCGAGACGGTAAAGAGGGTAAGGAGAGGGTCTATCGTATACACAGACAAGTGGAGGGGATATGATTCTCTCATGTTCTGTGGATATAAGCATCTTAACATCGACCACCGGTATAAGTTCAAACAGGGAAAGGTCTATATCAATGGAATCGAAGGTTTCTGGTCCTTTGCGAAGGAACAATTGATTAAGCATCATGGAATCTCACGACAGAAATTCCTCTTCTATATCAAGGAGATGGAATGGCGATATAACAATAGAGGGAAAGATTTATTTGAGATTCTTGTAGATTTGATGCTACACTAATGCTGCTAGGGGTCGATGTTACCTAATCACCAATATCTATATATTCAAATAAATAATCTATTTAATGAAAATCCTTTTTCTCACAATTATTATTAGCATTATTCTGGCATCTGGTTGTGTATACCAAAAAACCGCAGAGCAATGGTATATAGATGGATTGAATAAAGCAGCTTATACTAATGGGTGTGAAGCAGCAATTGTCTACTACGATAAGGCTTTGGAAATTGATCCACGATTCTCAGAAGCATGGTTCGCAAAAGGTGTCTGTTACCAAAATCTACGACAGTATAACGAATCTATAAAATGCTATAACAGAGCGATTGAAATCAATCCCCGATATGCGCTTGCATATTACCAGAAATCAAAGGTTATGCTGGTGTTAGGATTGAATGAAGACGCAGAAGATGCGTATCATAAAGCTATTGCTATAGATCCCAGTTTGATTAATATATAAAAAAAATTTTAAAAAAGAATTAACTTATTGTCACATAGGAAGACTGTGAATAAACCGGACCATACGCTGGAGGATCTAGTATCCCTGGAAGCGATATACCAGAATGTTCTCCAAGAACTACATATGTCCCGGGTTGAACCGATTTTAACCCGGAAACGTAGTGTAATGTACATAAATACCCGGTTCCAGCTCTATGATCAACGTAATAGTAATGACCATTTTCATACTTGATTAAAGTTGATTTATCATACATTTGAATAAATGTAGTGGGTGGACTACTTACACTTTGACTGAAATAACTGATGGTTCTCCCTATAGGACTTGCAAAGGTGCCAAAATTCAATACAACTTGTCCAGCTCTATTGGTAATAGATTCCGGTTTAAATGTGATTGTAGTCTCAGTATCCTTTCCCGGAGCGGTAGGCCACTGAACCTTTGTTTGGTAGTAGGATGCGCGTAAATCCTCTGGAAGAGATTTTAAGAATTCTGGATCGACAATTTCATAAAGCTCTCCAGCTGTGATTTCTTTACCGATTAATGAATTGTATTTTTGAACTTGGGAATCATTCCAAAGATCATTACGTTCATCATTATTTACTGCGCTTACAATCGGTACCATCGCCAACCCTGCCAGCAGTAGTGCCAGCAGAACGACACCTATTTTCATGGTTTTCATGTTTTCAATACCTCCGTTCTTTTTTAAGGAGATTACAGAGGCATGATCCCAAACCTTCATTATCACAGAAGATAATTGTCTCATGCCTACGGGCATGCGAGGTTCATCTCTGTTTCGATGCAAGGTGAACCCC
>JALHCK010000052.1 GCA_022841205.1 Methanomicrobiales archaeon | reverse complement strand
CGCCACGGACCGACGTGGGCGTTCCCTGCGGCCGCGCGACGCCGTCGTCGGACTCCATGGCGTCCATCAACGCCTGCGCCGCCCGCTGGACGTGCAGGAGGTCAATCGGACGATCGGCGACCTCGGGTCGCTCACCGTTGACCACCTTGTTGACGAAGGTCGCGACGAAGGAGTTGTAGTTGGGCTTTCCGTACTCCCCGAAAAGGTTGGGGAGGAGGACGTTGACGAAGGCTGAATCGGAGCGCTGAGCGGCGTGGGCAAGAATGTCAGCGGCTTGGGCCTTGCCTCGCCCATAGGGGGTGTCGTTGCCGGCCTGCACAGAGTTGGCGTAGACGATGCGCGGTGGGGTCGCTGCGGCGGACGCGGCGCGAGCGAGGTCGGATGCAAGCTTCGCGTTGCCCTCCTCGACTTCTCGGTCATCAGCCCGATTGATCCCGGCCAGGTGGATGACGGCGTCGGCGCCGTTGGTGAGCTTGTCCAAGAGGTGCCAGTTGTGGACGTCGGCTCCGACGACGTCGTGGTCCGTGAGTGCGTGTAGACGGGTGCGCAGGTGCCAGCCCAGGAAGCCGGACGCGCCGGTGACGAGGATCCTCATCTCAACGCTCCCGCCAGTCGCTGCATCTCCGGTAGTTTCAAGATCAGTTCCTTCGTTCCTTCGACATCAAGCCGGCGTGTGTTCTCGGAGGTGTAGTCCTCGTTGCGCGAGATAGTGCTTTCCCCTTCGGAGAAGAAGAGCTCGTACTGCAGCGAGCGGGCATCTAAAGGTACCCGGAAGTAATCGCTCTCGTCCGAGGCCGTCACGATCTCCTCTCGGCTCAGCAGTGTCTCGTGGAGCTTCTCACCGTGACGAACTCCGATCACCCGCACGTCGGGTTCTTCTTCGCCCAGCACGCTCGCAACAGCGCGGGCAAGAACCTCGATGGTGGACGCCGGCGCCTTCTTGACGAACAGGTCGCCCGGTTCCGCGTGCGTGAACGCGTGGAGGACGAGGTCCACCGAGTCCTCGAGGGACATCAGGAATCGCGTCATCGTGGGCTCGGTCAGCGTCAGGGGCTGCCCAGTCTCCAACTGGCGCACGAATAGCGGGATGACGGACCCACGCGAGTACATGACGTTGCCGTAACGGGTCACCGAGACTGTCATCTGCGACTCGGGGAAGTTGCGCGCGAACGCCTGTGCAGTCTTCTCCATCAACGCCTTCGACATCCCCATCGCGTTCACCGGGTAGACGGCCTTGTCGGTGCTGAGGCAGACGAGTGAACGGACTCCCGCCCGCGCCGCCGCCTTGATCACGTTGTCGCTCCCGGTGACGTTGGTGAGGACCGCCTGCTGGGGGAAGAACTCGCAGGAGGGCACCTGCTTGAGCGCGGCGGCGTGGAAGACAAAGTCCACGTCACGCATCGCGGGCCGGATGCTGTCGAAGTCGCGAACGTCGCCGAGGAAGAAGCGGAGACGCTCGTCGTTGAAGCGACGGCGCATGTCGTCCTGCTTCGCCTCGTCACGGGAGAAGATGTTGACCTGGCGGACGCCCCGGTCAAGGAGGTGATGGGCCATCGTGGACCCGAAGGAGCCGGTGCCCCCAGTGATGGTGACTGTGGCGCCCTCGACGGGCAGGACTTCTGACGTCATCTGGTGGCTCGCTCTCGTTGGGCACTTCCGGACTGTGCGCGGTTCTCGTGGACGACTGTCTCGAGGATGCGGGACAGCTTGGGGGCGCCGGAATCGGCGGACATCTCACGCTCGTAGAGCCTTCGGGCTGCCGCGCCCATCTCCCTCAGCGCGTCTGATCCCATGTCCTGGGCGCGCATCATGGCGTTCGCGATCGAAGAGGCGTCCTCCGGGGTCGCCGCGATTCCAGCACCGGCCGCGGTGACCACGTCCGCGGCATCGCCGCGCACCGCAACAATCGAGGGGACTCCGGTGGCGAGTGCCGCTTGCACCTTGCTCGGCATGGTGTGGCGGAAGAGTGGACGA
>JALHCK010000051.1 GCA_022841205.1 Methanomicrobiales archaeon | reverse complement strand
ATTTATGTCTTCAGGTGGAGGATCAAGGCTCCTTAAGTAACGAAACCAATCGTAATCAGTTACACCAACATAAAATCTCATATTCATATTTTAGCATAACAATCTAATTTTGTATTCTTTGATAGAGCAGAAAAAAGCAATATCTCCGCTGTTCAACCAAGGATGATATTACCCTTCGCAATCTCGAAACGTTTAGACGGCTCGATGAAGATTCGTTGAGCCTTTCTGAAAGTACGGGCGCAGCTGTCATATAATTGGCGGATTAGGATAGAAATCTTTAGAAAACCTGTTTTTCTGCTCGCATGTCTTGACGGTTGAGGTGGCTAGCAAGGCCAATATTCAGATTCTCGCCACCAGTGACCTTCATGGTTGGTTTGCACCATGGGATTTTGCTACTGACACAAAAGATACCAAAGGCAGCCTGGCTTACTTAGCGACCTTGATCGATAAGCATCGTGCTCATTTGATCGAACAGGCGAATGCATAAATCATGTCCGGAAATGTCCACATGAAATCGACAGGCGAAAGATATCTGCCTGCATGGACTATCATCGAACGTGAGGGCGCTAAAATTGGAATCATCGGCGTCATGTATATGGGACTTGATGAAGAGAACAATGTGAGGGTTCTCGGTGTGGTCGACTTGTTCTTCGAAAATACCGATACTGTCTGGAAGATCGTGTCCAAGAGCTCGAGGGACGAGCCTTGTGGCTCAGTCAGAGTAGCCACCAGGGAATTGCTGTCACTGTATTGCTCACTGCGAGGGGATAGGGAGCGCGGCACACAATGTAGCCATGGGAAGTACGATCGCGATGGTCCTGGAGGAAGCTTTCCAGGTGGCGCGCGTCTTTGGTGGTGGGATTTTCTGTCCATTTTACTTCAATGGGATAGAGGATACCTGATTGCTCAATGATAAAATCGACCTCCGCTCCGCCGGCAGTACGAAAATACGAAAGCTGCGAATCACCAAGATACGAGAGGCGCTTATAGAGCTCAATACCGACCCATTGCTCAAAGAGAGGGCCTGGGTTGGCCAAAAGCGTATCTGGTGTCAGCGAGAGACCTGCCGCGGCATTGCGAAGGCCTAAATCGATAAAGAAGAATCTAGGGGTGGACAGCGCGGTCTTGCGGGAGCTCCCTGAAAATGCAGGTACCATGAAGCCAAGAAACATATCCTCAAGGAGTTGATAGTGCGCTTTGACGGTGGGGGCTGAGAGGCCAGATTCCTTTGCGATGCCCGCAAAGTTCATAATGCCTCCTGATTCGTAAGCTGCGAGAGATAGAAAGCGCAAAAATGGGCCCCATTCACGAATCTGCGTTTCGCGATGGAGCTCTTCTTCGATATACGCTGCAACATAGGACCGCAAAAGCTCGCGCCGTGGATCAGCGTTCGTACCACGCTCTGCATAGGGGATGGCCATGGCAGGGAGTTCTCCATATATCATCCGATCTTCAAGCGTTCTTTTAGGAAAAGGGGATACGAGCCGTGGTTCATCCTTGAAAATGGGCACAAGGCTTCTAGATCCATAGAGCGTTTCTACTGGAAAACCTGCTGGGATAAATGGCTGGTATTCGATACTGGTGAGAGGATAGAGATGATGGAGTATGCTTCTACCTGGGAGCAGATTGGTACCGGTGCGCCGTAATCGTCGTGCCGAGCTGCCACAGAGGATAAAGCGTGTACGTCGCTCGTCGGGCGCACTGCGCTTTTCTTCATCGTAGAGAAACTGAACCGCATCGAAAAGCTCGGGCACGCTTTGCACTTCATCGAGAAATATAAAGCGAGGGCTTTCTGATGAGGGTAGCGCTCGATACATATCGATGAATCGGCCAGGGTTTGTAGCAAACTGTAGCCGCTGGGATGGATTGAAATTTTGTGGGAAAATGAGCTTGCATAAAGCCGATCATAGAGCTGCATACAATGAGTATGGTGCAAACTCCTCGAAAAGTAAAGTGGCACTTTAGATTGTTTGAGTAAAACGAAATAAAACATTCTGTAATTCCTGCAAAATGCTGCTATCTCCTATGTTTTAGGTCAAGTTAAAAAGTACGGGCAAGTTGAAATTGCCCGTATCCGACAAGGGGCGAACCAATGTCGGCCTCATCACCATAAAGGATGTCGAGCCATTTCTCTGACATTCATTGATACCCGACACCTTGTGGGTTCCCCATGAGGTGCCGGTAGTTTTGGCAAAAAGAAAGAGAAAAAGTTAAGGCCAAGAGAGAGCGCTCACATTGCTTCCATGATTTCTTATCGATATAATTTTATAAGTGCATTGTCTTATACAATGCCTTATTTCTTTTGCTGATGGCAAAGCGAAAGCTTGCCGAGAAAGGGAGGTAAAATATGCCGAAGTACCTTTTTACGCCTATGCGCATTGGCAAAATGGAGG
>JALHCK010000002.1:45177-201736 GCA_022841205.1 Methanomicrobiales archaeon | reverse complement strand
ATCTCCCCAGGTAAGCTGAGCGATTTCGCCGACCCTGAATCCTCCTTCGTACAGGGTCATCAACAAAGCCCGGTCCCTGCTCCATATGCAGGCGTCAAGAAGCGTCTGGATCTCTTTTGGAGTCAGCAGGTCGGCGGCCCTCTTGGTCATCGTATCCCTGGGCGGGCTCTTTATCCTCCGGATCTTCTTCTCCGGCAGATCGAGATATTCGTTCTCGATCATCCAGAAAAGGAACCCTTTGAGGATGACGACGTGATCGGCAATGGTGTTCTGTTTGAATGGCCTTCCTCGTATGCGATGGCCGGACCGGAACGATTCGATGCCGGAGTAAATCGAGCCTATGGTGAGATCCTGAAAGGGCGGGATAAAACGTCGCCAGCTTACAAGCGTGCAGGTGATTTTGTTGCAGCGGGTGATGCTTATTCCTGCAGTCGCCCGCTTTTCGGCAAGGTATTCTCTGATGAGTTGCAGGTCTCTGTTGTTGATCTGTCCGGTCGTGAGCCCCGGTTGATGGCGGCATCGGCATATTCAGATTTGATACAACCGAACGTCTCAGCTGTCACAGTTGTGGAAGGCATACAAAAGAGAGTTTCAGGCCTCCCTATATAAAGGGGAAACCTTGAGCACGTAACATGGTGTTCGAATGCTGCGGATGAGATTGTAAGTCTCCCGGATTCTGGTGAACAAAACGCTGTCCGGGTAGAGAATGCCCCTTTGGAAACGTTTTTCTGCCAGGTATCCTATCCGTTTGCGTGATGAATACCTGCCGTCGGTTCGAACGATCGATTTCGGTACAACGTGCCGGGATGCTCAAAAAAGCTACCGGCCAGCGGTGTGAATGCTGCGGGTGTATGACCGGAGCCCCGTTCCTCGAACTGCACTGTGTCCCCGGTATATCCGATCAGGATCGGGATCATACTTTGCATATCCTCGTCCTGTGTCCGCGATGCCATGTATCCATGCATGCCTATGATGTTCCTGAAAGAGAACAGCGGCTTCTGGTCGATGCCCGCCCTGCAGAGACTGAAGAAAAGATACGGAGAGTGTTTTTGCAAAAGCCCTATACCCCTCCCCCATCCCCAGATCCTGAAGAGCTCTTTCTCTCCGTGTTTGCATCGGGTGAAATGGATATCTTCCTCAATGGAGCATAACGGGAAAATATCCACGTTTTCAGGAGATCCTTTAAAAATCTGGAGATCAACGAAGAGCGCCCTCAGGACGATAAAAGCCCTATGTCCTGTCTGTGTGCTGATCTGGGATAGAACTGCTTCGATCCGGAGCGATTGATCTTGTTGCAATTGAAATTGACTATGAATTATCGTTATAGCCCTGCAACCTGTGCAGCAAAAATTCATCGGGGTGTTTCCATAATATTCTCCTTCAAGGAGGACATGTGCTTTGATTGTGCAGAAATCAATCACGAAATACCCGGTTCCACCAGTCCCGCCTGCAGGACCGGTTCAGGATGAGCAGGACTGCTGCGAGACCAAAAACCCTGGCAATCATTTGCGTGATAAGAACGAATTCACCCATTTATTTATACTTCATACGCGAAGTCTGGGAGAGAAGCCGGCACTATACAGAGTGCCGCACGTTCTTCATGAAAAAAAGGGGGTACGCTGAGAGGTGATCGAATATATCAACAAGTTTGAACGGGTTATCTATTACATCCTGATGGTCCTTCTTGCCGGGGTCATCTTCCTTGGGGTACTTGAACTCCTTGTTATCCTTTACTCTTCAATTATCTCAGAATACAGTCTCTCGAACCACGAGATCCTCCAGATATTTGGGTATTTCCTGCTCATTCTCATCGGGATCGAACTCCTGGAGACCATAAAAGTATACCTTCTTAAGCACGAGATCTATGTCGAGATCATTGTCCTTGTGGCAATCATCGCAGTGGCCCGGAAGATAATCCTCCTCGATCCTTTCATTGAAGGATCTGAAATGCTTGATACCGGTGCCATGATCGCCCTGGGAGTGGTAATCATCGCCCTGTCGGCTTCGTACTACCTTATCAGGAGGTCGGCCCACGAATAGCATCCTCAACCTCGAAGTGGGTTGATGGTGAAACGAGAATTTGGCAATTGCGCGGTAACTATACCTGAAGTCGCCCGCAAATTGGCCTCATCATGCTGATCGGAGGTACATTCTGCCTGATCAGTAGAGAGACAAGCATAGAACGGACAGGAGCGCCCCCATTGCTGTAATCAAAAACCGGTGGCCTTTGTTTATCAAAATGCCACCGGCTTTCTAATGCCTTTCTCCCTGGTGAAATAATCATCTTTTTCATCAGAGCGATTCGAGGAACCTCCGATATCGGTCGATCTGTCGGGCGCCTTCCTCATGGTTCATTGTATCGGTGGAAAACACAATGAAAGGGGGAAGTGCGGTCATGCCCGTAAACTCAAAGACGGAATGGTTGATGCTGGAAATGTGGTCGGTAAGGGTTCTATCTGTTCCTCCATGTGAATCCTTCTCTTCAGATGAACCAAAGGTCGCTACGATCATGGCTTTTTTACCGCGGAGAAGCCCGCGTTCGTACACGTTTCCGGATTCCGGATCGAAGGCAAACCCCTGCACAAAAACCCTGTCGATCCATCCTTTGAGTATCGCCGGCATGTGAGACCACCAGATCGGGAACTGGAAGATGATGAGGTCGGCCCAGGAAACCTTTTCGATTTCTTCGCTGATATCCGGTGCAAGGCTTCCTGTCCGGAACCCATGGACCTGTTCTGCCGCTGGATCAAAGCGATCGGAATTGTACCGGATACGAAAATCGTGGGGGTCCAATACCGCTTTGAATTTCATGACATAGAGGTTCGATACCTTTACCTCATGGCCGGCACGGACGAGGGTGGTCATGGCAGTATCCCTGATGGCGCCGTTGAACGAACGCGGTTCGGGATGGGCATAAACATAGAGCACATGCATGGGCGGTTATCACCCGTTGATACGATAAGTATGCTTCCTGGTCAGGACCATGGTTTGACATGATCACCTTAAAGTGTTTTTCAGCCCAGGGTTAGACAACCCTGTTTGTCCCGGGTTCTGGCGTAAACCCTGAGATCCTTTCCGTGATCGGACAAACGACCTGCCAGGTACCTATGACATTAAGTATGCTTCCGGAAATGGCCGGGAATTGGCGAAAAAACCGTGTTGCACTGGAGGATGGATGGGCGGTATTGCCATAACCCGGTACCGATCAGGGCCGTATGACGAGGGTTGCCACAGGGCTGTGGCTGACCACATGTGTGCTGACGCTCCCGGAGAGCATGCGGGAGATCTGGCTTTTTCCTACCGACCCGATCACAATCAGGTCGGCACCGATATCACCTGCTGCCGCCAGTATGGATTCGCCAGGTTGGCCGCGTTTCAGATGCATAATCGCCTGTACGCCCATCCTGGCAATCTCTGTCTCAAAATCTTTGAGCATGGTTCGGGATTCTTCTTCAAGTTCGGGGATTCCCGGCTCACGGGCGGTATCGCCTTCGGACCATCCGGTCTCGATGATATAGATACAATGGAGTTCCGAGCCGTAGTGACGGGTCAGATCGGCCGCTGCAGCAAGTACATTCCTTGTTATGGGCGAGCCATCAACGGCGACGAGAATCTTCCCAAACACGAGGTCACCATCTGATGATGCCCGTGGGACCACATAATTATATCCCTAATCCTCGTGGATCCCATTCAGCCTGTTAAGGGCCTGCCGTGCAGCATTCTGGGTGGCTTCAGCCTTTGATCGTCCCACTCCCCTCCCGATTATCTCTCCGTCCACGGTAACAACATACGTAAAACTGGGCTGGTGGGCGACACCTGATCGGTCTTCGAGGGCGTAGGCCGGTAGTGGGCGGTTCTGTTTCTGGAAATATTCCTGAAGTATCTTTTTGTAGTTGCGGTCGGTCCGGTACTCCCGTATCTCTTCGGCCATAAGTTGCAGGACAATGGCTTTTGTCCGGATCATTCCGAGATCGAGGTAGAGTGCTGCAACAAAAGCCTCAAATGCACCGGCAACAATGCGGGGTGTCTTTTCCTGGGAGATTCCCACCAGGACAAGGTCTTCAAATCCGATATCAAGAGCGGTGACTGCGCGTGCGAGATTGCGGTTCTCGGTCCATTCCATACGTGCGGTAAGTTCACCTTCGGATCCCGGGTAGGTCTGATACAGGAATTCGGCAACGATAAGGTTCAGGACTCTGTCCCCGAGAAATTCTAGGCGTTCGTTGTCACCGGAGCCTGATGCATCCTCCTCACGGATAAAGGAGCGATGTACGAGCGATTGGTGATACCTCGCAAGCGTCCTGTCATCAACCCTCCTTCGACGTATTGGCGGGCCCGAGAGAAAATCACGCAGAAGCCGTATCCGGTCACCATCAATCTCCATGGAGGTGCTCATTCCAGGTACGGCCCAATCCTGCATTAATCATTCTTCGTTTGCGACTTATTCGAAAACCACGTGTCCTGGACGTTCCGCGGTCGGAACAGGGAAACGGCTCACACCCGCCGCGGATCGTGTCCGGCCTTGGAATACAGCCCGTCTATCCGGGCAGCCACACCCCGGGAGACCATATCATCCAGGGCGAGGGCAACTTCATTCACGTCCAGGTGCATCCCGAAGCGCTGCCCGAGGGTCCGGGCCAGGTCTTCCGGTGATGCCGGCTGACCGCCCAGTGTTTTGTCCAGAAATCCAACCAAATCCTCATAAAGCGCCCAGGGATAGATGATCCATTTCCATTCGGCAATTCGCGAAGCATAGTAATCCGGCTGGAAGACCGAACATGTCTTGTGCTGGAGGACACCAGTGCGGACTTCCCCCGGCCGATGCCGTGCTATGTAACCGGTTGCGGCAACCAGGGTCTCCCCTGTATCGGTAACATCATCGATGATAAGGACAGTTTTTCCCTGCACGTCCACAGAAAGGGGAAAGCGCACCCGCGCCTGGTCAAATTTCCGACCTGCAGTCCCCCAGTGCTCGATCTTGATGCTGGTCAGGTCGGATATGAGGAGGCGGTCACAGATAATCCGGGCAGGGACATATCCCCCTCTTCCGATGGCGATAACGAGGTCGGGAGCAAACCCGGAGGCCTTGATAATATCTGCCAGGCTCCTAGATAGCGATGTCGCGGTGTCCCAGGATATCAATTCGACGGGAAAGGAGTCAGCAACCATGTATGTACATGGACGCTCAGTTCAAAACGATAAGATTTTCCATGGCAGGAAGGTTCTTCCCTTGGTGCCGGCGGAAAGGAAAAGTTCTGAGGGGCTTCACGGGTTTTTAACGGAAAGCGGGCCGGATATTCGTGCCGAACCGCGTTCCTGCTTCTGAAGAAGTCCGCCAACGGTGAATGATTAATGCCGTGAGTATGACAGGCAGTTATCGTTTCACAGCCCGGGTCCCTGCTTAAAAAGCCGGGTCTGATCGGCATCCTCCGGATTAAAACCCCGTTCAAACTGTACACCGGTGGCCCGGGCAATGCACTTCAGGAATGCGGCCCCGACGGCACCTGTACTTACCACGCTTTGCAGCGCGAGATCGAGGGTCCGCATGTTGAACTCGGCGTGGTGGGGGTAAATGTATTTCGAAACGGTGAATCCGATTACTCTTCCACGCTCAACGATCCGTGAATACCCGGTAAGCAGCGATGAGAATGCACGGGTCAGCTCATATATGAACCGGGCGTCGTTCTTTTCATACAATTCGTTCAGGTGATTGATTGCACTTTCATCCTTGAGAGTGATCTGGAAGGCAACAATGCAGAAATGAGTTCCCTTCTGATGATCGATCAGGACCGGGTATTTGCCGAACCGGATCCAGAACCCCCAGTTTCCATTTTTTTCCATCTCCTGCACGATCTCGACATCCATGCTCTGTAGATACTGTTTCAGGAGGGCCCGTGCTTCATCGTCAGACCTTAGGAACGCTGCATCATCATCCATGGAGAGGTGCTTTCGCATGAATGGTTATGAAGGGTTCGTGCCATCCACTGAGAGAGATATCAGTTCCAGGCCATTACTGGACATTGGACAGGCGTCCCCGGACCTCGTCGAGGTTGCAGTGACGGGACTCGATGAGCGCAGAGACGACTGCATCGGCAAAGACTAGAGCTGCGGTTTCAAAGAGTGTTCCAAGCGGGGCAAAGGAGGCGGATACTGACCGGTACTGGCCCATGATCTGACGGACTTCGTATTTGCTTGTCTCCTCGCCACGCGGTTCCTGCCTGCCGAGCATGACAATACAGTCAGCGATCCTGGCGATCCTTGAGTCAGGAGACGATGTGATCAGGCAGAGTCTCCCCCCAAGTTCCTTTGCCGTCTCGCAGATATCAAAGATCGAGTTTGTCTCACCGGAACCAGAGAATGCGACAAGGGTATCCCCCTGGGAAAATGCCGGGGTTATCGTCTCCCCGATAACATACGATTCAAACCCGATGTGCATCAGTCGCATGGCAAACGCCCGCGAGACAAGACCGGACCGACCCGCCCCTGCGACATACACTCTCCGGGCGGAAAGCATCTCATCGAGGAATTCCACAGCCTGATCTGCATCGAGTGCCCGTGCAGTCTCTTCCATTTTCCCGGCCATAAGGATCATCAGGTCAGTGAGGGAATAGCAGGGAGGTGGTTCCTGATACAGCAATTTTTCCACCTTGAACACCTGGTACATAATATACGTTCCCTGTAAAAAATGCATGCCGGATGGAAAATGCCGTATCACGCCAGGCGCATACCAGTCGTTTCCGGGGAATCGGCTGCCCCCCTCCCCCTTTTCGCCTGATCTTCCCCTCTGCCTCCAGAAATACCAGGCAATACACCGTAATGGAGCAGTATCCGCCCGTATCAGAACCCGGAGATGGGACTTCGCCTGTACCGGAATGAGTTACTCAGTAACTCCCCCCTTTGCCAGGGGAATCATTCCCGGAACTGCAGCCTTTTACATGGATTGTCCGGTGGTCAGATCTCGGTGGAATATCCTGTAGAGAGTTCCGCGAAGCGATGGCCGAGCACATCTTTGAGAACAGCTTTTGCTTCACTTCCCGTGCAGTGACCGGTGATGACCTGGTTGCACCCTGCTGCTATGAGACCTTCCCCTGTAAAACGGACCAGTTCAGGTGGTGTTGCCCGGTTGATAAGATGGAATCCACCGACAACTGCCTTGATCTGCCGTCCGGGATATCGATCTCTTGCGGTATGCACGATATTCAGGATTCCGGAGTGGCCGCAACCGGTAATGATAGTAATCCCATCCCGCTCTTCAACAACAAAAAAGAGCTCGTGGAGAAACTGGTCCGGCTCGAACCGCCCATCCCTCTGTACCAGTAGTGTATCATTACCAGGGGGCAGTGGGCCACTTCTTTGGATATTGGCGATGAGCATGAGGCCGGGAGCGATCAGGGTGTCGGTTCCGATCCAGATGAACCGATCTGCATGGATTGAGAGCGTTCCGGCATCAAGCCCGATATAACGGTACCGGTCAGGGTCCCTGGCGTAGAAGAGTTCATTACATCCTGTTTTAAGGTAAACCGGGGCCCGCGTGTTATGCTCCAGGAATGCCCCAAGGCCCCCGCCGTGATCGTAGTGACCGTGAGAGAGGATTCCTGCCTCGATGCGGGAAAGATCCTGGCCAAGTGACGCGGCGTTCCGGATGAAAGTTCCGTCCTGTCCCATGTCAAAGAGAATGACCCTGTCCCGGGCTTCAATGAGAAGCGAGAGCCCGTGTTGTGGTAAAAGCCCCGGATCTCCCCCTGTTGTGTTCTCGATCAGGGTCGTTATGTGCATGATTCGTAGGTTCCCTGATTTCTGTTCATGGACCAATCAGTAGCATAAGGGTTGCGAAAACAGCAAACCACATGACGTCAGGATTCCGGATAACCGGGTCCGGGAACCGGAAGCCGGAATTATTTCCTCCCGTATCTGCGCACATGCTCCCAGGCCTGGTGCAGGGCTGGATCTTTTTCCGGGTCTCCATATACGGATACATCCCGTCGCCCGTACCGGTCCCGATCTTTGCCGACCGGGCAGACCTTGATGCAGATCCCACAGGGTGATATGAAGTGGCGGTGAAGCTCCGCACTCCACGAAGCACACGCATGTTTATCGGTAAGGGAGCAGGGATACTCCCCTGGTTCCAGGGCTTTAGAAGGGCACATCTCGACACATTTCATACAGCGGGTACAGAGCTCGTCTTTAAGGATTGGGTCGGGAGGGATTCGTGCTGTAGATAGTACGGTCCCGAACCGGACACGCGGACCATATTCAGGAGTTAGGATCATATTGTTCACCCCAAAGTTCCCAAGACCCGCAAGATAGGCGGCATGCCGGTGTGAGAAGAAGGCAACCGGATTTTTGAGGAGTACTTCGATCGATCCGTATCCGTCACGGGGGATAAAAACAGAGGGGTATCCCTGCGCGGTCAGGGACTCCGCCAGCCGGTAGGTGTACTGATCGAGGAGCGTATTCACGGTGACGTAAAGTTCCCGGTAATGTATCGAAGGCGAGGTTTCGAGAGCAGGGAGGGATACAGGAAGGCCGATTACGATCGCCGATTCTGCCCGGGGGAATATGGAACGGGGATAGAATGGCTCCGGCATCCAGGGCTGAAACGGCGGGTTTTCCCAGCGGTGAACATCGGCGACTCCAAAAAGCGGGATCTCCAGTTCCCGACACCATGCCCTGATTGACTCTTTCAGCGACTCATGCATTACTGGTCATGGAGAGCTGGAACCTTCATGCAAAAAAAACACATGGTTCAATGCGTGATGCAAGAGCACCGGCTGTGAATGTCCCCGTCCCAAAGGGCAGACCGGATCCTCCTTACTGGCTGCTTTTCAATTTCTCAACCATTTCCTGTGCGATAGTCCTCACGTAGCCGTTTTTATCGTGGCAGGCCTCTGATAGCGGCCCGATTGCACGCTTATCGCCCATCTGTCCAAGTGCCACAACACAGGCAAACCGTACATCATGGTCCGGATCATCTAGCATCCTGACGATGTGTTCGTAGGCCCTGTGGTCACCGATTTCACCAAGCGCATCAACGGCGGCCAGTCGGACTTTTTTATCGCTGTCCCAGAGACTGATAACCAGGTACTCGACTGCTGAAGGGCCAAGTTTTCTTAATTCCGATATCGATCTCCAACGTTCTGTGCCGGACACATCTGCCGGCTCTTCCAGTTTCGCATTCACGAAAATCTCCTCCCTGTATTTGGAAGAAAAAACGGCAGTAACCTGCTGTTCCGCTATCGATTCCAAAAAAAATTGTGTGAGAATATATCCCGGGATATAATAATCTTTGCCCATCAATTCCGGTAACGGTTTTTTTGTAGTTCTGGGCCGATGGAGATCTCAGAATAAATCCATTTTCCGGCAAACATTCAATGATCCCGTGAAAAAAGGTCCGGATTACCGGACAACAACGTAAAGGTCGTAGGTTGTAACCTTCTCAATATAGGTCAGGGTAATGGGAGTGCCCCACATCTGGATGGTTGCGGCGTCTATTACGGATTCGTATTCGAATGCCACCCTCTGCCCATCGTTTCGGAACTCAGGTTCAAGATTCAGGGGCAGATACATGGTTCCGTCATCTCCGGCAATACCGTAGAACCCCCCTTCAAGGTCAACGTATAAAATCGTCCCTGCGGGCACCCACGGTCTCCTGTATTCACCATGTACCGGGTGCTCTCCCGGTTCAACCGCTGTGATAACATAAGCATGGATTCCTCCAGCTCCTGCAATCCCGCCAGCCTGATGGGAAGGGATGTATGAATCACCGGCAAGCAGGAGGCCGCGAGGAAGCGTGAGGTTCCAGGAGTATCCTGTTGTCGGGTTCTCTTCGAGGCGAATGCCAAATTCCCTGCCTTTTTCCTGTTGCACGGTCGTTCCATCATCCCCTTCGGTATAGATGGCGCTTTTACCCGGTGGAACCTCGGTTGATGTCTCTCCCCCGACCCGGAGATTCAGGGTAAACTGGTCACCGGCTGAAGATTCCCAGGGACGAGCATAGACTCCGGAGACACTCTGCATCCCGGGCTGGGTTGTCCTCATCCTCCAAAGATGCGTACCTCCTGAACCAACCAGAGTCCCGCTGGGATCGTCCGGCATGAAGCTTTCGTTTTCGATGGACAATCCCGGTGTCACCGACAGCTGCCATAAAAATCCTGTCGTTGGATTTTCCGGGAGGATTAGTAACAGGTCAGCATCCAGGGAAATATCACGTGTCTCACCATTATTTGTCTGATTGAACAGGTACACGTTGCCCGGACCCGGTTCCGGCCCTTGAGCCGGAGTCCCGTTATGGTCTCCCAGGCATCCCGGCAGCGCAATAGTCGTCAGGACTACGATTGCAAGCAATGAGAACGGAAATAATTTTTCCAGCATAAGTATCATCCCACACAAGCGTGCTACCGTTCATTTATCCATACTTTTACATAAGTCTTTTATAAAGTGCGAATTTTTTTGAAGTTATGGGAAATCTCATTGGGGAAAAATTCCAATAGCCGCGGCCATTTCTGGTAAGTATTATGTGCTTTCTGTCTATGTACGTGCATGGATGTCCCAATTGTCATCGTCTCCCCAAGACCCCCGGCTATCAGGATACATGCTGGCGATCGAAATGTCGTGCCAGCAGTCCATGATCAGCGGCATCCGTCCATATTTGAAAGCTCCGCGAAATGACTCTCGGGGATATCAATCGGAATATCTGCATGGGGGTATGGACTCATCTGGGATACCAAAGAAGCAGGGTCTTTGGAGGATTGCAGGAACGGATGTGAAATGATGGCGCGTAAGAAAAAAATTACCTACGTATCGCTACTTTCTGATGAGAGCATTCATGGTACGTATGAGAGAGCTCTCGATTCTGTCAGCCATGAGCTTGATCAGAACCATCCCATGATGATAGGTGGAGAGGCGGTGTCTGCGGATCGGGAATTTACAGTCTTTTCACCGGTTGACCGCTCGATCTGTATAGGTCGGTTTTCGCAGGGTACGGAAAGGGAGGTAAAATCAGCAATCGGTGCCGCCCGATCGGGATTTTTTTCATGGAGTGTAACCGGCTGGAAAGAGCGGGCAGAGGTGATCGAACGGGTAGCTGACCGGCTCGAGAGCGACAGGTTCCACCTCGCAGCCCTGATCACCTTCGAGGCTGGCAAGAACCGGTTCGAGGCGCTTGCCGAAGTCAGCGAAGCGATCGATATGCTCCGTTACTATGCGGGGATGTACCGGAAGAACCAGGGTTACCGGACTCTCATGGAACCGGAGCAGCCCGGTGCGATCTGTGAGAGTGTCATGAGGCCCTACGGTGTATGGGCGGTCATATCACCGTTCAACTTCCCCCTTGTGCTGGCTGCCGGTATGGCCGGAGCAGCACTTCTCACCGGCAATACTGTGATCTTCAAACCGGCCAGTGCGACCCCCCTTTCGGGACTGAAGCTTTACCAGGCGTTCATATCAGCGGGAGTACCTGCTTCTGCCCTGCAGATCTTCACCGGTCCCGGGAATGTATTTGGCGGCCAAATCGTGAAGAGCAGGGACATCGATGGGGTCGCTTTCACCGGATCACGCGAAGCCGGGATGTGGCTACAGCGAGCGCTCATTGGAACCCAGCCCTGGCCAAAACCGATGATATCAGAAATGGGCAGCAAGAACCCGGTGATTGTAACAGAGCATGCTGATATCGGCAAAGCGGTGGATGGTGTCGTGAAGGGGGCATTCGGATACAGCGGGCAGAAATGCAGTGCGACTTCACGGGTCTATGTTCATGAACGCATCTCCGCAGAGTTCCAGTCCGCACTGGTGGGTGCCATTAAGCAGCTGGTCATCGGTGACCCCCGCGAGCGTGAGACCATTATCGGTCCGGTTATATCGGAAAAAGCACTCACCACGTTCCGGGAAGCCGTTTCGCTCTCTGTTCGGGGTGGCGGACGCCTCCTTACCGGGGGATCAGTGCTCGATGGTGGCATTTTCTCTCGGGGTTACTATGTCAGCCCGGCTGTGGTTTCTGGCCTGCCTCCCAACCATCCCCTTGTGTTATCCGAACTCTTTGTACCGTTCCTCATTCTTGATACCTTTTCCAATCTCGGTGAGGCCCTCGAAAAGGCCAATGCAACGGAATTTGGGCTGACTGCGGGAGTATTCTCGGAGGATGCAGGGGAAGTCAACGAGTTTTTTGAAAAGATCCGGTTCGGGGTCTGTTATGCAAACCGCCGGGGCGGAGCGACCACCGGGGCATGGCCGGGGTCGCAACCATTTGGCGGATGGAAAGCCAGTGGTTCGACCGGAAAAGGGGTCGGCGGCCCTTACTATCTCCTGTCATTCCTGCATGAGCAGGCGCAAACCCGGCTCTGACTTTTTTTCGCAGGTTTATTTTCGTGGTGTCTTCCGGTAGACCATTCCCTGGAAGATGGCGACCGGCGCTCCCCCCTCATCGGTCACCCTGACCGTGTAGCTTGCAAGTTTTGGATTGAGGGCAAACTCCTCTGCATCAGCAAAGAGCGTCCCGCTGGATGCCGATTTCATATACGATATGTGGGCATTAATTGCCGCTGCAGGTATCCCGTGTGAATTCGATGCAACGGCAAAGGCCGTATCAGCGAGCGTGAAGATGGCGCCCCCGTGCACGGTCCCATGGCTGTTCAGGTGCATGCCCGAAACCTCCATTTTCACCCGTGCCCTGCCCGGGGCGCTCTCCACAAGGACGATCCCTGCGTTCCGGGCATAGGCATCATTGGCAATGAACCGTTCCTGGTCATTCATAAGCTGGTGTTTCTTCATAAAACAATGAAAGTATGTTTCTGCCGTTCAAACTCTGGAGAAAGAGGATAACCTCAATGAGCAGGAAAGTTGGCAGGAAATGGATGAAGAAGCATCATTTCTCCTGATCCATGGAAGAGGTTTCGCTCTTGATCCTGTCCAGCGTAAGGCTGAAATCTTTCATTCCCTGCTCCAATGATTTCAGGAGTTGCTTGACATCAATCCAGATAATTAGCTCCGTGCTGTCGCGGTCTTTTACACGTATCTTCTTCTTGATGATTCCAATAATCTGGTTGTTTTCCTTGTGCAGAGCGGTCAGGGAACTATCAACCTGTGACCGCTGGAAGGTTGAAACCGACAGGACATCATCGACCATGATGCCTGTCTTTGAATAGGTGATCTGATCATCCAGCACGATGATTCGCGAATCTTCTTCAGATCGCACTTCCGTACCGGCAATGGCGAGGGCCTCTTTCAGATCGATAATCGTGGTGATTTCACCCCTTAGATCGATAATGCCCTTGATATACGATGGCGAATTCGGCAGGCGTGTTATCCGTGTGTACTCAACGACTTCCTTTACATCGAAGAGATCGATGGCAAAGTGTTCCCTGCCAAGCAGGAATTCAACCACCTGCACAGGAGGAACAGCCTCCTGCTGGCCACGGGCACCCTTGCTCGTGAAAGATGAGGGGGAATTTCCAGTGTGACTGCTGGCTGCCCGATCATGTTGCATCAGTATCACTCCGCTAGGTCCTGAATTTTGCCATTTCCTGGGAAACGCGGGAAACTATTATATTGACATTCTCTATGATCTTGCCGATCTGGTCAATTGCAGCTGATGTCTCCTCCGAAGCCGCCGCTGAATCGACCGCTTCCTTTGCCGTATTCTGGATTAGCGTATTGACCTCATTTACGCTTGCAGTAATCTCCTCGACGGAAGCAGCCTGTTCTTCGGTTGACGCTGCCACCCTCTCGACATTCTTGTTGATCTCATCAACGGACGCCACGATCTTGTTGAACATCTGGAGCGTTTCAGCGAGTGCACCGCTTCCCTCCTTGACGGTCCTGCCCGCTTCTGCTGCAGCGTCAGCTGCGGCCTGTGATTTCTTCTGGAGGTTTCCAATCATCTCCGCGATATTTTCTGCCGATTCACGTGATTCCTGTGCAAGCGATTTTACTTCGGTTGCGACTACGGCAAAACCTCTTCCCGCATCACCGGCGCGTGCTGCTTCTATTGCTGCATTCAACGCGAGAAGGTTGGTCTGGTTGGCGAGATCGGTGATTACATTGACAATTTTTCCGATCTGATCCATCTGTGACTTGATATCTTTCACAATCGCATCGACGTCGGAGGCATTCCGGGTGATGCCCTCCATACCATGTTCGGCCCGTTTCGCAAGTTCCGACCCCTTCTTGCTCATGGTGTTTGCTTCCTGGGTCAGATGAGAGATGGCTTCGGTTTTGGTTGCAACCGATGTAACCGTTGCCGAGAGATCGTCCATGGCCCTGAGTACCTGCTGCATGGCCACCCCACCTTTCTCAGCATTTCCGCTGACGCTGGCCGAACTCTTGGCAACCTGGTTCGATCCGGAAGCCACCTCCTCAATACTCGCATTTGCTTCTTCAGCAGCGGCTGCCAGGTCGAGAACCTGTCTGTTGACAACGTTTACTGCTTCTGTAACGCGCAGTCCGATATTGTTCAGTGATTCCCTGAACCGGATGAAATCGCCGGCAAGGTTCATCTTTTCATTGAACCGTATTGCAAAATTTGTATGTGCATACTCGTTAGACACCCGGATCGCTTCTTCCACGGGTTCGATCATCTTGTCAAGGGTCGAATTGAATCCCTCAATGATTTTCCTGTATTCGCCCTGGTGTTTTGCTGCGTCCGCCCGTTTATTCAGGTTCCCTTCAGCGGCAGCCCGGGTGAGGGTGTCTGTGTCCCTGATGAGGGCCTGTAGATGGTCACGCACCATGGTCAGGGAAGCATTGATAACCCGGAATCCTTCAGATGCCTTCTTTGTACTCTCATGTGCTTCCGGAATTGTCAGGTCGAAATTCAGATCTCCGGTCGAGAGGAGCGAGAGATTCTTGCCGAGGGTGGATAGATATGAACTGGTGAATTCTGCCAGTTCTTTTTCAGTTTTTTCGATATTGCGTTTTTCCGTGAGGTCATTGTAGACCGTCATGAGACTGACCAGATTTCCAGCCTTGTCGAGCATGGGAATAGAATGCTGCTCAAGATACCGGATACCTGTTGGAAATTCAACCGTAACAAATCCGGATACGCCCTTTTTCGTTTCTATTGCTTCACGGACATTGTGGCCGCTCTTTTCCAGTACCTTGAAGGATCTAATGCTCATCGTGGTGGCAGAACTTGCAGGAATCCCGCTCATCCTGGTAAATGCCTCGTTTGCGAGTTTGATCTTCATATCAATGCTGACGATTAGCTGTGGCTGAGGGTTCTGCATAACCATCGTGTATGCAAACTGCTTCTGTTTTTCTGCCTCGTCGGCAAGTTTTTTTATTCTTTCCTTCTGATCCAGCACCGCTGTTCGATAGTATTCGATGGTATCACTAAACAATTGAGCGAGCGTTTTAGACTCACCGGAAAAATCCTCCACCTTTATTGTTGCTGTGGTGTCCCCTCCGGTAATGAGGCCGCAGGACCTGGTCAACTCGTCAATCAGCTTTTTTTGATCTTGCATCAGTTCACTGAACTGCTTTTTCAGGGCTGCATTTTCCTGCTGTGCCTTCTCAATCGTGATAGATGCCTTTGTCGCCATTTGATCTCCTTTCACCCTGCTAGCGGGGAGTGCACCTTCCGGCAGAGGGTTTGGAGAAAACCTGCATCATGTATGTCCGTACCGTTTTTGCGGAAGTAAATCATCTACCCGGGACCCTGTGAAGGGCGGAGATTAACCGGACGACGCAGGACTGCTATGAAGTTCCTCGCCAAGAATACCTGCCACCTGATACTCCCAAATAGCACTAATTTATAAAAAAAGGCTTATCTCCATACTATATATAAATTATGGAGTCAAAAATTTCTTCCAGGGTGAGGGTAATACCGATCAGGAAATTTGGTAATATCGACCCATGACACTCTTTTGTGTGGCACCAAATTCGCCGGGAACTCAAAACAGACATCGCTGTTTCATTTCCTCGAAGTAATAGAGAAAAGTTTTTCACGAAATACCATGACGCTTAATCACTGTTCCCTGACAAAAGACCAGAAATCCTCCAATCCCGTTGATTCAGACCCTATCCTGCTTGATATTATAGCGAGGGTCAATGTTGAGGTGCATGTACCCATAAAAGTACGAGCGGATCATGCCACCATCATTTGTCGGGTATACTATGGAACCACTCCTCACCCTTTTCACCGTTCCGGTCATCAGGATCCCGGGCAGAAAGAGCGAGTACGTTCCCTGAAATGGGCAACAGTGAATAACGGTTAAGACAGGTTCATATACTCTCATAGTGAATACAAATTCCGGCAGGAGGTGGAAGGTATTTCCGAGGAGAGAAGGGCCATGTGGGGAAAAAAGGACGAAATTCTCAACCGTTCCGATGAACTTGCTCTGAAAGCAGATCTGCTTGCTTTTGAAGGGAGGTATACTGAAGCAGACGAATATTATTCCCGTGCACTTGAGATCAATCCCGGGAATCCTCATCTCTGGGTTTTCAAAGGGATCACACTCAGTGGAGGACTCCACCGGGATGATGAAGCCCTGAAATGCTGGGAGAATGCAAAGAAGCTTGATCCCGAGCTTGCGAAGGCAATCAGCTACACCGAGCGGAAACCAGTGGCTGATGAATCACCTCCGGGGCCAGTCACTTGTGGTATGTCAGCGACAACCCGTCAGAAAATTCTGAGCCTGATGCGCGAGCAGGCTGATAAGGATACCGATTGATCGTGCACGCCTGGAGAATCTGTTCCCTGGGACCAGCTATCAGATGTCCTGGGGGAATGCCGTGGCAGACGGACGGTTTACGTATTCAGAAAAGGGTGTTACTTTTTTCTGCTTTTCTCAAGCTCAACAAGAACCGGAGCGATAGTACCGGTATCAACACTCCGTTTGGCAAGTTTCGTGAGCCGCCGCATATAGTGGATATGGGCGATCTGGAAGCTAACCAGCAGGCCGAAACAAAACGTGACGATGGCAATCATAACATAACTGATCAGATCCACCATGATATTTACCTCCACTTCAGGAATCCAGGCATTTTCATGATTCGCGGTCCATTTCATTGATTATTGGGACAATAGAATCAGAACGTTCACACTCTGCTGCGACGACGACAAACCTCCTGTTGTAATACCATGTCATCGTCAGATACCCGGCGAGGATACCGATGATGAACGCAAGGACACCAATCACCAGGTAAACGATATAATCTTCCATCAATAAGTCCCCATATCCCCTGTCAATGTGAACACATTAAATTCTTTGGATTCTATGAGATGTCACCGGAATAATACGGCCCATTCACCCATCAGCGGAGTTGGGAGCAGGACATGCCAGTGCCAGGATAACCCTGTTCCATTTCCGCCTCGTTTCAAGGGGCAACATTTCAAAGCCGGGATATATTAAAAAGGTTCTACAGGAAATGTTGCATACTGGGTGGAGCCATTCCTGTCATAACCTTTGCACACCACAAAGGAGGTACTGGTAAGACCACGTCCTGCCTGAATATTGCCGGGTATCTTCAGAAAGCCGGAAAACAGGTGCTCGTCATCGATGTTGATCCCCAGGCCAACGCAACATCAGGTCTTGGAGTTGATCCGGGGTGGCTTTCCCGAAGTATGTATGATGTGTTCATGGGCGGGATAGACGGGACCAGAGAAATTACCCTCCGGGATGTTATCCGCGAAACGCGATCCGGAATCGATCTGGCACCATCAAATCTTAACCTGGTAGGTGCTGAGCCTTTCTTCTATCAGACGCCAGATCGATCGCATATCCTGAAGTGGGTTATAAATAATCTCCATGGTTATCAATTTATCCTAATCGACACTCCGCCGAGCATGGGCCAGTTCGTCATTAACGGGCTGGTGGCATCGGATCGCACGGTCGTAACATTTGATCGGGGCATCTTTGCATTGACCGGGCTCCATACCCTTATGGCCATTTTTGATGATATCAGGGAATATACCGGAGAGACCATCCATGCAGAAATGGCGATCGTTACCCGGACCGGACAGGAAGGCAGTCCTTCTCCCAGGGCTGGATTCGTGGAAGGTCTAAAACGCCTGCTTGGTATGGAAACGAGGGGTGGAGAGCCCCAGGCAGATCAACTGGTTTTCGAGGTGGAAGAAGAAATGAGGAAATATTTCAAGACTGTATATAACGTTCCCTACAGTCATCAGATCGCGGCCGCGCAGCGAAGGGGCCTCCCGATATCGCACTACGATCCGGAGTGTGATGCCGCAAAGGTTTATGAGCAGATAGCGTTGGAAGTGATGGCATGGGAGTAGGACACAGCGCCGGATTCTCTTCCTGTCAGGCAGAACATTGGGAGGTTAGCAGAGCATGAATGAAAGACCGGGAAGGAAGGCATTGTTTGTGGGGGTGTCGTCAAAAGACGGTGATAGGG
This sequence comes from Methanomicrobiales archaeon, assembly GCA_022841205.1. Lineage (GTDB taxonomy): Archaea > Halobacteriota > Methanomicrobia > Methanomicrobiales > Methanospirillaceae > UBA9949. The sequence goes on along the minus strand of JALHCK010000002.1, from coordinate 183,388 downwards.
GAGACCAGCAGGCTGACAGTCTGGAGGAGGATCTGGCTGTTATGATATCCTGGGTGGAAACGGCGCTGGCGGGAAATGCACCTGATGCAGCCGAAGATGCTGTCAGAAATCCAGCACTGCACCCTCTCGCCAGCCGGATGATTCGCCTCATTGCCCGGGCAGCTGAGGATAGCTCAGCTCGCAGGGAACAGGGGCTTCTTTTCATGGAACACCCGCTGCCGATGGCACTCCGGGATAATAATTTATCGCCCGTCTCTGTTAACCAGGCGTATAAATCTCTTTTTTCTGATGCAGTTATATCCGCCGGTTCGCCGAACGGGCTACAGGCGGGTGAATCTGCAGAATCTGTATTCGTTACAGGAAAACCTCAAATGTCCGAAATTGTCATGGAACTGCCTGACGGAACAAAAAAGCATTTCCAGCAATACGCAACCCCCTGCCGTTATTCCGGAAAAAACGTTGCCCTCGCACTGTTTTCGTATCTCGATATCACAAGCCTCCATTCCCCGCACACGCAGCAGGGCGATCCTGTCGATACAGGAACGAATATCCTTTCTTCAGGACAATATAAGAATAATCCTCTCCCAATGCTCGTTCTCGATTCGGAGTTTCAGATACTTGAAGCCAACCAGGCATTTGTTGACGAGACCGGTCTTTCACGGGAAGACCTGGACGGAAAACATATAGACGACCTGCCATTCATACCCGAAGAGGAAAACCGGCATGACCCCACCATCCAGTCGGGTAGCACATCGCCACGACGGATGTACCTGGACCATCCCGGTTTTCAGCGCGGGTATGATCTTACGGCATTTTCTATCGGAGAGAAGGAATCTCCGGCAGAGTATATTGTTATGCTGTATGATGTAAGCAGGTATCTGGACGCCATCAGCAATCTTCGCCGGGAACTTGAGGGCGTTTCCCCTTCCCAGTCCGTCTCCGAAAGGAATTCGGGCCAGGAAAGAAAAAATGAATACAATCCTGAAAATCCAGTGACAACCGCGGTTGGTATGCCTTCCCACGGGATGGGTGAGCAATCACGCCCTCCTGATTCACGGGAAGGGGCGCGGGTGCCTGCGTCCGCCAGCCTTTCTCGCGGAGAGAACCGGCTGGAACGTGAACCGGTGCCACAACCCGCTATTCCGGAGGGTTCTCCCGATGAGGTGAACCGGACCGAAGAGCTTTCTGGAAAACTGGCTGATGTACCTGCTCTCCGGCATGACAGCGATTTATCGCCGGGCCGGGAGACACTGGATCCAGTGGACATAACAGATAAGGGTCCGGACCGGGAAATCAGCGGTGGGGATGGTAAGAGCTATGGTATAGTTGAGTTCGAACTTAGCGGAAACCACTATGCGCTGGATATCACCATCACCCGGGAGATCGTTGAAATGATGCCAATAACCTCGCTTCCCCACGCGCCACCCTATCTGAAGGGAGTGATGAACCTCCGGGGAGAGATTTTCAACATCATCGATGTCCAGAAGATTCTCGGTCTTGGGGAATGGAAGTCGGATTCCAGGAAGATCATCGTCCTGACATCTGCTGCAACGGGCGGAGAGAATATTGGAATTATTGTTGACGATGTCCAGAGCGTCCGGCAGATCCATGAGAATGCTGTTGAGCATATAAATGATTCAAGGGATATCCAGAAATCCGGGGTTATGAAAGGGATAATAAAGGTGGCCGCCGATGATGAGAGTGGAAAGAAGGGAGAGAAACATCTTGTCATCTGGCTCGACGTCCAGGCCCTCGTTTTGGATCTCATCCGGCAGAACCTGCAAAAAAAATCAATTGTCTGATCCCTTTCGGCAACAGGTTGAAGGTTGTACCAGGATATCGTAAAAAGCTGCAGATATTTCATGGAACGGTTCTTCGGTAGGATTAATAGGGATATGTCTCTTTTCCCACAATCAGGACAGGCCATCATGTGGAAGATGTCTCATGGATGAATTTTCACTCCTTCTGCGATTCATCGAGCAGACCCTCGATATCAGGTGCTCCCAGTATAAAGAAGATTATATAAAACGCAGGCTGATGTCACGAATGAATGTAACGAGGATGCCGACCTACCGGGAATACCATGCATTCCTTCGTGCATATCCCGAGGAGATTGCAGCGCTACGCAATGCCCTGACCATCAACGTCACAAAATTTTTCAGGGATCCCGAGGTATTTTCCGTCCTCCGTCATGAGATCATCCCCTCTCTCTTCAGGACAAAAAAACGGATTCGCATCTGGAGCGCCGGGTGCTCTTCCGGGGAGGAGCCGTACTCCCTTGCCATCATTCTCCACGAAGCCTGCCTGCGGGACAAATCCATGTCAGGTACAATATATGCGACAGACATCGACCATGAGATCCTTTCGAAAGCAAAGCAGGGAGTATACGAAAAAAATGCCCTTGAAAATCTTTCAGAGCTCCAGATAAAACGACATTTTACTTGTCTTCCGGACGGCACATATGAGATCAAGCCACATCTCAGGACTAACATCAGGTTTCTCCACCATGACCTGATGAAGGGTGCACCGGTGTCACGGTACCTCGATATCATTACCTGCAGGAATGTGACCATTTATTTCACTGAGAATCAGAAATCCGAGCTTCTCCGTGAATTTCACGGGGGTCTCCTCCCCGGTGGCTATTACATCATGGGATTGTCTGAATACATGGGCAAAGAAGGAGAATCATTCTTCAGGCCATACCGCGTCCAGCAAAAAATTTACACACGTATCTGACTGGAAGGCAGGTTGGTTTCATGCCTGGTGGCGTTCGAGGAGGGTCTGGGCTGGCAGCCGTATAGCGATATGGTAACAGGACAATGGAAAGAGTTCTTCGGTTATCTTAAGAGAGCAGCGGTCCAGGTTTCCTCCGAAAAGGCGGTCATACCACGTTTCTTCTTTCCGGTAATATGAGAGGATTGCCTCCCACCCCTCCGGATACGGAATGGTCTCGATGAACCTCCGGCCGATTTTAACCGGGAGGTCATCCCGTCGTTTATCCACGATCAGGGAACAGGTTTCGATCTCGTACATGCCCGCGGGAAGTACCGTGAATTCAACCGAGATATCGGCCCGGTGCAGTCCATGCGAACAGAACTCGATAAATTCATAAAAAAACTCCAGAAATATCCTGTGTTTGTCGTTCAGCTCTCCAAGAATGGCCTTTATCGCCATGTCCCTGGCCTGTTCCGGAATCACCGTCTCAACCTTCAGCCGGTGCATCAATACATCTTCTGACTTCAGGCGCTCGAGCATCCTCCTGAGAGCGTTATACTGCTTCCAGAACTCCCTCTCATAAGTGGCTTCAGGCAGGTTTACATCTTCAGGCATTCTTCCTACCCGTGTCTGTTGCCGGTTCATCTGATCCGGCAATATATCCTTTCAGGAAGCGTTCCATCTCTTTCTTCTTCCGGATCTGCGCTCTGATCTCACCCACGAGGAGGATGCAGTTGAACCCGAGGACGATTCCCACCATGGCGACGCTTAGAACGAGCATGAACCCCTGAACCAGCAGAAATGTCGCCCAGAGAACAGCAACGAAGCAGATCAGGTAAAAAACGATCCATAATCTGGCATTCAGGATATCCATTCATTCTCTTGTGGGAGGGAGGTGAGATAAATAATTTCCTTTTTCCGATGCAGCGCCCGTGCAGAGGAGATATGAAAGGCTATTTTTATACCATTCGATTGTAGTTTTAAGAAGTTATGTGCATCTGGGGTATTCCGGCAAAAAGGCAGGAGTTGAAGGGGATCAGCGGTGGGGGGTATGGTAATTCCCCGGTTTCCTGGAAAACCAGGGAATTGCCGGGAGTTTATAGCCGGGAATACCCGGGACCCGCTCATGGTTGCCGGGCGATCGCATGACACAGCACAGCGCCTTCTCGCCTCAGCTCCTGAACTTAATCCACTTCACTGAAAAGACGCTTGATACCGAGATCATCCTCCACCGGCAGGCGGATTGTCCTCCCTGCGGGATCCTGGTGGACAGGTTTACCTATGATACTGAAAAGAATGTAATCGTATTCCCCGCTTCTTTTATTGGCCTCCTGAAGGATTTTGTGATTGCCCTGAATGTGACCCGGCTCCTGATACGGGGAAGCGCCAGCCGCAACGGGATATACAAGGTGCTCTCGTATGAGCCTGATGGTGTGGCCCTCGGGATGGAACAGATATACCTGGATCTCCTGAAGGATGAACGCACGAGGCTGCTTTCCCTGGCAAGGAAGAAAAAGATACCGTTTTTTCTGTACAAGCTCCTCCATGATACCCTGTCGGAGATCCCTTTGGGGATCGTGTCCCAAATCTTTCTTGCCGTTAACTTCCCGGTCATGCGAAGCGCGCAGCTCTATTTCCTCATCAGGGAGGGTTTGCGTGACATGCATGAACTAGTTGAGGTCAAAAATTATATTCCCCGGAGGTATTTTGTGATGCATAACGGGATGTTTTATGCCCGCGACATGCTCATGGCCTCGATTATGGCGGAATACAAGCTCAACCCCCTGATAAACATACCGGAACTCCGGCGGTTCAGGAACCTTGATGTCAAAGAGATGATGACTCATCGCTGGTCCCACTCGCACTGGTATCATACCAAGATGGTGGGAGACGCATTGTATGGTGTGCTTGCCCGGGAACTTCCCCCGCCGCGGGCTGATCAGTGGGACCCTGCCAATATGGTTGAAACATACCAGTATGGGAGAACTATAACCGATCGCTTCATTTCGATCATGCAGTTGTCTGGTTGGTACACCTGGGATTCTCCGGTGAATCTCCTCGCTGCAGAACAGGATCAGGCAGAGATCGAGCGCCAGGCAGCTTTCCGGATATTCGGGGAGTGATGATCGGATACGACCGGGAGCGCATGGTCAGGTTCCAGGAACGCTTCAACCCCTGATGACCAGTCCATATAGTGCCATAGGCATAGCCGGCGGTGGAATGACTGCATGCCCGGATAAAATCCACAACCATTAATAGATAAAATCATCACTTGTGTGATGATCGCGGATGGAAGGAACAGGGCGATTGGGACATCTGGTTGCAGGACTCGGGGACCAGGCACTGAAACTCACCGTTATTGGGGTATTTTCAGTAATTGCGCTGGCAGTCACCCTCATTGCCTTTCTTTCCGAAGAATCATTCTTCGGAATTGAGAATATCCTCCTCCTTCCCCATCTCTACCTGATCCCGATTATCCTTTTTGCGTTCTGGTACCCGAAACGCGGCCTCCAGATAACCATCATCATCATCGTGACGCTTGTCGTTCTCACCCTCGCTTTCCATTATTGGGGGATGATCCGGGACCCGCTCTTCATGCTCCTCAATTCCGGAGTCGACCTGATGATCGTTTTCGCTCTTGCCCTGTATGCCAAGGACCGCGACCTTGTCGAGAGAGTTTTGAGGGAAATCGTGGGACAGTACCGGGAACGACGGAGCCGTCCCGGGAAAGCGGGTGACCTGTTCTCCCATGATGTTTCCGAGATCGTGCAGGCGCTCCAGGCAGGCGATGAGGATGACCGGGAGGAAGCGGCCCGGGCACTTGGAGAGCTCCGGGACCCGGAAGCAGTCGTTCCGCTCACCGCGGCACTTGGTGACCAGAGCCGGTACGTGCGGCGTGAGGCAGCAAAGGCCCTTGGCGCAATCGGCGGGGACCGGAGTCTTTCCCCCCTGATGAGGGCTCTCCGGGATGAAGACCGGTCCGCACGCGAAGGGGCGGCGGAAGGACTGGCCATGATGGGCGAAAAAGCCATCCCGTCACTCACCCGGGCAATCGATGATCCGGACTGGCATGTCCGGATGGGTGCAGTGGTGGCATTGAGAATTATCGGTGACCGGACGGCCATGCCGGTGATTATCAGGGCGGCTGGGGATGAGAGCCGTTTCGTGCGCCGCGAGGCGATAAAAGCGCTGGGCAGGATCGGTGGCACTGAAGTCCTCCGGCCGCTTGCCACCGCCATCACTGACGAGGATGCCGGGGTGCGGCTCAGGGCTGCCGGGGCGCTTGGCAGGACCGGCATGGATGGTGCAATCCCCCTCCTGGAAAGTGCCCTGGAAGACCGGGACAGCAGCGTCCGGATCAGGGCCGTCCAGGCCCTGGAGGAGATTGGCACCCCCGCGGCACGCGCCGCCCTTGAACAGCACGGGGAGCAGGCCGGGAAGACCTGATCTCCCCCTGCGTGAACTAAAGGCACGCTATGCCTGCCGGATATTATCCGGTTTAAAGATATCTTTATAAACAATGGGATCCACCACACGTATAAGCAGCTGAGGCTGGAGGGATCCAGCGGCTGCGAGGTGTAGCATATGCGAAAGTTAGTCATGAATGAGGAGGCGTTCACCGGTCTCGAGGCGGCCATTGTGCTGATAGCCTTCGTGGTCGTCGCAGCGGTGTTCAGCTACGTTGTGCTCGGTGCTGGGTTCTTCACCACCGAGAAGAGCCAGGAAGTCGTCCACGCCGGGGTTTCATCTGCGGCATCAAACATTGTCGTGAAAGGCAACGTGTATGGGTTGGCTAATGACACGGGAGACGGAATCAGTACGATCCAGTTCGATGTCGGACTTGCTGCCGGCGGGTTGCCTATAGATATGGACAAAACTGCGATGATCTACAGTGATACTGGAACAGTTCCGACAGAGCTTGTGAAAGGTACCAACTGGGAAATTAAAGACTCCGCACAAAAAGGAGACGATGATGTCCTGCAGTATGGTGAGACATTCACAATCAATATAACCGACTTGCCAAGGGATATTCCACCAAGAATTTCGTTCAACATCGAGATCAAACCCGAGATTGGAGCATCACTTGCAATCTCACGGACGGTTCCGCCCTCGATTACAAGCACAACGATACTCTATTGAACATCCAAAACCTGACCCCTTTTTCTGTTTAATTTCCGGGGGAAACCCATCTCCATTAATACTGCTCAGGCAATGACTCGAATCCCCAGTGACCAGTTCCTGCCATTTCATTTACGGTGCCGGAATCCGTTGTACCGTGTCGAGGGAAGCCTCCAGATCCAAGCCATTATGTGTCCCCGATTGGCAGAATACCTGTTTAAAAACATTATCTTTGCGCGACCAGGTCCATAAACTATAAAATCTTTCCCGGGTAAGTGTTGTGCATGGCCGTAAATCAGGCACAGGTCGATCATATCATCTCCACCGCATCGGCTGATGATCCTGAAGTGCGCCTTCTCAAGCTCCAGGACGAGGTGGATCTCCTCAAAACCTCCATAAAACGGTTGCTGATCGATATCCGTGAACGGATGAACGATATCGACAACCCGTTCAATATCTCGTCCGGAGCCTCTGACCAGGAGTCACGGTCCGGGACGGCAACATCGCAGGGGAAGGCAACGGGTGGTGGACCAGCGGGTGGCTCCCAGCCCCTGCCCGGACAGGATAAGGGGATGACGGAGGTTCAGGGCCGGAATATCCCTGAAGAGAGGGGTAACAGCAGCGGTGTCCACCGACAGGGGGAAACTGAGGCAATAAACCCTATCATAGACGCCGATCTCATCCAGGCGCTTAAAATACCACCGGGCGGGATTCCGGCCCCGGGCACGGCTGCAGAGCCCACGCAACCCGGATCAAAAGCAGGCAAGGTACGGCTCCAGAAGGTGTTCCGCCTCTTTGCCTGGACCACCAAGAACGTGAAAAAGTTCGGGCACGACCGGGTCGACCTGATGCTGGAATCATACCGCGCAATGGGCTATATCAGCAGCGAGTCCTGCATACTCGTCAAGGACATCGCCCGCCTCATGCAGACCTCCATTGGCGAGGAGCATGACATCACGGCCGCGGAGTATGTAAGAGAGCTTTACGAGCTGAACAATATCCTCGATCCAGCCGACGTATCCCTGGACCGGGACATGATCGAGGTGTTCATACACCAGCGCGCCTCCGGAGAATCAGGGAAGAATTCCGGAGTGTTTGAGCGGACAACTGAGGATATTCTTTCACTGGATCTCGCGCAAAAGAAGGACAGGGTCTGACCTCATGTCGAGTGAGACCATTGTCAATGCCCTTTTTCTAATCAGCGCTGTGGTTGCAGCAGGGATCCTGATCAATGCCATCTTCCCAGCTATATACCGTACATCTGAGACTTTCGGCACGACCACCCATGAAGCGGACCTGCAGATGCGGACAGACTTCAAGATCGTCAACATGTATGCCAAGAAACCGGATGCCCACATCTGGATAAAAAATACTGGGAGTGCACGGATTGCAAAGGGGGATCTAAGTTCATCAGACCTCTTTATCGGATCTGTCGGGGATTTTGAACGGGTGTCCCTTGCAGGTCTCAACGACGATGTGCATTTTGACATCCCCGGGCAGATCCCGAAGAACAATTTCTGGAACCCCGGTGAGACGCTGGAGATTACCCTGAAATCGGATAAAATTCCTCCCAACAGGGGGGAGGAAGTCTACTGTATGCTGGTCCTTCCAAACGGTGTCCAGCGTTCCGGGAATTTTCCCGCCTACTGACGGTGTCCATACATGGCAGCTGCATCCCTTGTGGCAACCGCAATCGGCATCCTGCTCCTGATCGTCACCGGATACCTTCTGGCCGGAGGGTTGATATCCCTTACAGGGACGATGATATCGGCTGAAAAGGACATGACCGCCCTGAACTCGAGGGCTGCCCATACATCGATCCGGATAACCGGGACTTCGTGGAACGAGACCCTGTCAGTCACCCTGAGTAACACTGGGCAGGAGCGGATTTCCGATTACGAGTTCATAGATGTCTACCTCCAGAACGGGGATTTGGCTCCTGAATTTTACTGGTATAACCCGTCCGGAGGCAGGGGCTGGCAGAAAATCAATATCGTCCCGGATACGGTATATCCCGGGGCATGGGATCCGGGAGAAGAGTTGCATATGATAGTTACGGCAGATAACGGCCCCTATTCATGGGTCCAGGTCACGACTCCCAACGGCGTTTCGGCATCGGCATATTTATGATCACGGGGTTTCCAGCAGCCAGAATTTTAAATAGGGGTGTGCCAATTTATTGATCGTATAAGGTGGCGGATATGTCGAAGGACGGGATTGCCGGAATACTGGGAGGAGAGGACAAGAATATTCTGTCCACGGGGAATTCCGAGATAGACAAGAAGATAGCCGACGGCCTCCCGCTGGGATCCCTCACCCTCATCGAAGGTGAGAACGATACCGGGAAGAGCGTGCTCACCCAGCAGATCATCTGGGGTGCAATGAAACAGGGGCTGAATGTCGATCTTTTTTCGACCGAGATGACAACGAAGAGTTTCCTCTCGCAGATGGAGTCCATGAGCCTTGACATTTCGGAATATTTTGCATGGGGGTATGTCAGGTTATTTCCCATCCACACCGCTGATTTCAAATGGTCGGAAGAACAGATGGAAGGGATACTCGATCATGTCATCAATCATATAAGGAAAAGCCGGGCAGAAGTCCACATCATCGACTCCCTTACCATGTTCACGAAACACACTTCACAGGCTGTCATCCTGACCTTCCTCACCAATTGCAAAAACCTGGTCGACAAGGGCAAGACAATCCTGATCACCCTGCATACCTATGCTTTTGAAGAGGATACCCTGATCCGTATCCGGTCGATCTGCGATGCACACCTGATGATGAAAAAGTCCCTCATCGGGGACAAGTACGTGATGGTCATGGAAGTGGTGAAAGTCCGGGGAGCCCGCAAGACCACCGGGAACCTGGTCAGCTTTGAGGTCCACCCAGGATACGGGATGAAGATCATCCCGATCTCAATGGCGCGTGTCTAGCATGGAATCCCTTTCGTTTACTCCCGTCCTCCCCTTTGAGCCATCATCATCATCCGGTGAAGAAAACGACTGTCTGAACAATATCGAGGGGTGCGCTCTCTACCGGATGCTTCCGGTCAACGCCAAGGAGTACGTGAAACAGGCCCCCCACCTCCTGGAGTACATGCACCTCTTTCCGGTCGATGTTTACGGGATCCCACTTTTTTTCTCGGAACTGAAGCGCGACCTCAAGGGGATTTCGGAACCAAACCTTATCTACCCCGCCGATGAAACGACCTTTGTCCATATCTTTCACGATGCCAATGATGTGAGAAATTATTATATCCCAATTGAGCCGTCTTTCCTGCACAGTGTCCAGGAACTTCTTCCCGCGGTAGAGATACTTCTCGTCGACCTGCTGGATTCGCTCAGCACCGACCCGGTCACGGATGAAGAGCGCGCCGGAGTTTTGAAGGGTCTCTTCACGAAGGTCGCATATGCACCGCCTCCAGGCGAACAGATCCCCAAAGCCCTGTCCCCTGCCGTTCAGGGAGGAAAACCGGGGGTCGGGTCAAAATTAAAGGGATTCCTTCAAAAAGACCTGACTGCCAGGAAAAATGTGAAATCGGATGCGATCCTCGCGAAGTTCCCACGTATGCCGGACGGGCGGCTGGTTATCAGCGCTTCGGAATATAAAGCCCTCGAATATCTCCTCATCAGAGACAAGATCGACGTCGGCATGCTTAGGCCGTTCATCAATGACCGCTATATCGAAGACATCACGGTTGACGGTGTGGGCCCAATCTTCATCGAGCACAAGATCTTCAAGGGGCTGAAGTCGGTAGTAGGCTGGAACAATACAGAAGATCTCGACAAATTCGTGATAAAACTTGCTGAACGGACCAAGCGGCCAATTACCTACCGGAATCCAATCGTCGATTCAACTCTTCCCGACGGTTCGCGTATCAATATCGTGTACAGTACCGACATCAGCAGGAAGGGGAGCAATTTCACCATTCGAAAGGTGATGGACGATCCGATCAGTATCCTGAAACTGGTCGAATTCAAGACCTGCGACTACATGGTCGCCGGGTATCTCTGGATATGCATCGAGAACGGCATGTCGCTTTTCATGAGCGGGGAGACGGCCAGCGGCAAGACCACGAGCCTTAATGCAATGACCGCCTTCATTCCTCCTGAAAATAAAATAGTCAGTATAGAGGACACACCGGAACTTCAGATCCCCCACCGTAACTGGACCCGTGAGGTTTCAAAGGGTAAAGGGAGGGGGGAAGGCGAAGGTGGTGACGTGACGATGTTCGACCTGCTCCGGGCGGCACTCCGCCAGCGCCCAAACCAGATCCTTGTAGGAGAGATCAGGGGTGTAGAAGGGTCGGTCGCTTTCGGTGCAATGCAGACCGGCCACCCTGTCCTATCCACGTTCCATGCGGCATCGGTCGAAAAACTCATCCAGCGGCTCTGTGGAGAACCGATCAATATTCCCAAGACCTACGTGGACAACCTGAACCTGGTTGTCATCCAGAGTGCCGTCCGAAGACCGAGCGGCGAGACGGTCCGGAGAATAATTTCGGTGAATGAACTTGTTGGTTTCAATCCTGAAACTCAGGGGTTCTCTTTTGTCGAGATGTTCCACTGGGACCCGGTGACTGATTCCTTTGAGTTTACCGGCAAGGGCAGCAGCTACCTCCTCGAGAACAAAGTGGCCACCATGCTGGGAATCCCCGATCATAAAAAAGCGCAGATTTACCGGGAGATCGAAAAAAGAGCCCGGATCCTTGAACGTCTTCACAAGGCAGGTTATTCGGGGTTCTACGACCTTTTCCACATGATTACCAAGGTCAAGAAACAGGGGCTGCTCACCATAGATGTCACCGAGTCTTAAGGCCCTGTCTGCAGGGTTGCGTCAGAAAAACAGGGGAGCCATTCCCTTTGAGGGATTCCTGACATCTGTCCGTAGCTTTTTTTCATCGGTTGGTGAGAACAAGAGGATGAGTGCCGACCTCTTATTTATGGTCACCTACATGGCATCAATCACAACGGCCCGCGCAACCCGGCCGGAAATCTTTGCCTACACTGCAGCCCGTAAGGAATTTGTTCCATCGAAATATTTTGAAAAGATCGAGATGTTTGTCAAGAAATGGAACTACAGCTACGTGGATGCACTGACGATTATGGCCGAGCGGGTGAAGAATCCTATGCTCCAGAGCATGCTCAACCGGTACGCCAATTCCATTGAATCCGGCGTTCCAGACGAAGACTTCCTGACCCGGGAACTGATCACCATCCGGAGCATTTACCGAAATACCTACGAACAAGGCCTCGAGATGCTGAAGAAGTGGGGAGATGCCTACATCGCGATGCTCTTCTCAGGAGCCCTGGTAGGAATCATCATCATGATCTCGGTTGCAATTTTTTCGCCGGATAACATCCAGGCAACCCTGATGAGCTCCTATCTCATCGTCATCTGCGTCTCTGTGTTCGGGCTGGTTACCATGTACCGGGCAGTCCCTGCTGATCAGAAAGTCCATGATCTCCCGCGGGGGTCAAAAGAGCAGGGGATGATCTATCGTTTGAGCAGAAAGGTGCTCCCGGTTGCGCTCGCCATCGCCCTGGTTTTTTTTCTGCTTAATCTCCTCGGCATTATCCCCAATGCCTACGGTCTCGTTATGCTTATTTCAGGCCTTCTCCTCTTCCCGCTCGGGGTCATCGGGTATCTCGATGATTCGAACATCATTAACCGTGACAGCGACTTCACGGTCTTCATCCGAAGCCTTGGATCGGTGATGGGGGGCAAAGGAGTGACCATCACCAATGCCCTGGCAGAGATTGACAGGAAGTCCCTGACCACGCTTGAACCGCTCGTGAACGGAGTATATTCAAAGCTGAACCTCGGTCTTGATGACCATCTCACCTGGGAGAGGTTTATCGGGGAGAGCGGCAGCAACCTGATCTACAAGTATCTGAACATATTCCGCGACTCGGTTGAGCTGGGAGGATCCCCGGACCAGATTGGTGAGATCGTTGGTTCTTCCATGCTCGAACAGGTGCTGCTCCGGAACAACCGGCACACCATATCGTTGGGGTTTGTGGTGCTGCTCATCCCGATGCATGCCATGATGATCGCCATCTTCCTCTTCCTCTACCATATCCTCCTTCGCATGTCACAGGCCATCAGCGAAGTCGTCTCCTCTCTTGGCCCGATGAACACCGGAGGAATGGCTGGCGCCGGAACGGTCAGCGGAACCATGAGCGGTGCTGTGACCATGTTTGTCAAGTTCCCGGAGGCAGAGATGGCGGTGTACGTCATGATCGTCATCACCATCATCACCATCTCCAACATACTTGCAGGGAGAATCGTCTTTGGAGGCGGAAGTTATATGTTCTACTTTTTCGGAAGCATACTCTGCACCGTAACCGGTATTGTTTATATAATCGCACCGTTTATAGTTGGATTATTCTTCAATATTCCAACGTTCCATGGAGTCTGACATGAATCCTGTGACCATTCGTTTAATTGCGGTCCTGGCGCTCCTGGCCCTTGAGATAACCCTGATCCTGCTCAATATTCCCAGATTGAGTCTCGTAGCCGGGATTATAATACTTCTCGGAGCACTCCTCTTCATCCTAGTGCCCGGGGAGGGTGCCCGGGGGGAGAACCGGAAGAAGCCGGACGGCAATGTCATGGCGGTACCTTCGACAACAGGCAGGCCCGGCCCGGTGGAAAACCGGAAGCGGGAATCCAGTCCGTTCACGAAGATGGCCGGGAGAGTCCGACAGGTCTTTTCCCGGTCCAATACAGCCTCTGTAAAAAAACCTCTTATCCACGAGGGCGAACCGGAACCAGCCAATACCTCAGCGCAGGCATCGGACGGCACATCGAGATCACGGTTCGAGACCTTCAGAGCCCTTGGCCAGGGCCTGGGGCTCCTCTTTTCCTCACGCCGCCGCTCCAGGGGAGCCGGTAACGGGATAGCGCAAGTTTCTGCGGAAAAACCAGGCCCAAACGACAGAAGTGAGCAGGTCTCCCTGACCTCGGTGGAATTTGCGGCGGTCTCCCCTGTCCTTCAGAAACAAGAGCCAAGCCCGTTCTCTCCTCTTACCAGGGACATGGTAATTGATGAGAATCTAATCCTCTCGCGGATAGAGCCGGACGATGAACCTCGTGCGGGTATTCTCGATTCAGATCTCAATCTGGAGGTCTTTGCTGATGAAAATGAGATCGCACACATGGACATATCCATCGATGCTGAATCGACAATCACCATTGATGAAGACGAAGAGGATGAAGTTGCCCAGATCCTCGAAGCACACCAGGCCGATCTCGCAACCCCGGCTTCGGGTATCGGGGAGTTCTCCATCGAAAAGGGACTGGACGAACTTGAAGGATTCGATCTGGACCTCGATGATGTCGATCTGGAGGGCGGGCCAGGTACCACTGCAGAACCCAGGGGTATTCCCTCTTCTCCTGGGGTAACGCCCCATCCGGATTCCCCGAAACGAGCCGAAACGCCTGCGATGGAGGGACCGGGCCGTGCCAGCCTGGATGAAAGCATGCTCTCCTTCACATCTGCACCATCCGGCGATGATGACCTGCTGTCATCCATCCGGAGCGACATGGCAGGGAAAAAGGACCGGGTTGACAAGAGCCTGGTCAGGGATCTCAAGGACGTCCGGGTACATATCGATGAAATTGAAAAAGATATAACAGACCTTTTAGCATTGTATAAAAAAACCGGATGATCAGGACGATTAGCAGTCTTCGGAAAAGCAGATATCCATGGTCGAGATACCCGTAAAAATTGAGCGGCAGGGAACCTGGCACGGGGCGAAACTTGCGGTGGAAAAGGACCAGATCACGGTTCCGGCTCCTTTCAGCATGCAGATACCGTACCGACAGGTTATCGACCTGACTGAGAGGAAAAACATCCTCACCCTCACACTCAAGGGCCCTCCGGAAATAACCCTGTCGCTTGCCACAGTCCCAAAAGCATTACAGGTACTGAAGAAGGTGATCATCATGTCCTGCAGTGCCTATCGCCTCGCGGCCTATTTTATGTCACCTGCCGTCAGGGGGGGAGTGCTGGTAAAGGAAGCCCGATGGGACAAGGGATCCATCGCTGTGCTGAAAACAGTGCTGTGGTTTGTCAGCGAAGATAAACAGATCTGCATCCCTCTGAGAGATGTTACCGGGATTGAACTCACCACACGCGATGTCCAGAATAAGAAGGTCGACGTGGTCAAGATCGATCACATGGAAGGCACCGATGTGGTCACCAGTTTCATCCTCTGTCCGCTCTCGACACTGCAGGTGCTCTTCAATTTCCTTAAGGATACCACCAAGGACATGGATATGCGGGGTGATGAACTGGACCCTCTCTCCGCCCAGGTTGGAATGCTTGTATATAGTGGGATGGATTCCCATGCCATCGAAACGATGTTGTCCGTATCCACGAACGAACTTGAGGGGGTCTATGATAAACTCCTGAAACTGGGGCTGATAGAGGTGCGATATGTCCGTCGGGAGGTTCAGATGACACCAAAAGGGGTCCGGTTTATCACGGAGGCCGTTAAACCTCCGGCTGGATAATACGCGATAACTAATTTATTATCTCCAGAACATATTTATAATTCAGATTCATATGGGAAAAATTCTCATTGTCGACGACACGCTCTTTATGAGAACCCTTCTGAAGAATATCCTTTTTTCCGGTGGACATACTATCGCCGGAGAGGCAGCAGACGGTGACGATGCGATTGAGAAATACAAGGAGCTGAAGCCCGATCTGGTAACCATGGATGTTGTCATGCCTAAACTGAACGGGATAGAAGCATTGAAGGGTATAAAGGCTCTTGATCCAAATGCACGCGTCATCATGTGTACTGCTGTTGGACAGGAGCAGATGGTGAAATTGGCGATTAAAAGCGGGGCACGTGGATATATTGTAAAACCGTTCCAGGCTCCCAAGGTTCTCGATGAAGTGAAAAACATCCTGGAATCCTGAAAGCATGGTCCGTGTTCTTGTGGTCGATGACTCGCTATTCATGAGGACAATCGTCCGGGATATGCTCACGTCAGATCCTGGGATTGAAGTCGTTGGATCGGCTCCGGATGGAATTGCTGCCCTGAAGATGATCGAAGAAACCAGTCCCGATGTTATGACTCTTGATATCGAGATGCCCCGCATGGACGGTCTCGAACTTCTTTTGCACCGGAAATCTGTCAGGAATTTCCCCCGGACCGTTATGCTCAGTTCCCTGACCTCAAAGGGGGCGGAGGCAACAAACAGGGCAATCAGTCTTGGTGCTGACGACTTCATACTCAAACCAAGCGGTGTCGGGAACATGCAAAATATCAGGGACGAGTTAATTACCAAAATAAAACAGGTCATCCGCATCCCCTATATCGAACGGAAAGAGAGCGCCGGAGATGAAACAGCCGGTACCATTGTGGTGATTGGATCATCGGCCGGAGGCCCATCCATGCTTGATGTTGTGCTCTCATCGTTCTCTTCACGATTGCCTGCAGCATTGGTCATTGCCCAGCACATGCCGGAGGGGGGGTTTACCACTGCCCTGGCAGCCCGGTTGAACAGGGTTTCCCTGATGCCGGTGAAGGAAACAGAAAACGGAGATATTCTCACCAACGGACAGATATACGTCCTGAAAGCTGGTTACCATGGGCTCATCACCTCAACGCTCTCGCCCCGGGGTGAGCGCGGGGGAAGGATCATCCATTCACGCGCACCCCCCCTTCATGGTGTCAGACCTGCCGCAGACAAGACCCTCTCCACGGCATCACGTATCTATATGGATCGTACGGTTGCGGTACTCTTGAGTGGTATGGGAAACGATGGGGGGACAGGATGCGCAGAAGTGAAGGAGCGGGGAGGAACGACCATAGTGGCCCGTGAAGAGGACTGCCTCGTGTATGGAATGGCGAGGTCTGCGCTCCAGAAGAACTGTGTTGACAGGGTATTGCCGCTTACGGCTATCGCCGGTGAAATCACGAGATTGACACGCCAGGGAGGAAAAATCGGGAATGTCTGATATGGATTCCTACCGGTCATTGTATGTCGCCGAATCACGTGAGAACCTTGAGAACATCGTGAAAAATCTTCTCGTTCTCGAGAAAGGATCTGACCAGAATGCCATCGCAGAAATTTTCAGGTCAGCTCACTCGCTCAAAGGCATGTCAGCCTCCATGGGATTCGATGAGATGGAGCAGATATGCCATGCCATGGAAGACGTCTTCCAGTCCATCCGTAACTGCGATCTCCAGGCGGATTCTGCGGTAATCGACCTCCTGCTCAAAACCGCTGACGATATCGAGTCAATGGTGGATGATATTGAGGCTGGAGGACAGGGCAATTCACCCAATCTTGACCAGACGCTCGAAAATATCCGATCATGGAAGGCCTGCAGACAGGATGGACGGGACAAGGCCATGCCCGGAGATCTACCTGCTCCTGATGAACTCCCTGCCAATGGCAGTGCATCCGACTGGAACTCCCTGGGAACGTCTGTCTATCACCTTAACATCGAGATTGACAGGAAATGCGATACAAAGAACCTGCGGGGCATGATCATACTCCAGAACCTCGAAGCTCTCGGAGAAATCCTCGATGTTGCCCCGCCACAGGATATAATCGAGGACGGGGACTTTGATGGAATCATCAAGCTCACCCTCCGCAGTGAAAACGATAGTGAAGCACTGGTAAAGGCAGCGTCGGTGAGTGAAGTCTGTGCAGTACGAGTAGTGTCTCCTGAAGAAAAAACCGCACCAGTCCTCCAAGAGAAAACAGCCGTCCGTGACGATGATATCCGTGACACCAGGAAAGCGGCCCTTCCACCAAGCGGTAAAGAACGGGAAGTCAAGAATATCCGGGTTGATATTACCAGGCTGGACCATATGATGAACCTGATAGAGGATCTGGTCATCAACCGGGGAAGAGTGCTCCAGATCGCGCAGAAACACCGGATGAAAGACCTGGATGAGACACTCAACATGATCGGACGATCGGTAGCCGATCTGCAAAACCTGATGATGAATATCAGGATGATCCCGCTGTCGCACATTTTCAACAGGTTCCCGCGCACGGTCCGTGATCTCTCGCAGAAAATGGGAAAAGAGATCGAACTGTGTATAGAAGGTGGGCAGACGGAGCTTGACCGGAGTGTGATGGAGGGTCTCAATGATCCGCTTCTCCACCTTATTCGCAACGCCATCGACCATGGAATAGAAATTCCTGACGAGCGACAGAAGGCAGGCAAGCCACGAAAGGGGCAAATCCAGATCTCCGCCCAGAGAGACCGCGAAAATGTCATCATAACCATTCATGACGATGGTGCCGGTATCAACCCGGAAAAGATCCTGGAAAAAGCAGTCCGGAAGGGGATAATCCCTCCGGAGAGTGCACCGGGGATGTCGAAGGAGGAGATATTCGATCTCCTGTTTCAGCCCGGATTTTCAACAGCAGAAAAGGTGACCGATGTCAGCGGACGGGGGGTTGGGCTCGATGTCGTCAGAACGGCAATGCAAGCCGTCAAGGGTTCGATTAAAGTGGAATCGGAGCCCGGGACCGGGACAAGGTTTGAACTCCTTCTTCCGCCTACCATGGCCATCGTGGACGTGATGATGGTCAGAATCAACGACAGACGCTGTGCGATCCCGGTGAACAATATTGTCGAGGTAGCGGCACTTGATGGGACCCGCATCCATTCAATCGGTTCCCGTGAGACAATTCTTCTCAGAGACGAGATCCTCACCCTGAACCGCCTCGAGGATATGTTTGGAGCATCTGACAGGAGCGAAATCCTTGTCATCCTGCAGAACCAGCAGAAGAAAATGGCAATAACCGTTGATGCCATCATCGGCCAGCAGGAAGTGGTCATCAAGCCCCTCACAAAGATTGTAGGAAGTTGTCCGGGAATCAGCGGGGTCACTATCCCTGGGGACGGCCAGGTCGTTCCGGTGCTCGATGTAAGTTCAATCGTGATGGAGAATTAGGATGGATCTGACAGATCAACAGATGGATGCGTTGAGGGAGCTTGGGAATATCGGGGCGGCTCATGCCGCAACCACACTCTCGACTATGCTGAATACGACCATCGACATGAATATACCGGATATTTCGGTCATCGATTTGTCCCATGTCCATGAGCATATTTCAGATGAGATCGCTGCGATGGTCCTGTTCAAAATCGATGGTGAACTTTCAAAAGGCGGATATCTCCTCCTGCACGTACCAGTAAAATCCGCGATCGGACTTGTCAATGCGATGCTCGGAATGGAAGATCTGACAAGGCCGATGGATGAGATGGATGAGAGTGCGCTGCTCGAGATTGGAAATATCATGGTATCTGCATTCCTTGACGGAACAGCCGGACTCCTCAATGTTATCATGATCCCATCACCACCGGGCCTCGTAATCGATATGCCCCATGCTGCACTCCAGGGAATTATCGCCATGCAGCTTGAAGGAAATGACAACGAAGTGGTCTTGTTCCGCACCGAGCTCAAGAGCAGTGATTATTCCCTTGAAAGTGATCTGATCCTCCTTCCCGATCGTCTCCTTCTCGAAGAATTGATCCAGAAGCTCGAACAGGTCCTTACACTTCATCAATAGCTCACGCGAGGGAACAATGATATCTGATCCCCAGTCGCCGGATGTGGTTTATATCGGAATCGGAGAACTGCGGGTCTCGTCGACCCCCCTTGCCTCGATTGGCCTTGGGTCCTGCATCGGGCTGGTTCTTCACGACATCACTCTCCAGCGCGGTGGACTGGCGCATATCATGCTGCCGGATTCCAGCGGGCGAACAGACCGTCCAGGTAAATATGCAGATACTGCAATATCTGCTCTGCTCGAAGAACTATCGAGCAACAGGAAAAAAAACGGCGAGATCGTTGCCAAAATGGTAGGGGGAGCATCCATGTTCTCCCAGTTCTCCGAGAGCATATCGATCGGCAGGAAAAATATTGAGAGAACCAGGCAGATCCTCATCGAATTCTCAATCCCGCTTTGCGGCGAAGACGTAGGAGGAAAAACCGGCAGAACCATGTTCTACTACCCCGCCAATGGAGGCAGGATCATCATTAAAAGAGGGGATGGGACGATCGGGGAGATCTGATCCTGTACATGGTGTTGATCTAAATGGCCGGTTAAGTCGCCGGGTTGCTTGCTCGCCAGGGACTGTTCCGGATTTTCCCGTGGTCATCTCTCCCCCGCCCCGGAGAATAAAGTATATATTGCATTTCCGCGATTTTATGATAGATCGGATTAATTCCTGCCTTTATTTCCGGAAAGACAATCATAACCGATCCGGTGTGCAAGATATGGTCGAAGAATGGCAGCCTGAGTTCCTCGTCGAAGCGAAGGTAGACCTGGTCAGGAAGGACCTGATTGCGTATATCGAAAAGAATTCGGAGAAGATCGATTCCAATATCCCTATCTTTTTTGGTCACGTGCTCTCCATCATTGATAGTTCCCTGCCGAATCTCGATGACAAAGCCTACGACCGCTTAATCGATGATATCACGGTCAAAGTGCTTGAAGAGAGCAGCAAATCCAACGATGTTGAATACATTGAACGCCTGTTCAGCCATGCACACCGGCTGAAGCGTCGTCCTGGCGGGAAGATGATTTTCGATATCATCCTCGGCCTCAAGATGATCGAAATTGGAAAGTACCGCGAGGCCATTGAGCAGCTCAGACCGTTCAGAAAAATCGACGCCATCATCTATACCGCGATAGCCTATTGCTACCATATCCTGGCAACGGAGACCTATACCGGAGAAACAGGTCCGGAACGCGGAAAGACAAGTGATATGGCGCTCAATGCGCGTGAACAGATGATCGAGCTCGCCCGTGTACGACCTCCGGTTAACCGTCTGAAATTTCCCCGGGTCATCAAGGATCTCAAGGTCAACAAGATATTCTGGTTCATGCTGAAGCTTGGAATCGAGTGGTTCCCTGAAGAACCCCGGTTCCTGACCATCGGACTTGAAAAAGCAACACTCGATGGAAACCAGGTTATGAGGGGAGAGTTGCTCACCATTGCATCGGAACGGTACTACAACGAGATGGAGTTTCTCCGGGAACTGTATTCATATAAAATCAGTGAGCGGGATGCGACAGGGGCAGCGGCGGTGATCAAACAGATGACCCAGCATCATCCACAGGATCTGGAACCGGTTTACTATGGTCTGCAGCTATCAATCATCTCACAGCAGGCAACCGCATATGCCCGGTTCAGGAAGATGGCAGTTGCAAACGGTATGCCGGTTCAGGTTCTCATGCTCCTTGACTTTTCTTTCTCCCTGGTGAAAGGAAATAAAGAGGAGGCCTTTGCAGGCCTGGATATGATCCGGGCGAGGATGGCGAAAAAGAATCACTACCTGATCCTGATCGAGTATCTGGCTGAAGATGCATTTTCCGAAAACGAGGGACGCGCCAGGCATGCACGAAGCGTCCTGATGGATTCCATCGACCAGTACTGTCTCAACCTGATAACCAGGAAGCAACCGGTATGATGGCAGCCAATGAATGCACTATTCGATGGAATACTCCTCGGGCGTTCCTACTCTCACGAAGATCCCCCATGCCAGCAGGGGGCCTCTGACACCCGGTAAGGCAAAGGATTTTTTTTAATTGAGTGACGTCTTCATCGCCTGTTGATATCGGGACGTGCTGCCTCGTTCTTTTTCCCATAGGGCAGGCATACAGGCATAGCCCGCAGACCGCGACACCCGTCTCACGCTCCTGTTCCCTGAAGTTAAGGTCGCAGGCGGCCGCAGCGAACCGCGTTTCCCGTGGCTCGTCCGGGTCGAACATCCGCCCCGTAAAGGCCCGTTGGGGGCAGATGTCAAAGCATGCCGTGCAGTCACCGCAACGTGGTTCCATTGGTGTCCCGGTTGGCTTGAGGGGAGCGTCGGTGAGCACGCTCACCCACCGGACACGCGGGCCGTGATCCGGGGTCACGAGAAGACAGCTCTTTCCTATCCACCCCAGGCCTGCGAGGTGTGCAGCAAGCTTGTGTGAAAAGACCGATCGTATCTCTCCGTCATCACTGCGCCTGGATGCAGGAACGGGAATGAATGGTACCCCCTTCCATGGAGAACGCCGGCCAGGCGGACCGCGATCTGGTCGAGTAACTGGTTTGGAACCTCGTAACCGTTGTGCCGGTAGATGATCGAAGTCTCTGGGTCCCCGTCCGGGAGGAGGTCAACGAGGTCGTCTGATAGCCGGATTCCGACCGCAACCGCAATTGGGTACCAGGCGATACGATCGCCCCCCTGCCTGAAAATAAAGTTCCTGGCCGGCGCAAGATCCGCGACCCCGTATTAGTCTGCCCCCATCGAACAGGCGAGAGAACGGATGGCGACATCAAGAGGAAGGGACATACCTGAATACCTGTCAGGTGCCAAAGCCGCTGGAGAGAGTTGGAAATTTTGTCTTAAATCCTCTCCAGTTAATTCTATATAGAATGACTTTACCTAACTTCTGGTTAGGGGTATTAAATCCCTATATGACCTTTATTCGGGAAATAGGGGCTTTAAATCCTTTTTCACTTCGGGATTTATTTTTCGAGGTTCACAGGCGTCAGGGTCAATGGTGATACCGTACTTCCGGAGATGGTAGTTGGCACAAAAAAGCTCCTTCCTAAGCTCCAGGTTTTCCAAAAGAAGGCGCATGTATTCTTTGCTGACTTCTTGATGGTCAACGATGGCAAACCTTGTCAGACGATAGTAGGTGTTGGTTTTTTCTTTGCCAAGGCGGGACCGGCGGTTCTTGATGACCTCTTCCTTGCGCCTGATAATTTGCGCCTTCTCTAAATTGACCAACACCCGATAAAAAGTGTTTTCATGTGGAATTTTTCGTTCAATTTTAGTGGGATACTGAATTTCTTGCGCAATAACGAGGTCTTTTTCCATTTTGGCTAGTTCTACCCATTCATTGTCTGTTTTTAACAGATATTCAAGGATTATCTTGCTATATTGGGGTTTTCGTCGAGATGATAAAAATTGTTCCACCCTTTTCGGAAATTCACTCTGCGAGTTACCCACTTTCATACAGTGTTTCAATGTCCATTAATCTTAATAAATTCATTGTATATGTTGGAATGGCGAAGAATAATGCGAAAAACAATATCTGTCAGTCTCAAAGAGGAGATGATTAATGCAATCGACAAGGAACGGGGTTTAATTCCGCGTTCTGCCCTGGTAGAGCGTTATATCGAAGCTGGGCTGGCAAGACGAGTTGAACACAAGGAGGCGGAATAGGTTGGCACTCGCATCCGCCTCCGAGGGTCACAAGGACCAGATGTCTATCTCCCCGGAGAGCGATAAACCTTCGCCTCGACGTCGCATCACGCCGGAGGAATACCGCTGCCTTGCCGGGATCAGTTTTTTCCATCAAATGACCATCGACGCGTTTCTCGAATCTGGCAGATGGGTCATGGAGGCGGAGGAGCGGGATGACCAGGAGACCCTGGGTTGAGATGGGTGCGACTTTCGACCGTGAAGGTAAGAAAGATCCATGCGCCGTTTGCCCTGGATGTCAGATCTTCACCGCTGCATCCCATTGGAAACCTCTACCCTGTGTCTACAAGGAGCCAAGGTGAAGGGCTGAATGACCGATGGAGAGGTTATAACTTCAACCGTTCAGGCTTCTCGGTTACACAATGACATACAAAATGACACGAAAATGACAGGAAAAATCCGGTCAGAAATGACGTCACTTCGTATGTCTATTACGACCGTGTTAAAATCCAAACCCGACTTCTATTGGAGTCCAAAGGAGATTGCACAGGAATTGCATGTAAATAAAAACGCTGTTGCTCAAGCCTTGCGTCGAGCAATCTCCTCAAAAGACCATTCGCATTTTATCCCCGTTAAAAAGGTCTGTCACGGGCGTTACCAATACTCCGCTGAAGGCGGAAAGTTGAGGGATGTTCTCACAAATTCAAGACAGATCGGGATAGAGAATCTCTGCTTCCATAAAACTGACTCAGAATCAGACACCTATCCCCCCATGTCATCGCAATACCAACCAAGTTCCAGTATCAATCCTGTCACTATCGACCCGACCCCGCCAGTGTCCCGCGAAGGGTATCCCCGTAAACTTCCTTCAGGTCAGAAGATAATGTGGGACGTCTGGGCAAACGGGAGCCAACGGGTGTGGTTTGTCAGCAAAGGACGTCCATTCTCTTTAGACCTCATCCTCTACCTGTTGGAAGAATTGGAAAAGGAAGGGTTGCACGGTGAGGGATGGGTGCGGACCTCCATTGAAGCAAACATCGACAGCATGACTGTTGCTATCTCTCCTTCTAGCGTCAGCCTTCAGGAGACCAGCGGTGCAATATTGAAAGCTTACAATCACGGCTGTCAGCTGAGGTATGAAATTGCTGACCGAAGAACGGGGAGCTTAGAGGATACTTTCTCACAGTTAGTCAATATGTTCGATGAAGGTCAGGGCAGAGCAGCAAGGCGTGAAGTAGCTAAACTCAAACAGGAAGTAACTACTGCGATGAAGCAATCGCGGATGGCGTTGCGCATCGCTGAAGGGCTGGAGGACCGGCTATGAAACCTCCTCCCGGTCTTCTCCTGCCCGATGTATCGCCAAGAGAACAAAAACCAAAGAATTAAGGAGGAAATTAAATTATGGCTCGAACCAGATCAGACGAAGTTATTATTGCGCTCATGCAAGCAGCAAAGGTTGACCCCGGCAATCCGGCAGCACGGACCGACCGGGACGGGACAGCAAGAAAGGCACGGGTAGCTGTGCTTGATACGGGGAAGTGCGAGGTGACCAATCGACTTGACCGTCGTGGTAAGGCTGAAGGTGTCATCTGTTACCTGAACCCCTACGAAGGAAACACAAACATGATGAGATATAGGGACATGGACGCAGCCCTCAACGATGCTGCGTTACATCGTCGCGTAGTCTCGGAGATTGGGAATTATGGCGGGCAGTCTATCAACACCAGCAGTGCGTGAAACGGAGTCCGTCCCCTTGTTTCGGAGGATTCCGGTCCCGCTCCTGCGCCGTTGTCATCAGTGCCATTCCTTGCGACCATGCACCATCACCGATACGGGTAACCATTACTATTGCTCCCGCTGCGTATCGAAAACAGCCGGTGATACCTTCCGGTCGGAGTGCACACCCATCACAAACGGGCGATGCGAGTGTGGGAGGGATGCCACTTCACAGCATGTTCCGTCAGGACAACCGCTCTGCACGATGTGCGTCCTCACCTATATCCAGAGAATCGAAGAGGTATCCTCAAGGTGACTAACACCTCTCACCTTTTATTACGAATAATGATTTTCGTTATAACAAAATGAGGGATACAATGGAAACCGAAACGGACAATTCAGCGTCAAATCTTGAAGAACTCCCCGGTGTATCGCCTCTGGGAAGACCACGGAAGAAAGGCACGGTTCTGGAACGGGATGAACTCATGGTCATGGCGTCGGACTGTCTCCGGAGCATGTCAGGGCGGGTATCGTGTAGGCGATGGTCTCCGGGGAAGAACGACCGGGAGCGGCTGGCATGGAGCCGGGCACTCACATCGATGCTCTCCGCATATAACGGAGCTCTCCGGGACCGTGACCTTGAGAACATCCAGAGACGGCTTGAGAACATTGAATCCCGGCTGACAAAGGGAGAGGACAAATGAATGAGATGTTAAACCGGCGGGTGAGGTTGCTTGAACATCATACCGCTGCCCGTCGGAATATTCTTAATATCCGGACTATTGACTTTGAGGATGAGGCTGATATGCAGGCACACATTGCCAGACTTGAGGAAAGTCATCCCGGTTGTCGCATCAATATCACCGATATTAATGATGCGACCGGGAGTTACTATCGGGACCGGTGGAAGCAATTTACCGAAGAATTTGCCCGTAACCATGCAGCAGCTACCTCCCAGAGTCCCACTTCAGAAAAATAAAGAAGCAGCCTCATGAGGTTGAGGTGGAGATTTTCACGACTGGGGGGGTCTTTTTCCATAATGAAGGGAGCGGGGAGATTCCGCCTCCCCCGGCTCCCGATAAATCGGGAGATGAAATTTAATGGAAGAGAACTCTTCTGTCGAACATCTCCTCAAATCAATGTCCGACATATGTTCTTTCGACGAGCTAAGATATAAATTGATGCCTCCGAGGGGATTAATAACAATCATCTCAAAGCCTCTCGCGTATTTTTCCAATCAGAGCCTAATTCTACTCCGGTATTTTGGTTAGGTGCCCTGATGTATGCGAATAGTATTACATTATCATGTTTTCGTAATACTTTCTGGGTGGCGATAATGGTCAAACACCCCTTCATCAGGCAGGTGATGGAAGTCCTTTGGAAGACCCGGACGGGAGAGCAAGAGCATGTTCACCCTACAAGCAAAACGGGGCTTTCTTTCACTCCGGAGGTATCTTTGCCCATCATCGACCACAACGCCCGCTCTAGGGCTTCTATGAGGCTCTGCTATTTCTCCTGCTTCACCAACGGGGGGCTTACGACCGTATTGAATGCATACCTTTTTCGTCCTATAGTCAAAGTCTGACCTATGAAGAAACTAGGAATTTTCCTCATAATCGCTTTCCTCATGTCTCTTGCTGCTGGTTGTGTTTCGAACGCAAACCCGGATGAACAGTTCAAGAGTGCATGGCAGGCATCCGAGAATGATGTAAAAGCATATGGCGAGAACATGAGAGCCGCTATGGGTCCAGAAGGCTCCACAAACTATGATATTAAGGCTCTGTCGTCGGGTTCAAAGACGATGATCGGAACCCTAGACCGTCACCATGACACTATCTCAAAGATACAAGTGAGTGCGAAGTATGCAGGTGCAAAGCAGGAGTATCTTGCGGCTTTAAGTGACCTGCGTATGGCTTGTGTTGACCTATCGAAGGCAGAGGACGCCGGGTCAACAGGTGCGCTGGGATATATTATGTCATCAGCCCCCTGGCTGGAGAGTTCACAACAAAAAAGGGACAATGTGAAAAAAGTAATGAATGCTTAATACCGATGGTGGTTAAATTCCATCGGAGGATATGGCTATTATAAAAAAGAGGATGAATAAAAATTTTGATTCAGCCCTTTTCCCTCTGCAACTGTATGAGCTTCATTTTAAATTCATCCATAATTGCCCGATATTCCGGTTTTAGTTGCTCCTGCTCAAGCTCGTTTTTAAGTTCTGTTATCCTGGCAGCAGCCTCTTTGGTCAGCGGAGTTCCACAGCCGGAGCAATACCTGGCAGCTGCCTCATTGACCTTATGGCACACTCCACAGGTCCGAGGTCGGATAGGCTCTTCCTTGATGTCATTACCGACGGCTAACCCGGCTTTCTCCAAAAATTCTGCATCAATGTTGTTCTCGGACAGCTTGACATAGGTCCGGAACATCCCGGTAGCGACGTTGCCCCACATCGACTCTTTGACGGTGCTTTCCTGGTAGTTCTCACTTATCATATGAGTGATACGGGACTTCCTGAAGAGGTGAGGGTGGACGTGTTTCCGCTTCCATCCCAACTTCTTCTCTGCTCGGTCACACAGACGCCGGAGCATCGCTTGGACAGTTGCATACTCAAGTGGCTTGTCACTGTAGGTGAGGAAGACTGGATTATCTCCCTTTGCCTCTCCGGGGTAGTTCTGGCGCCATATATGGAGATAGTCTACACTCCAGGTCAGCCGGGAGTACCGTTGTTTGTTTGTCTTTGTATCGGAGATGTAGAGCTTGGCACCTGGTTTATCATCGTATCCAATATCTCTCCACCTCAACCGGGCAAGTTCACCGATGCGAGCGCCGGACTCATAGAGGACTGCCAGAAGCGCCTGGTCCCGATGATCTTTGGCAGCTCCTATCAATGCCAGCACATCGTCTTTGGTCAGGATTTCATCGGGGGATGTGGTCTGATAATCGACGGGAGGCGCCGATATTTTGCTGACTTTCTTCTCCGGTATGGAGCTCAAGTTATTCTCAATCATCCAGAGGAGGAAGGGTTTCAAAATACGGATGTAGTCATGGAGAGTGTTCTGCTTGAACGGTTCACCCTTGGCGTTCTTCCCTCGTTTCAGCTCCTCAATGCCAGTCAGGATGTTGTCATAGGTAGCCTGTAGATATGGTGCAGGGATGAACCTCCTCCAATGAACCAGGGTGTAGAGGTTCTTGAGCTGCCTTCCTTCGGACAGGTTTTTCTCATGGGTGCGTTCTCGGATATATCGCTGGATGATGGACACATCATCATCAGTAATGAAACCCTCATGCAACGCCTTGATGATGCTCCGGTCGGCATACTTCGACGTCATATTAGGGTAAAACAATCGTTTTGCGAGTGCCATGTACGTGCATTTTTCGTGTGAGGACTTAATACCTTTGTTTATAAGCCGCTGGAGGGATTCGAACCCCCGGTCTGCTGATTACGAATCAGCCGCTATACCACTAAGCCACAGCGGCCCGGTATCTCATATAATCGGCGCGAAAGAATATTAAGATTCACCAGAATTCCATTGTGCCGTTTCAGGAGTATCCCCTGATAGTGGTGACGTTCTCCTGATGCTTGCCGTCTGGCGCTTCTATCTGCCCGAATTTTGCTTCATAATCGGCAAAAGTTTTGGTAAAGACGGCAAGAAGATTTTTTGCATGCTGCGGTGTGATGCTCACGATAGCCTTGGCACGCGCCTGGTTCACGCCGGGTATCTGGTGGAGGAAGACGAAAGTGAATTCATCATTCTTGTAGGCTATCTGGATCATGTTGCTGTAGACAGGGTCGAGATTCTGCGGGATATTGACGGAAATATCATGTGACATAGGCAGGAGTATATTAGGAGTGCCTAGAATAAGGTTTTTTTGAAATACTGCCTGAAACTTGGTAAAAATAATTGAACAACACCTGAATTGCCCGGGCAACCATTACAGTGGATTGAGGGTAGCACCCTTTTCCAAGCACCATTCCTAGGGACGGTATCTGGATTTACAGGATCATTCGCTATTCTCTACGGGTTTACTCAAATCCTCTTTCTGTATTCGTCACTCAAACCTTCCGCGATGCGAAAACAGCAGATATACATAGATTCGTGAAATATCCCTTGATGTGAGCCGTAGTGCACCTGATCTCAGCATATCAGCGGTCGTGACTACCTCGATGTGCCCTTACCGCTTCTACCTTGATAAGGGGAGAGAAACCATGGAGTCATGGCGCTATACCGCTGCAAAACAAATTTCATACCGCCTCGGGGATACGCTCGATGCAACAGAGATCTGGGACGAGGTCTGCTTCATCCGGAAAGATGTTGACGACTCTGTGCTGCCCATCCTCACCGAATCGGTCCGGCTCTGCAAATCAAACCCTGACTGGAGGAAATACCGCGATGCAGATGTGTCAGTGAGATCGGACCGCTACAATATCTTCGGGATCGTGGATAAGGTGTTTTTTGACCGCCCTTTTTTTGCTGTAACCCGTTCTACCACTGCTCCGTCACGCGGGATATACACCGCTGACCGGCTCAGGGTTGCCGGGTACGCAATCTGCCTCGAGGAGATGCTTGGAACTGCCGTCTCTGAAGGCATTGTCGAATACATTCATTCTGGGATCGGGCGGGTCTGCACCATTGAGCCGCTCGATAAGAGAAAATTTCTACGCGCTCTGCATGAAGCCAGGCGGATTACGAACGGTGAACTTCCACGAAAACCGCTGCATCCGCCCTGTGCCTCCTGCAGGCATGCAGAACGGTGCAATCCGGCCGGTGGACAACGTCTCTCCGATCTCCTCTGACCGATGGCAGAACGCCTGCCAGCTCCCACCGTGGCCCTTCCTGCGCAATACTGTCAGAGGAGTGATGGATCCGGGTTCTCAAGCAGGCTTATCGAACGGATGTACTCTCCCCGGGCATCACGCGTTGTGCCGACAATAAGCCAGTTCTCATCACCGTGCTCTTCGCAGACCCCCTTCGCCTCGATACGTTCTCCTGCGTGGGCCTGCCCGCTGTAGGTATGCGAGAAGGAAAGAATACGGGAGATCTCATCATGGTCGATCCGGTACACGGCCGGGCTGTCGAATGACAGGGAGGCGTCAGTGACCGTCGCCTCGATGGTCCGTATCCCGCAGGTTCTCCCCCGGGCGCAGGGGAATGGGTTGAGTGCTTTATATGAACGTGAATAGAGGATGTCGAAATACACCGAATCGATCTGTCCGCGGTTCCATTTCCTCTTCTCATGGAGGACAAATTCATCGAATGAAATTTCCGGGTTCCTCTTCCTGTATATGTAGTCCCACATGTCATCGCCGATGGGCTGCAACCTGCCGCGCTTGATTGCGTATCGCAGCAGTTCGCGGGCATGAAAGAAGGTCCTCCCATAGACAACGAAATCGATATCCGATTGTTCGTTTTCAAGCCCGCAGAGCAGGGAGCCCGTACATCCATACGTCATGGCCGGAAGGTCGAACAGGGACGAAAGCCGCTGGACCAGGGGATTTCTCCGGATGATTGCTCCGATCTCTTCTTCGGGTTTCAATACTCTCCGGATATCCGTGTAGGGAACGCGCTGGATTATATCGGCATATTCCGGAATTTCCCGTTCGATATAGGCAAATGCCTCCTCAAATTCGAGCTTCCGGAACCGTGTCCCCTCCCGGTTCTGCCGCATGCCGAGAGGATCGGGGACATATCTGAGGATGCATCCTACCCGTTCGCGATTATCGTAGGTGGAAACGGCATAGAGCCTGCCACCTGCATCCTCGATAAAGTCCCTGAGCCTGACTGGTTTTTTTATGGATGCGCTCATTGGCCTGACCTGAGGAAAGCAGCGACAAGGTCGGCCCTGGTTCCCGCCCTGACAATCTTCCGGGAGACGAGATCGACGACAGTGCTTGGTGTGCCGGGTAGTCTTCCGGCATCGATCAGGAGATCGTGCGAAACATTGCACTCTGCAGGGGAAGCCGGATCTTTTGCTCCGGTGATATTCGCACTGGTCGCGGTTATTGGCGAATCGAACCGTGAAATCAGCTCAAGGGCGAGTGGATGGCCAGGGAGCCGGATACCTATTAATCCGGTTCCTCCGGTAAGCATTTCTGGCAGGCAGGACCGGGCTGGGACGACGATTGTAACCGGGCCGGGGAGGAAGTGCTCGATGAAGAGCGAGGCATATGCATCTATACGGGCAACCGCCTGGATCATATCGATATCACAAACCGCGATGGAAACAGGATTGGAGAGGGGGCGCTTCTTTGCCTCATAAACCTTGAGGATTGCCTCTTCAGAGAATGCGTCGCATCCCAGTCCATAAACCGTGTCAGTGGGATAGATGACGAGCCCGTCGTGATGGAGGATCGATACCGCCTTTCCGATAAGGGACATCTCAAAATTCCCGTCCCTTTACCCGGTTAATATCAAAAACGGCCGCTTTGCTGACATGCATGACAGCAAAGACACCGGCCTGGATGGGATCGGTAACGACAAGATCGGCATGTGCCGGAACACTTCCCGCCATTTTCAGGGCGATCACCGGTATTCCCGCCTCCCGAACGCGATCGACGGCTGATGATATCTCGCCCCCCATCAGCGAACCGGCAAGAACGAGGATGGACGCCCTTGGGAGGCGTGCTACGGCGTCTACTGCCATTGCCACAGTCTTTTCTCCAACGAGGGGGATTGTGTCGACAGAAATCCGTTCTCCCCGGATGTTATGGCGGTCTGCCTCATTCACGGCACCCAGCGCCACCTGGGCGACCTGGGCCCCTCCACCGATGATGATAACCCGTGTTCCGTAAATATGACTGAACGGCTCGTGGGGCTTTACATCATGCACTGTGGGAAGATTGTGAAGCTCACGTAACAGTCCTTCCCTATCCGTACCGTCCTCGAACTCGAGATACAGCTCGGCCATACCCTGGAACGGTCCCGCATCAAAACATTCCTGGTGAATCATCAGCACATTGGCATCGTGCCTGGCGAGTATACTGGAAATGTCCCGGAGGACACCTTTCCTGTTCTCGACGATAATCCGGATCGCAAAAAGTTCGGGTGCTGGGTCGCTCATGCCGTGAATGCGATAGCCGGGGATCGAACCCGGGCTAAAGGCTTGGGAAGCCTCTGTCCTGCCGCTAGACTACTATCGCCCGTTAACGGTGCATAATCAATTGGCACCTTTCAGAGATAAATTTCTCTGTCAGAATGATGGATGGTAGTAAAAACCACTCCTGCATCATTTCCTCGAATTGTTCCGTAATTCGTGGAGTTCGCGCACGATCTCCCGGTGGAACGCAAGGAGCATGTCACTGATGATGCCGAACATGAATACCTGGAATCCGACCACTATGAGCAGAACGGTGAGAATGGTGAGCGGGAGATGTTCGATATCCTTCAGCCATTCGGAAAAGACATACGCTCCCGAGACAAATCCGGAAACCATGATGATAATCCCGATAAGGCCGAAATAAAAGAGCGGGTTGCTCATTTTTGCGAGCTTATAAATTGTCGTCGTAATCTTCAGGCCATCATGGAACGGGTTGAGTTTTGTCGGTGTGCCCGTGCGCCGCCGGTAGGTAATGGGAACGACGGTGATCTCAAGGTTGCTGCGCACCGCCTCGGCCGATATTTCGGTCTCTATACCAAACCCCGATTCCTTCAGCCGCATCTGCCTGGCGGATTCGCGGGAAAAAGCGCGGTATCCGGAAAGGATATCGTTGAGATAGCGGCCGTGTGCGACCTTGAACAGACGGTTCAGGACCTGGTTCCCGAAATAGTTAAGCCTTGAAAACGCCTGCCGGTTTTGTCCGGTCAGGCGGTCTCCGATAACATGTGCCGATCCCGATGCAAGGGGCGCGAGAACCCGTTCAGCATCCTGGGGCGAATATGTCCCGTCCCCATCGACCATCAGGATATAAGGCTCTTCGATTAATCCGAAAGCCTCGATGATCGCCGTCCCCTTTCCCCGGCCTTCCTGTTCGATGACCCGTGCTCCGGCCAGCGATGCAATCCTCCGGGTTCCATCAGAGCTGTGACCGTCAATGACCAGGATGTTCCGGAATCCAAGGGAGATAAAATCCGCAACCAGGCCTCCGATTGTCGGGGCTTCATTCAGGGTTGGAATGAGGACACAGACCTGGTCTTTTCCGATGCTCATTGGAATATACTTTTATATCCCCTGTCATAAGTGCTTGCATGCACATCGCGAAAACAGGGCTCCGTGTCCTTGGAATCGCGGAAAGCTTCTCATCAGGTGATAAATCCATACTTGCAGGCCTGGTGATGAGAAAGGATCTACTAATCGATGGTATCTCATTTGAGACCACGACCATCGGTGGTATGGATGCGACTCGTGCGGTTATTTCTCTTTATAAAAAGTTCAACAGGCAGGATATCAATGCCATAATGATTAGCGGCTGTGTGATATCGTGGTTCAATATCGTCGATCCGGTCCAGATATGCAATGAGGTTGAAAGACCGGTCATAATCGTCACCTACGAGGAATCCGAAGGGATAGAAGAAGATATCAAGCGACATTTCCCCGGGGATGATGAGCGGCTCCGCAGTTACAGGGATCTTGGAAAACGCCTGCCGGTAACCCTTTCCACCGGTTATACCATATACATCCGTTCCTGCGGGATATGTGACGAAGATGCAGCCCGGCTCTGCTCCTCGTTCACCCTGGACGGGAAGATACCGGAACCACTCCGGGTTGCCCGCCTCTGTGCACGGGCAGTCCTTCAGTTTATGGAGACCCGCTGGCAGGGCATCTTTCTTTACCAAAATCGCGTTTCCAATGTCCAAAGCGAAAAAGAGGACTAAAGAATGGGTTAGATTTCGTATCAGACACGCCTGGTCATTTCATCCCGTCCTGCTGTAGCGTGAGACGAGCATGCCCGATTTCTTACTGAAGATATCCACCCGTACGGTGTCTCCCGGATGAAACGTTTTGTCGGTAAAATCGATCGAGATTTTTTCTTTTGGATTCCAGAACTGTCCGGTGCACCCAAGCCCCCCCATGGTCTGGACACCGTAGTGGTGGGTTGGTATAAAATTATTCCCGTTCATGGTTTCGATGACTGCCGGTATTTTTACCCCGTTCCGGTAAAATTCCGCACGAAGATCAGCATTACCGAGGCGTTCGCTTCCATTATGCAGGAGGATAACCCGTGAATCGTAATTCAGGATACCAGTTTCATCCGTATGATAGATGCCACATATCTCGATAAATGAAGGGGTGAGGGGGTTTGGGGCGGCAAAAACAGGAAATTTAAACATCAACATAACGAGTGCGGCTAAAAGAATGCATATCGCAACCATGAGAATAACCCCGATTTGCGGGGAGACCGCATCGTTATCCGGTGTCCGGGAAGTCAATATCCAGAGGTGATATGCCGATTGCTGATATAGGTTTTGAAATTTTTCTGAGGTATCCCGAATTAATAAACTTCCGCATACGCGCTAACAGCATAAATCGGCAGGCAGAGACCAGGAATGCGGAAAACCTGGTACCAATCCAAGCCCATGACAGACATACCAGCATTTCAGATGGTTGAGGGCCATGGTGAGGGTGATCTCTACCGCTGTTAATACCGATATCACGCTCACGAAAAGAACCAGGCTTTCTGGTGGAAGTCCCCGATCCAGAATCTTTTACAAAAGATCCCACGAGAAATAAGTCCCACGTTTACAAGGACAATTTCAACAAGTTTTCGGACATGACAACTGAATTTTCGTTCATATGCGGGCATGACATATCATCTCTTGCCTCGGAAACCGAATAGCAATCTTTATTTTTATCATCCTCCAACTTTGTCATGCTATAACATAGCATACAAAGAAAGGCAGGACAACCATGAAACGTGAATTACTACTACTATGTATCCTCTGCATCGGCTTTGCATTGTTTGCCGGATGCACTGATCAGAAGACTGCAACCGATGAGTTGAAAATAGGCGTCGTGGCCTCGATGACAGGTCCGGCAAGCACGACCGGAAAGGACATCTGGCAATCAGCAGTCCTTGCAGCCGAAGAGATCAATGCCGATGGCGGAGTCTACGTGGCCGATCTCGGAAAGAAGGTCCCCATCCGGCTCATCCAGGGCGACGATGAATCGACCCGGGAGGGCGGGATGAAAGCGGTTTCCCGGCTGATTACCCAGGACAACGTCGACCTCCTGGTGGGGGGTTTCTCAAGCGCCGTAGTTTCAGCCCATCAGTCAATCGTTGCCGAGAACAAGGTACCCTACATCATTGGAGGAGGCTCAAGTTCGGCGGTGTCCCGGAGGACTGATATAGATACAAGTTATATGTTCTTCCACCGGCCAAACACCGAGGATTCTGCCGAGATCATCGTGCTCTTTATTGACCGGGTGATGCGGCCGGATATCAACCAGAAGTTTGGTTTCTCAGAAAACAGGCCCCTTCGCCTGGCCGTCCTTTACCAGGATACCTCCTATGGCACGGGGCAGAGGAACGCTGTGCATGACTATATTAAAAAATATAATCTCAACATTACCGTCGTCTCGGAAGCAAGTTTCAATATGGGTGAATCCGATTTCCGGACCGCGCTGACCTCGATAAAATCGGCGAACCCTGACGCGGTCTACACGGTGACCTTCCTTAACGAACTGATACCCCTTGTCCAGCAGGGACGCCGGGATGTGGGTATGAACACCATCTTCTTTGCAATAGAGCCCAATGATGACCCCGACTTTTACAGGGGCGTTGGCACCTACGGTGAATATATGATGATCCAGAGCAGGTTCTCACCCTACGCTGCTCCTAAAGAGACAAGGGATGCCCATACCGCTTTTGTGAAGAATTTCGAAAAGCGCTGGGGCGGCTTTCCGGGGATGATGGGGGTTGTAACCTATGAAACGGTTTACGCCGGAGCAGAGGCGGTAGAAAATGCGGGGTCGATTGATAAGGCTGCAATACGGGATGCGCTCGATAAACTGGAGATCCCAGAGATGATCGAGGTCATGAAGAACGGCAAAATCGCCTTCTCCGAAGAGTTCAGGGAGAGCAAGTTCGAACTCTACATGGCCCAGCTGATATGGGATCAGGGTGCCGGTGAAACCCGCCCGGTTATTGTCTGGCCAGACTCCCTGAAAGAGGCCGGATTCATCCTCCCTGACTGGTACAGACCAGGGCAGGATTGAATAATCATCCTTTTTAAACAGCCAGGTTGATGCTGATCCATGGCAGGAGTCGATGTTGTACTCCA
This sequence comes from Methanomicrobiales archaeon, assembly GCA_022841205.1. GTDB lineage: Archaea > Halobacteriota > Methanomicrobia > Methanomicrobiales > Methanospirillaceae > UBA9949. The sequence goes on along the minus strand of JALHCK010000002.1, from coordinate 147,422 downwards.
GGTTCTGATCTGGGGACTGTATGCGGGCTGCATTTATATTCTGCTTGCAACCGGGCTGAACCTCATTTTCGGAGTGATGAAGGTGGTGAACTTCGCCCACGGGGAACTGCTCATGCTTGGGGCGTACATTACCTTCACATTCTATGCGCTTTCCGGGTGGAACCCATACGTCCTTCTGGGTGCATCTGTTCCTCTCCTCATCATTGTCGGAATTATCATTGAGCGCCTCTGTTTCCGGCCGATACTTGGAACCGGAAAACTGAACGAGATCTTCATATCGATCGGTCTGATCTACATCGTCCAGAATGCGGCAGCAATCGTCTGGACAGATGAGTGGCGGATTATCCACAGCCCCTATGAAAGGATCACCATATCGGTCTTCGGGGTGAATATGCCGCTCGATTACCTCATCATTATCATCACCACCGCTCTCATCCTGATCGGACTGCATCTCTTCCTCAGGAGAACCAGGATCGGCAAGGCGATGAGGGCCACCAGTCAGAACCGGAATGGAGCCATGCTGATGGGCATCAACGTAGAGCGAATGGATATGCTATCATTCGGGATCGGTGCAGGGTTTGCCGGTGCGGCAGGTACGCTCTGGGTGGTCAGCGGACAGGTATTTAACCCCTATATGGGCTCAATTCCTGCAATCAAGGCATTCGCCATCGTGATCCTGGGAGGACTCGGCAGCATTCCCGGTGCCATCATCGGGGGGCTGGTTTATGGTATCGCCGAAAACTTCGCCATCTTCACGCTTGGCGGGGCATGGAAGGATGCAATTTCCTTCATTATCCTGATCCTCGTGCTTATCGTAAGGCCAACCGGCCTTTTCGGGGAGTCGGCAGAATGATCGATTTGAATAAAACCCTGGGTATCGGGTCGAAGAAGGGCAGACTCTTTGGAATTATCGTGCTGCTAATCCTGGCTGTCATACTGCCACTCATTTTCGGAATGAACCTCTTCCTGCTGACCATTCTCGTCCTGATGGTTATCTTCATCATCTATGCCTCTTCATGGAATTTCCTGACTTATACCGGGCAGGGATCGCTTGGCCATGCGGCGTTTTTCGGCCTTGGGGGATACGTCTCGGCCCTCATCGCCACCGCGAGCGGCCTTTCTCCGTTTATCACCATTTTCATCGGTGGTGGTGCAGCCGCACTGGTAGGTCTCTTCATAGGGGTTATCTGCGTCCGGCTGAAGGAATGGTTCCTTGCTATGGTGACATTCGGATTTGCCATCATTATCCAGACCCTGATCGTGAGCCAGTTTGCCTCGATAAGCGGCGGGTGGGACGGGATAGCCGCACCCCGCCTCGTGTCGACCACCATCCCTTACTACCAGCTCATTGAATACTATTCGATTGTCCTCATCGCAGTATTGATAATCCTGCTGTTCTGGATCATTCTCAGGTCAAAAATCGGACTGGCTTTCGCTGCTATCCGGGAAAACGAGATGGAAGCCCGGGCTGCAGGCATCGACCCGGTCAGGTACCGCCTCTTTGCGTTCCTTGTCAGCGCATACTTCTCCGGGGTGGCAGGAGCGCTCGAGATACATAATCTGGGATACATCACCCCGGAGATCTTTGGTGTGGATATCTCGTTCTGGCCGATTATCTACTCGATATCCGGAGGTCTCGGGACTCTGGCCGGACCTATTGTCGGAACGATCGTCATAACCGTACTGTGGGATGGCTTGAGGATGCTCGGAATTACCTATGCCCGCTTCGTTATCATCGGGGTTCTCCTTGTAATGATAATCATATTCCTGCCAAAGGGCCTGATCTCCCTGCCGGAGAACGTGAGAGAATTTATCGAAAAAAGGAGGAAATCCTCCTGATCATGCCCGGGGACACCCTGGTGCTTTCTTTTTTAACCCAGGATCACTGTAGAGGGAATCAGACTGGATTGATGATTTAAAACAGAGGTGTGCGGTTCCTGGCAGTGGATTTATCACTATCATATTCCAAGGTATGCAGCCCTGACCTGGTCATCGTGAAGGAGGTCATCGGAAGAACCCCCTCTGATTATCCTGCCATTTTCAAGTATGTAGCCCCTCTGCGAGATCTCCAGGGCGTGCTGTACATTCTGCTCAACTAGCAGGATGGAGAGGCCGGATTTATTGAGGGTTGCAACAGTGTCAAGGACGGTTGATACAAGGAGGGGAGAAAGGCCGAGTGACGGCTCGTCAAGCACAAGCAGGGACGGCCGGGATATGAGCGCACGGGCTATTGCAAGCATCTGCTGTTCTCCTCCGGAAAGTGTTCCTGCAAGCTGTCTTTTCCGTTCTTCGAGCACGGGAAAGAGTGTGAAAATCTCATCGTACCCCACTACCCTCTCCTGGCGGGGGAAGCCGCCAATCTCCAGGTTCTCAATCACCGTCATCTTGGGAAAGAGTTCGCGTCTTTCCGGGACGAGGGAGAGTCCATGTTTCACTACCTTGTAGGCAGGAATCGATGAAATATCCGCATTCCGAAAAAGAACCTTCCCTTTCCGATCCCGGACGAGCCCGAATATGCTGTGGACAAGGGTCGTCTTGCCTGCCCCGTTCGCCCCAAGGATGGTAACGATCTCTCCACTATTCACCGACAGGGAAACGTCCCAGAGCACTTGAAGTCCAGAATAAAATACCGATAGGTTAGAGACCTCAAGGAGGCGGGTGTTTTCTCCCGTCATGAGTACCGTTCGCCCAAGTACGAATCGATAACCCGCTTGTCCTGCATCACGTGAGAAGGAATTCCTTCCGCGATCTTCTCACCCCGGTCCAGGACAACCATCCGATCAGAAACACCGAGAATGACCCGCATAACATGTTCGATCATGACAATAGTGAGACCATCGTCGCGGAGTGATTTGATGAGGGAGACTGCCTCATCGCTCTCGCTTGGGTTGAGGCCGGTCATCATTTCATCAAGGAGGAGGATCTTTGGCCGTGAAGCGAGAGCCCGGGCCAGCTGGGTCCGCCTGAGCTCGATTACATTCAGGTTTGCGAGGGGAATATCGATCCGTTCCAGGGGGAACCCGACTCTTTTCAGGAGTTCCTCTGCCTCATTTGAGGCTTCATCCATGCTCTGATGGTGACTGTTGCCGAAAAGCGACCCGATCATAACACTTTCACGGGCAGTCAGTCCCGGAAAGGAGTGCGTGTGCTGGAATGTCTTCGCAATACCCTTACGGCAGATCCGGTCCATGGAAAGGCGGGATATCTCTTCGCCGCAATACCTGATCTTCCCCAAGTCAGGGCGGTAGATCCCGGATATCATGTTCAGAAGCGTGGTTTTACCCGCACCGTTTGGCCCAACGAGCCCCAGGATCTCCCCCTTTTCCACCTGGAGATCTACTCCGTTCACTGCGACCAGCCCGCCGAATTTTTTGGTCACTCCGTCCAGCTCAAGCATGAATTGTCTTCCACGACAGGTTTTGTCATGCTATATGTTAGCAAATATCATTATAAAGATATCTTTCGTTGCCGGAGAAGAGGGCAGAGCAGTTTTTCTGGAACTGGTCATAAGGTAATGTATATGATGGTTTGTATCATGATGGTCATGATAGATATACATGGCATCTTCGGGAACTGACCGGGGCCGCTTCGAATTGGGACATGGTGATAAAATGGGATGCAGAGGAATTTCCATGGACATAAAAAGATGAGGTGCGAGAACGAAAAATGAAGAATACTTCACCATAAACCAAAGGGAGAATGATCTGTATCTATGCCGGAAGAGATTAGGGACCTGATCGAGAAGATTCAACAGGAAGGAATCCAGGCTGCTGAAGCGAAAGCAAAGGCTATTGAGGATGAGGCAAGGCAGAAAGCGGACGCTATTCTTTCCCGGGCACGAGCTGAGGCAGATGAAATGATCTCAGCAGCAGATGAAAGGATCCGGCTTGAAGATGAAAGGGAGAGAGCTCTGCTTGCCCAGGCAGGAAGAGATCTCCTTCTCTCGCTCCGGCAGGAGATTAATGCCATGCTCGGGCGGATTGTGCGTTCTGATATCCGTGAAGCTCTCACACCTGAGGCGCTCCATAAACTCATTATGGAAATAATCAGGAATTATTCCACAAAAGAGCAAAACGAAATCATCATTTCTCTCAATGAAAAAGATATGGACCTCCTGGAACGACATTATCTCCTGCAGCTCCGGCAGGAGGCGACTGGGGGAATAACCTTACATCCCGGCGAAGAGGTACAGGGGGGGTTTACCATTAGCTTTGATGGCGGAAAATCCTGCTATGATTTCACCGATAAAACTCTCGCAGGATACATAATGACTTATCTAAAACCCAAATTAAGAAAAGTTCTCGAGAGATCAGTTGAGGAATGAATTAGGATGGCAGAGTTTTACCCTTACCTCGTCGCAAGCCTGCCAGCGCTGCATTTCGGAATGAAACCGCCATTTTCGTTTGAGCAGTTCCTTGAAGCGTGCCACCGGTTCATCCCGGCTAAAGATTATCAGATTTTAAGCAACCTGCCACAACCCGAATACTCGCCGGAAAAAGTCCGGCGGCCCCCCTTCGTTGAACGATGGATCCAGTTTGATACCAGCCTCCGGAACGAAATGGTTAAAGTGCGGTCCGGCAGGCTGAAAATCGAGGCTGAAACTTATATCCGTCCGGAAACGTATACCGGACCGCCACTTGCACCCGTAGTCTCTGCTGCGGCGGCTGATCCGTCATTGCTTGAAGGAGAGAGATTACTCGATGAAGCACGCTGGAAGGTGCTTGACGAACTCGCAAAAGACCATTATTTTGATCTGGACGTCCTGATATCATATGCCTACAAACTACTGATTCTCCATCGCTGGGAAAGGATACGGAGTGCAAATGCGGCCCTCCTGCTCACAGAGGCCCTTGAGCTACAGGTGGTGTGAATGACAGAGCTGTCACATGGGAGAATCATGAAAATCAGTGGAAACATGGTAACTGTATCTTTTGATACTCCCGTCATGCAGAACGAGGTAGCCTTTATCAGGCACGGGGAGGAGCGCCTCAAATCCGAAATCATCCGTGTACGCGGCAATCTTGCCGAGATGCAGGTATATGAAACAACCACCGGCCTAAAAATCGGAGAGGAGGTTGAGTTTACCGGGGAACTCCTCTCGATCGAGCTTGGGCCGGGAATGCTTGGACAGATCTACGACGGCCTCCAGAACCCTCTCCCTGAAATTGCTGAGCAGTGTGGTTTTTTCCTGCAAAGAGGCGTTTATATTAAAGCACTTTCTGATTCGACGGAATGGGATTTCACCCCGTTGAAAAAACCCGGAGACCGATTGCGGGCGGGAGATAAGATTGGATTTGTTGAAGAGAAAATATTCCGCCACTACTGTATGGTTCCCTTTGCGCTGGGTGGACAATATGAGCTTGTATCGATCGAAAATGCCGGCAAGTTCACGGTTCGCCAGGCCGTTGCCCGGATCAAAGACCAGAACGGAAAAGTCCATCCCGTATATTTAAGTCAGACGTGGCCTGTAAAGATCCCGATCCAGGCATATGCTGAACGGCTGAAGCCGGGAGAGCCACTGGTTACCAAAATGCGCCTGATAGATTCGCTCTTTCCCGTTGCCTTGGGCGGAACGTACTGCATCCCCGGTCCTTTCGGTGCTGGAAAAACTGTTTTGCAGCAGTTGATCAGCCGCAATGCAGAAGTCGATGTGGTGATTATTGCTGCCTGCGGTGAACGGGCAGGGGAGATTGTTGAAACATTACGGACGTTCCCATCTATTATTGATCCGCGAACCAACCGGCCCCTGAGCGATCGGACGGTGATTATCTGCAATACCAGCTCGATGCCCGTGGCGGCGAGGGAGTCGAGCGTCTACACTGCGGTCACCATCGCAGAATATTATCGCCAGATGGGGCTACAGGTTCTTCTTCTCGCGGATTCAACCTCCCGCTGGGCACAGGCTATGCGCGAGATGTCCGGGAGGCTGGAGGAAATTCCAGGAGAGGAAGCGTTTCCTGCATACCTGGAGTCACGGATCGCCTCATTCTACGAAAGAGCAGGGGCGGTTCGTTTACACGATGGTTCGAAAGGGTCGGTAACCATTGGCGGGGCCGTCAGCCCGGCGGGAGGCAACTTTGAAGAGCCGGTGACGCAGGCAACATTAAAAGTAGTTGGTGCCTTCCATGGTCTCTCCCGCAGTCGTTCCGATGCACGAAGATATCCCGCCATCGACCCGCTCATCAGCTGGAGCAAATACAGAAGTTTCATCGAGGATAGGCAGAGGGAGAGAGGGCTTTTGCTCCTGCGCAAAGGCAGTGATATATCCCAGATGATGAAAGTAGTCGGTGAAGAAGGAACCTCGCTCGAGGACTATATAGATTTCCTGAAAGCCGAATTTTTCGACTTTGTCTACCTGCAGCAGAACGCTTTTGATCCTGTTGATGAAGCAACCGTAAAAGAACGGCAGATCTACATTTTTGATTTTATTTACCATATTATTGAGACGGAATTTGTTTTTGGGAATAAGGATGAGGCGCGTCATTTTTTCCAGGAATTAAGACAGCTCTTCCGTGGATGGAACTCGATGGCCTGGCAGAGTAAGGAATTTTTCGAGACTGAAAAAGAGATCCGGGCATTTCTGCTGGGGCGCACAAAGGAGGGCGGGCATGCATAAGATCTATACAAGCATAAACCAGATTGTCGGCGATGTCATCACGGTTGAGGCAGAAAACATCGGCAACACGGAGCTTGCTGAGATCACAACACGCCGGGGAACCTCCCTTGCCCAGGTTATCCGCCTTGACGGAAAAAAAGCATTTTTACAGGTCTTTGCCGGCAGTCGGGGAATATCCACAGGGGACAGGGTAAGGTTTCTTGGCCACCCGATGCGTATTGCTACCGGCGATATGCTTCTTGGCCGGATATTTAACGGAAGCGGCCGTCCCCTTGATAACGGGCCTGATCTTTCCGAGAACCTCGCCGAGATTGGAGGACCGCCAGTCAACCCCGTGAAGCGGATTATTCCAAACAAGATGATCCGGACCGGCATACCCATGATTGATGTCTTCAATTCACTCGTAGAATCACAGAAACTCCCGATATTTTCAATCGCCGGAGAGCCTTACAACGAACTCCTTGCCAGGATCGGGACCCAGGCAGAGGTAGATATCATCATACTTGGCGGAATGGGTTTAAAATACGACGATTATCTTTTCTTCCGGGATACCCTTGAAGAACATGGAGCACTCTCCCATTCCATTATATTCATGCATACGGCTGCCGATCCCGTTGTCGAGTGCCTGCTCGTTCCTGACATGAGCCTTGCTGTCGCAGAAAATTTCGCCCTCAGCGGGAAAAGGGTCCTTGTATTGCTGACAGATATGAGCAATTTCTGCGATGCATTAAAAGAGATCGCAATCACGATGGAACAGATACCATCAAACCGTGGATATCCCGGGGATCTTTACAGTCTCCTTGCATCCAGGTACGAAAAGGCGGTCGATTTCGAGAATGCAGGCTCTATCACCATCCTTGCGGTAACCACAATGCCGGGAGACGACGTTACCCATCCAATCCCGGATAACACCGGGTATATCACAGAGGGCCAGTTTTACTTCAAGGATGGCGTTATCGAGCCGTTTGGTTCATTAAGCCGCTTGAAGCAACTCGTAAATGCTAAAACCAGGGATGACCACCGGACGATTATGGATTCCATGATCCAGCTCTTCGCCGACTACCGGGAGACCCTGGAGAAACAGTCTATGGGATTCCAGATGAGTGCCTGGGATTTGAAACTCCTCAAATATGGAAAACTCTTCGAGGAAAAAATGATGTCCCTGAAGGTAAATGTCCCCCTTGAGAGAGCGCTCGACCTCGGTTGGGAGATCCTGCACGATTGTTTCCTGCCTGAAGAGACGGGGATTAAGAGATCCGTGATCGATCAGTACTGGCCTAAAAAACATGAAAATTAAATTTTCCCAGGGTGAACTGAAAAAACAGAGAGATGCCCTCCGACAGTACGAGAGATACCTGCCCACCCTGCAACTCAAAAAGCAGCAGATCCAGCTAGAAATCCTGCACCAGCAGAGCGCTCTCAGGGAGAAGGAGCGCATACTGTCCGAAAAGAGGAGATTGGCAGAAGAGTGGGCAGGGCTCCTGTATGAAGTTCCCGGAATTCGAAAATGGCTGAAGATTGAAAGAGTAGTGACCGGCAGGAGGAATGTTGCCGGGGTTGACATACCGGTCTTTGTAAATGCGCAATTCGAGCCGGTCGAGTACGATTTATTTCTCATGCCACTCTGGCTTGATACGGGATTGGAAACCCTGAGAGGACTCGTGTCAATGTTTGAAGAGATACGGGTTATGGAACAGGGCGTATCAGTTCTGAACCAGGAACTGCGGATCACCACCCAGCGCGTCAACCTCTTTGAAAAGGTAAAAATTCCCGGGGCAAAAGAGGCAATCCGCCTCATTAAGATATATATCGGCGACCAGATGACCAACGCGGTCGGCCGTAGCAAAATTGCCAAAAGCAAGATCGAACAATCCGGCTTTGAAGAGGTGGTATCGTGATTGTCCCGATGAAAAAGGCCACCATCATTACCAGATCACGTGATGCAGAGGCGGCCATCACCACCCTGCGCAAACTGGGGGTTATGCAGGTAGAACACCAGAATCTGCCTGAAAGCAGGGGTATATCCGAACTCATGGAAAACGTTGCCCTGATCAATTCCTCGATCAATATCCTGAACCAGGTGCCCCTATCCAGGAGAGGTCCTTCACAGCATATCCCTGTCAACGGTGACTGGGCAGCGACAGCCACCGGAATAATTGAAATGGGACGGAGACAGGAACAACTGGAACTCTCCAGGAGAAATATTCTCGGCCAGATTAACGAATGGGAGCGGTGGGGCGATATTGATCAGGCCGAGATCCGGTCACTGGCCAGGAAAGGTATTTTCCTCAGGTTGTACCAGGTTCCGGCCGGGCAGATCGGAAAATTTCCCGGGGATGTGGTGGTAAAGACAGTATTTATCGCTGGAGATATCGCCCATGTTGCGGCGATATCCCGGCGGCAGTATGAATGTGATTTCAAGGAAGTCATTCCCCCGGAGCAGGGCCTTTCTGCTCTCAAATCCCGTCTCGCCGAAAATACCAGGGATGCGGAGACCATTACATCCGGGATTGCCAGCTCAGCTGGCTATTATGATCCCTTTCTCGACATTAAAAGAAAATTGGAAAAAGAGATAGAATACCAGCAGGTACTGGCCGGGATGGGCAGGGAAGGAACATTAAGCTACGCCACGGGATACATCCCGTTTGACATTGAGGACTCCCTGATTAATGAGGCCAGGAAAAACCAGTGGGGAGTCCTCATCGCTGAACCCTCGCCAAACGACAATGTACCAACGCTCCTGCGCAATCCCGGATGGATCGAGGTGATTAAACCGGTTTTTGGACTTCTCGGGCTTATGCCGGGTTACCGGGAAATGGACATCAGTCTGGTATTCCTGATTTTTTTCAGCATATTTTTCGGCATTCTCATTGGCGATGCCGGTTACGGACTTACCTATATCATCATAACCCTGCTGTTGTCCCTCTGGCTGAAAAAGAAGAGGATGATGATGGAAGAGATGAAGACCGCCTTCCTGCTTTTCTATCTCCTGGGTTTCTCTGCGGTAGTGTGGGGTGTGCTGACCGGCACATTTTTTGGCCAGTGGGGGTTGCCCGAACTGGTTCCCCGGCTCAATGACCCGGCATTCGTAACAACATTCTGTTTCTTCCTGGGAGCCCTGCATTTATCAATTGCTCATGCCTGGAGAGCAATACTGAAACTCCCCTCTCTCACAGCGCTGGCTGACGCAGGATACATCTGTATCTTATGGACTGCATTTTTCCTGGCCAACACGTTAATTTTGGCCGATCCTTTCCCGGACTTCGGCATCTGGCTGGTTATTGTGGGAATTATCCTTGTAATTCTTTTCACCAATCCCAGGCGATCGAATATTCTCCGGGGGATCGGGGAAGGCATGGGAACCATGGCATTGAGCTTCATGAACAACATTACTGACGTTATCTCGTATATTCGCCTCTTTGCGGTGGGTATGGCAACCCTGGCGGTGGCAAACACGACAAACTACCTTGCTTCCGGACTCGGCACTGGTATCATTGCACTGGTTGCAGGTGTCGTAATTCTTTTATCCGGCCATAGCTTAAACCTCATCCTGGGATTGATGTCAGTTCTAGTGCACGGGGTACGGCTGAATGTGCTTGAATTCTCAACACATGCAAATGTCACATGGAGTGGTTATCCGTTCGAACCACTAAAGGAGTAAAAGAGAGATATCATGACGATGGATCTGGGATTAGGTCTGGTGCTTGGCTTTTCTGCCCTGGGATCCGCGGCCGGATCAGGTACCGCGGGGATGGCTGCGATTGGTGCATGGAAAAAGAATTACGTCCAGAACAAACCAGCGGCATTCATGCTTGTGGCCTTTGCGGCGGCACCGCTTACCCAGACGATTTATGGGTTTATCGTGATGAACACCATGGTCGGACTTGCCTTGCAGGGGAATGACTTGTGGGGGATCGGTGCCTTTTGTGGGGCTGCTATTGGCCTTTCCGCATATTTCCAGGGTAAATGCGCTGCATGTGCCTGCGATGCAATGGGAGAGACGGGTAAAGGATTTGGGAATTTTATGATTATTCTTGGTTTGACCGAGACCGTAGCGTTACTCGTGATGGCGTTTATCCTGGGTATCCTCGGAAGATTTGCAGTAGTGTGAAACTGTAGACGGGGTTTTCTCTTTTTTCCATCCTTGCCAGACAAGGCAGTACCATACCGGGGTTTGAAAATTCCGGATATGGCCTGGTTGTTACTCTGGTTTGGATGAACGGATTATGATAACTGGTTGTCTGGCATTCACCGCGACGCTGTATGCGGTGCTTCCAAGTAACAATTCCCGAAACCACCCTTTTCCAAGTGAGCTGATCCAGATGACCGATACGCCCTCATCGTCGGCAGTTTTTATTATTTCCGTTCCGGGGTTACCGGTCTTCACCATTGTTCGGACAGGAATACCCTGCCTGGAAAGAGTTTTACCTATTGTCTCGAGCTGATGCTCTGCTGCCTTAACAGCATTCCTGATATCAGCTTCCGTTTCGCCACGCGAGACCACGTTAAGGAGGATGATCTCGCCTATACCTTTTGTTGAACCAAGAAGGTTGATCGCATTGTCAGAATGGGGTGAGAAATCAATCGGGCAAAGAATTCTCGAGAGTATCATTGGGCATACCATTTCATACGTCTTCCCGGTGAGACCTTCTGTAATTTTATGCCGCATGACCAGGACATTCATTTTGCTCCGGCGGATGATTGCCATCGATACGCTGCCAAGGAGAATACCATCAACAATACTGCTTCCCCGGGCTCCCACCGCGATAAGGGTGACTCCCTTCTCGTCTGCAGTATCGAGTATTGCCCCGGCCACATCAGAAGATGCCCTCACTTCTATTGTCACCCTGAGATCTTTTACGAGTTTTTCAAGGCGATTTTTTTCCTCCCGAAGGGAATTCCATTCAGCGGGGGTAAGTGTTTCCTGTATCTCCCCTCCTCCCCTCGGAGACCAGGTCTCCTCGAGGATATGGAGCAATACTATCTCCTTAGCACCAGGAAAACCTGCAATACAATCAAGGGCTTTTTCTGCATATTCTGAAAAATCAGTCGCGAATAAAACTCTTTGAAACATCCCGACCGCTCCTCTCTGCATGTAAATGGAACCCGGGCAGCTCTTAAAACCATTGGAGATACCTGGTGGTGCGGTGTCGGATGTGGCATTGATATTTATCAAAGGTAAAGTATCCATCGATAAAAGGAGAGTTCGGGCGAAACATATTTATAATTGCAAAATAAGTTGTCACCGATCCAGTCTGATTTGGGTTGCCGGGAATACCATGTCTCTTTCCAACCTGGAAATGATAGAAAAATTAAAACTGGCTGCATTACGCCGTTGTGAAGAGCGCATAGAATCTGCTCGGACACAGGGCAGGAGTTATGTTTCACAAACCCCGCAGTTCGGAGTCTCGGCACTCCTCAAAAGTCGACATGGTCTGTAACGGGTGATGGATATTGTGGTGGAGGCGGATTTGGTAACCCCCAAATCATTCCGGCTCTGCAGTAAGGAGAGGGGTTCGCGACATGGTCGTTGAAAAATCGCTGTTGGCAAAGATCCGGGAGAAAGAGCTTGAAGTCAGCATAAAGATTGACGATGTCCGGGTCGAGGCGAATCGCATGATCGAGAACGCGAGGAAAGAATCCCTCGCAATAATTACCTCATCGGAAACGGAAGGAAAGAAAGCAGCGGATGAATTTCTCAAACGGGAAATAGAACGAGTCAGGGAAGAAGCAGATCATATCGGGGTTCATACCAGGGAAGAGGTTGAATCGGTTCGCAGGAAAGGGGAGAAGAACCTGCCGAAGGCTGTTGAGAAAACCATTGCCATAGTCCTGTCAGGATAGAGCCATGCTCCAGAAAATGGTGAAAATCCAGGTTTTAGGTCCCAAAAAAGACCTTCATAACGTACTTGATTTACTCTATGCCAGGGGCACCGTGCATATCGAGGATGCCTCTGTACCAACGGCACCCGGTGAAATCAGCCTGAAAAGGATGACCGCAGAACAGGTCGGGGATATCGCGATTGCACATTCGAAAATCGGGGGCATCCTTCTCACGCTGCCAAAGAGCGTATACGATGAAAAAGCTGTGGCGTATTCTTATTCCAACCTTCAGGCGATAAGCCATGAGGATCTCCTCGTCAAGGCAAATTCCGTCATCAATGAACTGGAAACAGCCACGAAAGCCCTCGCAAAAGAGAAGAGCGAACTTGAGCTGGCTTTGATCAATCTTGGGCGGTACGAAAAGATAATTGAAAAAATCCGGCCGCTTGAGACCAGTATGCCCAAGCTGGAAGGATTTGAAGTCACGGTTCTCCTCATCCAGAAAGAATTCAAAGATATCATCGACATTATCCGGAATACCCTTACAGAGATTACAAAGCGGCAGTTTGAACTGCTTTCTGCTGAATTGGATGAAAATACCATTGCAGCGGTAACCATTTTTAATAAACGGTATTCGGATCAGGTACATTCCTACTTTTTCAGCCAGAATGTGAATGAGGTCCGGTTACCTCCTGAATACCTGGGAAAACCATTCAATGAGATCTTCGCCCTGATTGAGAAGAAAAAAGACCAATCGACAGGGGAGATTTCTAAGTTGAACGCTGAACTGGGAAAAATTTCTTCGAAATGGTATATAGAACTCACTGCATTGCACCGGATCCTTGGAGAGCGGACTGATGAGCTGAGTATCTTCTCAAAAATCGGCCAGACAGAGTACACATTTGTGCTTGCAGGATGGATTCCAAAAAAATCACTCAGGGAGACCAGGGATGCCCTTATCGATACCTTCGCAGGGCGGGTTATTGTCAACGAACTGATTCTCACACCCGATGAAATGGCGGAGGCCCCGACATTTTATGATAATCCGCGTTTTGTCAAACCATTCGAATTTCTGATGCGAGTGGTCAGCCCGGCGAAATCCACTGAATTTGATCCAAGCCCGGTAATGGCAATTTTTCTTCCGCTGTTTTTTGGGATCATGGTTGGGGACATGGGGTATGGTCTGATCATATTGGTTTTTGCCCTCATCATGAAGTGGAAATTTGCCGATCGTGACTGGCTCCAGCATCTTATGAACATTCTCATCATTGGTGCAATCTGGACTATCTTCTTCGGTTGGTTGTATGGAGAAATTCTGGGTGACATGGGTGAACACATGGGATGGATTGAACCACAAACACTCTTCGGTGTTTCCTGGAACCGGATAGATGCGATGGTCCCCTTCCTCATCCTCTCCGTAGCCATCGGTGTCTTCCATGTAATTCTTGGGCTTGTCCTGGGAATCGTGAACTCATATACCGAGATGAGCTGCAAAAGACATGTCGACAAGGCCAAGAAACATATCTGTGAAAAAACGGGTATGATTATCGTAATCATCGGTCTTATCCTGGTGATTGCCGGAATGGTCCTTGCACTCCCAGCTGCCCTTGTTACAACAGGGGCAATCCTCGTCATCGTGGCAATACCCCTCATATTTATCGGCGGTGGCGCATTTGGCATGTTTGAGATCATGGGCACGGTATCGAACATACTCTCATATTCCCGTATTATGGCAATCGGCATGGCATCGGTCATCCTGGCCGCTGTTGCAAACAAACTGGGTGGCATGATGGAGGTGGCTCTCGTTGGAGTCATCATTGCAGTTCTTCTCCACACCCTCAACCTTGTCCTTGCCATGTTCAGTCCCTTCCTCCACTCCCTCCGTCTGCACCTGGTTGAGTTCGATTCGAAATTTTACGAGGGAGGCGGAAAGATGTATAAACCTTTCAAAAAGGAAAATGGGGAAAAACCGACATGAATCGTCCGGACGGATATGGCCCCGCCATCATTTCAATATTCAGGAAAGAGGATGTGTCCATGTAAATGAAAGTATCTGAAAGAATTGATTATTTCGTCACTTTGTGCCGTGATGAGATATGAGATGCATAAACTGGTATTGTACCATGAAAACGATGTGCCGTCTGTGCATAGGGCGGCGTTTTGGAAGGAGACTGATGTGAATGGTTGATTTCGGAATCCCCATCGGGGCAGGCATCGCATTCGGGCTTGGAGCGCTCGCTACCGGAATTGCGCAGTCAAAGATTGGCGCAGCGGGAGCGGGAACGATTGCAGAAAAACCGGAAATGTTCGGGCTGATGATCATCCTGGTGGCAATTCCCGAGACCCTCGTCATCCTGGGTTTTGTGGTCGCATCGATGATCATGATCATGCTGGTATGAACCCGGGAACGGTCAGACAAAGAAATCCCATCGGATTGTCAAAAGGAATGGGTGAACCATGGCAATTGAGGATCTGATCAAGGCAGTAGAGGTGAGCGGGCAGGAACGTATTTCCGAAATACAGGAACGCTCAAGGGCCGAGGCAGATGAAATTATCAGGGATGCGCAGTCAAAGGACCTACCGATTAAAAACCAGTTCATGGAAGATGCAACGTTATCGGTTGCAATAGAAAGGAACAAACTGCTTTCCGCGGCCCGGGAAAAAAGTCGCATGGAGGTCATCAAAGCGAAAAATGAGGTCTTCGAGAGAGTTTTTGAAGATGCCGCTGCGAACCTGGGATCCATCCGGCAACATCCGGAATACAGGGGTATTCTGAAAGTCCTGCTCGATGAAGCCCTGCGCGACCTTGGAATCGATGGTGTCGTAATTCATCTGGATAAAAGGGATGAACAGATTCTGAAAAATATCCTGAGTGAACTGAACATTTCCGCTGAAGTTGTGGCCGATCTCACCACTGCCGGGGGATTGAACGTATACAGCCATGATGAACGCTTTGTCGTTTTCAACACGCTTGAATCCCGGCTGAAAAAAGCAAAGGAGATTTACAGGCCTGATATTTTCTCAATCTTATTCGGTGAGTGATATGGAGTATGCGTACGTCAATGCCCGGATAAAGGCCATGAAGAGCCGTCTGCTTGACCGAACGCTCCTGGAACAACTGATCAACAAACCTGACATCGATTCCATCATAACAGAGCTTGAAAAAACAACGTACCGTGAGGAGTTGGACAGGGCAGGGGTGCTGTTCTCTGGAATTAATCGCATTGAAGTCGCAATACGTAATGACCTCGTAAAAAAATTCAGAACGATCCTGAATCTCATCAAAGGAGGTGAATCAGAGCAACTTATTTCCATCATCCTCCAGCGATGGGATATCCAGAATATCAAGACCATCCTCAGAGGGAAAAATATCCAGGAAAACCCATCAGAAATCCTCGAGTGTCTGATCCCGGCAGGAGAACTCGATGAAGCAGCGCTGACCGAGCTGGTGAAGCAGCCGGACATTAAAGCAGTAATTGACCTTCTCGCTACCTGGGGTATTGTCTATGCCCGCCCCCTGGCCCTCAATTTCAAAGAATTCACAGATACAGGAGATATGGTTGTATTGGAATACGCCCTTGACACATTTTACTATGAGGACGCAATTTCAGGTGTAAAGGCCGCAGAATCGGAAGACGCCCGTATTCTGATGAAGATGATCATCACCGAAATCGATATCAACAACATAAAAACAGTGCTCCGTGCGATCCGGGATCGTATCGATGTTGAGGAAGCAAAACGGTATTTCATAAATGGAAGCCCTGATTTTCATGCCGGCAAACTTATCTCGATGATGAAGACTGGAACTATCGAGGGAGCACTTAAACAACTTGAGAAGAGCCCATATGAATTCATCACAAAGATCCCTAAAGAATATATTGCGGCAGAAAAGATTTCGGCTTTTGAAAAGGAACTGGAACAATACCTTATAAAAAAGGCGATAAGCCAGTTTATGGGTGACCCTCTTTCAATCGCAATACCGATTGCGTATATCTGGGCAAAATATAGCGAAGTAACGAATATCAGGGTCATCGCCCGCTCCATATTCATGGAAGTGCCGGAAAAAGAGCTAAGGGAGGCGCTCATCAGTGTATAAATTCATCGTGGTAACGGACCCTGATACCGCTCCCGGATATCGGCTGGCTGGTGTTGATGTGATGGAGATCCAGGATTCTGAAGAGGTTCGTTCATTGCTCCCCTCTCTCCTCTTAAAAGACGATACCGGCATCATAGCAATCAACGAGGATTACATGACGTCGCTTGATGAAAGGATGATGGAACAAATTGAGAGATCGTATAGGCCTATCATCATCCCGATTCCCTCCCGTGCAAAGAGGCTGGACCGGACAAGCTACATCGAGGGGCTGTTGAGAAGAGCTATCGGGTATAACATCGTGCTGAGGAAGTAACTGTATGATTGTCGGTGCTATTTCAAGGATTTCGGGCCCTGTTGTCCTTTCTGAAGGCATGAGGGGGTCACGGATGTATGATGTGGTAAAGGTTGGGGAGCAACAACTGAACGGTGAGATAATCCGGCTCGATGGTGATCAGGCCGTCATCCAGGTCTACGAAGACACAACAGGCCTTCAGGTCGGTGAAAAAGTATCAAATACCGGCCTGCCACTTTCAGTCGAGCTTGGGCCCGGCCTTCTCTCCTCCATCTATGATGGTATCCAGCGACCGCTCCCCCTCCTTGCGGAGAAGAGTGGCAGCTTTATTTCACGGGGAGTAACACTACCCGGACTCTCGCATGAGAAGAAATGGGAGTTCAAGCCACGTGTGAAAAAGGGCGAACACGTAGTCGGGGGTGATGCAATCGGAGTTGTTACAGAATATCACCTTGAACACCGCATAATGATACCGCCCTTTATTTCCGGAACTATCAGGGATATTTACGACGGTGAGTTTACTATCGACGAACCGGTCTGTACACTTGATAATGGTACCCGGATAACCATGCTGCAGTCCTGGCCGGTACGGAAAGGAAGACCTTACCGGAGTAAAATGGATCCCGACACATTGCTTGTCACGGGTCAGAGAGTCTTTGACACGCTCTTTCCGGTGACGAAAGGGGGAACTGCAATGATTCCCGGAGGATTTGGAACGGGTAAAACTGTTGCAGAGCAGACTCTTGCCAAGTGGTCCGATACCCAGATTGTTGTTTATATCGGTTGCGGTGAGCGGGGAAACGAAATGACTGATGTGCTCACCGAATTCCCCGAGCTGCTCGATCCTAAAACTAAGCGTCCCCTGATCCAGCGGACCATTCTGATCGCCAATACTTCCAATATGCCTGTCGCTGCGCGGGAAGCCTCTATCTACACCGGGATTACCCTCGCTGAATATTACCGCGACATGGGATACGATGTAGCTCTCATGGCTGACTCGACTTCACGGTGGGGTGAAGCGCTACGCGAGGTTTCTGGCAGACTCGAAGAAATGCCCGGCGAAGAAGGCTATCCTGCATACCTTGCAACACGACTCGCCGCATTCTATGAAAGGGCGGGGCGTGTGGTCTGTCTTGGTTCTGATGAACGAAAAGGGTCCGTTACCGTGGTCGGCGCTGTTTCACCTCCTGGAGGAGACTTTTCAGAACCAATAACCCAGAACACCCTGCGCATCGCAGGTACATTCTGGGCACTTGATACGAGTCTTGCATACCGACGCCACTTCCCCTCGGTGAACTGGATTAAAAGTTATTCACTTTACCTGGACCAGATCAAAGACTGGTTTGCGACAAGTGGCTTTTCGGACTGGAAGGATCTCCGGGCACAGGCCATGTATCTCCTTCAGAAAGAAGTTGAGCTTCAGGAGATTGTGCAGCTCGTTGGTCCTGATGCATTACCTGAAAGTGAGAAAGCGATTCTTGAGATCACCCGCATGATCCGGGAAGATTTTCTCCAACAGAGTGCATACCATGATGTCGATTCATTCTGTTCACTCGAAAAACAATACTGGATGCTCCGGGTTATACTCTCGTTCTACGACCGTGTGAACCAGGCCATGGGGAAAGGTGTTCCACTCACAAAAATCCTGAAACTCCCAGTTAAGACAGATATTGGGCGAATGAAGGAACTTACCGATATCGGAAAAATAAAAGAACTGACCATCCAGTTTGATCAGGCTATCAGTGCACTGGAGGCGGAACGATGAACCGGGCCCCACTCTTTACCAAAGAGGCCAGAGCCATCAGCTACGTTTCGGGTCCCCTGATATTCATCCAGAATGTGAAAGGCGTCTCATATGGTGAAATTGTGCGAATCATCCTTCCCACGGGGGAGGAGCGCACCGGCCAGGTACTTGATATCTCTAAGGACATAGCGGTGACCCAGGTTTACGAAGGGACCAGTGGTATCGATAACAAGGATACCCGGGTCCGGTTCACCGGAGAGCCACCAAAAGTCAAGGTCTCAGTCGAGATGCTGGGCCGGATTTTCAATGGGGTTGGAAAACCCCGTGACGGTGGACCCGAAATCATTGAAGAAGCAAACCTTGACATCAATGGCATGCCCATCAATCCATCAGCCCGCGACAAACCCGCCGATTTCATCCAGACCGGCATGTCAACAATTGATGGCCTGAATACACTGGTCCGGGGACAAAAACTGCCGATTTTCTCCGGCGCCGGCCTTCCTGCAAATAAACTTGCCGCCCAGATCGCAAGACAGGCCAGGGTCCTTGGTGAAGAGGAAAAATTCGCTGTAATTTTCGTCGCCATGGGAATTACTTACAAGGAAGCCTCTTTCTTTATGAGAGATTTTGAGAAGACCGGGGCACTGGAACGGGTAGTATTCTTCATGAACCTTGCCGATGATCCAACAATCGAGAGGATAGCAACACCCCGTTGTGCGCTTACCGCCGCCGAATTTCTCGCCTACGAACACGATCTTCACGTACTGGTCATTTTGACCGATATGATCAATTATTGTGAAGCATTACGCGAGATCTCCACTGCCAGGGAAGAAGTTCCCGGCAGGCGGGGATATCCGGGCTACATGTACACTGACCTCGCATCACTCTATGAGCGCGCTGGCAGGGTGAAAGGCAAAAAAGGCTCTATCACCCAGATCCCAATCCTCACCATGCCGGATGATGATATCACCCACCCCGTCCCTGATCTTACAGGATATATCACCGAAGGACAGATCGTCCTCTCCCGCGACCTGTTTCGTCGGGGAGCGGATCCTCCGGTCGACACTCTCCCATGCCTTTCACGCCTGATGAACCTGGGAATCGGTCCTGGAAAAACCAGGGAAGACCACCGGAATGTCGCTGACCAGCTCTATGCATCTTATGCATATGGCAGAGACCTCAGAAGGCTCGTGGCAATAGTTGGAGAAGAAGCGCTTACCGAACTTGACAAAAAATATCTGAAATTCGCTGATGAATTCGAGCGCCAGTTCATTACCCAGGGCGATGAGAACCGAAGCATTGAAAGAACACTTGAAATCGGGTGGCAGCTCTTCACCATGCTTCCCGAAGAGGAATTGAAACGAATTAAACGTGAATTCATCCAGAAATATCATCCTGCCCCTCGAAAGGGATCGTAATGGAACAAATAAATCCCACCCGGATGGAGCTTATCAAAAAGAACGCCCAGATCAGGCTTGCAGAGCAGGGGCGCGATCTTCTCCGGGAAAAGATGGATGCGCTCATCCAGGAATTTTTCAATGTCATGGAGTCTGTCTCACAATCACGTGGAGAGCTTGAAAGGATTTCTGATGCCGCGCAGCATGCCCTGCTCATCGCTCTGGCAATCGACGACCCTGTCACCCTGAAATCGGCCTCATTTGCTACAAGGAGGGGCATTACCCTTGATATCAAAGGAAAGAATGTCATGGGAGTGCCTGTTCCGATCATCGAAAAGAAACGTTTCGTAAAAAGCCTTCTCGAACGGGGGTACAGCATTCTGGGGGTGAGCGGGCGGATCGATGAGGCAGCAGAAAAGTATGAAGCAGAGCTGGATCTTATCATAACCCTTGCAGAGACTGAAACATCGCTACGGAGACTCGGAAATGAGATCCAGATGACCAGGCGGCGGGTAAATGCTCTTGAACAGGTGCTCATTCCTGAATTGAAGCGACAGGCAAAATATATTGAGATTACGATCGATGAGCGGGACCGCGAAGATCTCTACCGGTTGAAAAAGGTGAAAAAGATCATTGAACGGAAGAAAAAAGCAGCAGAGATCATGTAAAGTTCACGAAATCCCCCTGAGTATCCCAATTGTCTCCGCTGTTGCATCCTCCTCCCGCCTCTTCCGGCTCTTTGACTCTTTTCCAACCTTAATAATTTGATCGAGTTCCTTTCGTGAAAGCCTTGAGAAGGTACATTGCTTCCAGCTGTGGCGATCCATGGAGACCCAGCTCTCCCCCAGCATGTACTTGAGAATAGCGATATCCGATTCAGAATAAAGTTTCCAGTCCTGCCCGATACCCTGTCTGATCTTTTCCAGCGCCGTCTCAACAGCCATTCCTTTATGGATCTGGAATACTCTCCTTCCCCGTTCGTCTTCTGTTATTTCAGGCATGCCAATCTCACTACAGTAGCCGGAAGGATTTATATCTTTCGACGAAGGATTCTTTGCCGGAGATTCTTGGTTCGCAGGTATCTGGGCCGCCACCTGGAGTGCCCGGGAAGATGCAGTCTTCGGAGTTCCCCGAAATGGTTTCGCGGGATACATTATATGAGTAAGAAAATGCTTGAAAACAGGTACGATTACGATCGCTCCCTGAAAGCCGCCCGGATTCCTTTTACACATGTGTCCCTGATGTCAGGGATACTAGGCTTTCCGATAGTTCCGATAGAGATCGAGCAATTAACCCTGATCTTTTTTCTTACAAATCCTGTCGTATATTGAAATCAGCTGGTTGCTGCCGTTAGACCTGCCCGCTCCCATCGTCACGAGGAGTTGCTTCGTTCTCTTATATGATTGCATTGTTCAAGACCTCCCTGAATCACTATTAGCACGGTGTTTGTAGAATGTTTATCACAAAAAGTTGGCGGAAAGATTATAAAAAAATATGCTTATCACCACTGCATAGCGGAATTGAAAAGGAATATTTGAACCTTATTTCTTTGGGATTAGGATTGCCTCACTCATTTGAACTGCTTTTTGTCCACTTAAGGTATTATCGGAAGCATTTCTGCCGATCGAAATAAGTTCACGCAGGTCAAGTCCTGTCAACCGGGTGAACGATATCCTGTCCCAGGCATCGCGATCGATGAAGACCCAGCACTCCCCGAGGATGTATTTCAAAGCCTCGATATCTCCATGGGTGTAGAGCGACCATTCAGAGCCCATATTCTGCCTGATCTTCTCGATTGCTTTTTCTACATTCTTTTCTTTATGTAGCTTGTAAAAACGCCGTCCGATTTCCGTTTTTGAGACCTCAGCCATGGTTCGCCACTCCTCACCCAGGGGTATGCCTGAATTGTATGTCGGGGTATAAATACCCTATGCTCAAAAATAATTGTTCTGCATCGGATTCAACCCTGGGATACAAAGTTACGACCGATCTTCCTGGCGAGGATATCTGCCGAGTGGATCGGGTGCGGCATTCTGTGATCCCTGGCAGTGCCAAGAGTAACTTTCACCGCAAATGGGAGGGTTGTGCGGTATCCGGCAGATACATAAACCGGCCGCGAGCTTTCCCGGGTCCGGACCGCCATGCCGATCTGTTCCTCTCCATCCAGAAGAGGGGCAATGGACCCCTGTTTGGAATCCAGATGTCCGCTGTGCCCTGACAACGGCCGGGAGGCGACCCCTATGGTGGGGACTGCCAGGAGGGCACCTGCATGGCAGGCTATCCCGAACCGTTCCGGGTGGGCGTAACCGTGGCCGTTTACCAGGAGGAGGTCTGGCCATGTGGATAGTTTTTCGCAGGCGGCCAGGCAAAGTGGAACCTCCCGGAATGCGAACAGCCCTGGTATATAGGGAAACCGGGCGTATCGGATGGCGACCGAATGCTCTACCACCTCCAGCTCAGGGAAGGTAAACACTGCAACCACGCCTATGCCAATTTCTCCGGGAGTGTAGAATGCATCCATACCACCAATATACCGGATTTCCAGCATAGTCTCACCGCGCCCGCATCCGCAACGGTCCCTCATCCTCCTCTGGACCACCTTCGCGTTCTCAATGATTCGTTTTTCATCGCTTGTCTGCAACACCCGGATCATGGTACCTGATGCAAGGAGCGATAATGAACCTGATTGCGGGCGATGCTCCGGCACCCGGTTAAATGATATTGCAATCATTTGTTGAACCGCCTGGTTCGATCATAGAACGCAGCCTGCCAGAGAATGTTTTTGTTACATCAGGTCGATTTTTATACAGGAGGCGACAAGGATGCCGGAGCGTCTGGAAGCAGGACATACAGTTGTGCTCGATCAGGAACCTGATTATTTCAAAGAACTTTCGGAATACCTCGAGGTGCTCTCCAACAGCCAGCGCCTCAAGATCCTGAAAACCCTTGAAAAGCGGCCAAAAGACGTCAGGATGATTGCAGCAGAGATCAATACGAGCTACGAAAATACCAAAAAGCACCTCGACAAACTGATTGGCATGGGCCTGATCAGGAAAGACGTGGGCCTTGGGCAACAGACCTCCAAAGGGGTACATCCGGTCTGGAAATATTCCCTCGTTGCCGGGGCTATGGAAGCAGTGGTCAGGAATCTCGGCATCTTCTCAAACATGCGCATCAATATCGATGATGCTGATCTGAAGAAGAGGCTCGACGAGGTCCGTGAAGCTGTGGAGGGGGAGATTACCGGAAAGAAGCCAATGGTGATTCTCCTTGGGGGCATCGATGACGGAAAATTGTTTGTCCTTGAGAAGGAAGACACCCGTGTCGGACGGGTCGATCCGACCAAGCCTGAATCGGCCGATCTTTCAACTGACGTCATCCTTTCCCGGGAGTATTCATCTGTCAGCCGCGTCTCGAAGCCTCATGGCATCTTCAGGAAGGAAGGCCAGAATTTTTATTTTGAGGACAGGGGGAGCAGTGGCGGGTCTTACCTCAACGGCACCGAGTTGCAGAAGAAACAACCCGCGGTGCTCAACGATGGCGATCTCCTTGAACTCGGAAAAGGGGCCCACGGTGCTCGCCTCCTGGTCATCCTTCCCTGATCATCACCACCGCCAATTCCTGACATGAATAACCGCCTGATTTGTCTCCTGATCGGACTTATCCTCTTCGTGGGGATGGCGACCGGCCCTTCTGCAGCAAAGGATTACTACATCATCGCCGCAACATCAGGGCCGGGGGGCTCCATCATTCCCCCGGGAGAATTTTGGGTGAGAGAGGGAGGAACCCAGATGTTTGCCATCACCCCAGACGAAGGTTACAAGATCGGGATGGTATATGTCGACGGGAACCTTGTTGGTCCAATACCGGTGTATACATTTTATTCGGTTGCTGCCGACCATACTATCTCCGCTACATTCGCCAGGACCACCGGATCGATATCGGTGGAATCCCGACCTCCCGGAGCATCGTTTTATATCGATGGAACTTATGCGGGAAAGACCCGGGCGCAGGGGCCCCTTCTCATCGAGAACGTCCCTGTGGGGATACGATCGGTCGAACTCCGGCTGGAGGGATTTGAGGCCTGGAGCCAGGATATACAGGTAAACGATGGCCAGATAACAGTCATTGCTCTTGTCAGCCTTTCTCCTGTCCCATCTGCGTCTCCTACCACCCTTCCGACAACCTCGCCGACCCCCAGCCCGACAACTACCGCGACAACTACTGCAACCACTTCCCCGACTACCACAGTAACTACCAGTCCAACCACCTCCCCAACAACTACTGCAACCACTTCCCCGACTACCACAGTAACTACCAGTCCAACCACCTCCCCAACAACTACTGCAACCACTTCCCCGACTACCACAGCAACTACCAGTCCAACCACCTCCCCAACAACCTCACCGACTACAAGCCCGACCACCAGCCCGACAACTACCGCAACAACCAAACCGACAACTACCGCAACAACCAAACCGACCACTACCGCAACAACCAAACCGACCACTACCGCAACAACTAAACCGACAACTACCGCAACAACTAAACCGACAACTACCGCAACAACTAAACCGACCACAACCGTCACCACCAGCCCAACAGCTACCGCAACCACATCGCTGGCGACCAGTCCTGCCACCACCGCCACCACAGCAACGGTTACAACAACTACTACACTGTTTACCTCCGTACCAACGACCTCGATTCCTCCAACCACCACAACGCAGCCTGTCACCTCCGAGGCAACAGCGTTGTTCCCACCTCTCACCATTACGATAACAACGCCCGAAACAGAGGCGACTACGGCAACCATCCCTCATACCGGGAATGGGAATGTTACAGGTCCGGTTTTCCTTCCATGGATTCGCGGGACGATTGGTGTCCCTGCCCTGATGCTGATGGGGGGGCTTTGTGCAGGACTGGTGTTGATCGACCTCTTCTTTCGCCAGGCATCAAAACCTGTCGATCGCTCCCGACGGGTTATTCTGCTTCTGGTGTACCTGATGATCATTGGAGGGCTGGTTGGAGCATTCGTCCTGTTCTCCCGGGTACTCACATCAGTCCAGGAGATCCCTCCCTTCATCAGCATCCTGATCCCGGTGTGCGGTTATCTCCTGATCTCCGGGCTCGCACTTTTTGCCGGTGTACTGCTCTCCCATCCGCTGAAGTGGACCCTTGCCGGGCATATCCTGGTATCACTGATCGCTGCGTTTACGGCGGTTCTTGCCCTGATCGGTTCAACCCCGGATTTCAGAATTCCGGTCCTGATCGGTTTTGGGACTGCAATTATCGGTGGATTAGGTGCCCGCTGGGAATATGTCTCATTAACGCTCCCAGGCGGAGATGACAATGCATCTCCTGCAGGACAATTGAGTGATACGAGTCCCCATGCAACCTTCATCCCCTCCAGGACAAGTCCGACAATACCCTCATCTTTTCCAACCGAGATTCTCGACAAATATCTCAGCCCTGAACTCATCGGAACAGGGGGGATTGCCAGAGTATTCCGCGCCGAGAGCGCCCGGACGGGCGGGGATGTTGCACTGAAGATCCCAGTCCAGTTCAATGAGACCGCAGGCAAGTGTTTCATGAAAGAGATCAAAGCCTGGGAGGATCTCAACCACGAAAATATCGTGAATATCTACGAGGTAAATATCCTGCCAGTCCCCTATGTTGAGATGGAATATATCGGGCGATCGCTTGCCGATCTCGAAAAACCGCTTCCCCCCAAAGATGCCGCCCGGATCGTTCGTGGAATTGCAGAAGGGCTTGCCTATGCCCATTCACAGGGAATCATTCACCGGGACATAAAGCCGCAGAATATTCTCATTACTGATTCCGGCGTTCCGAAGATCACCGATTGGGGGATGAGCAAGGTGATGGGAGCCTGTCTCCCCCATACAATTACCGGGTTCTCCCTCTCCTACGCAGCACCCGAACAGATTTCACCGGATAAATTTGGCGACACCGATCAACGGACTGATATTTACCAGCTTGGGGTCGTTTTCTATGAATTACTGACCGGCAGGCTTCCATTCATCGGCGATGATATATCGCAGGTAACAAGGCAAATCATCAGCGATGATGTTCCGCTCCTTTCAGAGAACGGTCCGTCCGGCCGCTGCCTGGATACAATAGTGAAGCGGTGCCTTGAAAAGGAGAAAGATAAGCGTTTCCAGCGGGCAGAGGATCTTATTGCCGCCATTGATCAGTGTATATCCGGGAAAATTGATGAAACGCGGTACGAGATATTCGACGATTAAATGCCATGCATAAGTACTGGGTCAGGAAGTGTCACACCAGCGAACCGGGTACTCACCTTCTCCCGTGCTGTTGTGCATACCTTTCCCGATTCGGAACCGGTTCTGTCCTAGGTGAAACGGTGATGCGGATACTCCCTTTCCACCTGTATTCTGGCAGGTGATGAATGGTAACCGCTTTGTACATCTCTTTTCCATGACAATTATCTCACGTTGATTCCTGTATTGACGGATTCTGTCAGAACCTTTTGCTGATGGGCAGGGTTGATAATGCCACAATAACGCTGGTTTGCCTTCGGAAACCAGGAGTTGTCAATTGAGACCTCCAGTTAGGGGGAAAACGTCTCATCCCGGTTCCAGACCCTCTCCCGGCAGGAGATCCTGATGCTGCGCCCTGCAGCCCGGATCGCACTCTCAATATCCCCGTAATTCGGAATCTGGCGGTGCCGGAGAACCCG
The DNA here is from genome assembly GCA_022841205.1 of Methanomicrobiales archaeon. Taxonomy (GTDB): domain Archaea; phylum Halobacteriota; class Methanomicrobia; order Methanomicrobiales; family Methanospirillaceae; genus UBA9949. The sequence goes on along the minus strand of JALHCK010000002.1, from coordinate 120,733 downwards.
CATGCCACCCTTCATGGTATCACCTCCAAGCAGGCAGCCAATCGTCATCTTCCTTGTGTTTTCCGAGAAATGGGCGATCTCGCGGGCAAGGAGAGTCGGATCGAGCACAGCGGAAGGCACTGCGACAATGATAGCAATGTCAAATTCTTCCTTGTGCAGGATTAGGGTATCAAGGACCCGGGCAAACCGTTCCACATCACCGTCACCGATGATATCCATGGGGTTTGACCGGTTCCAGAAGGGTGGGAGAAACGAATCAAGATCTTTCAGGAGAGAGGGTGAGAGGGGAGGGAGTTCCACACCGAAGCGTTCTGCATAGTCTGAAGCCAGGACGGCAAAGCCTCCAGCTGTTGTGATCACAATGGCACGGGGACCTTCAGGATACCCCTGGGATGCCATCAGCTCGGCGACATCAAATGCTTCACGGAGGGAATATACGGGAATTGCTCCGGCCTGGATAAATGCTGCCTGGTACACCTCAAAATCTCCGGCCAGGGAACCGGTATGCGATGCAGCCGCTCTTGTGCCGATGGCAGAGGAACCTGATTTCAGTACGATTACCGGTTTTTTGCGACTGATATCACGGACGGCTGTGAGAAATCCGGCACCGTCCCGGATCTCTTCGCTGTAAAGGATTACAGCCCGGGTTTCACTATCTTTTTCAACAAACCTCAGGAAATCTACAACATCCAGATCGAGCTGGTTTCCGAGGCTGACGATTGCGGAAAAGCCGATCTCCTTAGGAACGCTCCAATCGGTGACCGTTGTAATTATTGCGCCGCTCTGCGATATGAAGGCGATATGCCCTTTCCTGGGATCTGTCGGATCGAAGGTCGTATTGAGCTTCTGGTAAGGGAGGATCACCCCAAGGCAATTCGGACCGATGACCCTTATCCCGAACTTGCGTGCGCGCTCCAGTATATCCTGTTCAAGAAACTGACCCTCCTCCCCGGTCTCGCGGAACCCGGAAGAGATGATAACGGCAATCTTTGTCCCCAGCGCTCCAAGGTCTTCCATGATGCCCGGAACAAGCCTGGCCTGGACTGCGATAACCGCCATATCCACCTTTTCAGGGATTGCCAGTACCGATGGATAGGCCCTCTTCCCCTGCACCATATCGTGGGACGGGTTCACGGGGTAGAGCCTTCCAGGAAAGGTAAGAAGGTTCCTGAACACGGCATAACCGATCTTGCCGGGATCGGCAGAAGCGCCGATTACGGCGACAGATTCCGGGAAGAGCAACGAGGAGTTAAATTCATGTCGCAGTCCGGTTGTCCTGGCCGGGATCTCTTCCCGGTAAATCCGGGCATCAACAGCGCAAGCTCCCTTTTTGTAGAGTATAAGGGGGTTGATGTCAAACTCCACAACACTCTCACCCTGCTCAAAGAGGGCGGCTGCCCCCTCAAGGCATCGTAACAATTCCTTTTCGTCAAGCGGAGGGTAATTCCTGTATCCGGAGATGAGCGGATATCCTCTGATCTCGCTCACCATCGATTCCAGTTCTTTTCTTCCTGCCGGGAGCACGCGAAGGGAAAAATCACGGAAAATCTCGATCGCGGTTCCTCCGAGACCAAACGAGAGAACCCGGCCAAAGGCGGGATCGGTCTTTCCGCCAATAAACAGCTCAAGTCCGGGAGGGAGTTCAGATTCAACGATAACACCACTTACTACCCATTCAGGGTGGCGTGTTTTGACCTGTTCCATGATCTGATCAAAGGCTTCCTTCGCTCCCTGTTCATCAATAATGGAGGTGATTACACCTCCCGCATCGCTCTTATGTATAATATTAGGTGAGACAACCTTCATCACGACAGGGTATCCAATACGCCCGGCCGCGCCGGCGGCCGCCTCCGCTGTCATAACCACTTCGTAGGCGGGTACCGGGATGCCAAATCTGGCCAGCACCTCGTATCCCTTGTCCTCGGTCAGCAATTCCCGCTTATCCATTATCCTGCCTTCCCAGAAACCGGTGCGCGAAATCCCGTTATAATCATTCCTATTTTCCATTTGCAAGGGAATAACAAATGTAACGCCGGAGGAGCCTGAAAAGAATAATGCCTGCTGGAAGCCAACCGGAATTCATGACCTCGGCAGGGTTGCAGGACGCGCTCAGGAATTTTTCCTCTTCAAAAGAGGAGTTCCTCCTGAGTGATTTTTCGGACCGAATCCGTTCCAGTACTGGACTTCTGGAACTGCTTGTCATGCTCCTGCCCTCTCTCTCCCTGCTTGGCCTTGGCTGGGAGAAGATTACGGGAGGGGATTTCCGTATTTTCTACATCCCCAGGGCAGGATCGCTGGTCCTTCCAAAAAAAACTCTCAGGAAGGTGGATGCATACCTGGCACGTGGGGAATTTGACGGGGAACTGCAGGGCCTTATCGAACAGTATGTCGGACAGGTCACCGGAAAATCCTGGGATGACCCGGTCGTTCTTGAAAGGATCAGGTCGGCAATCATGCAGCAGAAAGGACAATACTGGAAAGAAGAGCGGGCCCGGAAAATCGGGTACAGGAAGGGTTACGCTGTGCTCGCTTACCTCTCGTACCACGCACCGGTATACATCACCCAGTCCCTGCACCTTCTCCTGATGCTTGCCCGTGACGGACTCCTTCCCTCCCGCGCACGAATCCTCGATGCCGGGACCGGTCCGGGTGTACTCCCTCTTGCAGCAATCATGTTTGCCAGAATGGTACCGGGGTTCTCATCCGAGATATTCGCCGTTGAACGCGCGGATTCTTTCATGGATGCTTACAGGTTCATCGTTCCGCGCTATGCATCAGGAATCTCCTCTCTTTCCATCTACCCTCCAATCAAGGGTGACCTCCGTGATGCTTCCTCCATCCCCCTCCCCTCATCGCTCGACCTGATCGTCCTGCAAAATGTCCTCAACGAGGTTCCCGGGAATACTGCAGACAGAGTGGCGGTTATCATCGCATTCTCGCGACTCCTTGCCCCGGGTGGCTCACTGCTCATCGCAGAGCCCGCCGACAAGGGAAACTCGACACGGTTGAGGATCAACGTTGCTGCTGCACTATCAGAGGACCTCCACATCCACAGCCCCTGTACATTTCTCAGGCAACGACAGTGCCATCCCGATAGGTGCTGGAGTTTCATTACACAACCGCCACTTCGACCGACACGGCTGATGATGCGGCTTTCCGGGGAGCGGGAAACATACCGGTTTCAGAATGTCGATATCAAGTACAGTTACGCAGTATTGGTCCACGACAACCGCAAACGGCATCCCTGTACCGTGCCCAAGGATGCCCCTTACCTTCCGTTCTCTTCACTCCCGCGGCACAGCGGGAAACGTGTAAACGTTATTTGCACGGTCATGTCCGGCGACATCGGTGATGCGGATACCCATGTCTTCCTCCTCTGTGACGGGTCCCAGAACAAACCGGTATATGCCGTCCTCCCCCGCTACCACCTGACCGCAAAAAACCGGTACCTCCTCACCGTTCCTTATTCATCGGTTGTCGAACTACGCCAGGTTCTGGTCCGGTATAACCGGAACCACCAGGCTTATAATCTCCTCATATCACGGCAATCCGGGGTCCGGCCTTTTGAGCCTGAACATGGCGAGCCAATCCAATAGCCTCAAAATGTTACACCACCTATGTTTATACAAAGGGAGATCCGGCTGGTAGATGTGCCGGAACGGGACGGCCGGACTCCTTCTCTTCCGGGGCGGGTGCATTCCCATGAACCATATAATATCCATCCGTGATCTGAGCCGGACCGAAATCGATCACCTGATCGACGAGGCCTCCTGCATCCAGTCGTCCGCATCTATTGACCAGAGTCTTAAAGGGAAGATCCTTGCACTCCTCTTCTTTGAACCAAGTACCCGCACCCGTATGTCTTTCGAAGCGGCGATGGCACGCATGGGAGGAACTTCCATCGGCCTTGACAGCGTAGAGGCCAGTTCCATGGCAAAGGGAGAGACGCTGGCCGACACGATCAGGGTTGTGAGCGGGTATGCCGATGCCATTGTGCTCAGGCATCCAAAGGAAGGGTCCGCCAGGCTTGCAAGCGAATTCGCAAGCATTCCTGTCATAAATGCCGGAGACGGGGCCGGGCAGCACCCGTCCCAGACTCTTCTCGACCTGTATACCATAAGGCAGTCAATGCCTCTTGATGGGATCAGCGTCGGACTCCTCGGTGACCTCCGGTATGGACGCACTGCCCATTCACTTGCCTATGCTCTCTCGCTCTATGGAGCCACCCTCCATACCATCTCTCCCAAAGGGCTGGAACTCCCTGGATCCATTACCGACGAACTCAGTAAAAAAGGAACCGGGATTGTTGAGCACCGTGATATATCAGAAATAATCGAAACACTTGATGTCCTCTACGTGACCAGGATCCAGCGGGAACGGTTCCCCGATTCTGCATCGTACTTCAAGGTAGCCTCGGGTTATCGGGTGACCCCCGAACTCTTAGGCAGTGTAAGGAAAAACCTCATCGTGCTCCATCCCCTCCCCCGTCTCGATGAGATAGACCCCCGGGTCGACCAGCTTCCTTATGCACAGTATTTCGAACAGTCGCGCAACGGAATCCCTGTCCGGATGGCAATGCTCCGGAAGGTGATGGGCTGATGAAGCGGGACGCACGGAAGGGTCTGCTCATAAACCCTATTCAGAACGGTACGGTGATCGATCATATCACTGGGGGTGAAGCGCTGAACGTGCTCAAGATTATCGGGATCACTGGCACAACCACAGAGTCCATTTCCGTGGCTACAAATGTGGAATCCGGGAAGATGGGGCGGAAAGATATTGTGAAGATCGAGAACAGGGAACTTCACAAAGAGGAGGTGAACAGGATAGCGCTCATCGCGCCGAATGCTTCGATCAATATCATCCGTAACTTCGAAGTCTGTGAAAAGAAAGGGGTCGAGATACCCTGTATTCTCATCGGAGTGGTCCGGTGCCCGAACCCCGGCTGCATCTCAAACACCAATGAGCCCATCTATTCCAAGTTCGAAGTGCTCCCAAAGGGGCTCCATTGCCTGTATTGCGACTGGATCATAACAAAGGATATTACCAGCCACCTCATCTGAAGAGAGGATTGGAGATCATGAACCGCCCGGAATGACTTTCCACAAAAAGAAGGCTCCGGCTGCATCATAAAACCCGTTTTCCTGCGATCCCGCTTTCTCACAGTCCGGCAGAATCATTGTATCCAATCCCGTTCCCTTCAGATGCCCAACAGTGGCAGCGCCGGATGGAGTGTTGGTGATAACGGTAACTATCCTATCGGTATTCTTCTGTGAGTAGCAGGGATCAGGAATAGGGGATGGCCACAGTGGGAAAAAGGGATGCTGTGAGTATCAATGCAACAGTCACGATTCTTTGTATAAGTATTTACATGATGGTCGTAGTTCAATGAATGAACTGGATAGTTCATCATGACTGGTTACGATGATAAACGGGCCGATACTTGCGTAAAAAGGGGATAATATCAAATAGGGAGTAACATGGTTGAACCGGATAGGGTAGCCGGTAAGTGGATTGGTTTTTAATTCCCATGGTGCAGGAGCCGGCCATGATCATCAATTTCACCCCGGTAGATCCTGGTACTCGATATCCACCTGCCATCATCGGCCAGGACACAGCTGATCTGGTGGATGTCCACTTTGCGTTTTCCCTTATCTTTCCGGAGCATATTGATCTCGTGGGCAATCGGGAGCGTCTCTTCGCTGACCACCAGTGCGTCAAAGTCCTCATCTATGGCGCTCCCGAACCGGTCAATGAGCGGCTCGATGGCATATTCGGCTGAAAATCCCTGATGGCGGATGAACTCAACAAGGTCTTTCATCCGCTGCAGGTAATTTCGGACTGGGTGGATTTTCCTTTGTGCAAAGGCATCGGTAGTCAGGCCTATGATAACCTTCCCGTCGCTACCGGCAATCTCGAATGATCGGGAAATCAGGCGTTTATGTCCGTCGTGAAGGGGATCGAAGGTACCCCCGACCATAACCTTCATCGTGCTTCATAATTAATTTCCTATATTATTATGGCTGTTGATAGCGGGCGGAACACCGGGACATTTATCGCGGAAAATGCAACCGTTCGTGGTGATGTGACCTTAGGAGAGGAGGTGAGTATCTGGTTTGGCGCTGTAGTCAGGGCCGACAAGGATCGTATCGTGATCGGAAATCGGTCAAATATCCAGGACAATGCGGTACTCCATACCAGTTCGGGATACCCGGTTCTCATCGGAACCGATGTGTCAGTGGGTCATGGAGCAATATTGCACGGATGTACAATCTCCGATCGGGTTTTGGTCGGCATGGGAGCAATTGTCCTGAACGGCGCCGTCATTGGAGAGGACTCACTGCTCGGCGCGGGGGTAGTCATAACCGAGGGTGCAAGAATCCCGCCCGGTTCAGTAGCCATCGGCGTCCCAGGGAGAGTTGTCAAGGAGGTTTCACCAGATCAGCGGAACCATATCCTTGAAAATGCACGCAATTACTGGAACCTTGCAAGGAGCTACCTTCATGGGTGACGTGGTTGTCATCGGGGGAGGAGTGACCGGCATCCAGGCGGCACTCGATCTGGCAGACCATGGCATCCTGGTCCACCTGATAGAGCGGGAACCGTCAATCGGGGGGCACATGGCCCAGCTGGACAAGACGTTTCCGACAAATGATTGCTCGATGTGTATCCTTTCCCCAAAGATGCTCGACGTCTCGCGTCACCCAAATATCAGGATCTCCACCTGCACCGAGGTGATAGGGATCGAGGGTGATGTGGGGGATTTCCGGGTGCTGATCCGGAAAAATCCCCGGTTTATTGATGAAGTACTCTGCAACGGATGCGGCGACTGCGTCCAGATCTGCCCCGTTGAAGTGTATAACCAGTTCGATGCCGGCATTGGTGTCCGTAAGGCCATATACAAACCTCATCCCCTTGCTGTCCCTGATCTGGTAATAAAAGATAGTGAACACTGTATCGAATGCGGTTTATGCTATGACATCTGCGGAAGGGAGGCCATACGGAGAGAGGACTCCCCCCGGGAAGAGAAGATCAGGGCAGCAAGCATCATCATCGCCAGCGGGTATGATGTCTTTGATGCAGTAAAGAAGGAGCAGTTCGGATACCTCCGCTATCCAGATGTCATCACCAGTCTCGAATTCGAACGGATGATGAATGCCAGTGGCCCTACTGGTGGATCCATACAGAGATTGTCTGACGGAAAGACTCCCGATCACGTTGTATTTGTGCAATGTGTGGGCTCCAGGGATATCCCTCTCTCCCGCCCATACTGCTCGGGTGTCTGCTGCATGTATGCGATGAAGAATGCAATGCTCCTCCGGGAAAAATATCCGGAAACACGGGTGACTGTCCTGTACATGGATGTACGGGCGTATGGCAAAGGATATGAGGAGTACTTCGAGCGGGCAAAGTCGATGGGAGTTGAGTTCCTCCGGGGCATGCCTGCAGAGGTCATCGGAGAGGGAGGAGATATGACGATCAACGTTGAGAACACGGAAACGGGCGAGATGGTAAAACTCCATCCCGGGCTCGTTGTGCTCTCTGTAGGGCTTGAGCCGGCGAAAAATGCATCGTCAATCGCGGCGAAGTGCGGGATCCCCGTAGAAGAGACTGGATTTTTTAAATCAATCGATGAAAAAGTCAATACTGTTGCTACAATCCAGCCCGGAATCTACATTGCAGGGACTGCAGTAGCACCACGGGATATTCCGGACTGTGTCGCCCATGCCCGGGCTGCAGCCATGCGGGCGTTCCTTGATGCAGTCCAGGATGAGCCGGCATGAAGCCGATCGAGACGATCCGGTGGGATGATGATACCTCTACAATCGTCCTCATCGACCAGACCAGGCTTCCCCTCTCGTTTCGTGTGATCCGGTGCAGAACGGTCGATCGCCTCATCACCGCAATCCGCCGCCTTGAAGTCAGGGGAGCACCCGCCCTCGGTGTTGCCGGTGCTTACGGGGTGGCGCTTGCTGCGGCTGTTATCAGGGAGAGAGAACTTTCACGCTTCCTCGGGAAGGTAGAGGCTGCGGCACACGCCATTGCAAACGCCCGTCCTACAGCAGTAAACCTCTCATGGGGCGTGAACCGTGTTCTGTCATCTATCCGCCGGTGGTCCACGATTTCAGAGATCAGGCACGCGGCCCTGCAAGAAGCACACCGGCTCGCCCGTGAGGATTCAGAGTCCTGCCACGCCATCGGGGATAACGGTTCAGCCCTGATTGCCGATGGAACAACAGTGCTCACCCATTGCAATGCCGGTGCCCTTGCCTGCCGGGAATGGGGAACTGCTCTGGGCATCATCCGTTCTGCCGTCGAATCCGGGAAGGAAGTGCAGGTGATCGCCTGTGAGACCCGCCCACTGTTCCAGGGAGCCCGGCTCACCGCATGGGAACTGAATCAGGACGGTATCGCGGTGACGGTGATCCCTGATTCGGCTGCTGCATACCTTATGCGGAAAGGTGAGATCGATTGCGCTGTGGTCGGTGCAGACCGGATAACCCGGGGTGCGGTCTTCAACAAGGTCGGCACGTACATGCACGCCGTCTGTGCCCGCGCCCATGCCATACCTTTCTATGTCGCGGCCCCGCTCTCCACCTTTGATCCGGTTCATAGCGCGAATGAGATCGTCATTGAAGAACGCGACCGCAATGAGGTTGCTTTCTGCGGGGGGCATGCCATGATTCCCGAAGGTGTCCCGGTCCGGAACCCCGCATTCGACGCCACGCCGCTTGATCTCGTGAATGCAATCGTAACCGAATCAGGCATCCTGCGGCCTCCCCTTGACTGGGATGACATTACACGGATACACAGGGTTATATAAAACCCGGTGCCACGATTCTTGAGAAATGGATATCGATGTCGCTCTCCTGCACCAGATTATCTTCATAATCGGAGAGATAACAATCGTACTCGTTTTTGGAATCATCCTCCTGTCCCTGGTGATGGTCAGCCTTGCCATCCTTTCAATCCGCAGGGGCAGGATCTACTTTCCATCCTTCCTGAAAGCCGGCATGGTACTCCTCGAAGGTCTAACCCGGGCCATATTCCGGCTTTTCGGACTTGAAGACTACCAGATTCACTCTTTTTTCATCCATCTCCACAACACCATGAACAAAAAGGCTTTCGAGGCGATCCCGGTTACAGAACGGGCCATTTTTCTCCCCCAGTGCCTCCGTTCTTCGCGATGCCCGGCACACCTGACCCCCGAGGGGCTTAAGTGCAAGCGCTGCGGCCTGTGCACGATCGGCGCCTGGTTGCCGGTATTTGAACAGATGGGATACCGGGTCTTCTCGGTTCCGGGCTCATCCTTCATCAAGCGCATGGTTAAAAAATACCGCCCCCGGGCCATCATCGGGGTCGGGTGCCTTTCAGAAGTTAAGGAAGGACTCGAGATGTCGGATAAAATGGGCTTAATCTCGATGGGCATCGTGACCCTGAAAGACGGTTGTGTTGAGACGCTGGTGAACTGGGAGGACGTGTTTGAGATTGCCGCACTGGGGGTAGATCCATCCCGTATTCCCCGCGAACATCCTCCTGGTGAGTGCGCCTCTACTCCTTAAGTTCAAGCGAGAAACGCGGCGACAAAGAAGATGACAAGGGATGCAAACATTCCTGTTTTCAGAAGGCTGGTGGCCCTGCTCGTCCTGACGCACTGCGAATCTTTGCACCGGAGAGGACGGACTGCGCCAGCCATGATGATTGCATCGACTGGAAGAATTACTGCGAGATACCAATACCCCCACCAGGAAACCAGGTAGATGCTTCCCGCTACAGCACCGAATGCAAAGACAAGGGAGACCAGAGCTGTCGCCTTAATGCCGTAACGGACCGGTACCGTATCTGCGCCCTCGGACAGGTCCCCTTCAATGTCTTCGGCATCCTTCAGCAGTTCGCGGGATACCATCGCACAGAAGGCGATGAAGGCGATCGGAACCACCCGAACCGCTCCTTCCCACCCGAGAAAGGCCCCCCCAAATACGAATATCGATGCCGAAAGGTAGGAGACTGCAAGGTTTCCAATGAAGCAGGATCGTTTCAGATTGGTTGCATAGAAAACTAGGAGGAATGCGTTAAAAAGCGCGATTGCCATGCACAGGAGCGTTGTGAAAGCGGACATGGTGATTCCGGCAGCAAAGAGTATGAATGCAAAATTCCTTGCCTCCCGTTCACCGACTTCACCGGAAGGGATGGGACGATCCGGTCGGTTGATGCGATCAATTCCGGCATCAAAATAATCGTTGATGGTATTTCCTCCGGCCGTGACCAGCACCACGACTCCCCATATGACCAGGACCCCGGGAACAAGTGTTCCCGATGCGATGAAATACCCGATAATTGCCGCACATCCGGCAGCAACCGCGTTCGACGGTCTCGTGATCCGTACCATGCCGGGAATCTTCATTGGAACCGTCCTCCAGTACAGATGATTTCACTCCCTGGGCTATAAACCGGGGCCTTCTTCAATCCGACACAATATCCAGGCAATGTTTTTAAAATGAGAACGGGCGTGGAGGGATTTGAACCCCCGACCTATAGCTTAGGAGGCTACCGCCCTGTCCTGACTAGGCCACACGCCCCCGCCAGTATCAATTGAGGAAGAGAAGGTATAAGGCTTCCGCAAATCCATCAATGAACGAATTTATGGAGACATTTGAGGTTGAAGAGGGCAGGACACGCTTTTTTATACCGCTCCAGGATCTCACCCACGCTTTCCCCCCCCGGACAGCAACGGTCTTTTACAACCCCAGTATGGAACTCAACCGGGACGCCACTGTGCTCTTTGTCTCCGTCACCCGCCCCAGGGATTACCTCGATGCGATGGGCGCAAGCGGAGTCCGGGGCATCCGGATAGCTTCGGAATGCAACATCCCGGTCACCATCAATGACCGTGACCCCCGGGCAGTCAGCCTCATCCAGAGAAATGTCTCCCACTCCGGCGTCGAGGGGGAGGTAACCTGTCGGAATATCCATGCCCTCCTCTCGCTCCGGAGGTTCGATGCTGTAGATCTCGATCCCTACGGCTCTCCTGCACCATTCTGCGATTCCGCCATCCGGGGGACGTTACGATACCTTATGATCACTGCCACCGATACGGCCCCCCTCTGCGGTGCCCATAAAAAAGCAGGGATCCGCAGGTATTTCGCACATCCTGTCAATACCGCCTACCATGCCGAGACCGGGCTCCGGATACTGCTTGCATTCGTGGTCAGGGAAGCGGTGAAGTACGACAGGGGTATCCGCCCGTTGTTCTGTTTTTCCCGGGAACACTATGTACGGGCCCATTTCTGCCTGGAAGATGGAGCCGGGAAGGCGGATGCGTCGATTGCTGGTATCGGCTACATTCACCAGTGTGCATCCTGCCCGGATCGCCGTGAACAGTATGGCATTCTACCGGCGCCAGGGCCCTGCCCTTCCTGCGGGAGCACGACTATCCCCATCGGTCCGTTATGGCTTGGTGCAATCCAGGATACCGGTATCCTCAATTCCATGCTCGAGCGGCTGCCGGAACAGACCCTCAATACCGGCCGGCAAATTGGCACGCTCCTCACGATCCTCAAGGAAGAACTGCCCACATCATCGTTTTACGACTACCATCTTCTTGCAAAGCGGGCCAGGATCTCACCCCGGCCCATTGGCGAGGTTATCGCTGGCATCGTAGATGCGGGATACCGGGCAGGTCGGACTCATTATTCAGGGAGAGGGATAAAGACAGATGCTCCCTGGCAGGTTATCATGGATGTGTTAAAAGAGCCCATGAAAGCTCGTACATCCTCTCCTGAAAATGCCCCAATCTGAAAACGGATACATCTGATGGAGGCCCTTCATGTGGATCCAATATACTCCATGATGTGTGCTGAGGGTATACCGGGATAGAGATGCGGCGCACAAGGACAATCTCATAAAGCATGATAAGATTTTCTGTCATCACCCATCAACGGCCGCTTAAAGGACACATCCTCTGACAGGTACCTGCTGGACTGGTATGGGACGGTCCCTAATGCTCGATGATGATGGTGACAAGGTCTCCTTCTTTCACGTGGTGCGGGAGCCCTACCCGCTGCCCCGGGTGCTTTACCGAATGTCCCCAGATCCGGGCATACCGGAACCGCTCGACAAAGTCCCGGTGGAGTTTCCTGCAGATATCCTCGATGGTGCTACCTCTCCGGACGATGAGCGGCTCTTCGAGATCGGCAGCCTCGCTACGGGGTTTGAGATATACCCGCATGAACCCCAGGGTGTCGTAGATCCGGTCCTTGAGCTTCCCGGTATTGAATCCGGTGTGGGCAGAGATCATCACCGGATCGAGAGAGAACCGGTCTTTGAGATCGGAAACGATTTCATCTTTCTGGCTCTCTTCGATGAGGTCGACCTTGTTGACGACGATAATGGCCGGAATGTAGACGCGGTTGCCAAGCATTGCATCGATCACCTCGTCCTGGGTCGCATTCCCACGGATCAGGATATCGGCGTTCATCATCTTGTTTTCGGCAAAAATGGACCGGATCTCATCAACATCAAGATCGAGTGTCCCTACAGAATTAACCCTGATACCTCCGTGAGAAGTCTTCTTTATGGTGATATCAGGTTTCGCCTTGTTGATCCTGATCCCGGCATCGTATAGTTCTTTCATCAGCACATCGACATGCGATGAGTTGAAGACGTCGACCAGCATGACGATCATGTCAGCCCCCCTCACGACTCCGATGACCTCCTTTCCCCGGCCCTTTCCCATCGCTGCCCCGGCTACCAGCCCCGGTATATCGAGGATCTGGATCTTTGCTCCCTTATGCTCCAGGGCACCCGGAACGACAGTCAGGGTGGTGAAGGCATACTCTCCCACTTCACTATCCGTACCGGTCAGAATATTCAAGAGGGTACTCTTCCCCGTCGAGGGAAACCCGACCAGTACTACCGTTGCATCACCCGATTTCCTGACCGAGTACCCATCTCCACCGCCAGCGGATCGCATGGCACGGGCAACGGCCTCGTCCTTCATCCGGGCAATTTTCGCCTTGATCCGTCCGATATGTTTTGCCGTGGCCTTGTTGTAAGGCGTCCGCTGGAGCTCTTCTTCAAGATCCCGGATCTCGTCCTCAAGGCCTGCCATTGTTCTTATCCTATAGTGCAGGGAGAAATACTAACTTATCGTTGCCGGCCAGGTCTTCTGCCGCCGGAGCTGTCCTGCCCGGTGTGGTTTTCGGGGTTGTGGCCCGAACATCCGAAACGGTAACACCGGGGCAGATTTCTCGATGATAGGACCAAAAAACAACAGATTTATGTGCAGCTATTACGAATATGTAGAGCGCCTGCTGCTATAGTGTAGTCCGGCCAATCATGCGGGCCTCTCACGCCCGCGACTGGGGTTCGAATCCCCATAGCAGCATCATTTCCTTTTCGCATTCTTGCATCCATTCTTCCTGGAATTTTGTTGTTTCAACTTAAATTCCCATCTTTCTCAATCCTGTAGCCACATATGCTTCGGAGTTGCGGTTTCAGGATACTGCTCCCGGGTATCCTGTGGTGTGTGGAACGTCCCGTAACAGGAACCACCCATATCCTGCCAGGACAACCCCTGCAAAGATAGTGAGCGAAAGCTCCAGCGGTGCCTGCTCCGGCACAAGGATAGTCCCCAGGGCCAGCAGGGCGGTGAAGTTCACCATTGCATGGATCAGGATCGGCGGCCAGATCGTCCCGGTTCTCATGATGAGGGCTGCAAAGGTGATGCCGATCCCGAAGGCAGCAACAGTGTTTGCGATTACGAACAGGGGGTCCCACAACCCTCCTACTGCGTTGATCAGGTGGGGAATTCCGAAAAGGAGTGCGGAAATGATTACAGCTTTATGTGTTCCCACCGGGAGCAGTGACTGAAGGATAAGTCCCCTGAAGAATATCTCTTCGGTCCATGCAACGATGAGCGAGAATACTGCGAAGCGTGCAATATCCGCCAATCCAGTCACCGCAATGCCTTCGAAAAGAGAAAGCATGGCGACAATGACAGGTAGCACATATAACAGGACATCTTTCCGGCGCCCGGTGTGGCAGAACCCCACCCGCTTCCACCAACCAATCCGGGAAAGGATAATGGCAGCTCCCACTCCAGGAACGAGATAGGAAAGGGTCAGCAGGGGAACCGGCTCACTTGTGAATAATGCGGCAGTAACCCCGCCTAGAATGGAAAAGAGAAAGAAGAGAAGGAAGTAAAGGAGTGCACCGCGGAATGGTCCCCTCGGATGAACATGGCTCGACCCGGTTGGATGCGGTTCTGGCATTTTATTCACCATTTTGGCCTCCGGGGTGTTAAATGAGAGGGATCGGAGAAAGCCTGATGTTGGCATTTTTGCCTTCACAATGCTTCTTTTCCACAAGTGCTGCACTGCAGAAAGCTATAAATGATTCACAGCTTCTCTGGAATACGAGTGAAGTCTTATGGTAAAACCGCGGAAACCAGGGATATCTTTCCCAAGTGTTGTCGATCGGGCATATAAGGAGTACAAGCGCCGCCTGAAGGTCACCGATATCATGAGCCGCGATGTGGTCACCACGAATCCGGAGACCACCATGGAAGAAGCGGCTCGCATCATGGGAGAGCGGCGGATTGGGAGCCTCGTGGTTGAGAAATATGGGAGGCCGGTGGCCATCGTAACCGAGCGGGATCTGCTCTCGACCGTCATTGGAGGGGGCCTGTCCCTTGAAAAGACGTTAATTGAGCAGGTCATGTCCTATCCACTCATCACCATCTGTCCGGACACCGAAATCCGGGAGGCGGCACGGACCATGATCCAAAGGAAAGGACGACTGGTTGTCTTTGAATGTGGCGAGATGACCGGAATCGTCACTGCTGCAGATCTCATCCGCGAGATGCCTGATGCTCCGGAATCGTCCATGGTCGTTGACGATTACATGACGAAGCGAATAGTTACCGCGGATGAACAGGAGACCGTGTCTGACATAGCAGTGGCGATGGGGCGGTCCAGGATTGGTAGCGTAATCATAACCAGCAAAGGAGTGCCGTCCGGTATCTTCACAGAACGCGATCTGCTTTCAAAATTCTTTGCACAGGGTCGGTCACTGGACTCACCTGTAGCGGAAGCCTGCTCTTCTCCACTCATCACCGCCCCCACCGGGATAAGCATCCATGAAGCTGCCCGGATCATGACCGGGCGCCATATCAGGAGGCTCCCCCTGTCAAAAAAGACTGGTCTTGCCGGGATTATCACTGCACGGGATCTTGTTGAGGGATACGCAGCCTGACAGGCCTTCTGCTTCAACTGTTTTTTTGATCCGTCCACGTAACAGGACCCCGGTTGGTTATTCTGGCTTAATGGCCTGCCTTTCCTGCCAATGAGATGAACCGGAATGCTGTTCCCATAGTACCGCAGCTGTATCCTTGGAAAATCGCTCTTCAGATGACCTCGTAAATCCGCTCGACCTCAAATGAATCGATGATCCGCTGGGCATCACCCTTGTTGTGAGAAAACACATTCTCCCAGGTAGAATACGGCCCGGTATAACTGATAATGTAGCCCTTTTTATCGATGAGAGTATAGTATTGCATGTAGCTCCTGTCCGGATTTCCCCGCTCATCCCTGGTATAAAACTCAATCTGGTATGCCCGGTTGCCTGATAGAATACAGGATGCGCTTTTGGAGGTTGAAGTAATAGCATAGTCCTTCTGGAGGGAGGATACGGCGCCGTTGAAGTATTCCTCAAGGGACAGGGTATGGGGATCCTGATCGATCTCGATGGTCATCGTTGCTAAATACCTGAAGCATTGGGCACTCCCCGGGCCGCATTCCGCTTCAGGGGGTGCGGTCAGGACGAGCAATCTCCCGGGAGAACCGGTAGACCCATCATTCAGCTCCCAGGTTACCGGATACCTGATAGAAAACGCATATTTCTTGTTCGAGTAGTTCGCCCACCCATCGGGAGTGGGCGTCGCGTTGATTGTCTCCCGGGGTGTGGGGGTGGCTGATTCGGAAAGAATCTCATCCGGATATTCGCCATCTTCTCCGGATTCTCCATCAACCCCACGTTTATTGTCATTGGTTGAATTACCGATTCCATTTATACCGGTGGAATTGCCCGGGTCGTAATTATTTATCCCTGTTGGGATGAGCCCGTCTGTATCGGGCGAAAAAGACGTATGATCGGCAAATATGAAGTAGACATTGGCACAAAGCGACAATACCAGGACGAATACAAGGACGTGTTCTCTATTCATACGCACCCTCCAAAAAGGAAAAGGGTAGTGATGTTCATGTAAATTATATGCTCTTTATTCTTAAACATGAACTTTCAGGAATCTGGTCGAAATGCTGTTCCCTTTTTCCCGGGGAAAATTTGGGATCGGTTAATCCTTGATTAAAATAGCTCCAAAGATGATGAGGAAGATGCCAATGATCACGGCAATGATCCCGATCGATCCCTTCACTACCCCGATAACGTCAGGGAGGAAGACCCATATCCCATAGCCGCCAAGGCAAAGGAGCAGAATCCCCCCGACAAGACTTGCAAGGCCTGTTTTATCCACTACTTTTCCTCCATTATCCCAATATATCCTCCTTTGGGTTAAATAAGGATATTGCCTGGATAATGCCGTGGGACGTCCAGCCTGGTGGAATTAATTACAATAGCGGTAAATTCTTTCTGGAAATCCGGGGTATTATTCCTCCATGGCCGCATAGACCTGGCGGAATATCTCCCGCGTTTCGAGACCTTCTTCGCGTGAAAGTTTCTGTATGGCGAACCCGACATGAACAAGAACGAATTCCCCGATATCTACATCAACAAGGTCAACCCGGACTTCCTGCTTGAGATCACCATAATCAACAACGGCGATATTGCCCTCTTTTTTCTCAATCACTTCGGCAGGTACCGCAATGCACATAGGGAACTCTCCTTGCCTGGTACTATCGCTCTCCCAAGAGATAAAAGGACTGATAAAGAACAATCGGAGGGGTAAAGAAGACCGGGAGCTTCTTTGAAGTGCGCCGGCGAGGCTGATATAAAAAACAATCGTACGATTTCCTTTCAGGACGCATGCATACAAAATGAAAATGACAGGTGCACTTTCATAGTAAAAAAAAATGCGTGCCGGGTATCTTCAGGCACTGCCTGCTTCAAACCATGCAGGGAGAATAAACGGCTGTTGCTGAACAATTGCCGGCCATACGATAACCGGGCGGACTACATGTCCGGTCTGGTTCCATATCAGCTGTTCCCAGTAGAGTTCGAATTTGGACTCCCGGAAATCAGGGGTGAATGAAATTACTCCATCTTCCATATATTCTATAACCTGGGGCATCTTCAGAGTCCCAAGAGATTCGATGACCGCCTTTTTATCCCTGGTTCCGGCGTTCTCAACGGCTTTTGCAAGGATGTAGACACCCTCGTAGGTTGATGCTCCCATCATCCCAGGGAATCCACCCCACCGCCGATTGTAACTCTCCTTGAATGCCGCTATATCCTCAGTAAGAGGTCCGGGTGGAATAACATAAGGGCTGAAACGGGATTCCATGATGGAGTATTCACCGTATTGTCCGATACCACTGTAATAGTCAGGGTCATCGTTGCATTCCACTGCAAGGAAGATGGCATTTAATCCCACATCACGCCGGGCCTGGATGACCATTGGAACCTGCTCGTTTAAAAATGCTGCAGGGTATACCACATCCGGTCCTGCTGCTTTTATCGATGTAAGAACGGTATGGTAATCAGTCTCCCCCATCTTGAAGATCTCATTGGCAACGATGACCACCGGGAGGTTTTCGCTCGCCACAGTTGCCAGAACCGCACTTTCCACACCCTTTCCATACGGGCTGTCCTGAACGAGCAACGCAAGCCTGAGCGGGCGATCATCAGAAAACCCAAAACGTTCATTAATTGCCGGCCGTATGATCCTGCTGGCAAACAATGTGGTCTGACGCCCGTAATCATCGGTTGTCGTGCAATGGTGGAAGACACTGCTGGTATCGACATCCGTCCTGTGAGTGATGACTGTGCTGGATGCCCCGGTTACGATATAGGGAGCCCGGTGCTCCGAGACAACGGATTCATGGGCAGATACAACCGCACTGGAGAACCCTCCCACCAGGCCATCTACCTTGTTCTCGGTGATAAGGCGGGTGACCGCTTTCAGGCCCCCCTCCCTGGTCGATTCATCATCTCCAAGGATAAGGTTGACCTGGATATTCTTACCAAGATCTTTGACATAAACCCCTCCCTTTGCATTGATCTCTTCTGCTGCAATCACTGCCGACTGCCACATGTCTTTTCCCGTGGTACTTGCCGGACCGGTCATCGACGCAACAACACCAATCTTCAATTCATCGCCAGACTCATGCTGGGTGCATCCAGCGATAAGGAGACCGGCAAGAACAATCCCAATAATCAGGACCCTCGCATCCACAATCTGCACCTTGCAATGCTTAGGCATAGCATAGTTTTTATCCTTTTCTCTTTATCCATTGCCTTTTTGGTGCGTTGTTTCCCGGTTATCAGAGCCGCGGCGGTGAAACACGAATAAAAGAAATAAGAGCGTTTAGCGGCAGGCGAACATTCAGAGACTTACTGGATGTTAATATGAGCGATATTTTTTCCCGGAAAAATTTCTTCGGGCGGTGTACTGGGATTGATAACCACGATCTCCGGTGTTGCAAAGATCCGGAGTTCGACTGCGAAGTTGGATGTCCCAATCCCTCTTGTGATGTAACAGAACGAGCCATTCCTCTCGCAGAGGCCTGATATCTCCTTTCCAGGGACCCTGGTGCCTTTTGGAAGGAACTGGCCGCCATGAGTGTGCCCAGCGATGGTAAGATCTGCATCCCAGTCTGCACGGCAGTCTGGTTCATGAATCATGTAGAGGGTGTAGTCATCTGTAGAAGGGATCTCCGGAGGATTCGCCATACCCGCCCACCCGTCATCCACTCCTACCAGCATCAGTTGTTTTCCATTCAATTCGAGTTCGACGTACTCGTTCCTCATTACCTTCACGCCATTTTTCTCAAGCACCCCGACAAGCCGTTCAGCATAACCAGTATCGTTTGTCTCATCACGAAGGCTGCTGACATTATAGCCATCCACGTTGAAACAGCACGACGATACAGCACTGTTTTTCCGCACCCAGCTCGCTGCATCAGTTCCTGACATATAATCGTGGTTGCCGAGGATTGCATAGACGGGAGCATCGATCCTGCTCCATACATCCTGGAGGTACAGATCCTCTCCATCGCCATAGACAAAGTCACCGAGGATAAGAACCAGGGATGGATCAAGGGCATTAATCTCGTCAACGATATGCCGTGTGCTATCTATGTTTCCTTGCTTGAGGTGGGGGTCGGAAATAAACACAATATCATCCGGGGCTCCTTCAATGTGGAGGACGGTGATTTCGGTGCTTTGCGCTCCGAAATAGGCTAAGCCGAGCGATGCATTGAACAGGCTGATAAAAACAACGAGGGAAAACAACCGTTTCCTCCCGATACTCGGGAGTTTCGGTGTATTGAGATCCAACCCCATGAATACCACTAAATTTGGCAGGCAGCCTTAAGATAGTAGGGGTCTGGGAATGGTATTTTGCTTTTTGCGTGTGTAATTACGCCGGGGAAGAGATTTGAACTCTTGAGGTGCAGGGCACCAGTGGCTTTCAAGGCCACCGCCTTACCGGTCTAGACTACCCCGGCCCTGGATTAACTGGTTGGTTGTCCTGCCATAAAAAATGAGTCACCGTCGCCTGCGGAACAGCAGGAAGGAGACGGTGAAAAACGCGATAATGACGGCAAAGAGAGGGAGTGGCGCGGATTTGGCCAGGGTGCTTCCAATTCCGGTTGTTCCGGATGGCTGGTCAACCGCAGCAGAAACGCTGGATGCTCCCTGGACAAACAGGGTAACATCACCGCTTGCCGAGTATTTGTAAGGATACACGGTTACTTCGAGAATGTCTCCGCTGCCATCGATGAGTATCTCTTCTCCTTCATTCTCACCCCTGACATTGACTTTTTGGACCGCTCCGGCACTGTCGGCATATTCCATCACCCAGTCGATACCTGATGATGTGGAGATGCGGACCTTTTCGCTTCCGGTCTGGACTGTGAAAACCGCAGGTTTATCGCGAGAGGCATGCCCGGTAGCACTCATTACAGGGAGGGTTGTCGGCACCGTTGTTGGAACGACCGTTGTTTCGGGGATCCCGATGACGGTTATCGATACTCTACCGATGTAGCCTTTGGGATCGGTGAAACTCACATTATACCTCCCAATGTCGGTTATCGGGATGTCTGCCTGGAAGGATCCATCGTTCTTCGTGCTGATATAGTCCGGTCCAAAGACTATATCCTGCCCCGGTCCGATGACCTTGACCTGTACACCTGAACTCTTCAGGCCGAATATCGATCCTGAAACATCCAGTGTTCCATCCATTTCCTGAAGCAGAGAGGCGGTAAAGCGGAGTTCGTCGCTCCGATCGATAATTTCGATAACCCGCAGGGTGACCGAGTTGCCAAGATACCGGTACCCGGAAATGGGAGGAATTTCAACTTTGTAGATTCCACGCGAAAGATCGATGGTGTCGAAGACCAAAGAGAACTCCTGGTTGGCCTGGAGGGTAACCATCTCCCTGGCAATCTCTTCGAGGGTGTATCCTGATTTCGAGAGGATAACCTCAACGCTCGTCCCGGGTGGGAGGTTACTTGTTCCATTAACGATGAGCGGCATTCCCCTCTGCAGAGTTGTGGGGGCATCGATGGTGAGTTCGTACGCCTGTGCCAGTCCGGTGGCAAAAACCAGGCAGATAAGCATCACCAGGAGTTCCCGGATATGAGGTGGTTTTCCTGAACAGTCGCTCATTTCATGTCCCCTGAATGCATATACTGGTATCCTGCGCCTCATGCACACGCAAAAGCTGAATAAAAAATCAGCATCGAACTTTAATACCTTGCCGGATTGTGCCATTTTTACGGTGTGGTCGGTGCTTCATGGATGGGGCTAAATAGCTGGAATACCTATGAAAAGGAGAGCCCGGGAGTCATGGAAAAACCGCTTGCATGCTGGGAAGGGAGAGACTACTATAAGGACGAAGTGCTCCCTTCGCTCACCATCATACTGAAGACCGGGGGATGCCGGCATAACCGCTGCCGCATGTGCAGCTACCGTTTTGAAAGATACAAAGAACAGACCCCGGATAAACTGGCATCGCTCATCATCTCTCAACTGGACTGGGTTTTAGAGCATCATAACCTGGAAAAGATCCGGATGGTGAAAATATACACTTCAGGGAGTTTTTTCGATCCTGACGAAGTCCCTCAGGGAGTGGTAAATACCACTGCCCGGATTTTCAAGGGGAAGCTGGTGGTTGCCGAGACCCGGCCGGAGTTCGTCGAGTCAGGGAGGATCGGAGAATTCATGGCCATGATTGACACGGGAGAGTGGGATACTCCGCTCACGGTGGCAATGGGTCTTGAGACGACCAGTGATTTTATCCGGGAAAAATGTATTGACAAGGGGTTTTCCTGGCAGGATTTCCTTTCCGCGGCCAGGGAGACTCATACTTCAGGTGCCGGGGTGAAGGCATACCTGCTCCATAAACCTCTATTTCTCACCGAGCATGAAGCACTCACCGATATGGAACAATCGATCAGGACCGTTTCCGGCATTGCCGATATGATCTCCCTGAACCCCTGCACCGTCCAGCGGCATACCGAGCTTGAATCCTACTGGAAATCGGGAGAGTATCGTCCGCCGTATCTATGGAGCGTGCTCTCCCTCCTGATCTCCGCACCCGTTTTCGTGACCTGCGATCCTGTGGGGGGCGGCCGTTCCCGCGGACCACACAACTGCGGGACATGCGATCGTGACATTGTCGATGCCATCCGCGATTTCTCACTCTCCAACGACAGAGGGCTTCTCATCGATGTTTTCGAAAAGGGGTGTCGCTGCCGGGCTGAATGGGAGTATATCCTGTCCGGAGAACAGCCTTATTGCATGCCGCTTTCAGGCTGAATCAGATCGGTAAGATCCGAGAAATCAGGTTCCGGGGATTGACACACCTCGATGTAACAATGCACCCATCCCCGACCTGCTGCCAGTTAGGGGAGAACAGCTTTTCGGTGCCGGGCATCCTGCAGGTCGATTTGTTTTTCGAGCAGTGGAAGGAAAGTGCCGGCGTCGCTCACCACCCCTATCGCCTGCATGGTTCCCCGGTCCATAAGCTTTGTAAGGGATGATGGGTTGATATCGACACAGATGGTCTTGACATACGAAGGCAGGCAGTTGCCTACTGCGATCGAGTGGAGGAGCGTGGCGATCATGAGCACCATGCTGCAGTCTGCCACATGGTCCCGTATCCGATCCTGTGCGACCATGGCATCGGCAATAACATCGGGAAGCGGCCCGTCATCACGGATGGACCCGGCCAGCACATAAGGGATATCCTTCCTGACACACTCATACATAATACCCCCGTTGATCACCCCGTTCTCGACCGCTTTCCTGATCGATCCGGCCCGCATGACCTCTGAAATGGCATAGAGATGGTTTTTGTGTCCACCGGTGACCGGCCTGCCGGTGCATATGTCCATGCCAAGGGACGTGCCATACAGGTTATACTCGATATCATGGACCGCCAGTGCATTGCCGGCAAAGAGAACATCGATGTAGCCGTTCCTGATGATGGAGGCGAGCGAGCGGGCAGCACCGGTATGGATGATTGCCGGGCCGCCAACAAGGGCAATTTTTCCGCCTTTTCGCTTGAGATCGATCATCTCTGCGGCGACCTTGGAGATAATGGTCTCGCTCGGGCGTTCGGGAGAGACCGTCCCATGCATGAACTCGAAGTTCGAAACCTGTCGTGGCCGCTCCGGAGGGATTACCTGGACGCCTTCTTCACCGACTACGACCAGGTCGCCTTTTTTAAGCTTCGAGAGCGGGGTACACCGTGCGACCATCTCCAGCGGGTCTATGACGATCAGGCAGTCCATCTCTATATGATGCACCGGCAGGAGCCTGCCACTGTATCGCACCGAGGTCGGATGATGGGTAGTCGAATAGAACCCCTTTGGGACGATGCGGTCTCCTTCTGCAGAGATGACAGTAGCATCCTTCTCTTCGAGCAACCGGACTCCATAGCGGTGTATCTCGGAGAGTATGGCTGATAGCTGCTGGTCGCTGTCGGCATTCACTCTTAGCCGGGCATAGCTTGGGTCGGTCTTTCGCTTGCCGACATCGAAGACAAGGATCTCGAAGTTGCCACCCTTGTCCATGATCCGGTCAAATACCCGGGTCATGATGCCAGAATCAATGATATGCCCTTCGAGTTCGATTTCGCGAAAGACCTGCATATAAATAAACTAAGCGGTTATCCTTTAAATAATTCTCCAAAGAGAGAGAAAATCAGGTCTTTTGAGGCTATCACAGGCCGGATCGTTGTTTTCCCGGCACCCGAACCAGGGAGCGGATAAGGGCGAGTTCTTCGCGTGTATTGATATTAAATGACAGTCTCCTGTCCTGAATAAGGAGGGCCAGCTCTTCCTGGGGACGGAAAATCAGATCGCCACGGAGAATGTTTATCCCGGCCGGACATGCAGAAATTCCGTTGATAATAGCGGTATATGATGATCGACATGCCAGAGTCTCTGAAAAATCAAGGGGAATCCATACCGAGCATGCCTCGCACCCCGACTCCATGTACCGCTCTTCAATCTCACGGATTGTATTTGGGCTCAGACAGGGGAGATCAGCAACACAGGTAAAAAACGGGCCGGTGATCCCAAGGACATTCACCGCTTCGGTAATGTCTTCAACGTATCCCGCACCGGATGCGATAATGCATGGGATTTCTCTGGCCCTGCACCAGTTCTGTGTGAACGGTGTCTTTTTCGAGAGTACCACCACCACATCGTGTCCGCTTTCCATGAAAGCATCGATGACATATTCGATCATCGGCTTTCCGCGGATGGTCACCAGTGGTTTTTCCCCAAGACCGAGACGTGTTCCTCCCCCACCCGCAAGGATCAGTGCAAGCACTGTTCAAGCACCTCGATGAGCGTGCGGTTCTCATTTCGTGTCCGGACCGCGATCCTGATCGAATCCGGAAGACCAAAGGAGTGGCAGTCCCTGACCAGGATGTCCCTGTCAAGTAACCGGGTGCAAAGCAAGCCGACATCGTATGGGAAGGTGAGCAACAGGAAATTGGCTGCCGATGGATGGATAACCAGATCGAACCGGGAGAGCTCCCTGACCAGCCATTCCCGCTCTGCTGTAATTTTTTTCCGGGAGGCCTCGAGCAGGTCGTAACTGCGGAATGCAGCGAGGGCATACTGCTCGGCAAAAACATTGACACTCCAGGGAGGCCGGATGGTTTCGACTTTCCTCACAAGTTCCGGGTCTCCAAACGCATAACCAAACCTGATGCCGGGGACTGTGAAACTCTTGGTGAGCGACCTGAGCACAAAAATAGCAGGATCCCGCACGTCAGCAACACTCTGTTCCGGGTCGGCAAGCTCGATAAATGCTTCGTCAACGAAGAGATGCTTCCCCCGCCACGTCTCCCTCATGGCAAGGATTTCGTCGCGGGGGAGGAGAACCCCGGTCGGATTGTTCGGGTTGCAGATGAACAATACCTGCGCCTGCTCGTGCAAAAAAGCCGGGAGCGCCCCGGCAAGGCGGGCGGACAGTTCATATTCTCCGAAGGTGGGATGCATGGTCCGGACATGCATACCAGGGGAAAGGGTTGCAAGGCAGAATACCCGGATCAGCTCGATCGACCCATTTCCCACGGCGATGTCTTCAACCGGGCGTCTGAACCGAGCCGCAATGGCTTCTTTTAAAACCATGTACCGGTCATCAGGATATGCCGCAAGGAGCTCCGGGGACAGATCAACGCAGATTCTGGGAGCGAACGGGTTCATGTTTGCAGAAAAATCTATTACGGCCCGTCCCGTATCTTCGCGAATCTGTTTTATCTTCCCTCCATGCACAACTTTATCAGGAAATGAACCGGTCACGCATAATTCCCTGTCTTTCCCTGTTTTTTTGGCGCCAGCCTGACATTAAGGTATGTGCACGAAGTTCTTACTCCAGACATCGATAAATTTATATACAATAATGTGTAAGTAGGACTCATCTGCTAAGGTCGGACAATCGGATGCTTAAAAGCAGACAATTGTCTGACGGATGACAGACAATCGTCACATAGGACACATATCATGCAACGTATCACGCTCAGACTTCCCGACCAGCAAATCGAGATGCTCCAGCAGATGGTGGAAGCGGGGGAGTTTCCAACCGTCTCTGAAGCGGTCCGGGATGCGGTCCGCCAACTCATCGAGAAACGAGCAAGTCGTGTCTTAAAAGAGAGTGACCAGGTTTCATTCAAGGTTTAGGAGGTCAGACATGCAGAGCATCATCAATGAAGCGTTAAAAAACTCGGAAATTGAAAAGGAAATGAAGAGTTCCGCGAATTCCATCGATGACGATTTCCTCGGTCAGCCGCGGATCCTGATCATTGGCTGCGGAGGCGCTGGGAACAATACCATCAACCGGCTCCATCACATGGGAGTTGCCGGTGCAGAAACCATCGCCATCAATACCGATAAACAACACCTGGATATGATCCAGGCTGACAAGAGAGTCCTGATTGGCAAATCGCTCACCAAGGGGCTTGGCGCAGGCGGATATCCCGATGTCGGGAAGCGTGCTGCAGAGATGGCACGTCCAACCCTTGAAGCGCTCCTTGATTCAGCCGATCTCGTGTTCATCACCGCAGGAATGGGTGGTGGAACCGGCACCGGATCAGCTCCGGTTGTCGCCCAGATCGCAAAAGACCAGGGGGCAATTGTCGTGGGGATGGTCAGCTACCCGTTCCAGGTAGAGAAAGCCCGATTGCTTCGCGCCGAGGATGGACTGGAGGCGCTCGCCACCGCTGCAGATTCAGTCATTGTCCTAGACAACAACCGGCTCAAGAACTTTGTGCCCAATCTGCCCCTCGGCCAGGCTTTCTCGGTCATGGACCAGCTTATCGGCGAGACCGTCAAGGGGATAAGCGAAACCATAACCGAGCCATCGCTCATCAACATCGATTATGCCGATGTCCGGGCTATCATGAGCAGGGGTGGCGTTGCGGTGATGCTGGTCGGAGAGAGCAAGCAGCAGAACAAAGCTGAGAGTGTTGTCCGGGAATGCCTGAGCAACCCGATGCTCGATATCGACTATCGCGGAGCAACTGGAAGCCTCATCCACATCACTGGTGGAAGCGACCTGACCCTGACTGATGCAGAGGACGTCGCAACTTCGCTCACCTATGAACTTGACCCGCACGCAGATGTGATCTGGGGTGCGCGTGTCAGGAACGAGATGGAGGGCAAGATCCGCGTCCTTGCCATCATGACCGGGGTCCAGACTGGAAAGATACTCGGAAACCGTGTCTCCTACAAGCAGGTTATTGAGGATGAGGTCCGGAAGGTTAAGAACCCAAAGGCCCCGCAGCTTCCCAAGAACCGGAAGGCACGGGAATTTGCAAGTGGAGGTAACCTGCTGGAATGGGTTGGATGATTACAGTACCACCAAACAAATAACTTTAGTCACCTTGATTAACAACTGCCCCGGTAAATCTGCCACAAATACCGGAATGCCACCATCACCTTCGGAATCGGGTATAATAATACCCTGTTCGTCCCTCTTTTTCCGACGCACGAAATCATTAAATTACAGGATGTCCTTTACATAATAGAAATCCGCTGGATTATCCCTCACGGAACTATGTAGTGCTGCATGAAGGGTTGTACATCCGGAAGTCCGGTTTTCTGGACCCTTCTGGTACCGGGAGTTGAACATGATGGACCGACAGTTGAACAAGGGCTCGCGCAAAGGTCGTGAACGCTTTGCGTTCCGATGCCCGGTTATCCACACTGCAGAAAGGTTCTTCTTTTGCCGGTTCATGCAGGATACCTGTGCGTATCGGGCGTCTGCTGTTGACTGTAGTTTCAGATTCATCCGGCACACTGGTGCAAGGGGGATACTCCTCCCGACTGATGTCGAGGCTGGTAAAGCATGCTGAACGAACTGATTGATAAACGAAAAAAGATTCTTGCCGAGTCTGAGCAGCACAAAAACAGAAGAAACGATCTCAATGCGCTTGCGAGTAAACATGCCCGGGAACGGAATGCATTAAACAACCAGACACGTGAGTTCGTAGAAGATGCCCAGAAGAACAAGGAGCTGCGGGACAAGTACAACAACGAAGTCCAGGCATTAAAAGACCGGCGGAATGAGATCAACGAACAGGCGAACGCCATGTTCGAAGAGATCGAGGCCTTCAAAAAAGATCATGGTGGCATAAAGAACCGGGGACTCAAAGAACTCCAGAAACAGATCGAACATCTTGAATTCCGCCAGCAGACCGAAGTCTTCTCCATCGACAAGGAACGGGAGCTGATCGAAAAGATCAAGCAGATGAAGGAGTCGGTCCGGGAACAGGAGGCCGAGCTTGAGCAGAACAAAGAGATCAAGGCCAAGATCGTCAGCGCACGCGATCTCCGTAAAGAGGCATCCGATCTGCATGCCCAGGTAACCGAGATGGCCGAATCCGCCCAGAAACACCATGATCTGATGGTGGAGTCCTACCGAAAGGCCGATAAATCAAGGGAGGAAGCCGATGCAGCGCACAGGAACTTCGTCGAGGCCCAGGAAACAGCCGATGCCGAGCACAAGTACTTCATTGCCTGCCAGAAGGAGCTCCGCGACTATGACAAGGTTATCTCCGGACTCCGCAAGAAGACCAAGAAAGCCAAAGTCACCAAGGAGCAGAAAGCAGTCAGGAAGGAAGCCGAGCACCTCTTCAAGATGTTTCGTGCCGGAGAAAAGCTCACTACCGATGATATCCTCCTCCTGCAGCGCTCAAAACTCATATAACCACTTTTTCAGCCGCGAAACCGACGGAATCATTTAATAGATTCATCGCAATTTCTATAGTGATGCAGCAGGGGCTGACACTGGTCCTTTGTGTCGACCGGGATGATGATATCGGATTCAAAGCTGGGATTGAGAGTCCGGTAACCGGTCGTCTGGCATGCCTCAAAGCTGCAAATGCCCTGGCCCTTGCCGATCCCGAAGAGTCGGATGTCAATGCAATTTTCCAGGCAGTAAAGATCCATGATGATCTTGCAGAGAGGGGTGAGAGGGTCGAGGTAGTGCTCGTTTCCGGCAACCATATGCACTTGCTGGAAGGGGACCGGAAGATCTCCGCTTCAATTGATCGCGTGGTGAAAGAAACCGGGGCATCTAACTGCATCGTGGTTACTGATGGTGCAGAGGATGAGTTTGTTCTGCCTCTCGTCCAGTCCCGTGTCCCGGTCTCCGGGGTCCGCCGGGTAATTGTCAGCCAGCTGCCAAACCTGGAAGGGACGTATTATCTTTTAAAAAAGTTTCTTAACGACCCCAAGGTGGCACGACTTGTCCTCGTCCCGCTCGGCCTTCTCATGCTGCTGTATCCTATCGCGTATTTCCTGGGCCAGACCGGGCTTTCCCTCGTCATCGTTATCGGGGCGATCGGGATTTACCTCCTTTACAGGGGACTCGGTGTGGATGAGATCTTCCAGGGATTCGGCGATGCACTTCGCACATCGCTTTCACGGGCGAGATTTTCTTTCGTCACCTATATCGCGGGCATACTGCTGGTAATAATCGCCGTGGTGATGGGACTGATGAATATTCTCATCTACTATGCCGAGGTAGGGTTCCTGATCTACCTGCTGATCTTTGTATATGGCGGGGTGCTCTGGCTCGCCCTTGCCGGCATTGTTGCCTCAGCGGGAATCGTGATAGATAACTTCTTCCATGACCGTACAGGCCTTGGCAAGGTCATCGTGTTCCCGTTCTTTATCGGGGCTGTCGGATTGATAGCTTATGGGGCAAGCATCTATGCCATAGCGATGAGCAATGTTCCGGACTTCCCATACAGCACTGCAAATGCTATCCAATACATCTTCTATGGAACAATTGGAGGTCTCATCTGCGCATTTACCGGAATGGCAATCCAGCACATGGTAAACCGGCACCTGAGTGCCCAGGAAGTCCCGGAAATCATCGAGACCATCTGAATTATACTTCCCTCATCCGGTGCGCCGTGGAAACCTCGGGGTGAGAAAGGAAAACCGGAAACAGGAGCTTACCGGACGGGGTGTGGCACGGGGAAGATTTAGCATGAGCATGCAGGGTGAATGCGCATCTGAATGGCATCACTGGGTCGCATCGCTCTATCTTCAGCAAAGTAATTCCAGTGCATCCGCTCGTCAATTTACGAACCGTACTTAAAAACCGGGGATCAGGAATCGAAATATCCTATCCCGTTTGGAACTCCTCCTGTTGAGATAAACTCGCGGGAGACCTGCGGGGTGGTTATGCGGAGGAACGGAATAATCCCGTTAAAACTATGTTCAGGGAACCAGTATACCCCTCTCCCGTATGAATAGGAGACATCATCGACCACCAGTTCTGCACGGTTGAGTTCAATAGCCCGAACCTCTGCATCCTGGTAGTTGAAAACCGCAAGCAGCCTCGACTTGAGATCCTGCTTGCCCAGCAGCAATACTATGACCCTAGTCGGCTCATCGAGGGTATAGTTCACGGTGATGTGTGCCTGACCACCCGAGAGGGTTATGTCGGCATCATGAATGGTGATATACCCATATTTGTCCGGAGCTGCTGCAGGTGCAGGAACCGCGAGCGCAGCCATAAAAAAAAGGCACACTGCGATGGCCCAGCCTTTCATTGTTTATAATGTGTTGGTGGAGCAGATATATCCTTTCTGGTAGTTACTACCTAGAACCCGCAAGGTGGAATAGTCAACCCCGGAGTCAGAGAAGACCCGTTTTAATATGGAAATGACGACACTCCGTCCGGTATCTTTTAACACATCAAAGATATCCCATGACGCTCCCCAGCGTTGCGATTTTGAGCTAATCCATACCGCTGAATGTCCCCCACGAACCGATAAGGTTGTTTCAATCATGATTATTCATTTTTTATAGGACAAGACACATTGGCATATCAGATATTTTGATTGATTTTTTGGGAGGGGACTGGACTGGTGGAGAAAATTGAATTATCTTTTAAAAAAATTGGTCATTTCTGGCTGATGAGCACGATTTCGATACTCGAAACATTGGTCTTTCCACTGTCGGTGTCGATGATCTCGGTCGAGGTGAAGATCTCTTTTTTCGCCACATGTTCAAGAAACCTGTTCAATGCGATTTCAGCCGTATCGACGGCACGGGAGATGGCTTTTCCCCGGGCCTTGATGGCTACTTCCGATGCACCATTGTTAAACTGGGTAACAACCGCAAGAACATAGTTCATGACCGGCTTGTTTCCGACGAATACTGTGTTGTCTTTCAGCATGGGTAATACCCCCTTTTCAGAGGTAGTTTTTCGTGGAGATCAGTTCTGCGTTCAGTACAGAGGCGCCTGCTGCGCCGCGGATGGTGTTATGCCCCATGGCAATGAACCGGATCCCTTCCCGGACCCGTCCGACCGACACGGTCATTCCTTTTCCCCGCATCCTGTCGAGCCGCGGCTGAGGCCGATCCGGTTCGGAAAAGAAACTGATCGATTTCCCGGGAAGGGTGGGGAGAGAGGTTATCGGTGGGGCATAGTTTTGGAAGGCTTCCCTGACCTT
The DNA here is from genome assembly GCA_022841205.1 of Methanomicrobiales archaeon. GTDB lineage: Archaea > Halobacteriota > Methanomicrobia > Methanomicrobiales > Methanospirillaceae > UBA9949. The sequence continues at coordinate 90,063 of JALHCK010000002.1, read as the reverse complement.
CTCGACAGGGTCCATGATATCAGCCCAGATGGCCATGGTGTGTCCATCGAGAACAGGCACACGGTGGCAGCTAGCACTCACCTTAAATGGTGCAGGCCTGACCATCCCGCCATCGAGTGTTCCCATGATCTTGAGTATTTCGGTCTCCATCTTCTGCTCTTCCTGCCCGATATATGGGATGACATTGTCAAAGATACCCATTGCCGGCACTCCTTCAAACCCCGCACCTGAAACGGCCTGCATGGTGGCGACCCGGATATCGCTGAACCCGAAATGACGGAGGGGAGCGAGGGCGAGTGCCATGACAATGGTTGAACAGTTGGGATTGGTCACTATGAATCCATCCTGCCCGCGGTCCCGCTGTATATCGATCAGGCCGAGATGGTCCGGGTTCACTTCAGTGACCACCAGGGGCACATCAGGGTCCATCCGGTGAGAACCAGCATTGCTGCAAACGCCGATGCCGGCCTGGGCACACCCGGTCTCTATGCTTCCTGCTATGTCGGCAGGTAGCGCTGAGAATACAAGGTCTACCTCCTTCAGACTCGAAATATCCGTGGGACTGACCCTGATATCGCCGACCTGTTCAGGAAATGGCACATCAAGGCGCCACTTGACTACATCGCGGTACAGCTTGCCCGCACTTCGCTCCGATGCAGTCAGCGTCGTGAGATTGAACCAGGGATGTTCTGCTAAAAGCTGTACAAACCTCTGGCCGACGGCTCCTGTAGCACCAAGCACTCCGACATTGATCATAGGTAAGAGATTTTATCACGCCGGAGTAATTAAAGAGTTTGTTTTTGTTTTTATTCCAGGGTAATGGCCTCTGATGGGCAGACATCCATACAGGAACCACAGTCAACGCAAAGTTCCACGTGCACGATGGCCTTATCGTTTTCCACGATGATCGCTGCCGACGGACATTCGTCAACACATGTGCCGCAGCCCGTACATTTATCCTTATCAACAATGGCTGTCATATTATCCCTTAACGGTTTTTTCGAGAAAAAGAAATATGTTTCTATATGGTCACTTCGCCGTAATCACTTGAGGCTGAGCACATCGTACATGCTGTAGATGCCCGGTTTCTTTCCAACCACCCAGTTTGCGGCCTTAAGCGCTCCGTGGGCGAAGACTGCCCTGTCATATGCCCGGTGGGAGAGCTGTATGGTCTCGAAATTACCTGAAAACATCACAGCGTGATCCCCCACGATATCCCCCCCGCGGATAACATGGACGCCGATTTCCCGGCCACGCTCCTTCATGCCTTCGCGCCCGTATATCTTTTCCCGGACTCCCAGTTCCTCGTCAAGGATTTGGAGGAGGGTCTTTGCTGTCCCACTGGGAGCGTCTTTCTTGTAGCGGTGGTGAGCCTCAATGACTTCGATATCATATCCGGGAATCATCCGGGCAGCTTCCCGCACGAGCTTCCAGAATATGTTCACACCGATGGAAAAGTTACTCGAAATGACAGCCGGTACAGCTCCCTCGATCGATTTCGCCATCCCGGCCCGCTGTTCGGGTGTAAACCCGGTGGTGCCGATCACCAGTGCCGTGCCTGCAGCCGCAGCGGCTCTGGCCGTCGCGACAGTAGCCGCTGGTGCCGAAAAATCGATCAGGACATCCGGCTTCTTCCCGGCAAGGAAGGTCCCAATCCGGGTCGAATCCACAACCTCCACACCGTAGAATGAGCCTTCCTTGAGATCGATTCCCCCCACAAGCTCCAGATCGGATGACTCATTCACCAGTCTCCCGACGGTTGATCCCATCCGGCCCAGGGCTCCACAGACAACCACTTTAATCATAGCAGGTGAGAACCTCCCGCAGATGTCCGGTCTTCACCTCATCCAGCTCATCTAGCGGCAGGCGGACCGGTCCGGCTGCCATGCCCCTTAGTTCAACCGCTTTCTTGACGGGGATGGGGTTTGTGTCGATGAACATCGAGCGGAAGAGGGGTGCGAGCTCGTAGTGCAGATCGAGCGCGGTCTCGAAGTCCCCATCGCAAAATGCATCGAACATGGCAACCATTCTCCCGGGTTCGATGTTGGCGGCAACCGATATGACCCCGTTCCCCCCGAGTGCGAGGATGGGAAAGGTGAGGTTGTCGTCGCCGGAGATGACCGAAAAGTCCTCATCAAGAGTTCCCTCGATGATGCGTGATATCTGCCCGATATCCCCTGATGCTTCCTTGATGCCCACGATTCCGGGGTGCCGGGCAAGCTCGATGACAAGGTCAGGAGTGAGATTCTGGCCGGTTCTTCCCGGGACGTTGTATACGATGAGCGGTATATCCAGGTCCGCAAGGACAGTGTAGTGTTTGACCAGACCTGAACGGTTGGGCTTGTTATAGTAGGGGCTGATGACAAGCACTCCGTCAGCACCGAGGTCCTTTGCCGCCTTGGTGAACCGGACCGCTTCGGCCGTATTGTTGGAACCGGTTCCGGCAATCACCGGAACGCGCCCGTTCACCGTATCGATGGTTGCGGCAATAACCTTCTCGTGCTCGTCAAAACTCAGTGTTGCTGATTCGCCAGTGGACCCGCATGGGACAATCCCATGCACTCCGTTCTCGATGAGAAACTCGATATTGGACGCAAGACCTTCAAGGTCCAGGTCCATGGCAAGATTTCTCCTAAAAGGAGTGACAATTGCCGGAAGAATTCCCTCAAACATACAAGAGGGTAATTCTAGTGTCTTCCTGTATTTATCTTTCTTGTGATATATCCGGCAACGCGGTTCCGGACGCGTTTGCTATCAATGGTGGTGACTTCTCCGACGATTTGCTTATTTTCGTCAAAATTATTGGAGAGCCGGTTCCCGTATGCCGAGAGCAGCTCTGATCCCATGGCCTTGATGTAGGTCGGTTTGATGCCCATGTAACCTTCTCCGGTTTGTGCGTAAATAATGCGTTCCCCGGACTTAATAAATTTATGTCGTCGCCTCGGGGCCTTCGGACCTGGAATTGCGTGAAACCCTGCTGCTGATCGTTCCGATCACGGTTGCAACCTGCCGGGGATCCTCCCCGAGGATGCGCACCATCGCCTCTTTTCCAACCGCACCGGTATCGAAGATGACATCGGGAACTCCCGCCCTGCAGCAGAAAGCTACGCCCCAGTCCATGGTTTTTGTGCCAGGAGGTTCCTGCCCCCTGTCAAACGAACACACTTCCAGGAAGAGATCCTCCATGAGATCGATGAGTTCGGGAGAGTACCTGATATTGGCGGCGCTCCTCGTTCCAGGATCGAATTTCATGGCGGTGAGCACGATCCGTGCCACATGATCACTTGCGCCGAATGCCACATGACCGACCGGTGTAGGCCGCCCTCGCGCACGCACTATCCTTCCCTCGACTGCCGCAACATCCATGGGGGTCCGGGCGCCGGGGATCGCATACACGATATTGGTCCCCACTTCGGGGATGAGTGCGGGATGCATCGTCCTTTTAATCTGGTCTACCGCTGAGCGAAGGGCAGACAACACATCATCCCGTTCCTGCGTGGTCATGGTCATCTCCTATCTGTACCATCCTGGCATAAATCCCCTTCTGCCAATCCCCACGGGTTTTCTGTTCAGGGGAACTCTCGAAATCATTAAAGGTGAAAGGGTACAGTTCTAAGCCATGCAGACCAGAACCCGGGGGATGGACCCCAGGATCAAGGATATCGCCGCAGCAGCAGTATCTTTCGTGGTATTCGTCGCCCTTCTCCTGGCGCTTCCTGCTGTCCTGGAACCGGGAATTGCCTATCTCATAGCGGTCTTCGGATTCATCATCGTCATGAGTGTGGCGGGTTACTTTACGATTGAGAGGTTCCGGTAGACCCGCCTGATTCCTGCTTTTTTTCCTTCTTTTTCCTGGTCCGGTAGTAGTTAAGGGGGTGGTTGATCTTTTCGCACAGGGCATCGCTATTGATGCATATCCCATAAGTCCTCATTGCTGCGCAGGACGGGGCCGTATATTCCGTTCCACTCCGGCCTGAAATATGTTCGACCTGGTACTGTGTCTTGGAAATATCGAAATCCGGTGCCCGGCAATACAGGGCAATGATGTCAGATGCAGCCATCCCGATATTATGGAGGAACGCAGTCAGGGCAAACCGGCCTGCATGCGGGATATTGGTGCCACCGGTCAATGCAGCCATCAGGGACTGCATGCAGGGGGGGAATGAATCTTCCTCGACAGCTCCGAACTGTTCGAGCATCGTCTGCTGGAAGAGCCCCTGGATCTCCCCGGTCTGGGGGAGGAGGAGTCCACAGACTGTCTCCGGTACACTGAGGGGGAGCTGGCGAAGCAGGATCACCCGCACCTGTTCCCTGAGCAGCTCATTCATCTCAACCGGGCTTACCCTGACCCTCCCGTTCCAGACATCACGGTTTACAAGTCTCCATCTTTCTTCGTGGAGGCCTGCCACGATCTCCACATACTGGATAACCGGAAGGTCTGCTCCGGCACTGTTTATTCCGATGCTGCCTGCGATAAATACCCGTTTATCTTCCTCCTCATCGATCAGGAACCGGAACGCACGCTGGGCCTCGTAGCGCGCCAGACGTTCAATGAGCGAGCGATCCTTTGTGCAGGAAACGATGATCCGGGCAAGCACATAACCTGATACCGATATCTTCACTCCCAGGTTGTCGGATGGAATATCCCTCATATCATCCTGTTGCCCCGGGGACCGGAGCGCTGCCCTGACGCGGTCCATGGCATGGCGAAGCGCAATCTTTCCTGGACTGGAACAGAGAAACTCTTCGATAATATCGGTATTTCTGCCCATGAACTGCTGAGATTCTTTTAAAAAAGGATATTTGGCAAAGTCTCTTAGTTCAAGGGCGACCCGCATTCAGTCTGCCTCAATCCGCGGTGCAAGCAGGTACTCGACACGTCCGTTCCCGGACGCTATGTAAAACGAGAATTTTGCGGGATGATCGGTTCCAAGTGAAACTTCAACCTCGGCAGCCCGGCTCATCACCCGCCCCATATCCTTGAGGTAGTCGAGCGAGAAGAGCGACCTTGCTTCGACGCCGTTTAAGAAGTTGACCTCGTCTTTCCCAAACTCTCTCCTGATATGGTCGGTATCTCCTTCAGCGGTCATGTAGAATATCTGGGCCTGGGGGTCGATTCCCAGCGCAATTTTGTCGGACACGACCGTTGCCGCCTTGATGGCATTGTTCAGCTCTGCTCCAGGGAGGACTACTTTTCCAGGGAGATCTATGTTCGGGGGATTGGGATCTTTCCGGATCGTACTCGGGTCGAGCAGGGTGAGCGAGTAGCGGTATCCCTCAAAACTGATCTTCAGCTTGTGGCTGTTTTCCGGAAGCTCGAGCGTGATGATATCGTTCTTTCCCATCATTGTAAAGACATTCTTCATCTTTGCGATATCGAGCCCCAACTCGCTTTTTGATGAAGAATATGATTCAAATGCTTCCTTTTTCAAGGTGAGGGAGACCATGGCCACGTTTGCGGTATCGACCGCCCGGGTAATTACCCCGTTCTCATCGGTATGGAGGCGGCATTCTGTCACCAGTGCCGAAAGGGCATCGATAGACTCTTTGAGAATATCTGCATCAATCGTTGCTTTTAACATCGTTCACCCCTTATATACTCACTATACACTATGCCACCACATTTTTAATAATATCTCCCTTTATTTCAGAGGCAGGGGACGTGGTGGGGAGATCGTTACATGGGATCGCAGTGGGGCAGGGACAGCGCATATATCCGGGCAATGCACGAAGGGTACCGGTCGAGAGCGGCGTACAAGCTGATAGAGATCCAGAACCGGTACCACCTGATCAGGGAACAGGATAATGTCATCGACCTTGGTGCTGCACCGGGAAGCTGGCTCCAGGTTATCAGGGCCCTCACCCGCGGAACCGTTCTTGGAATCGACCTCTCTCCAATAGCGCCCCTTGACGGTGTCCAGACCATGGTCGCAGATTTCACGGACCCCGCCATTCCCGGGCAGGTCAGATCCGTGGTTGGAACCGTGAACGTGGTGGTGTCCGATGCGGCACCCAGGCTTTCGGGGCACAAGAGCTATGACCAGGCGCGGGCAATGGCCCTTGGAGAAGACGCCCTGTCCTTTGCCTGCAACGTTCTTAAGCCGGGGGGAAATTTTCTGGTCAAGGCCTTCCAGGGCGAAGACTTCAACCACTTCCTCGGGGATACGAGGGACCACTTCCTCTCGGTCAGGACCTTCCGGAGCAGGGCCACCCGGAAGGGGAGCTCGGAGATATATATCGTCGCGAAAAACTTTGTGGACATCAGATGAGGCTGAAAGACCCCTATAACCGGCCGGTGAGCAATCTCCGGATAAGCCTGACTCCGGCATGCAACCTGCACTGCATGTATTGCCACGCTGAAGGTGAGGTTTCCCCGCAGGGCCTCCTCTCCGCAAGCCAGATCGGGGAGATAATGCAGGTGGCACGCGAGTTCGAGTTCAGGAGCGTGAAGTTCACCGGTGGAGAGCCGACATTACGGCGTGATCTAACCGAGATCGTCCGGGCAGTGCCGGATGGCATGGAGAGCTCGATGACCACCAATGGAACCCTGCTTGCCGGCATTGCAGGGGATCTGAAGGACGCCGGGCTTTCCCGGGTCAATGTCAGCCTTGACAGCCTTGATCCTGATACCTACCGGAGGATAACCGGAAGGGACTGCCTCTCCAGCGTCCTCGAGGGGATCGATGCGGCGATTGCATCCGGGCTGACCCCCGTGAAGTTGAACATGGTGGTCCTGAACGGGATTAACGACCATGAAGTCGATTCTTTTATCCGGTTTGTCAGCGGTAACAGGAACCTCATCCTCCAGCTGATCGAGCTGATGGAGATGAAGGAGTGTCCGTTCCATAGCGATCTCAACGGGCTCGAGGAACGCCTTGTTGCAGGTTCAACGCAGATCCTTACCCGGAGGATGCATCACCGGAAGAAATACTGTTACGACGGATCCGAAGTCGAAGTGGTCAGGCCCCTCCACAATACCGAGTTCTGTGCGTATTGCAACCGCCTCCGGGTGACTTCTGACGGAATGCTCAAGCCCTGCCTGCTCAGGACTGATAACCACGTTGACATCCGGGGAGCTTCCGGGCAGGAACTTCGCGACCTATTCATCGAGGCAGTAAGGCGGCGTGAACCGTTCTACAAATAATGAGCGCAGCGCCACCCGGTCGCCTGTCGGGCTGGTGGCAGGGTGCCAATTTATATCTCTCACGGGGATGAAAGATACTGCATGGCTTCCGACCGGGAATACATCAATATTCTGGAACACCTGTACGAAAAGACCCTGATCCTGCACGATGAGAGTATGTGGCACCCCGTGCTTGCCTTCTATTTTATGGATGCGCTTGCCCATATCGATTACACGGTCGGCCTGATGGCCTACCACTACAAATCACCACGGGTCATGATGACTGGTGAGTATCTCCGGTGCAGGGTAGACCAGGAAAAGGCTGGTGACCGCCCGAAATTCCCGGCATTCATCAACTGGCTGAAAGAGAAACATCCAAACCGGTTCCTGGCACTCCCCACGCTCTGGAGAAGAGTATACGACAATGATGACGAAGCATGCTATCTGAGTTTCCGGATCGTTTTTGACCGGGACAGCAGGGAACCAATCCGGCCCCATGTCTACCGTGCCCTGATCGAAGAGTTCTTCAGCGCGGAGTTCCTGAAAAGCCTCTATTCCGATGCATCGCTTGCAACCCTGTTCGAGGAATTCAGGAGAACTGCATAACCGAAATGGACGTATCCCATATCTGCTCCGACCTGGTAAAGATTCGAAGCGAAAACCCTCCCGGAGATACGCGGGACATCATAGAATATATTAAGGAACGGACGGATTCACTCGGGTTGCGGACCCGCCTGATTAAAAACCGCGGCGGGAGACACAACCTGGTATCTTCACCGGTCCGTGGCCGGCTTCTCTTCTGCGGTCATGTTGACGTGGTGCCAGCCCTTGCCGAGGGGTGGGACGAGGATCCGAACTCGGGCGCTATCCGTGACGGAAAAGTGTTCGGGCGGGGAGCCACCGATATGAAAGGGGGATGCGCTGCAATCCTTGCCGCCTGCGGGAAATTCCTAGCAACAGGGGAGGAGATGCCTGCCGATCTTGCATTCGTATGCGATGAAGAGACCAGCGGCAGCCAGGGAATCCGGTCCCTGCTGGCAAAAAACCTCCTTTCCCCCTGTGACTGCATCATTGCCGAACCAACTCCGCCTCTAAACCCGAATATCGGCCAGAAAGGGCTGATGCGCCTCCGTCTTACCTTCTCCGGGAAAGCCGGCCACGGATCACTTTACCCGGTCCTTGGGGTCAGTGCGGTCATGGAGGCGTTTTCTTTCCTGGAGTTCCTTGGTGAATTGCACCGGCGCCGCTACGAGCCCGATGATCCCCGGATTGTGAAGATCATCCGGGAATCAGCAGAGATCCTGCGGGAGGTGCTCTCCATGGAAGAAGCCGGCACCATTCTAACCCATATCATGTTCAATCCCGGCAGGATCATGGGAGGAGAGAAGGCAAACATCATCGCCCAGCAGTGCGTGCTCGAAATCGATCTCCGCATCCCCTGGGGAGTGTCTCCGGAATCTCTCCTCGGAGAGATCAGGGCCCATGCCCCACGGGCTGCAATCGAAGTGGGAAATGTCTCCGGGCCGAATATCTCCCCACCGGATTCGACAATCGTCACCAGGATCCTGGAGGAAATATCGAACGTCCACGGGCAGCCCGCATACCCGATCGTGCAGTGGGCGGCAAGCGATGCCCGGTATCTCCGGAAAGAGGGCTTTTCGGTGGTTGAATACGGCCCGGGTGAAATCCACACCCTCCATGCCGTCAACGAGTATACGACCATCAGGTCGCTTGAGAATGCCGTGAAGGTCTACCTGGGGATGATGAAGAGGTACTCAGGCACACCTGGAATAGGATAGATTCCCGACTGGGCAGCCCCGGTACAACCCGGTTATTCGTTCATTTCAATCCATCCGGATCTTTGGCATGCGTTTGTGAATTGATGGTGGTGTGAGGGAGTGTCTGGAAAAATTTAGATATTATCCAAAAGAATACTGGATGGTCATGACCGAGGTTTGTTCCCTCTCGCCCCGGAAGGCGGAATACGTGAAGTACCTGTACCTGCATGAAGGGCTTGCCAAAACCACCCGGATCGCCACCCATTTTGGGGTTTCTCCCTCGACGATAACGAAAACTCTCGAAGAGATGGCGAGTAACGGTCTCATCGCTCACGTTCCTTACAAAGGGGCACGTCTCACCATGAAAGGGGAGGAATGCGCCCGATTCATTCTACGGCGTCATCGGATCCTGGCCCTCATGCTCAGCCGGTGCGGGCTTGGCCCGGAAGAAGCCTGCCGGCAGGCCACAGTATTCGAGGGTCATGTCCCAAGATACGTAATAGACCGTATGTGTGCTTCGCTCGGCCACCCGGTCATGAGCGTCTGCGGCCCTATAGAGCACGATTCATGCTGCTGCCCTCAGGATTGTGATATGGAATCCCTTCAAAGGACAAAGATTTAGAGGGTTACCAAAACTTGAGGGTGTGCCATGCCACAGGACGTATGTATCATTGCCCGTTCAGGTAGCAGGGGGATGCTGCTGGTTTTACTCTGTTTCATCATGTGTGCCCTGCTTGCAGCAGGTTGCACCAGGACCGAACAGGCTCCTTCCGGTCCAGCTCAGCTCACTGTTGCTGTAACCATTCCTCCACAGAAACAATTCGTTGAACGTATCGGTGGCGACAGGGTCAGGGCGGTCGTCCTTGTTCCACCAGGGGCAAATCCCCATACCCATGAACCGACTCCTGGCCAGCTTGCAGAAATTGGCAGGGCTGACCTCTACATCGCTGTCGGATCGGGAGTCGAGTTCGAACGGATGTGGATGGACAAGATCCGTGGCGTGAACCCCCGGATGCCGGTTGTTGACAGTTCCCGCGGAATTGAGGTGATTTCCGGGGACCCACATATCTGGCTCTCACCCCGCAATGCTATGATAATGGTCAACAATACCTTCGAGGGGCTGGTTGCCATCGATCCCGGCCATGAGGCGGTTTACCGGAAGAACCGCGATGGATATCTGGCAGAACTTGACAGACTCGACCGGGACATCGGCGAATCTCTTGCAGGCAAATCACACCGTGAGGTCATGGTAAGTCATGCGGGATGGGCTTATTTTGCGAGGGATTATGACCTCCACCTCATCTCAATTGAGAAAGAAGGAAAAGAGCCAACGCCCGGGGAGCTTCAGGACCTGATTCGCAGGGCGCGACAGAACAATATCACGGTTGTTTTTGCGTCCCCTGAATTCAGCACGAAGAGTGCGGAAGTAATCGCGCACGAGATTGGTGGGCGCGTTGACCTTATCAGCCCTCTTGATGAGGACTATGTTGAGAACCTGCACAAGGTCTCAGCGGCATTCGCAGAGAGTGAGAGCAATGGATGAGGAGGTAATTGTTGCCGAAGATGTGTGGTTTTCACGAAACAACCAGTCCATCCTTGAAGGGGTCAGCCTCACCATTCACTCCGGAGACTTTTATGCCATAATCGGTCCGAATGGAGGAGGAAAGACCACGCTCCTCAAGATCTTCCTCGGCCTTCTTTCTCCCGACAGGGGGACCGTCCGGATCTTTGGGGGAACCCCGGAAGAAAACCGTTCGCGGCTCGGATATGTCCCCCAGATGCGGACGTTTGATTTCCAGTATCCGATCCGTGTCAGGGATATGGTGCTCCTGGGGCGGCTTTCCCACATTCACCGGATACCACGGCGATTTGGGACCGGTGACCAGGATGCCGCCGACCATGCGCTCGAAATTATGGGGATAACCCACCTCGCCGGCCGCGAGATCCGGGATCTCTCCGGTGGAGAGCAACAGCGGGCCATAATCGCCCGGGCTCTCGCTGCCAACCCTGAAATCCTCTTCCTCGATGAACCGACCATCTATGTTGATGCGCCAACACAGGCTGGCTTTTATGAAATTCTCGATGACCTGGCAAGGAAGATGACTATTGTTCTGATAACCCATGATATCGGAGTGGTCGTCTCACACGTAACCAAGGTGGCCTGTCTCAACCGGCGCCTGTTCACCCACGATTCCCGGGAAATTACCCAGGACATGATAGACAATACGTATGGATGCCCTGTCGATCTCATCGCCCACGGACTGCCCCACCGGGTCTTCAGGCATCATGGTGAGGAATAACAGATGATCGGGATATTCGGCTACCAGTTTTTCCAGAACGCTCTTGTGGCCGGTATACTTGCCAGCATCGTCTGCGGGGTGATCGGCTCCTTTGTGGTCGCAAAAAAGATGGTCACGGTGAGCGGCGGAATTTCCCATGCTGCATTTGGCGGTATAGGGATAGGGTACTATCTCGGCCTCGATCCGCTGCTCGGTGCCACGGTGTTTACACTGGGTGTGGCCGGGATTGTCGGCGGGTTACGCCAGTGGGCATCACAGAACATCGACACCATTATTGGTGCCGTCTGGGCAGCAGGTATGGCGATCGGAATTCTCTTCGTTTACCTCACACCAGGGTTTGCCCCGGATCTCTTCGGGTACCTTTTTGGAAACATCCTTCTGGTCCCGCCTGGCCAGATCGCGCTCATGTTCCTGCTCGATGCGGCCATCCTCCTGGCCGTCGCATTTTTTTATCATGACCTCCTCGCCATCACTTTTGACGAGGAGTACGCCCGGGTTATGAACCTCCCGGTTGGGTGGCTCGTTTTGCTCCTGCTCACGCTGATAGCCCTGACCGTGGTCATGCTCATCCAGGTTGTCGGGATCATCCTCGTTATCGCACTCCTCACGCTTCCGGCGGCAATCAGCAGGGAATTTTCATCCACGCTCTTCCGGATGATGCTGCTTGCCGTCGCCCTCGGTGGATGCTTCACGACAGCCGGCATCCTGCTCTCGTACTTCCTTGATATCCCATCGGGAGCGACCATAATCCTGGTCAGCACCGCGGTGTATGCCGTGGTAACAGGAAGACAGGTCTTCCGGTCACGGATATTTCGAGCGCGCTGACTGTTCCACAGGGCGACACAACCATGGTAACATTCCTGTCTTCAGGCCACCTGTCTTTGGGCGGGATTGATGCTCTCCCATCCGTCCAGGTACTCCGGCCATGGGCATCGTAACGGGGCAAACCGGGGGAGTGCCGCGGCACATCCCCATGGTTTTTCAGAGTTTCTTTAGAGCCTGTATGAGTAACCCAATCGTTTCCTTCGCATCCCCGTAGAGCATTCGGGTGTTGTCCCGGTAGAACAGGTCGTTCTCGATCCCGGCAAATCCCTTCCCGGCACCCCGCTTCAGAACGATGACATTCTTAGCCTGTTCGACATCGAGGACTGGCATGCCGTAGAGAGGGCTGCCCTGCCGGTGCGCTGCCGGGTTGACCACGTCATTTGCACCGATGACCAGGACCAGATCGGTGTCCGGGAACTCCTGGTTGATTTCGTCCCGATCATACAGGCGGTCGTAGGAAATTCCGGCCTCGGCGAGGAGGACGTTCATATGCCCGGGCATCCGCCCGGCAACGGGATGGATGGCAAACTTCACGCCGACATCCCTGCTTTCGAGAAGGTCGGCCAGTTCCTTGACCTTCTGCTGGGCCTGTGCGACCGCCATCCCGTAGCCTGGGACGATGATCACGGTGTCCGAATACGCGAGCATCACAGCCGCGTCGTCAGCCTCGATCGGCTTCATGCTGCCCTGTACCCCGGTACCGGTCTCTTCTTCGGTTGCACCGAACGCACCGAAGAGTATGTTCGGGATCGAGCGGTTCATCGCACGCGCCATCAGGAGCGTGAGCAGCGAGCCCGCGGCACCAACGATTATTCCAGCGATGACCATTGCGTAATTGGGGGTTGGGAACGAGAACCCGTCCAGCCCGACCGCAATCCCGGTCAACGCATTGAAAAGCGAGATTACGACTGGCATATCGGCCCCGCCGATCGGGAGTGCCATCAGCAGGCCGAACCCAAGCGACAGGAGGAAGAATGCCGGGAGGTAGAACTGGAATGCAGCCGGCACCCAGGCCGGATGCCCGAGTAAAAGTACACCGCATGCCACGGCCAGGGCCAGGACGGCCATGTTGACGAACTGCTGGCCGGTGAAGGTTATCGGCCGCGGGCGCATCCAGCCCTGGAGCTTCATGAAAGCGATGATGCTCCCTGAAAATGAAACCGCCCCGATGAGCCCGCCAACAACGGCAAGGACGCTCGTGACTGCCGTGGTGGTGCCGAGGAGATGGACCGCTGCAATCCCGGCTGCCGCACCACCGCCCATGCCGTTGTAGATTGCAACCATCTGGGGCATGTCGGTCATGGAAACCCGCTTTGCTGCGATGTATCCAAGACCTCCGCCGATGACAATGGCAATTGCCATCAGGGCGAAACTGGAGAGCCCCGGGGTCAGGAAGGTGACGATTGTTGCAATCAGCATCGCTGCCCCCGCCCAGACGATTCCGCTCCGGGCGGTGGACGGGTGGCTCATCCGCTGCAGGCCGATGATGAAGATGACGACCGTTGCGATATAGACCGGGTCGATCAGGGATGAAAACTCAACCATCTTAGGCCTCCTTTTCCTGCTTCTTCTTGCTCCGGTCAAACATCTGGAGGATCCGCTCGGTTATTACATAGCCTCCGGTCACGTTTGCTGCCCCAAGGATGACCGCGACAAAACCGATGATCTTCTCCAGGTCCGTGGTCGCATGGCCGAGCGCGACCATCGCCCCGACAAGCACGATCCCATGAATGAAATTCGAGCCGCTCATCAATGGCGTGTGGAGGACAACCGGAACGCGTCTGATAACGACGTATCCCGTGAATGCGGCCAGAACGACGATATAGACCGAGATCCAGAACATGGTCAGGTCCATTACTGCATCCCTCCGCTCAGAAGATCGCGGGTTGGCCCGTGGCGTATCTCGCCATCGTGAACGAGGAGGCTTGCTGCGAGAATTTCATCAGAAAATTCCTTGACCATTCCTCCATCGCTGCTGGTGAGGAGTGCCAGGAACGAGTACAGGTTTTTTGCAAACATCTGGCTTGCATGGAACGGGATCTCTGCCGGCAGGTTCAGGGAGCCGAGGATCGTGACCCCGGATTCACATGCGGTACTGCCCGGCACGGTCAGCTCGCAGTTGCCGCCTGATTCGGCAGCCATGTCAACGATGACGGCTCCAGGCCTCATCGTGGCCACGGTCTCTTTCGTGATGAGGAGGGGGGCTTTCCGGCCAGGGATACTGGCGGTGGTGATGACGATATCTGCCCGGGCAACTGCCGCAGATACCATCTCCTGTTCCCTGATCTTCTCCTCGGGCGTGAGCTCGCGTGCATACCCGCCCTGGTCTTCGGCATCGATCTCGAGCTCGATGAACCTTGCACCAAGACTTCGTACCTGTTCACCGGCGGCGCGACGGACATCGTAGGCCTCGACAATGGCGCCAAGCCGCTTTGCCGTGGCGATTGCCATGAGGCCTGCGACTCCGGCACCAAGAACGAGCACGGTAGCCGGCCGGATCGTGCCTGCGGCGGTGGTCAGCATGGGGAGGAATTTCGGGCAATGTGAGGCCCCAAGCAAGGCCGCTACGTACCCTCCGGCAGTAGCCTGGGAGCTGAGCGCATCCATACTCTGGGCACGGGAGATCCGTGGGACGAGTTCAAGGGCAAACGCCGTAATTTTCCGGTCCCGCATCCGGAAGACAGCTTCGGGATTGCGGCCAGCATTCATGAACCCGATCACGATAGTGCCTTCGGGCAGCTGGTCGGCTTCGGCAATGGTGGGGGGCTGGACTTTCAGCACAACCTGTGCGCCGTTCAACAGCTCAGCCCGGCTATATGCGATCGTTGCCCCCGCGGCCATATAGAGATCGTCAGGATAATAAGCGCCCGTGCCCGCCCCGTGTTCTATCCTGACCTCGTGGCCCGACTTGACGAGCTTCTGCACGACTTCCGGTACGGTCGCAACCCGCCTTTCTCCCGGGGCAGTCTCCCCTGGAACAGCAATCACAAACGGCATACCCTTTCCTCCCTGTACATGGTTTCTGATCCTCCACCGCAACAATTGTGGTATACTAATGTGGTGTCACTCTTTCAATACTTTGCGCACCCTGACGGCAATACCGCGCGACGATGCTTCCATCTCGAATGCCGGCATCGCCGCCCTGCCGGTCGCCAGGGCCTGCGGGCCTTCCACTAACACTTCGTCTCCTTCCAAAATCCGCGGGTCGGCCGAGATCACTCCCGGGGCGAGTATATCGCCCCTTACCGGGAAATCATCGATAATCACGCGGTAACCCTCCGGGATGAGCTTCCACCCCTCGAATGTCGGACGAAGAAGGCCGGTTCCCGGGTCGAGAGAGAAGAGCGGGTTTTTGCCTTTCCTGACCAGGAGGTCCAGATTCTTCCAACGGACGGCCATCCCGCGGGTATCCACGTCCACCCCGAACTGGTAGGAGAGGGTCCCACGAACGATATCATGGCGGACGACCCGCTCGCCTTCGAGGGCTTCACTCAGGCGTTTGAGCGCCCCGTCGGATGCCGGCCGATCGCCGCCGGTACATTCAAATTCCTTTTCACAGATGTCGGCAGCCATCGCCGCTGCCTGGAGCGCTCCTCCGTCAAGGTGGGCGATGATTCTTCGGCAGGGGTGGCGGGAGAGAAAACCGGCAAGGGCACTGGCTGTTATGGAGAGCTCCTCCCGGTCCCAGTACCCGGTGACGGGGATATCGTAGTGGGCGGCAGGGTAGATTCGCTCGATTTCTCGGGGGACCAGCCCGAGCGGTGAGGTAACGATCAGTTCAACAGCCCTTCCGGCAACGGCCCCGGCAAACCTGCGGTGGCTCTGGGAGAGAGAGTAGGGCTTTCGCGCAGAGCAGGGGAGAAGGACCGCCACATCGCCCGGGGGTGGCAGGTACCGGTCGAGCACTCGGGCGGCAAACCGCCGGACTTCGGGCCGGAAGAGTGCATCCCCGCTCATGGCTCCGAGACGGGCATCGCGGACAACCGGTATACGCTCTTCCATGAACCGGTTTCTGGAATCAAGGTGCCGGATTATTGCAACATGCTCTGCCGTCATCCGGGACCGGCTTTCAACAAATTCCCTGACCTGATGAAGGGCGATGAACTGCCTGATGAGGGCGAGTTCCCGCTCAAGGGCGAACCGGTTGTGCTGCAGGAGATCGGACTCCCGGCAGCCCGGGCACGAGCATATCCCTTCGTCCATAACCTTCCCGGGAAAATCGCCTTCGGGGAGACAGAAGCGGCCCTGGGCGGTTTTCAGGTCGACTGCGGTATAATCAAAGAGGTCAAAGCCAGAGTAGCAGAGGATATGGGCATTTGAGGGAAGCGCAGTCCCGGGCGCATACCACGCGGTATCAGGGGGGACTGCCTCTTTCAGCCTGACAAGCCATTCAACGTAACCCCGGGGGTTTGAGAGAGCGGTATGCCAGCCGGGAACAATGATGCAGTCTCCTGATGATGCGTCCGGTTCAATTGCCGGGTGGATGGTAACCGGCTGCCCTTTGCCGCGCAAATGGTACTGGCGTGCGAAATCTTCAGGGGCAGTCAGGGGAACGTTCGAAAGCTCCCTGTTAGCAAGATCGGGGAAGAGATCCCGCGTATCCACGGCAGCAGGGAGATGGAGCGGCCCATGGGGAGTGGCGAGGACCGATAGCCGGGCCAGGCCATCGCGCCGGATAACTTCATACCCGGTCATACCGCACCTCGCACCCCGGCAGCTCCTTTTGGACAATATCCAGCCATCGTTCATGAGTAAATATGCTGAACCTCGATTCCGGGTTGGCGTCCATCAGGGCTAAAAGCCCAAGGCAACCCTGCACCACCATCTCATCGTCCCACTCCGGAATCTCGCTCTGGCCGATCGGGAAAGTCTCCCGGAGTTCGGGTGGAAAAGGGCCAAACGGCGGCTTGAAGAGGAGGATCGTATCGTACCCGGGGCGCTTCACCCCGTCCATGGCGACGAGCACGTTCCTGCCGGTAGCGATCCGCCGGATCTGATGCTGGAAGGCCGATACCTCGGCCCGAAGACAGCTCTCACCTCCCCGGTAGAAAAACCTCCTCTTGCTGCTCCGGTCAAACGGCTCAATCTCCTTACCCCTTTCGAGAAAATCGCGGTAGGCCTGCAGGAGCTGGGGATGGCCCCGGCACCGTTCGTCCACGAGTTCCCAGAGCACCCCGTCAGTTATAGCCTGGCGGATGCGGGAGATCTCGGCAAGGCTGACTGCAAGGTTATGGAGGGAGAGGAGGCGGACGATGTCGGGCGACGCCCGCAGTTCTGCGGCGGTATGACTCCGGCATACCTGGCAGGCACAGGGGAGCTCTGCAAGTTCATCGATCCGGTAACTCCCCGAAGGAGCCATGTATCGCCGATCTTTGGCATACAGGGCGTAAGCTGCTGAATCAAAGACATCACATCCCATGGCCACGGCAAGTGCGAACATCGAGGGGTGACCAGCCCCAAAAAGGTGGACGCACGAGGAACACGGGATCCCGCGCCTGGCGGCCATCACCACCCGGACCAGCTCTTTGTATCGGTACGATTCCATGAGCGGGACCACTGCGCCGATGGGACAGAACGAAAAGCCCATCTTTCCAACCATTTGCCCGGCAAATTCCCGCAGGTCTTCGAAAATCCCTCCCTGGACCGGGCCGGCGATGGGGGCATCCGCACCGAGATTCTCCCGCGCCTCGCGGAGGCGGTCAAGGGTGAGAGAGAGATCGTCCTCCGCCTGTTTTCTCCCGGCTTCGGGTGAGGTCGGGATGTCGAGCGGCACCCGGATATCGCTCCCGATCGCTTCCTGAAATTCCAGGGTCTCGAGGTTCCCGATCTCCACATCACCGTAAACCGCCAGCTGGAATGAGCCGGAATCAGTCATGATCAGGCCGTCAAACCCGAGCATGCGGTGAAGGCCTTCGGAAAGCGCCCGATCGCGGAACTGGGTGCTGCGGGAGATGATATAGGCATTGGTGATTATCCCCTCTGCACCCATCGCCTTCATCTCTGCAGGGGAGACCGGTTGCAGATGGGGGTTGACCACCGGCAGTAGCACCGGGGTTCGGACCGTCTGGTTACCTGCACGGAGACGGCCTATCCTCCCGGCAATATCCTTTTCAAGTATCTCGAAGGTGATGGGCATGAGATTCTGCATTATCTGGGCTCTGGTGAGCAATAAGTTATGTTCCGGACGTGATGCACGGGCCTTGTGCTCTCTTTTGTTACCGGACTAACTGCTGATTACCTCTTCTTACCAGAAAATCACGATCTGCAAAAAAAACACGGTGCAAGGAGGAGACATGGGCAAAGGATCCTGCAATGTCTCCCCAAGGAAATCACTTGTCATCTTTATCTTCGATGAAAACCTGCCCCTCGAACGCATAGAGATCCACATCTTTCCGTTTCCAGCAGCCTGCAGGGAGTCCGGCCTTCAGGCAGGTATGATCGAGGAATTCACGGCTGTCCCATCCCCATTCCACCGGAACCTGGGGAAGGAGCAGCCCGCTCCTCCCATGCCCCTGTATGATCAGGCCATGCTTCCCGACATCGACCACCGCAGGGCGGGCTTCCGGGTCCGCAGTGACTAGTTCGGGAACGGACAGCACGGTGACCTCGATTCGCAGCTGCGGCAGCTCCGGGGCACGGACCGGTGGGAACCGTGTATCCCGGGTGGCTGCGGAGATAGCAGCATCGCAGAGCGCATCCTTAAGGGGATGCGTAGGGTACGGGTACCCGATACACCCACGGAGCTCGCCGCCATTGGACAGGGTGACAAAGACACCGCGCTTTTCCGAAAATACAGGGGGGAGGAGCGGAAGGTCACTTTGCGCCCGGCCGACATGGTTCTCGAGAACCGCCCGTGCCAACCGGACTGCCATGACCCCTTCCTCACCGGTGAGGGCATGCATCACGCTAAATATATCGGACGCATATATATATAGGAGAGGGAGAGTGCGGCTGACGGTGGCCGGGGCAACCCGGCTGCTGAGGAAAGTCCCCCCACCACCTGGGCACGCAGCCATATGCAAGTATGGGTGGCGAGAGTCACGGCACTGGCACAGAAACGACACGGCCTGCCCCGAGCGATGATACGGCCGAGCCTTCACCGGCGAGACGCGACCGGAAACGGCGCAAGATAACCCGCTGAGCTGAAGGGCAGGATGCGATGAAACGGCGAATCCCTGCGGGTGCAAGCCAGAACAGGGTATTGTGGTGTCCAGGCACAATTACCCGGGTATGGCGCTTAGCTGAATGCCGCACCGAACAGAAGGGGGCTTACTCCTCCCACTCAATTCCATCCATGTTACTTCTCTTGGTCTTTCGTTGATTCTTCCAATTTCCGGATCGGTTATCCCGGTTTGCAGCTCTTGAAAATTCGTGTCCGGATATGTATTTCCCCCATCAGGGGACCGGCTCCAGGCAGGTATAATGGAACAAGGAGAAAACCAGGAAGTACCCCTGGACTTTCACCCCATCATCCATCCGGTCGATTTGCCTGCACCGGTATTGCTGTGCCATGGATTATGACTGCCGGGAAAAATATAAATTGCCGGTATGCACCGAAGTAATAATAAATGCATATCCCGACCCCCGAGGAACTGAAAGCACGCCGTGAAATACTGGGCATACGGCAGGCAGAACTTGCGGAGATGGCAGGAATCAGCCAGTCGATGGTGGCGCGGATCGAGGCCGGGAGCGTTGATCCACGGGTGAGCACCCTTGAAAAGATCGTCCGAGTCCTCAATGAAGCCAGGAAACCGCGGATGACCGCGGCACAGGTGATGCATGCCCCCGTGTTTTCCGTAGAACCCCGTGATCCCATTGCCCGCGCCGTGGAGATCATGGATGCCCAGAACTTTTCTCAGCTCCCGGTCATCGAGAACGGTGTGCCTGTTGGCTGCATCTCGGAGTCCGCGATTGTTGGTGCTATCGAGGACCGGGCAACTTCAAAGGGTCATGGCCTCTTTGTGAGCAACGTGCTCGAACCGGGTTTCCCTACCGTTCCTCCCGGTATGGACATCGAGACCGTGGTAAAGATCCTCCAGAACCACCATGCCGTCCTTGTGATGGAGGAAGGGATGGTGCAGGGGGTAATCACCAAGCACGATCTCATCTCCCTCATAATCGGGCGCTAGACAAGCGAGACCAGGTCACGGAGCACGGCGATCGGGGCTTTGGCCTTGACGACACCCGATGCCAGTAATACTCCATCGGTCCCGAGATCGCGGGCGATCTTAACGCATTCCCCGGACTGGATTCCCGCACCGGTCAGCACCTTCACCCCCGGGTTTACCTTCTGTACAGCCTCGACAGAGCGGCTGATGATATCCGGGTTTGCCTTTGAGACCGAAACACCGCTTCCTATCAGTTCGGGTGGCTCGATCGCCACGTAATCGGGTGCAAGCGCCGCCGCCGCTGCACTGGTTGGATCATTGTTCGAGCAGACGACCGATACGAGCCCCGCTGCCTTCAGAGCAGTTACTGCCGCCCCGATGTCGGCCAGGGTGAGACGCCGTTCGGAGTGGTTGACGAGCGATCCTGTTGCCCCGGCAATCTTCAGGGCTCCGGCGGTGATGAAACCCGTGTGAGCTCCCGGCTCGGCGCCATCAACATGTTGTGCATAGACCGGGACTCCGGTATGGACCGCGAGGGGGCGGATATCCATGTAGGATGGCGCCACCGCTATTGTCGCCCCGCTCTCCATGGCGACCTGCGCCGCGGCATCCCCGATGGCATGTGCCCGCTGTCCTGCCCCTTCAGGATAGGTCTTCAGGTTGATGAGAATGAATGGTTTGTCCATATTCTTCACAGGAGAGAATATTGCGTGCCGGGAATTGATAGCTTTCCCCTGTATCATCTGGCAAGACCGCGGATGAAATGCCCAGAGGTGATCCCACCTCTGGCCATCTCCCGGATACGTTTCTTGAGGGCAGGAGCAGGGGTGGAAGCACCGGAACGTCCGGAAAGCCAGTCAACCATCCCCAGGGCTTCCCGGTATACAGCCGCCATCCCGCCGGCGTAGGCCGGGCCGCGGGTCCGTGAATCGATGATGATCGTATCAATACCAAAGGTGGCAAGGTCCGGGAGGTAATCGATAAGGCAGAGTTCGCTTGCATTTGCAATATGTGTTTTTCCGGAAGAATCCACATGAACCGGGAAGACCCGTCCCGTTGCATCTTCAATGCCGAACCGGCAGTCAGCATCCTGCCTTCCGGCCAACGCGGGACTGAGGAGATTATCAGCGGTCACCATGACTTCGAGATTTCCCTGGACGAGGATTCCGGCCTCCATCCTGGGACAGGAACACTCCTTGCGCTGTATGAGTTCTGCAATATCGCGGGAAGAGAGCTCAGGAGAGAGCGTAACCCCCGATACAAGGTCGGAGTATGCCCGGATTGACAGGTGGTTGAAGATATTCATTCCCGGCCCGCCCGTGATATTCATGCCCGGAAGAGCCCGGCGAACCGATGCCGCCGCTCCGGGGCTCTCCACCATCACCGTGGAAAGCCCCCTGCCTGATAGGGAGGGGAGGGCGGAACATGCCTTCCCAATGTAGCCGGCCGGCGGTATCTGCGGCCATTTCCAGGTGACTTTTCCGGGATCCCCTGCCTCCCGAAGCACCGGCAGGACGGCGCTTCCTGGCGATATGGAATCGCCGGAAGGTTCAAAGATGACCCGGTCGCTCCCGGCAGAGAGAGCGGCAATACAGCTCTCCTGGTCATCGCAGATGACGGCGAGTTGCGGGAGGGTAAAGCCCGGACCTGAACAGGAACGGTCCAGATGTTCTGCCATACCCTTCGCCCTGGCCTCCGCTTCCTCTGCAAGGATGGAGGCCGGACGGAAGGCGGCAAGTACCGCCTTACTGGCGAGGTCAAGAAATTCTCTCCGGAAGGCATTCAGTTTGCCAACCGGTATGAAAAGGGAGCCGGGATATGCGATGGAAATATCGCCCACCCGAAACTCGCTCTTCCCGGTCTTTTTGATCTGGCGCACAATATCCTCGCTTGAAGTCGGCCGGCCAATTGCAGGCTCCGGTACAAAGTCGCCTTCATGCCGGACCGCCAGTGTATTTCCACCCGGGATACGGATCAGTCCTGAAGCGATGATGGGAAGATCCGGTTCCACGATAAGGGTAATATCGATGGAGAGCGGAAACCTTCCCGCAGGTCCTGCTGCCTGCAGGATTCCTGCCGCTTCCCGCTCAAGGCGCGCACTCCGGGTCAGGAAGAGATCCATGCCCGGGCTGATCCCGGTCTGCTGCCGGATCACGATCCAGCGGTCAGTGCGGGCAACGGTGCCATGGAGGATGAATCCCTGCTCCTCGCCAGTACGGGGATCTCTCCCGACAAGCCCGTCACCGGGTCCGGGCACTGTCCGCGCTGAAGGGAGGATGCGCAGTTCGCCGGGTGTGCTGGAGACAACGGTGCCAAGAAACAGCCCCCTGTTGCCGGGACGATTCCGTCCCATCAGGGAGGGGGCACGGCTTCCGAACAGGTAGCCTGAAGTAAAACCCCGGGAGAAGGCGACCTCGAGGTCTTCGATCTCCTCCTGTCCCGGAACCAGTCCGGCGGCGAGGGAATCGAGCGCCTTCCTGTAGCGTGAGACGACGATGGCTACGTATTCCGGCGACCGCATCCGGCCTTCGATCTTCAACGCGGAAAAAGGCCGCCTTAGCACTTCATCAAGCTTCGGGTAAATGCAGAGGTCGCGGGTGGAGAGAAGATACGAGTCAGGGATGGGAATGTGCTCTTTGCGGGTGATTCGCCCGAAGCGGTCTGCTGCACCGGCAACAAGCCTGTACGGCTTCCGGCACGGCTGTGCACACATACCCCGGTTCCCGCTACGCCCTCCAATGACCGATGACAGGAGGCACTGTCCCGAGTAGGCATAGCAGAGCGCCCCATGGGCAAATATCTCGATCCCCGGGCGTTCCTGATCGGGAATTTCGAATATCGAATCGATCTCCTCCATTTCGAGTTCCCGGGCAAGGACCACTCTGGCAAACCCCGATCGGCGGGCCTGGATCACCCCTTCCCGATCGGTTATCGTGCACTGCGTGGATGCATGGCGGGGGAGATCGGGGACAATGCTCCGTGCAAGTTGTGCTGCACCGGCATCCTGCAGGAGGATTCCGTCAGCTCCTTCCCTGTAAAGCATGGTAAGGAAGTGTGCCAGCGCAGGCAGCTCGCGGTCATGAATGAGGGTATTGACCGTAACGTAGACCAGTGTCCCCCGCAGGTGGGCATATGCGATTCCTGCAGAGAGCTCCTCATCGGAGAAGTTTGGTGCAGACCCGCGTGCCCCGAATTGTTTTCCCCCAAGGTAGACGGCATCCGCCCCGGCGTTGACCGCAGCCCTTAGGGCCTCAGGGGAGCCTGCCGGTGCCAGCAGTTCCGGGACCCGGTCGATCATTCGTACATGTACCTCTTCCCTGCATCCCCAAGAAATATCGCAATTCCGAAAAGCCTGCAGAATGGCAGCGGGTGATATATGGAAGCGCGATAAACGTTCACCGTATGCAGCTTATTGCGTCGGTTTCTGATCCGGCAGATATCCCTGACGCTGTTGCTGGTGGTGCGGACGTGATCGAGCTCAGGCTCGACCTCATTCCAGGGGACCTTCCCGGACCTTCGCTCCGGGCCATCCGCGGATGCACGCTCCCGATCATCCTGACCGTCAGGAGCAGGGAGGAGGGAGGGGCATTTTCCGGAGGCACCGCGGACTGGCAGGCACTGATCGAGCCATGGCTTTCCCTGGCAGAAATGATCGATATCGAACAGAGGTTCAGCACAACGGCACCGGGTTACCGGGATTCGGGCAAGAAGATCATCGCGTCGTATCATACCGAACAGATGCCATCCGCGCCTGAGCTCCGGGACATCGAGGCCCGCCTGCGCAGGTATGGCATTCCAAAAATTGTTGTCACGCCACGTTCACCCGAAGATGTCCTGTCGCTTTGTGCCTTCACCCTCGCTGCAGAACACCCGGTTATCACCAGCACCATGGGCTCAAGGTTCCGGTTTGCAAGGATAATCCTCCCGCTGTTTGGATCCTCGTATCTCTTCTGTGCTGCGGGCAGGCCAACTGCCGAGGGCCAGTTCACCGTCCGGGAGGCACGGACAATCCTCGACACGCTCACCCGCTGACCCGCGGCCAGGAAATTGCATGGTTGCCGGCAGGGTCCCGGCACTGCCCGTTGTTCACCCATCCCGGCACAGGTACTGATCCCCGTGCGACCTGCAAGGTCCGGTCAAACCAGGATCGGGTAGGCATTCAGGATATAGTCGTTGATACAGTCCCCATCGAGTTCGACCTGTACCTGGTGCGATTCCCCCGGCGCAAGCGTGCCGGCAAACACCTGCATGGTGTCCCGCACCACTCCGGATCTGGCATCGACCAGTTCGAGCTGGACGTTAACGTTCCGCGCTTCGACTTCACCGTGGTTGTAGACCTGTACAGCCACTGTCCAGACACACCCCCGGGAGAGCGAGAAGTCCGCCGATGACCTGACAAGGTTGACCGATACTCCTGATACCTCCTTTCCCGGCCCGGCACCGGCAAGACCCGGCACGGTAACACATCCGGGAAGAACGATGAGAGAGATCAGGAGGAGTGCGACCGGAAACCTGGCATCAGTTCTCATGTGCTGCTCCTTTGGAGAAATCACGTTTTTTTCTCATCGGCAAAAAAACCCTGTACTTCTCCTGTTCTATCAGGGCATCTGCCAGCACCAGGGAAAGCATCGCCTCTGCAACCGGGAGCACCCGGGGGACGATGCATGGATCGTGCCGGCCTTCGATTCGCACTACCGTTTCCTTCCCATCCACAGTAACCGTCTGCTGGGGTTTCCGGATGGACGGGGTCGGCTTTACGCCAATCCGGACAACGATATCGGCCCCTGTGCTGATACCGCCGAGGATCCCGCCCGAGTGGTTTGAGAGAAAACCCGTGCTGATCATCTGGTCGTTGTGCTCGCTTCCTCTCATCCGGGCTGCGGCAAACCCGTCTCCGATCTCAATTCCCTTCACCCCGCCGATTCCCATCAGTGCCCCGGCGATCAGGGCATCGAGCTTGCAAAAAACTGGGTCGCCGAGACCGGGAGGACAGCCCTTGGCAATGACCGTAATAAGCCCGCCAACGGAATCGCCTTCAGCCATCGCCCGGCGTATCTCCTCTTCCTGCATTGCGGGGTCCGCCACCCCGTGTATCTCATCGACGGACCCTGTGATGCTTATGCCCGCTTCCGCGAGGATTCGCATCGCCACCGCGCCAGCTGCAACACGGGCCACGGTCTCCCGTCCCGAAGACCGTCCTCCTCCCCTGTGGTCCCGTGTACCGTATTTTGCCAGGTAAGTAAAGTCGGCATGGCCGGGGCGGTAAATGTCCCGGAGCGCGTCGTAATCGGAGGGTCTCGCCTCGCGGTTCCAGATGATCATTGCCAGGGGAGTCCCGGTGGTCCTGCCCTCGAAGATCCCTGAGAGGATCTCGACCTGGTCGGTTTCGGCCCGTGGCGATGCGAGGGGGCCATGGCCCGGCCTGCGACGGTCGAGCAAAGGCTGGATATCCTTCGCAGACAGCAGCAGTCCCGGGGGGCACCCGTCGATTACGACCCCCAGTGCAGGACCATGGCTCTCACCGAAGGTGGTGCACCGGAACGATCTTCCAAAGGTATTCATGACATCATGCTCCACACCATTTCAAGGGGCACAGAGATCCCGGTGAAATGCCGGAACTGTGCAGCAGCCTGCCGTGCAAACATTTCTGTCCCGGGGATGGTACGACACCCTGCGTTTCGTGCCAGCCTGATAAGCGGCGTCTCAGGTGGCGTATACACGAGGTCAAAGACGGTCATGAAGGCTTTGAGCTGGCCCTTGCGGAGCAGGCTCTTTTTATCCGGCCCCATCCCGACCGGTGTTGCATTGATGACGATATCGGGTGCAATCCTGTCAAACGCTTCCAGGGGCCCGGATTCACACCCGAACCGGCCGGCCAGCTCCCGCGCTGCGCTGACCGTCCGGTTGAGCACCGTGACCTCGATCGAGAGCGACAATAGTGCATAAACCGCCGCAGCGGCAGCCCCCCCTGCCCCCAGCACAACTGCCTTCGATCCGGTATCACCGAGCGCGTCCCTGATGCCGATCCAGTCCGTATTCGACCCGTAACTCTTCCCCCCGCACCACACAACGGTGTTGACCGCCCCGATCTCCCGCGATTCTGGCGAGATTTCCGAGAGGTGGCCCATGATACTGGCCTTGAACGGTATGGTCACCGACAGGCCCCGGAAATCGAGGTCATGGCAGATGCGGAGGATGGGGAGGATATCCGGTGCCTGGAGCCGGGTATAGTGGCAGTTCAGGCCGAAATGCGAGAAGAGCTGCGAGTAGAGTGCAGGACTCCGGCTGTGGAGTGCAGGATTTCCGGCTATGGCATACAACCTCGTCTTTGGGTCCCCGGACACGGCCTGTTCGAACGCCCGGACTTCGTCTTTCGGGACTCCCGATTCCCGCAGGAACCGGACAGCCCGTTCTCCTGCACCCCGGTCAGCCGTTCCCTCGTTGAGGATTCGCATGATTGAAAGGCAGACTTCATTCGGGCTCCGGGTGGTCGTGTCGATGCAGAAGTCAGCAGCACTGGTATAGAGGTGTTTTCTTTCTTCAAGCAGGAGACTGATCTCATCGCGGAAGGGGAGGTTGGTGAGTGCCGGCCGTGTCGTGTTCCGGATACGCTGTTCGATGGCGGATGGTTCTGCTTCGAGAAGGATCATCGTGCTTCCCCGCCTGAGAGCGGCAACATTCCGGGGATCGATCACCGATCCTCCGCCACTCCCGATGATGCAGCCCGAACCCGGGAGGCTGGCAATCACCTGCCGCTCGTATTCCCGGAAAGTCTCCTCCCCGTCATCAGAAAAGATCTCATGGATGGTCTTTCCCACGCGCTCCTCGATCACCGCATCGGTATCGAAAAACGGCAGGCCGGTTAGCCGGGACAGCAGCCTGCCGCATTCGGTCTTCCCTGTCCCACGGAACCCGCACAACACGATCCTCATATCAGTCCGACCTCATTGAGTATTTTCCAGAAATCCGGAAAAGACTTGCTGACGCATTCGGCCCCGGTGATGGTGACTGCCCCTACTGCCAGGCCGAGCACCGCCGCACTCATGGCGGTCCGGTGATCGTTTCCTGCATCGATGACTCCACCGTGTAAAGGTGCGGGCCGGATTGTGATCGCACCCTTTTCACAGGAGGCCTCACCGCCAAGGGCCTGGATGACCCCGATGATGGCGCGGATACGATCGCTCTCCTTGAATTCAAGGTGGGAGATCCCGGTGAACCGGGAAGGGGAACCGGCCTTCGCGGCAACCATGCATAACGTCTGGACGATATCGGGTGATGCCGACATGTCCCGCTCTATCCCCTGGAGGCATCCGTCACTTTCCAGCGCGATAGTACTGCCATGCGAAGAAACGGTGCATCCCATCCCGACGAGGGCGTCTAGGAGGCGACGGTCCCCCTGCACCGATGCCGGGTTTAAGTTGTCCACTCTCACCCTCCCGCCACACACTGCAGCGATGGCAAAGAAGTACGAGGCCGATGAGTAGTCTCCTTCGATACGGTAATTCCGTGCACGGTAAGGTGCCGGGACGACCCTGAAATGTTCATATCCGCGGCGTTGCAAAGAGACCCCGAATGATGCCATGACATCTGCAGTCACATCGAGATATGCCAGGGATACTCCTCCTGGAGGCAATGCGAGCTCGACCGGGGAGCGGGCACACGGTGCCGCAAGGAGTAGCGATGATGCGTACTGGCTGCTCACGCTGCCCTCCACGCTGACTGCCCCACCCGCGAGCTCCCCCTCGACCAGTATCGGCGGAAATCCAGGCGGCCCAAGAAACCTTATCCTCCCCCCTATGCTGTTAAGGGCCCCGACCAGCCCGCCGATCGGGCGTTCGTTCAGACGGGGGCTCCCGGTAATGGTGACCGGGTTGCCGCAGAGGAGGGCAACCGAAGTGAGAAACCGGCAACTGGTCCCCGAATCACCCATCAGTAGCTCTGTGCCTTCGCGGCAGTCCAGTGCCCCGCCGCATCCCTGCACCACCATTCGCTCCCCGTTCCGATCGATCCGGACCCCGAGCCGGGCCAACCCGTTTTCCGTGACGGCGGTATCGGTCGAATAGAGGGGATACTCGAGCACACTTCTCCCATCCGCAAGTGCCGAGGTGATGAGAGCCCGGTGAGTATAACTCTTTGAAGGAGGTGCGCTTACCCTGATGTCGATTTCTTCCGCCTTTTGGAGAGTCACTTCCATTCCGGCACCACCATTTCCCGGTAGCACCCAAGCTCCCGGAACCTCGCCTTCTCCCGGAGTGCAAGCAGGGCATCCTCCCATGCAGGAGTGCGATCGATGTCCATGAAGAAGATGTACTGCCCCATCCTCCGCTTGGACGGGCGTGACTCGATTCTTGTCAGGTTGATATCCCGTGTGGCAAAGACCCCAAGGAGATCGTAGAGGAGCCCGGCGCGATCCTCTTCGGGATCGACAAGGACGCTGCACTTCGTGCTACCCTGCTCCTCCCCCCTCCGCTTCGAAATCACGACGAACCGGGTGGTGTTGGATGGATTGTTCTCGACATACTCCCTTATCACGGGCAGGTGATGCAGGTCTGCACTCATCCTTGATACGATGGCACCGGACCCCGGTGAACCGGCCAGTGCCTGTGCGCTGGCAGCGTTGCTGCTGGTATGGATGACCGGCACTCCCAGTTCATCGATGAACCTGCTGCACTGTTCATGGGTCTGCGGATGGGCGTAGAGCACCCTGATCCCGCCCGGGGAAACCATCGACACGAGGTGGTGGTGGACCGGCATGAAAAGCTCGGCGGTGATGAAGACTTCGTGTTGCAGGAACCCGTCAAGTGTCGGGCCGACTCCGCCTGCCTCGCTGTTCTCGATCGGCACGACACCATCAGAAACACCGGCCTCGACCAGGGAGAAAATCCCGGCAATGGTCGGGATCAGCTTTACCGGGCCGGGAAATGCCCGGACAGCAAGCTCGTGGGAGAAAGTGCCCTCGGGACCAAGTGCCAGGATCGTCATCGGTTCACCATCGCCCGGATCAGGTAATCGGTCTCTGCTGCTGCCCTGTCGCAATACGATCCGAAGTGCGCTGCGTTCCTCTCAAAAAGATCGTTGAACGCTCCGGTATCCCCGGCAGTGATAATCTTCTGCAGGTCTTCAAGGGCTTCTTTGCACTTTGCAAGAACCGGTGGGACATTCGGATTGAGCCTGAGCATGTCCCCGTACAGGTCCGGGTCCTGTGAGAGGAGCCGTCCGACCAGTCCCATCTCGATCTGGTAGACAGGACTCATGAACGGAGAGGTTTCTTCCGGCGTGACGGCGACCCGCCGCATGGTTTCGGCCACCATCAGGGAAACAGCGTGGGTCAGGCCCTGTACGAGAGCCATGACCCTGTCATGCTCTTCCGGTGTGGAGATGGTGATGGATGCTCCCTCCTTCTCAAAGATCGAGCACAGCGCATGGAGCGTCTCCGTGCTGCACCGCGCCGGCGTGACAACGATAATCTGGCCATTTAAGGAGGGGACACCAGGCCCGAACATCGGGTGAAACCCGATCACCGAAGCTGCCGATTCCAGCATTGCCGCGACCGGACCGGCCTTCAGCGATGTGAGGTCGCAGAGGACCTGGTCAGGGGTGAGCACAGGGGCGATCCCGCGAATCACCTCCATGGTATCCCGGATTGGCACCGAGACCATGACCAGGTCTGATGTCACTGCCAGGTCCGTGCAGCTCACCGCTGTTGTTCTCCCGCATACCGAAACCTCGTGCCCTGCCCGTTCGAAGACCCCGCCAAAGAGCCGTCCCATCTTTCCGGTTCCACCGATGATTCCGACCTTCATCCTGTCACTTCTCGATGATCGATTCCTTCACGGCGATTCCAAAGTGGCGCCCGGCCTGGAGCAACCTGCCAAGCACCCGGTCTCCGGGGGCAAGCGCAACAACCGAGATCGGGACGCCGTCTTCCCCGACCAGCCGGACGGTCTCTGCATTCTGGAGCACCAGGCTCGCTTTGGCATCATCGGCCTCGGCCTCGACCAGGAGGAGTGGCCGTCGCTCGATCTTCACCCGGCCCACCCCTGCATCGTTGAGAGTTCCGGCATGATCGACTACCAGTACATGATCCCCGGCCGATAGATCCGAGAGATAGGCAGTCTTTTCACCGGGAACAAGGGTGTAGGCATGCACCGCGCCGGCATTCACCCTGAAGGGGCGGGGGCTCACGTAGGGGTTCTCGAGGGTTTCCGCCTGGACGAGCAGGAGTGCCGAAGAGGTATTTCCCACGAGGATCCCTTCCCCCTCTCTCATCATGGAGCAGGTGTCGACACATACGCGGTCACCCATCCCGACCGGGCGGATCCCGGTAATGGTGAAGGTGACCAGTTCGGTTTTCCCGGCACCGGCCCTGACCCGTGTCCCAATCTTCCGGATGAGGGAAGGGGTTGGATCTTTAAGGAGGATCCCCCGCACGCCTTTCTCAAGTACGGTCATTGCAAGCTCAGCCTCTTCTTCTGATCGCACCACGGCAATGATCCGGTCGGATGAGGCGACAAGGTTCTCAAGCGGAATGATCCGCCAGTCACCCGTTTCAACCACCACATACCCTTTTTTTGCCATGGCCCCGGCTTCTTCCATCCCATCTGTACCGGTTATGACGACCTCTCCGACATCGGTTCCCCACCGGAGATCACCATCGTCCGAAACCACCTTAACCCTGCCGAGCGCTTTTACCTTTGCCGCATTTTCAGTCACGATTACATCGGCACCGCTCTCGATCGCCGCAGTCGCCAGCTCCTTTTTCCAGGGGCGTATATCGACCCAGAATTCCTTCATGGTCGCTCCAGGAGGGCCCGCTCGGGGTTCCACCCGTCGTGGACGACATGGCAGAGCGCTTTTACAAATGCCGTGGTGTTCTCCCGCTGGAAGGCATTTCTCCCTACACAGACCCCTGCCCCTCCAGCGTTCACGGAATCGTGGATCGCGGCCAGTGTCTCGAGATCCCCGGCCTTCTCCCCTCCGGCAATGAAAACCGGGACCGAGCAGGCCCTGACTATCTTTCCAAAGCTGGCAGGATCCCCGGTGTAGTTGGTCTTGATCATGTCGGCACCGAGCTCTTCTGCAACCCGCACACAGTGGCCAACAGCCTGGGGGGAGAACGGGTCTATCCCCTTACCCCGCGGGTAGATCATCACCAGCAGGGGCATACCCCACCGTTTACAATCCCTGATAACCCCGGCTGCATCTTCGAGCATCTTTGATTCGTTCGGCGCCCCGAGGTTTATGTGGATGGAGACGGCATCCGCGCCGAGCGCCACCGCTTCTTCCACGGTGCAGACCAGCACCTTATCGTTTGGATCGGGATTGAGCGAGGTGCTCCCAGAAAGGTGGATGATCAGGCCGATGTCCCTGCCTTTCCTCCGGTGCCCCCGCTTTACGATTCCCTTGTGGAGGACGATGGCGTTCGCGCCGCCCTCGCTGACATCCGATATCACCCGGGTCATGTCCTGTAGCCCTTCGATCTGGCCGAGGGTAAACCCGTGGTCCATGGGCACGATTACAGCCCTGCCGGTATTCCGGTCGACTATCCGCTCTATCCGGATCTCTTTTCCAATCATACGTCATCCCTTCAAAAAATTACAGGCTTCTTCTGCGCTCTGGCCCTCGTGCACGATGAGCGCTGCAGCCTTAATAAACCGGGCAGGGTTCGGGTGCTGGAACGCATTTCTCCCGATGGATATACCTGTTGCCCCTCCAATCATCGCTCCTTCGATCAGTTCAAGGGTCGAGCGGTCATCGGTCTTGGACCCCCCGGCAACGACCACCGGGACCGGGCAGCCCCTGGTGACCAGCCGGAAACTGTCCGGATCGCCGGTGTATACGGTCTTGACCATGTCTGCACCAAGCTCTGCCGCAACCCGTGCCGCCAGGGCAACGTGGTCAGGACGGTGTTCATTGTCAATCTTCCTTCCCCGGGGGTACATCATGGCCAGGAGCGGCATGCCCCAGTCCATGCAGTCGGTTGCCACATCCCCGAGATCAGCAAGCATTCTGGCCTCGGAATCGGCACCGATGTTGATGTGCACCGATACTGCGTCAGCACCCATCTTCAATGCATTCTGAACCGAGTTGACCAGCACTTTTTCATTCGGGTCCGGGCCGATAGCCGTACTTGCCGACAGGTGCAGGATCAGCCCCACATCCCTTCCACTCTTCCGGTGCCCGTGCAGGGCAAGCCCCACATGGCCGAGCACCGCATTCGCCCCTCCTTCTGCAACACGGTCGACAGCATCGCCGAGGTCGATCAAGCCCGCTATCGGGCCGTTTGTGACCCCGTGATCCATGGGGACGATGATGGTCTTCCGGGTGTTTCGATCGATGATACGTTCCAGGCGGATTTCTTTTCCTCTCATTACACACTACTCCTCCATGCGCCGCATTCAGGGAATGAGCTCATGGAAATCAGGCACGATAGCCAAAATACCTAAAATAGTTAAAATAAGCGAAACGGCTTGACCAAGCCGCGGCTCCGGGAACAGCATTCCGAAGAACCGTTATGCAACGTGCGTGAGCCAAGCTAAGGGTGATAAAAACACTCACCGGTAAAAAAACACTCACCTTGCATAGATATCGGTTTGCACCATGTGCTATATAAATCCATGGTCGGGTGCTGCATGGCCGTGTAAATTGAACAACAGTGGTTGAAAAAAGGAAGGCTGCGGTAACTTATTTATGGACTTTTTTTATGGAGATGACATCTCCAAGGGTCGGGACCACCTTTCCGCCCTTCTTTTTCTCAGAGGTTTCTTCGGAGATGTCGATAAGACGGATGTTTAACGCCCGTTCGAGCTTGATCCGGACATCGTCTTCAGGTATCAGGTCTCCCTTTTCAATCTTCTTGATAAGAAGTTCCTTTTCCTTGAGCTCCATTGCCAGGTCTTTCTGGGTCCATCCCCGCTCCATCCTGGCATTCCGGATACGATCGCCATAGTCATCGACAATCTCCCCCTCGATCATGTCCAAAACATCACGGCGCCGGCGGACAGGGGTTGGGGAAGGGACCGGTTTTCCGGCAACCGGCTTTCCTCTCCCTTCAGCTTTCTTCGGTATCTGCACTTCGGTCCCGTGCTTTGCACACTGGGCGCAGACTTCGAGCAGGGCCCCTTCAATCCTGACCGTCTTTGGCTGCCCCTGGATCTTTGCGCCGCATAGTTCACATTGCATGTTCTAATCGCAAACATCTTTATAGCCATTTTTCCCTATATAGTTAATTGAGGGAAAAGATGGCAGAAAGCGCCCGGCAACCGCAGGAGCCCCAGAATCCTGAGGAATTATGCCGATACCTTCTCGACCGCGTAACCAACATGGAGACACGCAACCTGGAACTCCGTGAACAGCTCCGCCAGATCGAGTCGGACAAGCGGTACATCGAGACCCAGAAGATCCGGTACGAACGGGAGGTGCGCAAGCTCAAGAGCGAGATCGAACAGCTGCGAAGCCCTCCGCTGGTCATCGGCACGGTCACCGATATAATCGATGCCAACCGGGTCATCGTCAGGAGCAGCGCCGGGCCGCGGTTCCTCGTCCGGAGTTCCATGTGCATCGACCCCGAAAACCTCAAACCGGGGGTCAGGTGCACGCTCAACCAGCAGTCCCTGGCGGTCATCGACATCCTTCCCGAGAGTTACGATGCCGCGGTGTACGGCATGGAAGTGGTCGAGACCCCGGAGGAGAGCTATGACGATGTAGGCGGCCTTGACCGCCAGATCCTCGAGATCCGTGAAGCCGTCGAGCTCCCGCTCATGAAGCCCGAAGTCTTTGACAGGATCGGCATAGAACCGCCCAAGGGAGTCCTCCTCCACGGGCCGCCCGGGACCGGGAAGACCCTGCTTGCCAAGGCGGTGGCCCATGAGACCAACGCCTATTTCCTCCGGGTGGTGGGATCAGAACTGGTCCAGAAGTATATCGGGGAGGGTGCCCGGCTGGTGCGGGAGCTCTTCGACCTGGCAAAGAAGAAATCGCCTACCATCATCTTCATCGATGAGATCGATGCCGTCGGTGCTTCCCGGACCGAGGCCACCACATCAGGAGACCGGGAGGTTCAGCGGACCCTGATGCAGCTCCTCGCCGGCATGGACGGGTTTGAGCGGAGGGGTGATGTCAAGATCATCGGGGCGACGAACCGAATCGACATCCTCGACCGGGCGCTCCTCCGGCCAGGCCGGTTCGACCGGATCATCGAGATCCCGCTCCCGGACATCGAGGGGCGGCTTGCCATCCTGAACGTGCATACCCGGAAGATGCGGCTCGATGATGAGGTCGATCTTCGCGAGATCGCATTCCTCACGGAGGGGAAAAATGGCGCAGATCTCCGGGCCATCTGCATGGAGGCTGGCATGTTTGCCATTCGCAAGGAGCATGATGCTGTCTCGAGAAGCGATTTCCTGAACGCCATCGAGAAGATCGGGCTCGACTTCGATCGCCAGAAGTTCGCCAGCAGCTTTGGCGCGATGTTTGCCTGAAAGCAGACCCCGGATAATTATTTACATATTTTTTTCCCGCAGGATCGCTGTAATCCGGATTGCCTGGAACGAAGCGGTCAGGACGAAGGTCCCGGTTCGCAGTATTCCCCTTTGAAGAACCAGTTCCTGTACACGATGGGTGTAATCAGGGTGGTAAACAGGCTCATCAGTATGATGGCCACAAAGACAACCTGGCCGATATAACCCCTTTCAAGCCCGATCAGGGCTACGATCATGGCCACTTCGCCGCGGGGGGCCATCCCGAACCCGATGATGAGGGCGTCTTTCCTGCACATCCCGGCAAATCGTGCGGGGATGGCGCAGCCCACAACCTTGGTGATGATGGCCACGATCGTCAGGACCACCAGGAATGGCAGGATATCCAGGGTTACCGCTTTGAAATCGGCAATGACCCCCAGGGAGACAAAGAAGATGGCGGCAAAGATGATCTTCAGGAATTTGGCACCTTCCCTGACATCAAGACTCGTTTCCAGGGAAAGCTTCTCAAATGAAATCCCCGCGATAAAGGCTCCAACGATTGCAGAAAGCCCTGCCATCTCTGCGATCATGGCATAGAGGAAGGCAAACATCATGGCAAAGATGAAGATGAACTCCGGGTACCTGGCAACAAAGGGTGTCCTGTCGAGTTTTACCAGGAACCTGCTCACAACAAAGATCCCGAATGCTCCGGCCAGTGCCAGAAAGAGCACGACTTTCAGGAGGATAAATGCGATGATCGAAGGGGAAAAGGCACCCGCCACAACGTCATTGGTGATCGCCAGTGCGATCAGGCCGAGCACGTCATCGATCACTGCTGCACCGATTATAGCCCTGGCCGGTCCGGTCTGGAGCTTGTTGATCTCCTGCAGGACGTTTGCGGTTATTGCAATACTGGTTGCCGTAAGTGCAGTGCCGATGAAGAGCGCACTTGTAAAGTCCATGCCCGCCCACATCGCCGTTGCATATCCCCCGATCCAGGGGACTATCACCCCGGCCAGGGCGACGAAAGCATATGCAGGTTTGAGGATATCCTCCAGCTTGAACTCAAATCCAATCACGAAGAGGAGGGTAACGGCCCCAAGGTGGGCCAGGCCCCTGACAAATTCATTGTAGCTGACCAGTCCAAGAACGCTAGGGCCGATCAGAACCCCGACCAGGATGATGCCCACCACTGCAGACTGGTTGATCCGGGAGGCGAGCAGGTATCCTCCCAGAGCTGCAAAGAGGAGGAGGCTGACCTGGAACTCCGGGGTTGCTATGATAGACTCCATGGGGATGATCTGGGTTTCACGAGAAAAAGCATTAAATGAGTGGTGTAGAGCTCTTTTTGTTACAAAAACTGCAGGAATACCACAGTTATTGCCTTAACCCGTGGTTTCCTGCAAAGCCGGACCGGCATCCAATTCACCGGTGTGCCCGCAGATAACGGCAGGGTACTCCCGGTGCGCTGCACCAAAGGCATCAAAAAAAGGAGGGTTTCTGGGGAGTTATTCCCCGTTGATCCGGGCCTGTTCCCGGATCAGCGCGAAAGCCTCTTCGGGTGAATCGATTCGATTAATGATTCCATCTTTCATGACAAGGAAGGACGTGCCGATCTGGCCCGCCTCCCAGGGGTCATGGGTGATGTACAGGACCGGGATGTTCAACTGCAGGAGGACTTCCCTGAACAGCGGCAGGATGTACTCTTTCTTGGCCCGGTCTACCTCGGTTATAGGCTCATCGAGGAGCATGACCCGTGGCGCCGATACCAGCGCCCTGGCAAGTGCTACCCGTGCCCGAAATCCCCCTGAGAGTTTGTGCGGTTTCCATTCGAGATAGGGTTCAAGAGAGAGCAACTTCACAATTTCATGAAAGGTCTCCTCCGATCCCCTGCCGTTTCGAAGGGGGTACAGGATATTCTCCCTGACCGTGAGGTGCTTGAACAACGCCGTGTGCTGGGGCACATACCCGATCCTGCGGTCTTCGGGAGGCAGTGCCGTGATATCCTGGCCCCCGATACTGACCGTTCCCTGGTCCGGCTCAAGGATGCCGGTGAGGACCCGCTGCAAGGTTGTCTTTCCGCTGCCGTTCAGCCCGATCAGGACCTGTATCTCACCGGGATGAACGGAGATTGATACTCCTTTCAGTACCCGGTGTGCAGCGAATGATTTATGCAGATTCTGCGCTTCGAGCATGTAACTTCTCCCGCATACGAAGGATTACCACGAGCATCAGGGAAAGCAGGATACAGAACGCGCTGGCCGTTACCGCCATGCTGACTTCTCCTTCTTCGACCTTGGTAAAGACGTAACTGGCAAGCACCTGGGTCATTCCCGGCACATTGCCGCCAAACATGATAACTGCCGCGAATTCCGATATGGACCGGGAAAAACTGAGCACGAATCCCGAAAAGATCGCTTCACCAAGCAACGGGATCACGACCCGCTGATATGCCTTCTGCGGGTTGTCGCCAAGGGTCCGTGCCACGTTAATCTGTTCCATGTCGATCTCCTCGGCAGCAGAGGCGATGGTCCGGGCTGCAAGGGGGTACGAGACAAAGAACATGGCAAGCACTACGGCAACGAGGGTGAAGGCGAGACCGGTCGGACCGATGAACCCGAACATGTTCCTTCCGAATGCGAGCAGCAGTGCGAGACCGGCTACGGTATGGGGAAGGGCGATGGGGAGATCGTTCATAAAATCGGCAATTTTGTAGACGATCGTCCCGGGATGGAAGATGTAGAAGTAGCCAAAGCCTAGCGCCATCAGCACACCGAGCAGAGCGGCAAAGAAGGCGGTGACGAGCGTGTTCTTGACCGCGTCCCAGAAAATTGGGTCGTCAAAGGTCTTTATCATCCCCTCCATTGTCACGTTCCCGATGATGGCAAGGACCGGGTAGACGATCAGAAGAAAAAAGAGGGGGACAAAGAGGACTTCCCAGATACTGACCTTACGCATACAGCTCCCAGCCGTACTGGGTGAACTCCTCGCTGTTCTGACGGACAAAGTCCCTGAAGGCCTTTGCTCCTGCCTCGTTTCCTCCCTTGATTATCGCATCGCCAAAGACG
This sequence comes from Methanomicrobiales archaeon, assembly GCA_022841205.1. Lineage (GTDB taxonomy): Archaea > Halobacteriota > Methanomicrobia > Methanomicrobiales > Methanospirillaceae > UBA9949. Next base: position 52,402 of record JALHCK010000002.1, on the reverse strand, counting down.
ATCTCTTCTGACAGGTCATAGCCGTATTTCTCAGCCGTGTCCAGTTTGTAGAGGACCGCCGTGCTGCTGTAGGTAAACCCGGCATCCACCTCGTCACTCTCCACCATCAGGGCTACCTGGTTCACGGTGCCCGGCCGGGTCCTGATGTTGCCGATGGCGTTCAACTGGTCCCAAAGGCCAAGGTTCTTCAACACGTTCTCGGAATAGACACCGACCGGGGCACTGGGATCGGCAACCGCCACAACAATGTTTTTACCGGTGAGGTCGGACGCGGTCCGTATCCCTTTTTCTCTGCCGGTCTTTGAAACCGTCATCACGACGAATTCCTTCATGAACTTTTCAGCCTCGGTTACTTTGCCCTCCGCTTCAAGTTTCTCGATCAGGTTGTAATCCGCAGAATAGTACAGGTCACAGGGCTGTCCCTGGATGATCTGGGTATAGAGTCCGCCGGACGGTCCATAGTTGGGGATAACTGTTTTCCCGGTGGCACTGGTGTATTTCGCAATCACCACGTCCATGGGTTTCTTGAGACCCGCTGCGAAATATGCGTTCAGCGGTGCCTCTTTTTCTTCAGTGCACCCTGCAGAAAGGAGCAGGAATCCAACTATCAATAATAATCCGATAATTCCCATAAAACGGTAAGGTTTTTCCATGGTATCACCGTGCAATCATACCAGCAGGAGGATAGAATCCTGCAAGGTACACGGAGATTATTGCGAGATTGAGAATTAAACCATGTTATTGTAACAAAAAAGTCAATCAGATGGAATTATCAGTTGATATATCAATACCCGGGCGCTGAAAAAAAGGAGAGCGTGGACCCCCCCTTCACTCCTCATCGTCATGCTCTCTGGCATCGTCTTCATCGGCAACTGAACCGCTCCCACCGTGGAACTCATCTTCGGTGCACCAGACCTCGATCTCGTCCGGCCCCAGACGTTGCCGCTCCGACCCCGGAAGGATCTGCTCTTCGCGGACCACGAACCCGTCCCGTACCCGGTATATGAGCCGGAAATCCCATCGATCAGAGAGGGTGATTTCCCGGTCGAAATATACTTCCCGGGCCAGGCGATGGGAGCTGTAGATGCCGGGGGCTATCTCGAAAAGAACCCCCCGCATGTAACGCTTCAGGTACCAGCGCAGATCGGCGGCGATGGCGAGGGCGCTGCCAAGCGTTGCAACTGTGATCTCCACCCCGCAGGGCGTCTCCCGCGGCCGGTAAAACCGGAGGGCATGCCGGCTCGTCTCAGATGCGAGGAGTTCGCGATAAAGGGCAACTCCTTCCCGGGGCAGGAAAAGGACATTCATTGGCCTGTTGGTGAATATATGCCTATGCAGGACTTATAGGCTCCCCGTTCAATCTCAGGATTCCCGGAAAAGTTGCCCGAAAGAAAGCACCTTTCTCCTATCCATGCAGCCCGCTCAATGGGATTGAAATTAAACATGCGAAAAAAATCACATGATTCTTTCCGATACACAGGTATACAAAATGAAAATCGCGTATGCGATTTTCATGGAAAAAAGTGGTGGTCTGGCAGGGAAACTATCAGGTATACATCCGGAGATCGAGGATGACCTCTGCCTTGACCTTCCGGACCGCTTTTTCGAAATCATCCTGCGAGACGCCGGTTGCCTCTTTCCGGACGGCCATCATGCCAGCTTCACGGCAGACCGCCTGTAGCTCGGCGCCGGTGGTGTTCTCGGTCATCTCAACGATCCTGTCGAGATCAACGTCTTCGAGGTGCATCTTCCGGGAATGGATCTTCAGAATTTCTTTCCGGGCTGCAGGATCCGGCAGCGGGATCTCGATCGCCCGATCGAACCTGCCCGGGCGCAGAAGGGCGGGGTCGAGCATATCGACCCGGTTGGTGGCAGCCATTATCCTGACATCCCCCCGTGTGTCAAACCCGTCCATCTCCGCAAGGAGCTGCATCAGTGTCCGCTGAACCTCCGCGCTGCCGGATGTCCCGTCATTTGTCCTGGTTGATCCCACAGCATCGATCTCATCGATGAACACGATGGATGGTGACTTCTCCCTCGCAAGCGCGAAGAGCTCCCGCACAAGCTGGGCACCTTCACCGATGTACTTGTGGACCAGTTCGCTACCCGACATCCGTATGAAGGTTGCCCTTGCCTCGTGGGCAACAGCTTTTGCAATCAGGGTCTTCCCTGTCCCCGGCGGGCCGAACAGGAGGATCCCCTTTGGCGGCTCAACTCCCACCCGCTCGTAGATATGCGGTTTTGTGAGAGGATATTCAACCGCTTCCCTGACTTCCTCGATCTCTTTTTCAAGTCCGCCGATATGCTCGAAGGTCACCGCCGGAGACTCCTCAAGCTCCATGACTCTCACCCGGGAATCGAAAATGTTGCCCACGATCCTCACGACAGAGAGGGCGTTATTAACAGCGACCTTGGTTCCGGGCTTGAGCTGCTTGAAGAGGTCATCGTTAACGTGGGTGATGTATTCCTGGTTATTGCCCTGCTGCCGGAGATAGACCTCTCCGGATCCAAGGATATCGACAACAACGGCGACAAAGAGCGGCATCCTCTTGAGCTGATTATTCTCCCGCCTCAGCTGGGCGACCTCCCTGCTCATCTCCTCGTTCTTGACCTTGAGGTCGAGGATCTGAGACTCGAGATCCTGAAGTTTAAGCTTGGAGGCAAGCTCGGAGTCGCCTCCGGTATTGAGGATGGATTCTTCCATATTACTATTATACTCGGTTTTCCATACATTTATTAGGTGTGGTTTTGCTATTCCGGGCACGGGGAATATCACGGGGGTGCGCAACCGGCAGGCTCCTTGTGAGCCCCGCTCCCATCTCTTTTCTTTCGGGTGTCAATCCGGAGACCGGGACGGTGGTGGAGAGGGGCCATCCGCTGGAAGGCCAGAGTATAGCGGGGACGGTGCTCGCATTCGGGCACGGAAAAGGATCGACTGTTGGTTCCTATGTCCTGTACGCACTGAAAAGGAACGGGAAGGCTCCGGCTGCAATCATCAATACCCGTGCCGACCCTATCATCGCTGTCGGCGCTATCATCGGCGATATCCCCATGGTGGACCAGCCCGAGATTGCGCTGGACCGGTTAAAACCAGGTACCCTGGTACGGGTGAACGGGACAGAAGGTATCGTCGAATATGAAGGGGACCTTCTCCCCGGACCATCCGCATGAGCTGGTTTTTCTGGTTGGCGGCGTAACGATAGTTCCATGAAGACATCCCTGCTTGTCCCTGTTGCGACCTCAATCTTCCTTCTCCTTCTTGCAGGATGCACAGGCATCATGCCCGACGGAGAGGACAAAGTCTCTGCCGTAGAGCCCGTAACTACCCTGCCTCCTGGCAAGGAGGTTACCATCCAGATCGACGAGAAGGATACCAGCAAGGCATCCGTCAGAGTTTCGTTCTCTGGAGGCAGAGGGCAGATCGCGGTCACGGACATCCTGGTCAGGGTAACCCATCCTGACCGTACCGTGCATTCCGGGCACCTCCCCCCTGTCAAAGGGGAGGAGCTGATTTTACAGGGCACCCGGGGAACCGACCGGATCGAAGTGTGGGTCACCCTCAACACCGGCAGCACTTACAGGATTATCGACCGGGATCTCCCCTACCGTACCCGGGCCTGATTCCGGGATCGCTCTCTTTTTATTATCGAATGGAGATGGATGGCCGGATATGAGGGTTAACTGGCGGTATACCCCGGCAACAAGGAACACGTATGCCGCACTCTATGCTGCCTGCGAGCAGGATGGGTTCTTCCTCGAACCAACGGATCGTCCCCTAAACGATGTTACCTGCTACAGCCTCAATTCCCTGAATGTCCGCGACCTTGCTCCTGAAATGGCAGAGGCAGGCTGTATCACCATAGCCGGAGGGCCGCATGCTACTGCCTGCTGGCGCCAGGTCGCCGGCTTTGCCGATTACGTGGTGGTCGGGGAAGGTGAATACCTGCTTCCTGAACTCCTCTCCCGTATCAGGGACGGGCGGGCGGTCAACCTGCCGGGGGTTGCCACCAGGGACGGCTACATTCCCCCGGCATCAAATGTCGTCCTCGACGCCTTTCCTCCCTTTTCGCGGATGAAAGGGTATGTCGAGATCTCGCGGGGATGCCCGTTCTCGTGCTCCTACTGCCAGACCCCGCGGATATTCGGAACGGTCATGCGTCACCGGAGCGTGGCAGGTATTGTAAAATACGCCTCCCGGTACCGGGATGCCAGGTTTGTCTCCCCGAATGCCTTTGCCTATGGATCGGATGGCAGGCAGCCGCGTCCTCATCGACTCAAAGAACTCCTGTCCGCTCTCCGGAACAACATCTACTTCGGCACGTTTCCAAGCGAAGTCCGACCCGAGTTTATTACAGAGGAAACACTCGGCCTTGTCACCCGGTACTGCGCAAACACCGCCATCCAGTTCGGCGCACAGTCCGGGAGCGATTCTGTCCTTCAGCGGATTTCCCGCGGGCATTGTGTCGAAGATGTCGTCAAAGCGGTGGAGATGTGCACCCAGGTTGGCCTGACACCAGTGGTCGATATCATCGTAGGGTTTCCCTTCGAGAGCGATGATGACCAGCAGGCGACGGCTGATCTTATACGGTGGATTGCCCGGTATGGGAAGATTCACGCCCATCCCTTCCTACCGCTCCCTGGCACACCGCTGGGGAGAACAAGCCCCCGGCCGCTCTCCCGCGATCTCTCCCATCTACTCGGTTCGCTCGCCCTCCGGGGGAAACTGACCGGGTCATGGCGTTCACTGGAGATAGGATTTTCTCATGCCACAGCCGAATGAATAGGGTATGGAAAACGTTCTCCTCCTGGCCGATCTCCACGGGGAATACGGGAAACTTGATGCATTCCTGGACCTGAACCCGGATGCTGTCTTTATCGCTGGCGATATCACCAACATGGGTCCTGCAGAATCGGCAATCGATCTCCTCTCGCGTATCGACGTTCCAGCCTTTGCCGTGCCTGGCAACTGCGATCCGCCAGATATGGTCGAGTTCCTGGAACAGTCAGATTGCGTCTGTGTTCATCGTTCCCATTTCGGCCTCGGGAGGATATCCATAATCGGAGTTGGAGGTTCCAACCCGACGCCGTTTTGCACACCGTTCGAGCTGACCGATCACCAGATCGATGAGATCCTGTCGGCAGTCATTCCCAGGCGGGAGCGGGCCGTGCACAACGTCCTTCTCAGCCATGCGCCGCCATTTGGGATCCTCGACCTTGCAGGGGAAAACCATGTGGGGAGCCGGAGCGTTCTGAAACACCTGCCTTCATTTGATCTCGTCTGCTGTGCCCATATCCACGAAGCGAAGGGTATTGTGGAGAAAGATGGTGTCAGGGTTGTCAACCCCGGCATGGCGGCAACGGGTGAATGTGCCCTCATCCATTTCGGTCCGGAGCCAAAAGCGATAGGAATCGAACTGATCACCGTTTAGCGAGCAGGAGTTCGAGATAGGAAGAGAGGATCGGTTCTCCTTTCACCCCAATCTCTTTTGCGATTTCCATGACGAGTTCCTGGGGATCTTCACTTTCCGTGCCGGCACGGGCCTCGATCTCGACAAACGTGCCGAGCCCCTTCACCTCATCAAGGGAGACCAGTGTTCCCCGGTATTCGAAATACTCCCTCCACTTTTCCACTTCCGCAACCGGCCAAAAACCCAGCCGCTCAAAGATCGCCCCCATGACATTCCCGGACTCAACCCCGGTGTTCAGCTCCTCGCGGGCCTTGAGCCTGAACTCCTTTATCTTCGGCCCCTTGTAGGTGAGCAGGCACCCGTCCCCGGTATACCGCAGACGGAGCGCTTCATCTGTTTTCCCGAAATCGCGGTCGGGAGCGTTGTAATAGATATCATGCTCATGTACACGGCCTTTCGGGCTGGCATGGTTGTGGAGGAGCCTGTCCCGGATCGCTCCAGGATCCTCCACGCGGGCTTTTATTTCTACCTCGAGCATAGCCTTTCAGCCTTCCACAGGTTTATGTATCTTTCTCTCTTTGTAATATAGACAGAGGTGCAGATTTTATGCCGCTGGAGAAGGGAGATTTTATCACGCTCAGCTATACCGGCAGCGCAGCCGGTGCGGTCTTTGATACTACCGATGAAGAAACAGCGAAGGATGCCGGCATCCACAGTTCCGGAGCCCCCTATGGGCCGGTTACTATCCGGATCGGCAGCCAGCACGTTATCCTCGGGCTCGATGAAGCGCTGGAAGGCAGGGAAATCGGCGACGAGGCAGAGATCGATGTCCCTCCCGAGAAGGCTTTCGGCCCCCGTGAAAAGGAACGGATCGAGGCCTTCAATAAGAACTCCTTTTCGGAAAAGCCAAAGGTGGGAAATACCATCAAGGTACCGGACAAGGGCGAGGGTACTGTCGTGGATGTCATCGGGAACCGGGTGCTGATCGACTTCAACCACCCGCTGGCAGGAAAGGAACTTCATTACTGGTTCAGGGTCGAGTCCGCAGTCAGCGATGCCGTGGAAAAGGTGAAAGGTCTCATCCGTCTCTTTGCCGGCAGGGACATGGAAGTCGCGTTCAACGACGGCGTTATCACTATCACCCTCCCTCCGGGGATCAACTATGACCGCCGCTGGGTGCTGTGGCGGAGCCGGGTTGTCCATGAGAGCCTGGAGTCCATCCCCGAGGTGAACGAAGTGAGCCTTGTGGAGACGTTCCGGAGGCAGGAAAACGAAGAATAACCCGGTTTTTTGCCTTCAGGTTGTTCGTCCCCGCGGTTTGCATTGGATCCGTCGGAACATGGCGGCATCCTGTCCATTCGTTTTATCGGACATATCGATCGGGCACCTGATCTTGTCCGGGATAGTGTTACTTTATTATTAACACCTTTGAAGCTGTTGAGCTTCCCGCACTATTGGAGACCGTCAGGGTGATAGTGTAGGTTCCGGGCTTTTCATAGGTATGAGTTGGATTCCGGACCATCGAGCTCTTCCCGTCGCCAAAGTTCCACGACCATTCCATCGGATTCGCGTCCGAAGTATCCACGAACACTGCGTGGGTTCCCTTTATCACGTGCTGGAAGCTTGCAACGGGTATAGGGGAGATTGGTGATATGGTCGGCGCAGCCGTCGGAATTACCTTCGGGAATATCGTGGGATACGCCGTAACCGGTATAGTAGGTACAGTTGTCGGACCTATCGTTGGAATTACCTTCGGGAATATCGTGGGATACGCCGTAACCGGTATAGTCGGTACAGTTGTCGGACCTATCGTTGGA
>JALHCK010000002.1:0-45132 GCA_022841205.1 Methanomicrobiales archaeon | reverse complement strand
ATTACCTTCGGGAATATCGTGGGATACGCCGTAACCGGTATAGTCGGTACAGTTGTCGGACCTATCGTTGGAATTACCTTCGGGAATATCGTGGGATACACCGTAACCGGTATAGTCGGTGCAGTCGTCGGCGCAGCCGTTGGAGTTTCTCCAGGGATGTAAACCGCAAGAATGGACCGCGAGCTCCCGCCGCTATTGGAGGCAGTGAAGGATACCCAGTAGGAACCGGGTTGGGAATAGGTATGTGTGGGGTTTTGTGAAGTTGCGGTTGTGCCATCGCCAAATGTCCAGTACCATTCGTCCGGGTTCCCGGTTGAAAGATCGGTGAAGGCCACCGTGGTTTTATCAAACGAGTAGCTGAAACGGGCAACAGGTGGCTCTATCCGGGGAGAGCCCGATCCCCGAATGAATACATCGCAGAGATGGGATTCAGATGAGAACGGTTCCCAATAAACCGACCCCTGGTTCACAGGCCATGGATCATAGATGAAGATCTCTTTCCTCCCCCAGTCATCGTTGTATCCGGCACCCACCCGTGCATGACCACCAGCTACAGTGGGAGACTCGACATTGCTGCCAAACGGCCGGTTGTTTGCGATCTCAGCCATCTCTTTCTTAAACGAGGGGTTATAATCAGCATAAGTCTCCTCCTTCCCGAGGTGCTTTATGAAAAATTCCACCTGATCCTCGACATACATACCACCCCGGGTATTCGTCAGGCGTGCAATATCGTCCTGACTGAAATAAGTGCCAAAATAGTCTGATATCATCTGTATTGAGGCAACGGCACACCAATCACCACTTTGTTGAGGGTACAAGGTGAGGGGAAGGGTCTTCTTCCCGCCCGCAGTTGTGTCTCCTGCGCCGAGGTCAACCGGCTCGCCCGAACCTGCCCCGTAATGCACCGTCGTAGTTTCACGGAGGGCCTGCATTTTATCCTGGCTGAAAGGGGTCGTTTGAGCATACCCATATGCCTGGGCCTTTTCAAGGATAATTCTGTGAATCGATTCCTCCTCATCCCAGGCTGCCCGGTTATCCATTACAGCCCTCTCTCCGATACCTTCGTAGTAAGACCGCGAGTTTTCCTCCGGAACCGGAGACGCCGTGGCAAAATCGACAATTAATTCTTCATTGACCGTTGATTCCGGCCTTGTGAAGGTTATTTTCTGCCCGATCCTGGGATAATCGTAGCATACGGGATATGTCGAATTGATAGTGCATCCGGGAAACATGTGCGAAAAAAGTTGCAATACCGTGTCTTTTGCATCTTCGTTATTCCAATATGGGGGAGTAAGGTCGATGGCCATGACAGATGACGGGAGGACTCTGCTTGCTCCGATCCTGATTCCTCCAAGAGGGAGATCATCTTTGCACACTTCAAACTGGTAAAAAAGCGGTTGGCCATTGGTATCATATATGACGAGAGGCTCCGGGGTTAACACAGTGCCTTCCCAGGACCCGTATTCCAGTCCAGGGCTGCCGGAAATGATATATTCGATATGTGCTGCTTCAGCGAAAGCCCGTGAAACATCCTGCGATACCAGATGGTTTTCAATTTCATCCGGGTTCACTGCAAGAGCTGGTGATATTGCGCCAAAAAGACAAACAACAACGAGGATAAAAAACGAATAAGAAAAGGCTTTATCTGGCATATCTATCACATGTATCTGATGAATCAAAGGTTTGATACCCGGTTTTAATATCCTTAGCCTGCCGGATATCTCCCGGAAATTTCTTCTCAAAACAATCTTTCAGGTAAAAATAATATGTGAATTTTCACTTCCTCCGGGTAATACTGGTTATTTTGCAGGCATCTTCCCGGACAGAGATGTCATCCCATTCCATACCCGGGTTCTCTGTTGATACACTGCGCCAGCTTCCGTATTTGACCCAGGTTGATTTCCGGGTAGGTCTGGATCAGGAGATACCCGTCATTGTATGGCGTAATTGTGATATTGTGGCCGAAAAGCTGGACTGTGACCTGGACGAGGGAACCGGACGAAAGAAGTGGGAGGACTTCGAACGCGGATAACAGGACTTCTTCGGCAGGTTCCACCAGGTCTTCAAGAGCGCGGTCTCCCAATGAGGCAACGATCGAGCCTTCACGGAAGAACGCGACTGCACCAACCCCTGGAACTTCCAGGAACCGGCCAAGTATACCCTCAAGGGTAGATCCGCGATCCGGCACCGCGAATGCTGAAACTGTGCCCGGACTGCCCGTTGCCCCGGGGTATTTTCGTTCCACTGGATCTTGATGCCTGGTGGCGGACTCTCTGATCAGATCCTGTGAACTCCCTCCTGCTCCGTATCGCTCTTCATGCTGGCTCGTAGGCCGGCGAACTTCTGCTGCTTCGTGTTCCACGGGATCAGGGTGCCTGGTGGCGGACTCTCTGATCAGATCCTGTGAACTCCCTCCTGCTCCGTATCGCTCTTCATGCTGGCTCGTAGGCCGGGGCACTTCTGCTGCTTCCTTCCCGTTATCCGGTATCCGTGCCCCGGGTGCCATGAGAGCCATGGCAACCCGGAACTCCTGGTCGGTATAACGGTGCAGACTGGTGTGAAGAAGTTCATGCTGCGCGAAGAATCGCCAGGCAGCTGTTCCGAGGAGGGTCCTTTCCCCCAGGTTGAACAGGAAGGCTGCAGGCCGTCCGTATTCGATGAGGATGAGCCCCTTGCCACCAGATACCCGGACAATGATTGCCCCCTGGAACCGCGTGGTGTGCGAGAGCAGCCAGTCCAGTGAGGTCTCGATCCGCCCTATCGGAGTGCCTTTGGGAACAGCCGGGCTCATACTGCCAGCACCGGACTCTGCCGGTGCTTCTTCATGTGGAAGCTTATCTGCCCGATATTTGCATCAGGCCTGGCAATAACCGCGATCAACCGGTCATGATCTGTTTCCTGGATTATGAGGACTGCCCTCTCGAACTCGAGGAAGACCTGGATCATTGGGCCGTCCACAACTCTATCGGCGATAATCCCCGATTCGAAGGCGAGACGCAGACTGCTGGCAGATAGTCCTTCGCAATCCAGATCAAGCCAACCTGATGCGTTTATTATCGAACCATCATTCCCAATCAGGAAGGCACCGGAAACACCCCTGATTTTGAGAATGTCATCCAACTCCGATTCCTTCACTTTCGAAGGACCCTTTCCGGTGTCCTGTCGCAAAATCAAGCTTTCCGTCATCATCTGCCACCTATTCCTTCACATATCCCTGTGAACTGCCGGACTGCTGGTCCTGGGCAAGGACATCGAGCAACCGGTAAGTGTTCACCATTTTCGAGAACGCCCGTGACAGGTTCCCAATCTCGTCGTTTCGCGCCAGGGGCAGTTCCGACCCGGAAATGACCCCCCGCGAAAGCTCGTCGGCGACCTGCGAGAGAAGCACGATCGGCCTGGCAATGAGGAAGGACAGGTAGTAACTGCAGACCAAGATGCCGAACACGGTTATGGAGGTGATAAGAACGATAGTCCCCCCAATCCCAAGCGCAACGATAACATCACGGACCCCCCCCACGGATACGATTCCCAGCAGGAGTATGGGTATTACGGACACGAAGAGCATGCTTACCATTAATTTAAAAAAAATAGGTATCTGGATGCGTCCTTCAGCCGGATTCTTTCGCGTTTTGATCGATTCTGATTTCACCATCCGAATACGCCCCTTCTTAGCCACCACTAAAAGGCCAGCACGGAATATTTCATCTTCTGGATGATATGAATTCCCGGGAAGAATCCTCATCGCAGCGATGAATATAAACCCCGGCCTTGTCAATGCGAAAAGTTCCGCCAGAGGCCCCGGAGAGAGAAAAATGCCTGTAAAAACTGGTTTTTAATAGTGCAGAGCTTTTCCCGGGCAGCCTGGGATATCCTTCATGCCTTCAGGTATTTTTCCGACAGCTTCCTCTCCAGCCGCTCGACCTGGCGTACGGCGGTCCCTGTGTAGCGCTCCGGGTCAAGGAGTGCCCGTATCTCGCTTTGAGACAGGCATGCCGACACTTCTCTGTTTCCCGCAAGGGTCTCTTCCAGGGAAATCCCCGCTGCGATGGCGTCCATGCTCGCTACCCGGACGACCTCATGCGCCTGCTGGCGATCCATCCCTTTTTCCGCCAGCCGGATCATGACCGATTCGGCCATGTTGATGCCATGGAGAAGGTTCAGGTTCTTCCGGACATTTTCCTCGCGGATGGTGAGGGTTTTAAGCACCGTGGTCATGAGCCTGATTATGTGATCGGCAAGGATGGTTGCTTCGGGAAAGAGCACCCGTTCGCACGATGAATTGGTCAGGTCGCGCTCGTCCCAGAGCGTGTTGTTCTGCAGCGCCGGTTCAACCGAGGAACGGATAATGCGGGCAAGACCGCAGACCTGCTCGCTCCGGATGGGATTGCGCTTGTGGGGCATGGTGCTCGACCCGACCTGCTTCTTCCCAAACGTCTCCTCGACCTCCGCGATCTCGCTTCGCTGGAGTGAACGCAGGGTTATCCCGATCTTGTCAAGCGTCGTGGCGACATTGGCAAGGAACATGAAATACTCCGCGTAACGGTCGCGCGCTATGACCTGGTTTGAGACCTCAACGGGTGACAGGCCAAGGATCTCCATCATACGCTCCTGGATCTCGATTCCATTCTTTCCGAGTGCTGCCTGGGTCCCAACCGCACCTGTCAGCTGCCCGACAGCGGCTCTCGGCCTGAGCTCCACCAGCCGGTCAAGATGGCGTGCCACTTCTGCTGCCCAGATGGCAAACCTGAGACCATACGTGGTAGGAACCCCGATCTGGCCATGGGTCCGGGCCGCACAGACCAGGTGTTTTGTGGAGAGACTGCGTTCCAGGAGCACTGCCAGGAGAGACCGGAGCTTGGCATCGATCAGCCCAAGCGACTCGTTTAACTGCAGGCCGGTGGCTGTATCCAGGATATCGTTCGAAGTCGCCCCGTAATGGATCCATCCCCCGGCGTCGTCACATTCCTCGGCAATTGCCTTTACGATTGCCATCATGTCGTGATTGATCTCGGCCTCGATCTCCTTTGCCCGCGAGAGGCGGGCACGTGAAGCTTTCTCCCTGATAATATCTGCTGCGACAGCCGGTACGAGCCCGAACTCCGAACCGGCAAGGGCCAGTGCGACTTCCGCCCGGACAATGCACGCAAAGCGGTTTTCCTCGCTCCAGACTGCCCGCATCTCAGGTGTCCCGTAGCGGTATTCGATGGGATGGATGGCCATGACTAGAGCTATCTCCTCTGTAACAATAAAAACCAGTCCTGACTAATTACTATTGATGGACGAGCTGGATGCCTGGTTTCCTTACGAAGCCTACCGCCCGCATCAGCGCGGGATGCTGGAACTGGCCGCCACGTGCGCCCGCAACGGTGGCATCGCCATGATCGATGCACCGACAGGAAGCGGTAAGTCGAGCGTTGTCTCTGCACTCCTCGCAGAGCGGGCCGGAAAGAAGATCATCGTTGCCGTGCGGACGATCAGCCAGCTCACCACCTTCATCCGGGAACTCGAACTTATCCGGAGGAAAAGAACGCTTGCCTACTCCTACCTTATCGGGAAACGGAGCCTCTGCCTCCTTTCCGGTGAAGGGGATGTCTACCACCGCTGTGAGGGGGTCAAGGCCGTTTCCACTTCGCTGATGCGCGAGCGGGCGGGTACCGGGCAGCTTGTCCCATCCAGGGACCCGGTCATCATCCGGCAGATCAAAAAACTCGACCCGCAACACCCCATCATCTGCCCTTACTTCATAAAGAGCAGGGTATTTGCCGGAGGCGAGGGCAATGCGCTCCGGATGTTACCCTCGACAGCCCTCCGGAGCCGGGCCGACAGGGTCACGAGAGAACGGGTCCTGCCCCATGAACTCCGCGAGACCGGGGAAGGTGTCTGTCCATACGAGATGCTCCTCCTAGCAGCCCAGAAGTCTGAGGTGGTGGTGGTCAATTACCACCATCTCTTTGATGACGAGATCCGAAACCAGCTCTACGGATCTCTTGGCATCGAGCCAAACGAAGTGCTCCTGCTGATCGATGAAGCCCATAACTGCGGGGAAGTGATGCAGGGGGTGATGAACGTGGCGATTTCCGGCCCTGTACTCCTCCAGGCAGAACGGGAAATCCTTGGGCTCCGGAAGCACCTGAAGCAGGCTACCCCTGTTTCGCAGATAATCCGGAACATCGGCGATTTCATGGAGGGGCTCAGGAACTCCCACGAGACCGAAGACTGGTTTGACCCGGCCATCTTCGACCGGATGGTTGTCCGCGGTTCGCTCTACCGCGACCTGAGCGAAGTTGCCGATGACCTTATGCAGATATCCGAACGCATCCGTGAGAAGAACAAGGCAGCCGGCGAATATACTGTCACCGCTGTGGAAACCCTCACCATGTTCATGGTCAGGCTATCGTGTTCAGCATCGGACCCTGCCTTCCTGACAATCTACCGCAGGGACGGCGATGAGATCGCACTCGAGGTCAGGAACATTGACCCTTCCACACGCCTCCAGGAACTTGCGCAATCTCATCACTGCTGCATTCTCATCTCCGGGACACTCTCGCCCGTTGAGAGCTTTCGCAGGTATTATTTCGGAGACCTGGATGTCACGACAAAAACCCTCCCAAACATATTCCCGCGCAGCAACCGCATGGTACTTTGCGCAGGTGACATAACGACCGCTTTTTCCATGCGGCAGAACCGGGAGAATACCAACCGTATCGCCCGGTACATCACCACCTTTGCTTCCCTTCCGGGGAACCTTGCCATCTACTTTCCCTCGTACCAATTCCTCGAGACCTATGCGGCGATCCTCGAAGGCCGGTTATCCTCGCGAAACCTCATAGTTGAGCCAAAAGATTCCCGGGATGCCGGAGAGCTCCTGAAAAAATTCCTCGCCCTCCCGTCCCGGGGATCGTCCGGCATCCTCTTTGCCGTCTGCGGCGGGAAGTGGAGCGAAGGGCTTGACTACCGTGGCGAACTCCTTGCCGGAGCCATGGTTGTCGGCCTGCCGCTCGCCCCCTTCAACCGGGTCCGGCAGATGACTATCGACTATTACCGGCACAAATTTGGCCCTGAGGGAGAATTTATCTCTTATACACTCCCGGCGCTCAACCGGGCAGAACAGGCAGTCGGGAGAGTGCTTCGGGCCCCCGAAGACCGCGGGATGCTGGTCTTTGGAGAAAAAAGGTTCCTTGAACAGCGGGTCAGGGCAGGGCTTCCGCCCTGGATCCGCGATGAGATGGTGGAATGCAGTATCGATTCATTTGCAACGGCGGTGAAGAAGTGGAAGTGATTTCGGGTTTCACCCGGTTCGAGCTCTGGTTTGTCGAAGTCCTCTGGTCAGGCGACCGGGTCTACCGGGTGAGGTTTTCCCGGACAAGACCACCTGAAGAAGGACCGGTCCCTTACCAGGTCCAGCAGTACCTTAGCGGCAGATCGGCAGATCTTTCACAGCTGAAACCTGCCTTTTCTCCCCCAGGCGCACTGTATGCCGAAATTTACAGGGAAGTCAGTTCGATTCCATACGGTGAGACTGCAACCTACGGGGAGATCGCATTCAGGGTGGGGACTGGTCCCCGGGTGGTCGGGCAGGCCATGGCACGAAACCCGGTCCCGCTAATCATCCCCTGCCACAGGGTCGTTGCGAAGAAAGGGCTGGGGGGGTTTTCACCCGACCTGGAAATCAAGGTCCGTCTTCTCTCCATGGAACAGAAGAACAAAAAGCGTTTCATGAAAAAGAGCGACTTCTCAGCTCCACGAAACCAGGGCGAAGATTCATGAATATGCCTGTACCTGGGCCAGGGATGGCAGGTCTCCCGCTGACCGGATGGATTGTGGAGTCATGAGGTCGGCAATCGTCCTCGTGGGGGGTGAAGCACGACGGGCAAACGGTATGGAGAAGTATTTCTTCCGGTTCGGAGGAAAAACGTTCATCGAGCGCCTTGTCGATTCCCTGCACCCTGCCGTGGATGAGATCATCCTCGTGGCCAGGGACGCCGATCAGTGCAAGCGGTTCTCCAGTCTTCCGGGTGTCAGGTGCGTGAGTGATATCAAGAAGGGCATCGGGCCAATCGGTGGGATCCATGCCGGCGTTCTCGCTTCCCACGGCGATAGCCTGTTTGTCTGCGCCTGTGACATGCCCTGCGTGAGCACCGGGGTAGTCGAGTTGCTCTTCGACGCCCTGGGAGATTATGACGCCGTGATACCGGCCTGGGATCGCGAGATGCTCGAGCCGCTCCATGCCGTTTACAGGAAGGATCCGCTCATGCACTACCTTGAAGATCATGCATCTCTCTCCCTCAGGGACATGGTAAGAGAACTCCGCTCCCGCTTCTTACCAATCGGAGAGCTCCGTCGGACAGATCCGGAGCTCATCACGTTTACCAATATCAACAAGCTGGAGGATCTCGAGAATATCTCTCCCGGAGATCCATCCTAGCGCGAGAAAAATCAGACCGGAAAATTGCCGCAGGACATGTTTCCAGGCGGCATCCCGGTCTGGTTCGCGGTCCTTGGCACCCGGATACGGATCTCTGACGAGAGATCGTTTCCTGCAAACTCGATAAGGTATGTCCCCGAGGAACGGATAGTCAGTTTTTTGGCAATTTCAACACCGTATAATCTTGCAAAGCCTTCCTGTGCGACGATGGTTCCGGATGCCTGGTCCCTGACCGTGACTTCGAGCCAGGTCGTTGGGCTGATGGTGGTGATCGTCTCGGTTTTCTCCTCCGCGCTTCCCAGTCGGCTCTCATACCAGATGGTCCGGGTGGTCATGTTGGGCCTGATGCACATCTCGATTACTAATGGCGGTCGCTCGAGGGTGTAGGTATAAGCCGTTTTGTTCTGCTTGAAGGCGAGGGTATTGTGGAAGATAGCGACGTATTCCGGTACCTCAGGGGTCGGGTCAGGAAGCCGGGTGTACGATGAAGTGGCAGGAAGAGAAGTCCCGGTTGGAAACGGTGTCGCCGGGGCCATCAGGTTGGTTTCCGTGGGCGAGGAGCCTGCGCTGCTGCCGGCACCTCCTCCACTTCCTTCATTTCCTCCTCCACCGCCCGATGTCCTCTTTTTCCCTCCGGAAAACCAGCTTGACTCTCCGGAGCTTCCGGAGCTTCCGGAGGATGAACTCTCGGGTGGCTTGATACAGCCTGCAAGAATAGCCGTAATTATGAGGATGAGTATACAGACGGGTAATAGAACGCGGCAGGCCGTCATTAAGTGAGGGTGGGGTTCATCCCTATTTAATTTTTATGCTCGTTCCGTGGCTGTCCGGGGCGATGTGAGCCGCTTTTTTGGAGAACAAAAAGAGGAGAACCAGGGCAGGATGACCTGTGCACTTTTCAATCGACGACAAAGACTGCGGCAGCAAGCACTGTTGTCCACAGGCCCTTCCGGTCTCCCTGGGCCGACTGGCAGATATTGGTTGTCTTGATGATCTTGCCGCTTGCCTTGTAGATCTGTTCCCGCTCCTGCCAGGCCTTGTTGATGTCAAACTCGATCCCAAGCGTGGTGGCAAGCATTGTAGCAGCGAGATCCTCGGCATAATCCCCGGTCTTTTCAGCCGTCTCCCCGTATGCATGGTGTTCGGAGAGATATCCGTATTCCTGTGGCTCCTTGGGCAGGGCGAGCCCTATTGCCGCGGATATCAGCCGGTTTGGTTCGTTGGTCTCATTCTTTGCCATCACGCAATAGGCTATCGCCCCCGGTTCGAAATGCCGGATACCTTCTTCCACGGAAACCATCCGGGCATTGGGGGGAAAGATGCTCGAGACATAGACCAGGTTATACTTCTCGATAGATGCCTTCCTGAGGGCGAGCTCGAAAGAGGCAAGGCGGTCTTTGTGCACGCCGACACCTTTCGTGAAAAAGACCTTTGTCGGGACAACCATGCTCCATATATTTCGATTATCTCAACTTAAAATTTATTATTTATGAAATTGAGAGAGGATTTGAGACCTTTTTTAATTCCAAATCTTTAAATTTGTTATATTCTGATTTTAACCTTTGTTCTCAATTATTTTGTGGAATTTCTTTAATAAAACCACTCAAAGTTTCCAGGGTTGATACCGGTCGGCATCTCCCACCACGCTATCTATTAAAACCATTTACTCACAATAGCTATGGAACGATGAAGGCGGTTCTGGGTCTCGAGGATGGCACTTTTGTTCTTGGTGATGGTTTTGGATCAGATGGTGAATGCTCCGGTGAACTGGTCTTTTCCACCCAGATGTCCGGCTACATGGAGGCTCTCACCGATCCGAGTTACCATGGGCAGATCCTGATGTTTACCTTTCCGACCATCGGGAACTATGGAGTAGACCGGCGTAATTTCCAGAACCCGGAAGTCTGGGCGGAGGGCTGCGTAGCCCGGGAGATCTGCCAGGCCCCGGAAGCACAACCTTCCGTCATGGATTACTTTGAAGAGCATGGCCTGCTTGGCATCCAGGGTGTCGATACGAGGATGCTGACCATCAGGATGCGCCAGGAAGGGACACTCAGGGCAGCGCTCGTCGTAGGTGATGACAACGGAGCGTATGCGGTTGACCGTGCACGGAAGGTCCCTTCCATTTCTGATCAGGTGCTCATTCCTGCAGTGTCATGCCGGCATCCTTATCGTATCGGGGGGTCCGGGAAGAGGATTGCCGTGATCGACCTCGGAATCCGGGAGAACATGATCCTCTCGCTTCGGAACCGGAATGCCGATATCCATGTCTTTCCCCATGATACGACCGCCGACCAGGTCGAGGCCTGCAGTCCCGACGCCCTTTTCATCAGCAACGGCCCTGGCGATCCGGTCCAGGCGAAGGATGCCATCCGCTGCGTGAGCGATCTTGCCGGGAACCTTCCCATTTACGGGGCATGCATGGGGATGCAGGTCTGCGGTCTTGCACTCGGAGGTTCGACCTATAAGATGAAGTTTGGCCACAGGGGGAGCAACCAGCCCGTGCGGGAAAAAGACGGTGGTATTTATATCACCAGCCAGAACCATGGGTTCGCTGTCGCTGCCGATTCGCTCCCCGACGGGTGCAGGGTTCTCTTCACAAATGTGAACGATGGGTCCCTGGAGGGATTCGGGAACCAGTATCTCGATATCACCTGCGTACAGTTCCACCCCGGGGCCCGTGGCGGGTCGCGGTATGAAGAGATACCATTTTTCGATACCATGTTCAGGAGACTCTCCTGATGCCCCGGAAGCAGCATATCAGGAAGGTCCTCCTTATCGGGTCCGGGCCAATCCAGATCGGCCAGGCTGCGGAGTTCGATTTTTCCGGCTCGCAGGCCTGCCGTGCCTGCCGGGAGGAGGGGGTCAGGGTAGTCCTCGTCAACTCCAATCCGGCCACCATCCAGACCGATCCCGAAATGGCTGACGTGATTTACATCGAGCCCATAAAGGCCGATATCATCGAGAAGATCATCGAGAAGGAGAAACCTGACGGGATCCTGTCCGGCATGGGAGGCCAGACCGGCCTGAACATGACCGCAGAGCTCGCTGAACGGGGGGCATTGCGGGATGTCGAGATCCTCGGGACCCCGCTCGAGGCCATCTACCAGGGCGAAGACCGGGAGAAGTTCCGCTCCCTGATGGAGCGCATAGGGGAGCCGGTGCCTAAAAGCATGATCCTCACCCACATGGGCCAGCTTGAGGAAGCCCTCGCAACCGTCGGTCTCCCGGCCATCGTAAGGCCGGCCTACACGCTTGGAGGGTCGGGCGGAGGGATCGCCCATACCAGGGATGAGCTGGCACGGATCGTGGAGATAGGGTTCACCCGGTCCCGGATCCACCAGGTGCTTGTCGAAGAGAGCGTGGCCGGATGGAAAGAGATCGAGTTCGAGGTGATGCGGGACTCAGCCGACACCTGCATCATCGTCTGCGGTATGGAGAACGTGGATCCCATGGGGATCCACACGGGCGAGAGCGTCGTCGTGGCACCGATCCTCACGCTCCGCGACGACGAGTTCCAGGTGCTGCGAAGCGCATCGATCAGGATCATCCGGGCCCTCGATGTGCAAGGGGGATGCAATATCCAGTTCGCCTACCGGGACGGGGAATACCGTGTTATCGAAGTGAATCCCCGGGTCTCCCGCTCCAGTGCGCTCGCCTCGAAGGCAACAGGTTACCCCATCGCCCGGGTGGCGGCAAAGATCGCAATCGGGCTTCGCCTGGATGAGATTACCAACCCGGTGACCGGGTCAACCCCTGCATCATTCGAGCCCGCGATCGATTATATCGTTGTCAAAGTCCCCCGGTGGCCTTTTGACAAGTTCAGGAAAGCCGATCGTACGCTCACCACGGCCATGAAGAGCACCGGTGAGGTAATGGCCATCGGGAGGAACGTCGAAGAAGCGTTTAAGAAGGCGCTCCGGTCGCTTGATACCGATATCGATCGCCATACCAACCCGAGCGAGATCAGGATGATCCTCTCCCGACCGACTGATGAGCGGTTCGGGACCCTTTTTGATGCCTTCAAGGCCGGGTTCAGCCTTGAAGAGATCCAGGCCCTTACCAGCATTGCTCCATTCTTCCTCGAAAAAGTCCGGAACATTGTCGAGATGGAAAAAAAGCTCTGCGATTGCCCATCACCGGATGACATCCTGGCGGCCAGGACCTGCGGTTTTACCACCACGGAGATCAGCGATCTCTCGGGCATGAGCCGGGAGGAGATCGATTTCCTGTGCAATGGCCCCACCTACAAGATGGTGGATACCTGCGCTGCTGAGTTCCCGGCAAAAACTCCGTATTTCTACTCCACCTGGGACGAGGAATGCGAGATCCCGGCCAGTGATCGGCAGAAAGTGCTCATTCTCGGGTCAGGGCCGATCCGGATCGGCCAGGGCATCGAGTTCGATTACTGCACGGTGCATGCTGTGAAGGCTCTCCGGGAAGAGCAGGTCGAGGTCCATATCGTGAACAACAACCCCGAAACCGTATCCACCGATTTTGACACCTCAGACCGTCTTTTCTTCGAGCCGATGTCGCTTGAGGACATCATGAACGTCCTGAAAAAGGATCGGTACATGGGCCTGATGGTCCAGTTCGGCGGCCAGAACGCCGTGAACCTTGCCGTTCCCATCCACGATGAGATCAGGAGACTTGGCCTGGATACCCGGATCCTCGGGACCTCTCCCGATTCCATGGACATAGCCGAAGATCGCGACCGCTTCAGCGCACTCCTAAGGGACCTCGATATCCCAAGCCCTCCCAACAGTTCTGCCACCTCGCCCGAAGAGGCACGGGAAAAGGCCGCTGCCATCGGGTATCCCGTGCTGGTCCGTCCTTCCTACGTGCTCGGCGGCCGGGCCATGGAGATCGTCCACGATGAGATCGAGCTTGAGTCCTACATGAAAGAAGCCGTGCGTGCCAGCAGGAACCACCCTGTGCTGATCGATTCTTTCCTCCAGAGTGCCATCGAGCTTGACGTGGATGCAGTCTGTGATGGCGAGGCCGTTCTCATCGGCGGAATCATGGAGCATATCGAGGAAGCAGGGGTGCACTCCGGTGATTCGGCCTGTGTCATCCCGACCCAGTCCCTGTCCCCGGAGATCATTGACCGGGTCCGGGACTATACCCGGAAGATCTCGCTTGGGCTTGGCGTGATCGGGCTGGTCAACATCCAGCTCGCGGTCAAGGACAACGTGGTGTACGTGCTCGAGGCCAACCCAAGGGCAAGCCGGACGGTGCCATTCGTCTCCAAGGCGACCGGCATCCCGCTGGCAAAGATTGCGGCCCGCGTGATGCTTGGGAGAAAACTCAGGGATACCGGGTATTCGGAACCACGGGAATTCTGCCACGTGGCGGTCAAGGAGGTGCTTCTCCCCTTCAACAAGCTGCCGGGCGTCGATACCGTGCTTGGGCCGGAAATGAAGAGCACCGGGGAAGTCATGGGCATCGATTACGATTTCGGCCGTGCGTACTACAAGGCATCGATCTCGGCGGATAACGAGCTCCCTGTCCGCGGGAATGTCTTCATCTCCGTTATCTCGGAACAGAAAGATGAGGTCATACCGATTGCCCGGAAGCTCACCGAACTCGGGCTATCGCTTTATGGCACATCGGGTACGGTTGACTATCTCTCTGAGGCCGGGATTGCAGCAAACCTGGTGCGGAAGGTGCAGGAAGGATCGCCGAACGTGATCGACCTTCTCCGGCGTGGCGAGATCCGGCTGATCATCAATACCCCGTCTGACAAGCAGTCCCGGCAGGACCACTACCAGATCATGAGGGCGGCAGTCGACTACGGAGTTCCTTACATCACCACGGTCCAGGCAGCCCGGGCGGCGACCATGGCCATTGAGGCCATCAAGAAAGAGCAGGTCACCATCGAGCCTCTCTCGCACTACCACCAGGGTTTATGAGGCTGTGGGGATCATTTCCATTTGTTGTTTTCCGAAGGATGACGCCGCCGTTCAAGAGTCCGCCCGGTGTTTCTGAAACTCTTATCATCTGCGACGTGACAATAAGTAGATACAACGTGCCGGCCGGCATGGAGCGTTAACATGGGAAAAGGAACCGTTGTTCTGGCATTTTCAGGTGGGCTCGATACTTCGATCTGCATCCCGCTCGTCAGGGAGCGGTACGGGTTTGACCGGGTGGTGACCGTTGCCGTCGATGTCGGCCAGCGGGAAGAGGAGATCGCAGAGGCCACAAAGAAAGGCAAACAGCTTGCCGATGTCCACTATACCATCGATGCCCGGGAGAAGTTCGTCAACGGGCATCTCTTCCCTGCTATCCGGGCGAACGGATCCTACGAGGGCTATCCGATGGGGACCGCGCTGGCACGCCCCCTTATCGCCGGGGAAGTGGTCCGGGTGGCCATGCAGGAAGGTGCGACCACAGTAGCTCATGGTTGCACCGGCAAGGGAAACGACCAGCTAAGGTTTGACTTTATCTTCCGGATCGCAGGACTGGACGTTGTTTCCCCGATCCGTGAGCTTAACCTTACCCGGGAGTGGGAGATCGATTACGCCCGGGAGCATGGTATCCCGGTCCCGGTCAGGAAAGAGAAGCCCTGGAGCATCGATGAGAACCTGTGGAGCAGGAGTATCGAGGGAGGCCGCCTGGAAGACCCCGCATACCACCCTCCCGAAGAGATCTATGCCTGGACCGTATCGCCGGAAAAAGCTCCTGCAGAACCTGAAATTGTCAAGATTGGTTTCCTGAAAGGCGTCCCGGTAAGGCTGAACGGGAAAGACCTGTCTGGCCTGGAACTGATAACCTCCCTAAACGATCTTGCCGGAAAACATGGTATTGGCCGGAGTGACATGGTCGAGGACCGGATCCTCGGCATCAAGGCCCGCGAGATCTACGAGCATCCTGCAGCGACGGTTATCCTTGCTGCACACGCCGACCTCGAGCAGCTCACCCTGACCCGGCAGGAACTGTCCTTCAAGCGCATGGTCGATGACCGGTGGTCCGAGCTCGCCTACATGGGGCTCGTCCACGAACCGCTGTTCCATGACCTGGATGCTTTCATCATCAAATCCCAGGAAAAAGTGACCGGAACGGT
Source organism: Methanomicrobiales archaeon (assembly GCA_022841205.1). GTDB lineage: Archaea > Halobacteriota > Methanomicrobia > Methanomicrobiales > Methanospirillaceae > UBA9949. Next base: position 29,644 of record JALHCK010000002.1, on the reverse strand, counting down.
AGATCTCAAGCTCTACAAAGGGTGCTGCCGGGTGCTTGGCCGTTCATCGCCCGAGAGCATCTACCTGGGAGATCTTGCCTCTTTCGACAGCACGACCATGGACCAGACCCATGCCATCGGGGTCTCGGCCTATTACGGGATCCAGGCCCGGATAATCGAGCAGCGCAGGCGTAACTGACCAAAAACAGGACCATCATCTCTTTTCCCCTGGACCTGCTGCGGGAGTGTCCTCCTGTTTATTCCTTCATGAACACTGACCCGGGCGCGTTGTCCGGCAACGATTGCAGCTGGTATAAAACCAATCAAGACGAATATCTGGCGACTCCCGGAGGGGGCCCATGTCTGCGGCAGGAAGTTCACAAAGCATGCTTGGGGAATACCTGTCTCTCTTTGCATCGACTGAGATCTTCATTTTTGTATTCATGGAGATCGTCACGAGGATCGAGACTATCCAGCGGGTAATATTTAAAAAAGCACAGACCCGCGATTACATCATATTCACCCTGATTTTCGGCCTGTTTTCCATTTTCGGAACCTACATCGGTATCCCTGTCAGCCATGACGCCATCAGCAATATCCGCGATCTTGGCCCGATGGTGGCCGGGCTGGTCGGCGGACCATATATCGGCCTTGCCGCTGGATCCATTGGCGGCATCCATCGCCTTTTCCTCGGTGGCAAACCCGCCCTCGCCTGTGCGCTGGCTACAATGCTTGCGGGATTGCTTGCCGGGATGGTGTATAGATACAAAAAGGGTGAACTCATCGGCATCATCCCGGCCATGATTTTTGCCGCGGCAATCGAGGGACTGCATGGGACCCTTGCGCTGCTGCTGATTTCGCCTTTCACAGAAGCAGTTGAAATTGTAGTGGCAGCAATCCCGGCGATGGTTATTGCAAATTCTCTTGGACTTGGGATCAGCGTCATCGTCATCCACAGTGTCAAGGAATTCAGCAGGGTGAGCGGTCCGGAGGAATAGGTACCACATTTTCCCGGCAGGTCTGGTGCCCCTTCATCGGATTGTATATGTAGCCGTATGATGGCACCAGATCTGGCGGGTTGCCATGGAGATAAGCCCCTCCCCGACCATACTGATGGAGGTGTACATAGACCGCATCTTTTGTAACGGTTGCGGGAAATGTGTTGATCTCTGTTCGATGGGAGTGTTCAAAATCGTGAACAAAAAAGCCGAAGCGGCAAGGGCTCAGGTGTGTATCGGATGTTTCAAATGCAGGGATTTCTGCCCGACCCATGCCATCGCTCCCCGCTGGGTCATGCGGGTCTCGTGAAAGAAGAGGATCTTCATGGTACCGGGGTATTCTATCTGTTGGTCAACGGATTAAAAGAGATCCCACATTCATACTGAAGAGGAAAAAATCCAACCTTCCCAACCACCGCTCCCTGGCCGTGCCGATCGTATTAACCCTGGAGGGGAAATTATCTTCCATGTATCGGATCATCGACTGGAACGAGCTTTGGAAAGCGATCCGTGTCAGCTCATATGAACGGTCCCGGAAGGACCGCGACCCTGCGGTTATCTGGGATAAACGTGCAGCCGCCTACCAGCGTGCCTCCCGCGATGAACGCGAGGCTACAATGCGGGACCTAGGCTTTCTTGATTTGCGGCCGGACGATACCGTGCTCGACATGGGCGCAGGGACCGGGAGACTTGCAGTCCCCGTGGCTGGAAGGGTGGCCTGGGTAACCGCCCTCGATCCGTCGGGAGGGATGCTTGGTGTTCTCCGCGAGCGGATGCAGAAGGCAGGGCGAAGCAATTACTCCTGCGTGCAGATGCGGTGGGAAGACGTGGAGATCGACCGTGACATCGATCCCCATGACGTGGTCATAGCCGCATTCTCGCTTGGGTTCTATGATCTTGAATCGGCGCTTAAGAAACTTGATCGGGCGGCGAAGCGATGCGTGTACCTCTTCTGGCATGCAGGAGAATGGAGAGGGGCCGAAGAGATGATGCTCTACCATGAGGTCTTTGGCAAGGAAGGTATCGTGCGGAAGGGCTATCCCGATTATATTTTCCCGGTGAACATCCTCCACGATATGGGAATTTATACCGATGTCAGTATCTACCCGGCCGCCTGGAATTCCCTGTATGAATCTGTCGATGAGGCCGTCGAGAACTGGGTGACCATGCACCATCCGGAAATCGTGGATCGTTCCCCTGTAACCGCTTTCTTCTCCCGGGTGCTCCGCCCCGATTCATCCGGCAGGCTGGTGCATCCCGCGGTACGGCCTACTGCGGTGATACGGTGGACAAAAGAGGGTGAGAACGCGTAAAATCCCGAGATCGGGCTCATCCCCGGGCATTGCAACCGGTACATCACTGCCTGTTTCCCGGCCCACATACCTATACTTTTCTTTGCGTCCATCCCATCAGCTGGAAATGAAGGTCACGTTTCTTGGAACCAATGGATGGTACGATACCCTCACCGGGAATACCTGTTCGGTACTCGTCCAGTCTGAAGAATACACCGTCATCTTTGATGCCGGGTTCGGTATCGCGAAGGCTGACCAGTACATCAGCCAGGAAAAACCGGCGTTCCTGTTTATCAGCCATTACCACCTGGACCATGTTGCCGGGCTGCACACGTTGTCCAAGTTCAGGTTCAAAAACCCCCTCACCATCTGCGGGCCCACCGGTATTTCTGAAACGCTCCACTCCATTGTCCGTGAGCCGTTCACCGTTCCCTTCGATCAGCTCCCCTTCCCTGTCGAATTCATCGAAATGGCCGAAGGCGAACATACGATCCCGTTCTTTGTGGAGTGCAGACCGCTGGTCCACCCTGTCCCCTGTTACGGGTACAGCATCACCCTCGATTCGCGCACCATTGCCTTCTGCACCGATACCGGCAGGTGCGAAAATGCCGTCCGGCTTTCCCGGAACGCCGACCTCCTGATCACCGAATGCGGCCTGAAACCCGGTGAGGAAAGCCCGGACTGGCCACACCTGAACCCGGAGGAGGCAATCCGGATCGCCAAGGACGCCCGTGCGAAGCGGCTCGCCCTGATCCATTTCGCTGCCCACAAGTACACAACTCCCGAAGATCGGTTGGAAATCCAGAGGAGTTATTCCCGGGACTGCCCGGGCCTAATCGCCGCTACTGATGGATTGACGATCGATTTGTGATAGACTTCCCAGAAACCCGGGATGACCGCGGGTTCAACTATCCGCTCCCCCGGACTCGTAGAACAGGCCCGACCGTTGCCCGGACAAAAGAGTGATGGACGGTTACAGGATCTTCTTTCCTGCGTCCGGACCGGGTGTGCACTGGAAGACTTCGGTCACCTTCATGACAAGGAGGGTCTTTGCCGGCATTCCCGGTTTTGCGCCCTGGACCCATTCCTTCATCCTGTCAAAGTCAGGACCGCTGGCATGGAGCTGCACCTTCCCCTTGACCTGGTAACATTTCTTGCTGTCAGCGTCCCACATGCAGATGGACACATTGGGGTTCTCCTTCAGGTTGGCAAGGGTCTTTTTCATGAAGTTGTCTGCAATCCAGATCGTATCATCGCCCACCAGCTTGATGTAAGCGATCGGCACGACGTTCGGGACACCGGCCTTTGATGCCGTGGCCACTGGGAAAAGCTTTGTCCTGCCGAACAGTTCCTTCATCTCAGCGTTCAGTTTTACCATAATCTTCACCTGTAACGGGCTGCAAACGTGCAGCGACAGTATTCCAGTCGCCTCCCCCATTTTTATTCTTTTGGTTTTCCGGGCATGCCGGTGGATAGATAAGCGGCCATTTGCATACCCTGCTCACATGACCGAGCCCTCCTACCTTACGCTCTACAGGTCAGGGGAACTGGCTATCCGTGCCCGGCAGGCTTACAGCCTCCTTTCTTCGTGCAGTGTCTGCCCGCGGTGCTGCGGAGTTGACCGCACCCTGGATGAACGCGGTTACTGCCGGGGAGGGTTGCTCCCGAAGGTGGCAAGTTATGGCCCGCATTTTGGCGAGGAGGCTCCCCTCGTCGGGCGGCATGGGTCGGGGACCATCTTCCTTTCCGGGTGCAACATGCGGTGCGTCTTTTGCCAGAACTACAGGATCAGCCAGGCCGATGAAGGCGTGGAGATTTCCACTGAACGCCTTGCCGGGATCATGCTCACCCTCCAGGGACAGCGGTGCCACAATATCAACCTCGTTTCCCCGACCCACTTCGTTCCCCAGATCATCGGGGCCATTTCCATCGCCGCTGGAAAAGGACTAAGCATCCCGATCGTCTACAATACCGGGACTTACGATACCGTGGAGACACTCCGCCTGCTCGATGGCATCATCGATATCTACATGCCTGATGCCAAATACGGCAGGGACGAGATCGCCCTGGCCCTCTCTGATGCCCCCGGATACGTGGGAATCATGAAGGAGGCACTCCTCGAGATGCAGCGGCAGGTCGGCGACCTGGTCGTCAGGGACGGCATCGCCGAACGGGGGCTGATCATCCGGCACCTTGTCCTGCCCGATAACCTTGCCGGCACAGAGCTGGTGATGGACTTCATCGCAAACAAGCTTTCAAAGGATGCCTGCGTGAACATCATGGACCAGTACCGGTCCTGCGGAAGGATCCTGACAGAAACCGGCCATCCATTCCGGTCATCACTGATGCGGGGGATCTCCGGGAAAGAGTACCGGGATGCGATCGGTTGGGCAGAGAGATACGGGCTCCACCGGTGCTTCGGTGGGCGAACGGATTAGTGCTCACATCCCGGCCAGGATACCACGTACCAGCGCCCGGACTGCTTCGGTCACCGGGCACCCTTCCTCGATAACCGGCAGCACCGAAGGTTCATGCCGGGCAATGCACGGATCGGCCGGGATGAACCGGACACTGGAAAACCCGGCACCATGTTTTTCCCGCAGGGCCTGGTAGTCCGTGCCCTGTTCAACCCGGTTCACCACGAGGACCGTCTCCCGGATCCCGCACTCCCGTGCCAGTCGGCGGAGTTCGCCTGCCACCGATATCGCGTTGTATGACCGGTCGGAGACGATGAGGGCGAGGGAGAAGCCCTGGGCGACTGCACGGCCGAAGTGCTCGAGCCCGGCCGGGGTATCGAGGAGCACCACCTCGTCGGGAAGGGCGGCGGCGTTCCGGAGCACCGCAGAGAGCAGGGTATACTCCGGGCACAGGCACCCCGAACCAGCGTTCTTCACGCCGCCCATCACCAGTAGCCGGATGTTCTCCCCGGCAGGGACCCCGAACCGGTCGACCACGTCCGCGGTATCAGGGTTGAGGATCATCAGGCCGCCCCGGCCCGGGCCGGACCCGATCTTTTCCTCGATGTACTCCTTCCTGTCGGCCAGCGGGACTATCGGCCGGTCCGGGCTGATACCCAGGGTGGCGGCAAGGTTCTGCTGGGGATCGCCATCGACAGCAAGGACGCGGCGACCCCGCTTTGCAAAGTGGTGGGCGATAAGCGCGGTCAGCGTGGTCTTCCCGACACCTCCCTTGCCGGTCACCACGATCCGGATCCGATCGGGCATGGCCTGGTAAAAGGATATGGGGGTCAGATCCCCAGTTCGGTCCGCTTACGTTCGATATGGTCGCTGATCAGGTCTGCGGCCTTCAACGGATCGGGCTCGACGGCAAACGATGCATGGACCATGCCTTTCAGCCCTTCGGTCAGCAGGGATACCACAGGCGGGCTCCCGGTAATTTTCGGCATGACGCCAAGGACCGTGTACACCCCGGAGGCCACGAAGTAGGCACCGATGGAGACTGCCTTCTGGGAGTACCACTCGGGAGCCGCACCGGCAAGCGGGAGCCGGTGGATGCCGACATTCAGCGCGTTTCCAAGCGCTGCTGCCAGGTGGAGGATACGGGAGCAGTCCACGCAGGAGCCCATGTGGAGTACCGGCGGGATCCCAAGCGACTCACAGACCGGGCGGAGTCCGGGGCCTGCCAGCGATGCGGCTTCCGGCTGGAGAAGCCCGGCTTTCCCGGAGGCGATTGCCGCACACCCGGTCTCCACGCAGAGTATGTCCCGCTTGATAAGTTCCTTTGTGAGCGTGACATGACCGTAGTCATGTTTCACCTTGGGGTTGTTGCAGCCCACGATTCCGGCCGCCCCCCGGATGTTTCCTGAGGCGATTTGGTCGATGAGCGGTTTGAGGGTTCCCCCGAGCGCTCCGGTGATCGCTTCGACCGAGAACCCGGTCGTCACCCTGACCGGCTCTACCGGGATAAAGACCCTGGCAGGGTTCCGGTTCGTGAAGTTTTCTACCGCCATCTTCACGATGGCCTTTGCCGTTGCATAGGCATCCTCTGGTTCAAACTCAAAGTAGTAGGAACCGGGGATCTTCGACTTCGGGCTGGTGGTTATGACATGCGTATGGTAGCAGCTTGCAGTCCGGGGAAGCGAAGGAAATATGCACTGGTAGTCGACGACCATGGCCTCGAGCGCCCCGGTGGTGATCACCAGTTCCTGGTTGAAATGGTTGCCGGCATTGGGGATCCCCTTCCGCATCAGGAGCTCGTTTCCCGTGCAGCACAGCCCGACCAGGTTGATGCCGGCTGCTCCCACCTTCTTCACCAGGGCCAGGATCTCCGGGTCCTTTGATGCTTTCACCACCATCTCCGAGAGCAGGGGGTTGTGGCCATGCAGGGATATATTGACATGGCTCTCCCTGACCACCCCGAGGTTGACGAGCGACTCGTTCGGCTCCGGGGTCCCGAAGAGGACATCGGAGATCTCGGTGGCTATGCTTGAGCCTCCCCAGCCGTCCGAAAGGGATGCCCGGAGCCCGTGGGTCAGGATGTTGCCGTAATCCGCCCCGACTCCCATGTGGACGCGGTGCATGGCATCCACCACGTCCCGATCGATCCCCCGGGGGGCAATGCCGGCCTTCTCCCAGACCTCCAGGGTCGCCTCCGGAGCACGCATGGCAATCTGTAACGAGTCCTTGATCGACCCATACTCTTCAAGCATCGCCCTGCCAAGTTCTGCGGCAATCCTCGTGTCATCCATGCCAGCCGTTGACAGTCCATATTCCTCCGCGAGGCGCCTCATCTTGCCCGGGTCGGCAATCACGTAATCGGTTACCGTTCCCATGCCAATACCGTAGAGAGTCTCCACGATCTCCCGCCCATGATCCGAGTGTGCGGCTGCCCCGGTGGCAAGGGTATCGAGCAGGTTCCTGGAAACGATCAGGTCTGCATCGGCTCCGCACACGCCGCGGACGCGGTTCGGGGGGATGATCCTGCAGGGCCCCATCGCGCACCGGGAGCAGGAGAGCCCGGATTCGCAGTGCCGGCATGGGGGCTGCTGCATTTCGAACCGGTCCCAGACCGTCTCGATGCCCTCCCTCATCGTCAGCTCGACAAACGGCTTGGCCGCTTCGTCAAAAGTCCGTTCTTCTTTCTTCTGCTCGATGAGCGCAGGGTTCATCAGGGCGAGCCGGACGCGGTCGAGTTCGCACACAACTTCCTGTGAGTATCGATCAGCACACGACACTATATGTAACTGTGCTTGAAGACAGCGCTACCAGCCAAAGAAACGGGTCAGCCACCGTGACCGGGCATACTGCGTCACCAGATTCAAAAAAAGGTGCCAGGTCGTGCCTGATCTTTCTGGATATCAGAGATTGATCGCTATATGCATCTTTGTGAAAAAATACCTGACCTTATCCCGGCTTTTATGTCTTTTTTCCCTGTTCCACCAGGGATGAATACCTGTGATAGAACCACTTTTTCACGACTTCAACCAGTGCCAGGTAACACGCAACGAGACCTGCAAGGACCGCATAGAACGTGAGCGGGGGATGGACGAATCCGAAGACGCTGCCGAAGACCGTAAAGGGCAGGATACATGCCACGATGATAACTATGAACGTGCTCCCTGCCAGGGAGATGCTTGGCGTACTTCTGTAAAATGGAACCACTCTGGTACGGATCACAAAAATGACCAGTGTTTGGGTGCATATCGATTCAATGAACCACGCTGTCTGGAACAGGGCAGCCTGGGCGGAAAAGATGAAGAGCAGGATGAAGAACGTAAAGAAATCGAAGATTGAGCTGATTGGACCGAACACCAGGATGAATTTTTTTATGAAGTCCATATCCCATTTCTTGGGGGAATCAACATAGGACCTGTCCACATTGTCGGTTGGGATGGTGGACTCGGAGACATCATAAAGGAGGTTGTTCAACAGGATCTGGATCGGCAGCATGGGGAGGAACGGCAGAAACAGGGAGGCGCCGGCCACGCTGAACATGTTACCGAAATTGGAGCTGGAGCCCATCAGGAGATACTTCATCGTGTTCCCGAAGGTCTTCCTACCTTCGATAACACCGTCACGAAGGATCCGGAGATCCTGCTCCAGAAGGATGATATCGGAAGACTCGCGGGCAATATCGACAGCCCCCTGGACTGAGATGCCGACATCTGCCTCCCGGAGTGAAGGGGCATCGTTGATGCCGTCCCCCATAAATCCCACAACGTGGCCGTTCTGCCGGAGAGCAACGATGACCCGGTTCTTCTGGACCGGAGTCATGCGGCAGAAAAGGGTGACGTCTTCCACCACCCGCGAGAGGGTCTGTCGGTCCATTTTGTCGATCTCTGTTCCGGTGAGTACCTCTTTCACATCAAGACCAATCATGGAGGAGATCTTCCGGGTAACAAGCTCATTGTCTCCGGTCAGGATCTTCAATGCGATCCCGGACTCCGCCAGCTGCCGAATAGATTCGCGGGCAGTCTCCTTTGGCGGGTCAATAAAGGTGACCAGGCCGATGAGAGTCATATCCCTTTCATCGTCCACGTTGAAGATGACCTGGTCACGCTCCAGGTCCCGGTAACAGACGGCGAGCGTCCTGAACCCCTCTGCACTCTTCTCCCGGTACAGTAAGGATACCTTCTCCCGGTCCTGATCGGTGATGGCAGTTCTCAAGCCCTCATGCTCGATGAACGAACAGATGCGGAGGATCTCTTCCGGCGCACCTTTTGAGATAAGGAGGCGCTCGGTTCTACGGCCAACAGCAATGGAAAGACGGCGCCGGACGAAATCAAAAGGGATCTCATCGATCTTCTGATACCCTCCGGGATCCGGTGTGTGGTGGGCGATGACCGCTTCATCAAGAGGGTTCCGTATCCCGGAGCTGAAGCAACTGTTCAGGAAGGCAAATGAGAGAACCTTGTCACTGGACTTCCCGTCAGGGTCGAGGTACTCGATAAGCGAGATGTGGTTCTCGGTGAGTGTCCCGGTCTTATCGGTGCAGAGAACGTCCATGCCCCCGAAGTTCTGGATGGATTCGGGGTGCTTGACGATCGCGCCCTTCTCCGACATGGCAACCACCCCTTTCGAGAGGTTCAACGAGAGTATCATCGGCAGGAGTTCGGGAGTGATCCCAACTGCAAGGGCAACGGCAAACAACAGCGATTCCAGCACGCCATGGAGATACAACGCGTTGACGAAGAATACAAAGATGACCAGGGCAAAGATGAACCGGGACATCAGGAAGCTGAACCGGGTGAGCCCCCGCTCGAACTCCGTCTCGGCCGGGCGGTCCACCAGTGTCTGGGCAATCTTGCCGAACTCGGTCTCCATCCCGGTCCTTGTAACGACAGCCATGGCGGTCCCGCTTACGACAGAGGTTCCGAGAAACACATAACTTTCTGCCTCGGTCAATGGTGTGCCGGGTGGTGAGGGCACAGCGCTCTTTTCAACGGGATAGGGTTCCCCGGTCAGGGCTGACTGGTTGACATAGAGATCCCGCTCTTCGAGAAGCACTGCATCGGCGGGAATGATGTCGCCTGCAAAGAGGAGGATGATATCCCCGGGGACAAGGTCCGTGATCGGGACGTTATGCTGCCTACCTTCCCTGACCACGGTCGTATGGCTGATGATCTTCTGCCTGAGCAGTTCTGCTGCGTTCCCGGCCTTGTTCTCCTGGTAGAAATCCAGGGTTACGCTGGCAATGACGATGATTATGATGATGGCTGCAGATTCAAAATCTCCCACAAATACCGAAATGATGGCTGCAAAGAACAGGATGAGCACCAGGACGTTTTTGAAGTGCGCGAGGTACCGGAAGATTACCGGATGCCTGCGAGCCCTGGAGATATCATTGGGACCGTATTTTTCCCCCCGCTCCGATACCTGCGTCGGTGACAGTCCCTCCCGTGAAGTCTGCAACGCGGCACATGCTTCACTGGGAGTGAGGGTCTGGAATGCGATATCCCCTCGCTCCTCCTGGTCCCTGGAAGCATGCGGTTCCATTGACGATCCTTCTACCGGAATGAGTGTTGTCGCTGCACCTGATTACCATTTGGAGATGGAAAGGCGGGAAAAGATCGGGAGATGTGCATGGGAGGTTAAAAATATAATTATACCGAAATGGCGATTTTCCACCCGATCCTAATAATACCCTTCTCTAGAGGATTGAATGGGGAGTGGGATATCCCTTCCATGAAACCTTCAACCTATGTCAGTGATAGACGAAGAACAAGAGCAGGATCATAACTGATATTACGGCACCAAGCCCCGAAATTACCCTCCTCCTGATCTCATTGAACAGGACAAATGCACTGATGCAGAAGAAGATATACGGGATTAGCGTCGTAATTACCGATAATATCGCAAGTTTGCTGAACTCGTTTGAGAAGAACAGCATACCTATGGTGATACCGCAGCAGAGTATCAGGGCAATTCCTGGGGTTCCCTGTTTGTTCAGATGATTAAGGCCTCTGATATGGTATTCGGTTGCCACGTTGTGCACCACCCGCGATGAGGCCACGATGTACGCGTTCATCGCTGATAGCATGGCGAAAATACCGATTACTGCCACTAGGTACCCGCTGTGTGAGAACAACAGCGATGTGGCAGTCGCAACAGGGGCGGGAGATGCGGCGAGGATTTCACTCCCAGTACTCCCGATAAGTGCGAGATTCAGCAGGAGATAAATAGCCGTAACCGTGATCATGACGATGCCAAGTGATCGGGCAACCGTCCGGGGATCGCTCATCTCGTTGACCGGTATTGCACTGATCTCAAACCCCGTAAATGGCCAGTATACGATTATGATCGCTGAAAAGAGTCCCATGAAGGAGAACGGGACAGTCTGCACCAGGTTTTCCGGTTTTATGAACGGGAGAAGGGCGAGGGTGATTATGATAATGGGCAGGATTTTCAGGAGGGTCAGGATATTTTCCGTAATGCCGGATAGGGATATGCCAACCAGGTTTATCGCACAGAACGCGAGGATAATCAGAATTTCAATAACGAAAATATTCCCGATACTGAAAAATGTGATGTACTGGCCTATTCCTGCTGCTATGGTCGCCACACCGAAAATTGCTGAGATAGTGTAAAGGGTAACAAGGATCGTGGAAAGTTTTCTCCCGAATAGCGAGCTGAATATGGTGAAAAAGGTGCCGCTCCTCCCGTAACTCGTGGAGACCCACGCAAGAGAGATCATCACAAGGGTAGCAGATACTGCAACAATCCCCCATGCGATGAGCGATGTGGGACCCAGGATCCCTGCTGCGATCCCGGGCACCACGAAGATGCCTGAGCCTATGGTCCCTCCTATTCCAAGGCTTACGAGTTCGAGCTGCCCGAGGGACTGTTTATAGCTTCCTTCTTCCATGGTTCTTCATTCGCAATCGACAGGCCCCCTCGTAACCGGAATGGTTATCACAGCGATTGGATACACTTCGGGATTCTTCCTGAGTTTTATACTCGCAATCGTAGTTTCAGTCCTCTTTGTCGTATCAGTAATCGATCATACCCATCAGTGACGGAGCACCGCAGAGAGCAGGGTATATTCCAGGCACAGGCATCCAGAACCAGCGTTCTTTACCCGATGAGGGTTACTTCCTGTGAGTATCGATCAGCACACGACACTATATGTAACTGTGCTTGAAGACAGCGCTACCAGCCAAAGAAACGGGTCAGCCACCGTGACCGGGCACCGTGGAAAGTGCGGTCCGTCTCGCTCGCTTTCCGGACATCCTCAACGGTGTAGAGAACATCAGGATGCTCCTCTTTCAGCACATCGAGAAGCCGGGGGAGCTCTCCCCGTGGCACCACCATGAGAAGGACGCTGACGTCTGATGAGAAGTACCCGCTGCCCTCGAGGCGGGTTATGCCATATCCCATCAGGCTGAGACGGTCCATGAGCGGGGAGGGGTCGCTCGCACTGATGATCCGGACCACCACGCTCCCGATACTGATCCGGTCCTCGATGTCCATACCGATGACCGTACCGATCCCATACCCGGCGATGTAGGCAACGACTCCCCACAGGTTGCCAAGGTTGGTGATGACAAGCCCTGTCGACAGGAGCCAGATCGCCACCTTTACCACGCCGATTCCCGCGGCAAGGTAGGGGTGTCCACGGGCGACATAGACTGTCCGGATGGTCTCAAGGCTCGTCTCCGCTATCCGGGCAACGAATATGATGAGGGGGAGAATTTCTGGGCTGAACATGGATTTTACCGGAGACCGGGGATATGCGGTAGAGTACTTCTTTCCCGGACGCTATAGAGTTTGTTCATAGTATTTCCGGTAAACAGCCGTCCATCGGTATATCTACAGGATCTGCCAGATGAAGATGGCGATCTCACAGGCGATCAGGAGGATGATCACCAGTTCCAGGAAATTTGAGTGCTGGATATGAACCTCGTCAGAAAGCATCTCGTAGTTTTGCCTGATGATCCCCATCTTCCGGTTCAGCCCGTCACGCCATTGGGAGATCCTCAGGACATGGAGGGCGAGAGCATAGACCCGGGCGTAGTAGACGTCCTCGGTAACCTTGATGAGGTTGTCAACCTTTTCCGTGATATCCGATATCTCTGCCTGGTCCTGCATCAGGCGTGACATTATCCGGTGGTACTGGTGGAGGCGGATGTAGAACGGTTTTTTATCGGCATTCTCGATATCGTCGTACATCCGCTCCATCTGGCGGGTGAGCTTGCGATCGTAATACCGTAATTCCAGGGCCTGGACATTGGCAAATTCGATGAGTTCGAGGATATCGCCAGCAGGTTCACTGCTGATAAGGAGGGCCGTGTCCCAGGAGAGGATTGCCAGGTCATCGATGCCATAGGAGAGGGAATTTCTGAGGGTATCCTCCCTTATCTGGGGCGAAAAGGTACGTTCCTCCCCGAGCAGCACGACGACCGGATCGAGCTCTGGATCATTCCAGTCGGCGATGTAGATGGTATAATCCTCGTAAAAGCCCGGGTCAATCGTGAAGTCCTCAAGCAGGGGGCCAAGGATTCCCCGTATCCTGTCCACGGTGTCCAGGAAGGCCGGATCAAGCCCGGCCTGCCCGGCACTGCGGAGGGCTGCCTGCCGGAGATCACTTGCGGGAGCCTGCATATCTTCATGGAGGAAACAGATGCTGACTGCCCCGATATCGTAGACGCGGGCAATCACCTCAAGTTTCGTCTCAAGTCCCCCCACTGGCGCAACCACCGGCGGGAGGCGCAGGAGCAGCGGGGGAGTCCCCATGGATATCGATTTTGGTTTCACCCGGGTGAAGGTGGATCGGGCGATGGTATGGCCTGACGAGAGTGCCTCTTCGAGCCGGCCAATATCGATCTCCCCGCTGGTATCGTAGATCCGGTAGAACCGTATGGCGTACGTAGTCCTCACCTTGCTTGCCGGGGTCAGGACCCGGGTCGTGCTCTCAGGAGATCTCCTCTGCAATCATAAAAGGACTGGTACGAAACGATTGTGATGTTCGCGTTACAGGCCGGGCCGGCAGGCTCTCCCGGTAAATGTTAAGACGGATCCGGGAACGCTGTCGTGCTGCAGGGACCCGGCCAGATACCGGAGCCATCAGGACGTTTTTCAAGTGCTGCAAATGCCCTTATCCCAGGTGCGATGTCCCGCGATTCAGAGTGCGTCTTCTCTGGCAACCCGGAACCGTCACGTGCCCCAGCGGTTGGAAGATAGAACCTAATCGTCCAGGCACCGGGCCGGTGTTCCGTGCTTCCCGGTGCCATGGGGTTGAAGGATGCCATCTCAAGGCAGTGCCTTAACTGCTCTCTCCCAGTGCCTCCCTGCTCCGCTTCTGGTAGAGGACAACCGGGTCGATCTCCTCATAGGTCTCCGGGCCGGTCCGCATGATTATTGTCCTGACTGCAGCATTCACGATCATCTTGGAACATAGGAAACAGGGCCAGATCCGGGTCAGTTCCCCGGAATCGACCTCGAACCCGGCAAGGTAGAGCGTGCATCCCCGGGCCAGTTTTCCGGCCTGGAGCAGGGCGTTCATCTCGGCATGGACGCTCCGGCACTTCTCGTAGTTTGACCCGGAGGGGATATTGTGGTCTTTTCTCCAGCACCGCCCGAGCTCGGTGCAGTCCGCCTGTTTCCTGGGCGCCCCGGTATAGCCGGTAGAAACGATGGTGTTATAATCGTCCACGATGATTGCTCCAAAATTCCGGCGAAGGCAGGTCCCCTGGTGGGCGCAGCGGAGGGCAAGGTCGAGGAAGTACTGGTGACGGTTGGTTCGCATCAGAAGAAGGTATGCCCGGTGACCGATAAACGCATGGTTCTTTCCCGCGATGCCCTCTTCGATGCCGGATTTCAGAAAACGGCCGTGGGATGGCGGGGGAGATATTTCCCTGGGTGTGCATCACATGGGATCTCTCCGGTGGAGATTTTCCATGAGAATCATTTTTGGGCGTGACTTCGAATTGCACCGGCAGGACAGGAGCAGGTGCCAGTGAATAAGCTCAATCCACGGGAAAAAAGTTGGCAGGCTTTCAGCGTTCCCCGGGCGATTCCCTCATCCCCGCTACCAGGGTTTCGTGGGCCCGTGCTGCTGCCTGGCGCACATCGGCAATCGGGTCGTCAAACTTGAGCCGGCCAAGAGCTTCTTCTGCCCTGGCGTCCCTGATCCTTCCAAGGGACACAGCCGCCGCTTTCCGGATACACTCTTCGCTGTCGCAGAGCGCATCAAGCAGGCCGGCAACGTTCTTCTCTTTTCTCATCGCGTACACTTCTGCAAGATTCATCGTTCACACCCCTTTTTTCTGGTCTTCCATCTCTGTAGGGATACTTAAATGTTATGCCACCGTCCTTTCCTGCAACCAGTTCCTGACCCGGGCCTGATCCCAGCTGGTACTCTCTTTGCCATGGATTGGGAGAGGTCTTAAGAAACCTGGGCTCCGCGATCAACAGGGTGATGCCATTTCCGCAGGGTATACCAAGGCCGATCAGTTACGCAAACTCTTATTGATCTGAAGAGAAACCATCGCGTCATGAGGTTGTTCTCTGTGGAACGTATCTTCTCCATCCCCGGGGCCGTCCTGGCCTTCGGGATCGTTTTCTCCGGTATTTTTATGGGTTTTGCACCATCAGCCCTGGCGGACCAGGTTGCTGTACCGGACTCCGGCTTTGTCGTTCAGATGACTACCCAGGAAATGCCCCGGCCCCATACTCCTCCGGGAAACGGCTCGCTTGAAAAACCGGCTGCAGGCTTTACAGCGAGAGCGGGGTCGGTGACAAAATCCAGCGTCTTTTTTGACGGGAGAGTCTCCCGGGGTGCGGACCTGTCCTGCCAGTGGAGTTTCTCCGATGGCTCCGTGATATCTTCTCCCACGCCGGTGAAATTTTACGATGGCCCCACCGTGGACTTCGTAACCCTGAAAGTGGCAGACAGGGCCGGGTCCGACATTATCATACGGAAGGTCACTGTTTCAGGGGACGGGAAGGTCACGGTTGAAGACTATACACAGGGACGGTCGGGTGATGCCGGGGATGGAGGTATCAGGGCTCCGGAGCCTTACCAGGCTCCCCCCGGTGCTGACTTCGGGCAGGTCTACTCAGATGGGATGGCCTTTCTTGCCACCGGAAACCTTCACGGGGCTATCCAGGCATTCGACGCCGCACTTGCTATACAGGAGAACTCTGCCGACGCCTTCCTGGCCCGGGGGATGGCCCACTTTCAGCAGGGATACCTGGACCATTATGCATTCGATGGCGGTGAAGAATTCGTGCTTGCCATTAACGACTTCAGCCGGGTTCTCGACCAGGATCCCGGTGATGTTAACGCCCTGCTCGGACGAGGGGCATCGCGGGTATACCTTGGTGAGCATTACGGCTGGCGGGCGTATATCCGGAACGCCACGATGTTTGGCTATTATGATGCCGCAGTCGATGACTTCAACCGGATCCTTGCCATTGATCCCGGGAACATCGATGCCCTGAACGGGAGGGCCTACGCGACCCTCGTGCGGGGGACAGGCAACCCGGCGGTGAAGGCCGATGCCGGGCTGGTTGCAGCGGCAAAAAGGGATGTGGATCTCTCCCTGAAGCTTGACCCGGAAAACCCCCGGGGCTGGTTCATCCTCGGTCTCTACTATGACCACGAAGGTCTCTTCTCCCAGGCCATCGATGCCTTCACCCGGGCCATGGAGCAGGACCCGGCTGAACCGTGGTACCCCGAATGGAGAGGTTACGAAAAGTTCAGGGACGGGAAATACGCCGATGCCATCAGGGATTACAACCTCGCCCTTGCCCTTCACCCCGGGTTTGCACAGGCATACAACATCCGGGGAATGACCCAGGCAATGCTCATGGCCGATGACCGGACAAGGGAACTTTCGGACTTCGACCAGGCGATCGCCATCAATCCCTCTATTTCCGAGTTCCACCGCAACTATGCGCTGGCACTGGCCGACTGGAAATACTGGGACAAGTCACTCAATGAGCATGCCGTCGACCAGCTTGACGTGGCGTTAAAACTCGATCCCTCCGATTACCGCATCTACTACGACAAGGCCCTCATCCTCACCTCCCTGAACCGCTACCACGAAGCGGTAGAAAATCTCATCTCGTTCCAGCAGTACGCCCTGACCTCAAAAGAGATGGCAGACTCCTATGACCTGATGGCCTACCTCGGCTGGTTCCCATGGTACAACACGGCGTGGGGATAGGGTCCGGCCATTTTTTTGACAAAACTGGCACGAAGGTGATGTAGTCCTCCTCCCGGTGCTCCGGCTCCCTACACCCCGGGATGGTTTGAATGGCGCTCAGCCGCATTCTCCATCTCCAGGGATCTAATAAAATTGAGATACAGGTGCTCCAGGGGCTTTATTAACAACAACCGGCGCCCTGCTGTGCGAGCCGGTGCCCTGGCAAATGCGATGAAACCGTATGCCCCGGGGTGTGAAGGAGATAGCGCTCGGTTCCCCGGCAAACGAAGTTACATGTTGCTGTGGTTCATGCGACCAGGAGTATGCCCACGAAGGAAAAACATGATCTCCGGGTCATCGGTTGGCGCCAAATTCTTCGCATGGTTTACACTGCGTAATCTTTTATGCTCCTGGCCCGGCCCGGGTCACTTTTTTTCCACCGCCGAAAAATTATTCGAGGAGTTGGAAATTGACGATATTATCTGAGAATGTAGCAACCTCACATAGACTTTGCCGCGAGGCTGATGTCTTCCTGCCTTATGGTCTTTCGTCTCGAGAGCAGGGCGTTTACCTGCGCTTCCCTGGCAAGCTCGCCGATGTATTCTTCTGCCCTCTTTCCAAGAGCAGCAGCACCGTCGTGTCCGACACGCTCTGCTCCGTTCTTCTTGGCAATCCTTACGATTGCCGCAATGGGGAGATCTGCCACCTTGATCACCTTATGAAAACAGACAACTCCACGGTATATATAAATATCCCTTTCCAGGGCAGGATGCTCATCTCTTCGGTTTTAAAGACCATATGCAGGGCGAAATCGTAAAACAGGACGCCCCGGCCGGGATTCGAACCCGGGTCAAAAGCTCCGCAGGCTTCTAGGATATCCACTACCCTACCGGGACAGGGAAGATCATACCACGGGGGATATGTCTTCATATGAAGATGACGTGGGACGGTATAACGTTTTTGAATACTGCCAGTAAAAGTGAATGTCGCCCGCGACTTCTTTGGGTTCCAGGCACCGATCCGGGAAGGATCTGCCCGGGAGACCGATCTGGTCTGTTCCGGAGGGTTCATGAGCATCTGCGCGGCAGGCAACATCGGACGGGCAATACAGGTCTTCCTGGAATTATCTGCAACCAGCAACGGCAATGAGGCATTTGGGCATACCGTTCTCCCGGCATTTTCCGGTTATGCCTGGATCTTCATTTGTCCGGGTCGTCTCTTGCTGCGCTGTCATCCAGGCGTGTGATCTGGTAGAAAAACCCGTTGTGGAACATGCCCCCCCACGAAATACCCGGAAGCTCGCACAGGCAGTACCCGGTTAACGAAACCACGGGTCATCCCGAAGCCGGTGAGTGACCTTGCCGGGCTCGAGGCTATGTATCGAAAGCATCTCAACCGGGAACGCCAGGAACTGCAATATCCTGGACAGTAACACGGTTGATTCCCGATGTTTTCACACGCCTGGCCTGATCGAAGAGGTGTGAATACCGAACCCGTTTTTCTGTGATAGATTTATGAGAGGACCCGGAGATTCGTGTATCGGTAATATAAATGGGATGAAAAGATGAAATTCTTGCACAGATTGCGGCCCTCCTGACCGCAGCTTTCGGCCTGGTCGCCGCACTGGCCTGGAATGGTGCGATCCAGGCGCTTTTCAAGCAGGTATTTGGAACTGCAGAGGATCTCACCGCACAGCTGGTCTATGCGGTCGTGGTCACGGTCATCGCTGTTATTGTCACTATCTGGATTGCCCGGGCATTGGCGCATGCCGAGGAAGGAAGAGAAAAAATAATGTCGGACAGGGGGAAACAAGACACCCTGTTCCCCCTTAGAACGACAGGCTGTTGGTATGGGTTGTACATCACATGGTGTACACCACCTATTCCCACCTGAACTGGCAGGACTCCAATGATAACCTGGGTATATTCCGGTTTGAACCCTGACTAGTACCCTCTTCATGGATATCAAAGGGGAGTGGATCACAGGTCAGAGGTATTTATGAAGTGATGGTGTGTCGGGATACCGGGGGGAATTTACCGCACTTAAGGTACACTGCCATTGCTCACATCATGAGAAACCAAAGATCCGTCGTTGAATTCTCCAAAAGATTCCATCCAGCACTCTTTCGAGCCTGTTCTCCGGTTGTATGACCTGGAGGAGGAAGGCGTTCTGTCCTGATACTTGTGATCGGTCCCACCCGACCTCGACCAGGTATTCACCTGGTTCCAGGCCTGTTGTATCGAGAGTACATCTCCAGGTATTTCCCAGAATTCCCCTCTCCGTGGCAACGACCGTGGCAGGTCGGACCGGGATGCGTAGACCGGTCTCTTCGATTACGTCCGTATCGTACATCCGCGCCGTTATCAGGTTTTCCGGTGCCATATTCATGGTACCGCTCACCTGCACACGCTCTCCACTGGGAACAACCAGGGCACTACCTGGCTCCACGGTCGAAAGATGCAATGCAGGTTCGTCCACATAAACTGTCCGGATCACGCATGAATCGTCCGTGCTGCTTCCATTGATCTGGCTCTCCAGGAGACTCGCGAGATCCAGGGCAGCAGGGATATTAATGGCTTGAACCTCTGTCTCGAGGAGGGGTATTCCCTCTGCCGATACTATACGAAAAATCCCGCCAGACTTGCTTGCCTGGAGCGAGTAGTCCCGGTCCTGTCCCGGGTCCTGGACTATAATCATGAAGGGGCCGCTATGGAATGCCTGGGTTGTTTCAGGGTCCAATGTCCACAATATTGTTCCATCCGGGGACGCGTTGACAACCTTGCTGTCAAGGAATGAATATCCTGTCCCCCACAGGGTGGCAGATCCATTGTGATAGCCGTCCCCGGTGATGGTGAGAGGGTCTCCTTTCGCAAGCACGATGTCGTGACTCGCCTGTATATTAATTCCTGCAGCACAGGGGGTGATAACCGATATCAGTGCGGCGAGTGCAATGATTGATGCTTGAATTGCTGTTTTCATTTCTGGCGACATATTTCATCTCCCGGGGCATTGGTGCCCTGTGAGACATCAACAGGGTCCTTTAAACGATCTCTGTGCTGGAACGCGAACAAACGACAGGCATGATTCGGTATGAAGGATATTCCCGAGGGTTATCTGTTCTGTCGCGTCTGTTCCTCTGCCTGGGAACAGCCGATAGAGAGTTACTTTCATCCCGGGATTTCAGGAGCCATGACCTGTACCTGATCTGGGCGTATTCCTGTACCCTGGATCCGTCTTACTACTTCGATGGCTTCATCCGTCAGGGCTACCTGTGTGCTCCTGCCAAGACGCTCCATTGCAACAACCCCCTCATCATACATTTTTGTGATCCGGCCGCTCACAACCGAAGGTGCGACACCAAGGGCTTTTGCAATATCACGCTGGGATGTGTCCGGGTGATCGAGGAGATAGGTGAGGATCTTCCGATCCGGTCCGTTCTGGAATCTGGATATCACGACCTGGTCGTACGGTGACATCCCCATCCCGCTCAGAACATACCGCGAGAATACTCCGTCCTGGAAGGAGGTGATCTTCCCGGTGAGTGACAGGATGGAGAGGTGGTAGCGGAGCGTCCCCCTGTTTATACCGGTCTGCTCCCGGAGGGCATTGAAGTGGATTCCGGGGGATTCCTGGATAGTATTGAAGACCCGCAGCCTTGCAGTATTGTCAAGTACAGTTTTTCTCGAGATAGTGCGGAATCCAAAATAGGCGCCAAACCCGATCCCCCAGAAGAGGAGGATCTGTACCGGCCCCACAAGAGCGGGAGATACGGAATGGACCATGTTACAGATGAGATCGGACGGCCTCATCTGCCACCGGGGGACAGGTACCCCCGTGCCATCGACACCGAAGAGGGGGATGTAGACCAGTTCCAGGACACAAAATCCGATAAACAGGATCCATAGCGTCATGGAAAGGGCGGTATGAAACCGGTGTGACTGACGGTTCTCCATGATACCCTCTTTCCCTTCTGAAGATACCCTGCCCGGCATTGTTCAGATCTGGTCAGAGGCGCTTATAACCTTTCTGTGCCGGATCGCGAATCGTCGCGAGAATAGTTCTGGATCTGGCACAGTGTTTTTCTTTCCCTGCCACGCCGCCATGGGAGATTATTTTCCCTTGTATGTTTGCACCACCCGATAGGATCGGTTCTTGAAAATC
Source organism: Methanomicrobiales archaeon (assembly GCA_022841205.1). Classification (GTDB taxonomy): domain Archaea; phylum Halobacteriota; class Methanomicrobia; order Methanomicrobiales; family Methanospirillaceae; genus UBA9949. The sequence goes on along the minus strand of JALHCK010000002.1, from coordinate 8,606 downwards.
TTGTTGTTGAGTGGATTGTTTAGGCAAGCCAGACTCATCAGTCGACATATCAATACCCCAGGAGGCGAGTTATCCCCATAAAGGCCCCTGTTCTGAAACCGATGTTGCTGGATTGTGTTATCCGGAAACCTCACAATATCTGAATCATCCGAATTGCAGATGCAGTCTGCTAAGCACAATATCTTCGACTTCTGGGTGCAGGGAATATCTCATGTTCCTGCCATCCCACCTTCTTGATATAATATTTTCATTGAGAAGCTGCTTCAGGTGCCAGTAGACACTACTTCTTTCAAGGCGCAATATTTCTGCAATTTCCTTGTTGCTGATACCCGGCCGGTTTAGGATAATGGCAAGGATCTCCTTTTTTGTAGGATTCCGGAGATATCCATAAACCAGGTTATTTCCAAGAAGATCACTGCTATTCGGAAATAAAAATATCATCTTTTCCTGCTTTCTCTGGATTATCTTCTGCTCAGTGAAAAGCAGGGAAAGGTGATATTTGGCAGTCCCCCGGTTAATTCCGGTGTATTTCGAAAGATCCGCAAGCGTACAACCGGGATTGCTCCCTATGTAATTCAGGATCACAGTGCGGTTTTTATTATGTAAGATGATTTTGATTTTTCCGAGAACGAACGGACCAAACTTGATCGCGCTAAAAAATACAAGAATAAAGCTGATCGTCCAGGTGAGCTGAACCCAGAGCGGGAGATCAAAAAACGAGACTGTGTTATCAGCCCCGAGAGTATCAAAAGGCCCGATGGGAGGTGAATAAGGTTCAACCGAATAGGTTCCCTGGGTTGGTACGATAGTTAGAGGAACCACCTGCAAGAAAAGGAGGATGATTGATGAATATTTCATTCCATCGTATCTGACAGTTCAGATGGAATAATCTTCTGTCCCTGTGACACTATAACCATACACTTCATAATACCATGTACCTTGCGCGATACCATCGCTGTTGATGATGTTTAGGTTGATACGGCCATCATAATACCCATCGAAATTGTCATAGTATGGGCCGAATGCAAATCCATCCGGTGAATAAATCTTGAGCTGGAGTGAATTCGCCGGGTTTCCCCAGTTCAGGTCCACGTTCAAAGTCGTAATGAATGTCGATACGGCCTTTGTATGCCAGTTTGTTCGTCCCTGGGTGATTGTCGCATACACCGTATCGATGACAAAGGGCTCCTCGTCGTCTCCTTGAAAAGGTTCAACAATATAACCGCCGTTACCGACAGAAGGGGCCTGTTCACTTGCCGATACTACTGCAAACGATGCAATTAACAGAAGCATCATTGCAAAAACTCCAAGCCTTTGCGACATGGGAAGATGTTCTTGAGAGATATTGCTTAATCTTTATGTCCAAATCATCAAACTGGCAGTTTGAGGATGTGGACAGAAATTATTTGGTGCCATATTTACCAACACCAACGCGGACAATTTTAAGTTGTCCAATAAGAATCGGTAGGATTCATGAGTTTGCACACCATCTGAATCCTTCCCGGTTCCGCTGGTAATTGATCCGGATTGCCGAGCGGAGCGTATCGAAAAAAAAGAGAGTGAAAAGATGAAGACAATGAAACTTAGAGCCGTCCTGCTGGCACTGCTGTTGGCGGGAATGGCGATGGTACCGTGCGTAAGCGCCGAAAAAGATATAGACATGAACAAAATGCAGATTTCCGAACTTATTCAGGATAAAAATCTGCAGAACACGGTTATCACAGGACCATTAGGCACCCAGCCAGGTGATGATATATACGCCATACCTGAAGGATCGATAATCTACCACTCCTCTGACGGAATCACCAGAATCTTCGATCAAGAGGGGAAACAAATTATCGTTGCTTCTGATGATACTGCAACCAAAGTAACCACGCCAAACGGACTCGTCCCGGCTACACATGTTTATGCTGTCCCGCAGGGAGCACGTATCCTTGATTCTCGAATCAACACAGGGACGACATATGTCCTAACTGAGATAGGGGATCTTGTTATAACGGTAATTGATGAATCGTCCAAGAAAGATTTGGCCGTAACACGTGCTTCCACGATCTATAACAGCAACTGGCTTGCATGGGCATATAAAACGGTCAGTCAGATCAGTTATTTACGTTCAACATGGTATACCCCGTCGCCACCGTCAACTAGTGGGGGCACTCCGACGTTTGCTTTGGCCATTTTCAACGGACTTGAAAATTCAGATACCATTATGCAGCCCGTTTTAATGTGGAATTATAACCTGAATAATCCGGTATGGAAAATATCTTCCTGGAGATACACCAGTCCTACCAATTACTACTACAGTCCCATACTTAATGTTGACCAGGGAGATAATATTCAGGGAACTCTGGAATACACGAGTGTTGGTGGTCAGACAGGATGGAAGGTCACAACAAGTGATCTTACCAAAGGGACTTCAACATATTATTTCTCAAACGCCATATCCACAAATACAAATCTCGAAATAGTAAATACATTGGAACAGGCCCAAGGACAGAATTCTAACCCCTATCATATGTGCGGGGACATCGTATTCCATAATGTCAATATCCCTCAAGTAACTCTTAATCAGGGCACTATTTCAGCTTCAGGCTGGTCCGGGTTATTCAATGTATGGGCTTGAAATGGCAAAAAATAACTTGATTTATCTTAATTAAAATTGGGCAGGTCATTTCATACAGTAGGGATTGTGAAAATATGTCATTGAAAAAAATGCTCTTGAGTATCATTATCGCCGGGATGCTTCTTGTCACTTCTACATGTGCAGAGATTTCAACGAAGGATAGTTCAACTATCCCATCTTCGGCCTATCCTCACCGCGGCTACTGGATCACGGTCGATAACCTTCCTATCGGCACTCAATATACCGGCGATTCATTCACCGTTTCTGGAGAGACAGATCTTCCCGTTGGTGAGCAACTCGAGTATGCAGCGTATATATCCACGTTCATGACACTTCGTCCAAATCTTGCGCCTCCTTCGTATACTGGATCAACTTTCGTCACAGCAGGAAAGGGAGTAAACCATACGTGGTCATTTGTAATGAATACGACTCAATGGTATAAACGGCTGGAAAATAATACGGTAATACGGCAGGATGCCGTTGCTGGAGACTACAGTCTTTCTATAGTCTGGTCTGACGATGATCGGTATCCTTATCTCTATCCTTTCACTCTCGTAAACAGACCCCCGGATACCAATGAGAGTCCGACCGGGACTGAATTATCTTCCCCAATCGGTCAGGTTCCCCAACAACCCACGACTGTTCCCGCAGTGCTTCCGTTAATCCTCCCTGTCACAGCATTGGGCATCGGGTTAATATTCGCAGTATTTCGCCGGAGACGTATGAGCTAACATTTTTTTGGGTGAAGTCCAATGACATTTTCACTGATTCATCAAAAGATAGAGCAGATAGATAAAACGGCGGCTTTTTCATCGCTTATATTCATTGTATCTCTTCTATTCATGCATATCCTTGTGACAGTATTGAATTTGTCCGGCATTTCACCCCTCTTTTCATGTGATGATGGGACTCGGGCTTCTTTTCGTCTTTATTATTCCGGTAATTATCACCATCGCGGGATTCCGACATCTCGCACCTCTTCTGGCATTTATCATACCTTTCATGCTGTATGCTATCATTGTCCCAGTCTTCGATTCCCTCTGGCTCCAATATAATCTGCTCGGAAATCCTGGCCTGATAATGTTAAAAATTATCGGTGGTGCCGGCTTCGGGATTATTGGTATCGGGGCCTGCCGGTTGAAAGAAAACATATTTTTTGCTGTGATAATCATTGTGACCGGAATTCTCATCGTGCTCACAAACGCACCGAACCTGGCGGTAGTGTGCATATAAAGCTGTAAAATTGAAGAGTCCCTGTATCCTACCTTAGATTGCAGAACGGATGAATACAGGGCAATGAATAGTAAAGACCTCGTGGTAAATTATCTTACCGATAACAAAGAAGGAATGAAGAATCTCATCACCTGGTTTTTGAACGAGGTGATGAAGAAAGAAGCAGATGAGCTGGCCGGGGCCACTAGGTATGAGAGAACCGGATCGAGACGCACCTACCGGAATGGGACCAGGTCCCGATCACTCAAGTCGCGGCACGGCTTATTATCTCTCAACAAGCCCTTATTGCGGGATATTCCATTCAAGACTCAGGTTTTCGAACGATATTCAAGGGTTGAAAAAGCTCTTGAGAAATCAATCATTGAGTCGTATCTTCAGGGTGTATCCACGAGGAAGATCCAGAATGTCATCTCAACTCTCGGCGTCGAGAAGGTCTCCGCTTCCTATGTTTCGAGCATCGCCAAAGAACTCGATTCAAAGGTCAAAGAATTCCTTTCACGTCCTGTTGATTCCCATATCCCCTACATCTTCGTGGATGCCTCGTATTTCAAAATCAGGGATGGAACCAGGTATGCGAATAAGGCCTTACTCGTGATCGCTGGTATTCGGAATGATGGGATCCGTGAGATCCTGGGAGCCAGAATTGCAGACTGTGAGGATGAGCTCACCTGGGAGGACCTGTTCTCGGACCTGAAAGAGCGCGGACTGAAGAAAGTTGATCTCATCATTTCAGACGGCCATAAAGGCATCCAGAATGCCGTTGAACATTCATTCCATGGTTGCAGTTGGCAGATGTGCCAGGTCCACTTTATCAGGGCAGTATTGAAGAAAATACCCAGGAAGGATCACAAGAGTGTTGTCGCAATTCTGAAGGATTCATTGACCGATCCCCGGCGACTCCAGGAATGCATCCTTGAACTTGAATCTCGTGGGTTCTCCCGTGCTGCGAATACCGCAGAACGATTCCAGTATGATTTGATGAATTATCGAAGCTTTCCTCCTGAACATTGGAGGAGGATACGAACAACCAACCTCCTTGAACGTGTCCACAAGGAAATAAAACGGCGATATCGTTCCATTGGTGCGTTCCCAAATGATTCGTCTCTGTTGAGGATCGCGGGATCAATCCTCATGGACATCAATGAGGAATGGGTTACGGGTAGACGGTATTTATCCGATGTAAGTGAGATACCCTCTGTGGATACAGGAACTGAAATTACAGCTTATTAAGGACGGTACCGTCTCTGGCGGGAAAATTCTCCCGGGATGTGGCGATATAATTTTCCCCACCCCTTCAAGAACTGTTCCGGACCCAGTACAGAAATCGTTTTATGCACCTAGTTCCAATCGCTATGGAAGGGTGAGGACAAGCCCCTCATCCCGCGACAGCGTTCCGGAAGGCAAGACGCTTTTTCTGCTGTCATAAATCCGGGCTCGGAATAGAAGTATCGCATAAGGCCAGGAAGGAAAAAAGCGGTTGAGTTTTGATGATGGAAAACAACGTAAAAAAAATTCTGGAACTCATTGCATTCGCATTCGTGACAATATACAGCATGGTTTCAAATAACTGGACAGTATGGGCAGTCATTACGCTCATGCTATTCGTAGATGGTTCTATACACTCATTGAAAAAATGGTTGGATATACGCCAAAACAGGTATATCGATGCAATGAATAAAATGCAAGGCCCATCACCCGATACTTATGCGCTGATGATTACCCTCCAGGATTCAATAGTGCAAATTGAGAGAAGACTGGATACCTTAGAGACGATTTCAGAAGACAGATGAAAATACAAGATTTACGGAGGGAAAATGTAACGGAACCATCTGATTTTTTCGGAGGGTAAGATGCTTCCTCTGCTGTCATAACTCCGGGCTCGGAATAGAAATATCGCGTGAGGCCGGGAAGGAGTGAAATCGTGAAATCTTAAAAATAACTTGAGGAAAAAAATGAAAACACGAAAAGTTAGTGTCGTTCTGGTGGTATTTATCCTAGTTCTCGTTTTTTCGGGATGTATTCATCAGGGTCCGGAAAAAGAAGCTCATAACGAGACTGTCGGAAAACAACCGACACATGATGTTATTGTATCTTCACCGGTCAGTTCTTCGGATATGGGCACTTCACCGTTACAAGGCACCGGGACGATTAATATTTCAATAACACCGGGAATTCCAAATGCTTCGCTTCATGTCGTGAATTACACGGATATCCGTGTGATTGGACAGGATGACCCTACTGACAGGATTGATGAAAACAGGAAAAAAATTAGGTGATTACTCAATATAAGCCACGCGACTATATCCAACTAACACTTGGAAGAGATCGTCAAAAAGATCTCGGTCGCGATGGTTATACCGGAACTCCAATTCCTTGAGATAGAGCGGAAACTTCTGGGCGTCGACCCCATGATATTTCAGTAAGCGTTGCTTCGCGAAGGACCAGAATCCCTCTATTCCGTTGATATACACTTTTCCGTTTGCGAATTTCTTCCCGTGATCGATTCTCCGGTGTTTGAACCCATAGGAAATGAGTCCATTATAGCTTCGGAATTTATCCGTGTAGATGAGGCTCCCTCGTTTCACCTTCTTGATGGCCAGTTCCAGGAGAGTTTCTCCCTGGACATCAGTAACGACCTCCACGGTAACCTTTCCCCCTCGTTCAAGAATACCGAATACCGGGACCTTTCCCGCTGCACCACGTCCACGCTTCCCCTTCCTTCTCCCGCCGAAATAGGATTCATCCATTTCAATCTCACCTGAAAATGAGGAGGCATGCACATTGGTGGTGAGTATCGCCTTCCTGATGAGAGCATGGATATTGTACACGGTGTTATAGGCCAATCCTAATTGTTTGGCGGCTTCCCGTACAGAGGTGTCAATCTCGAAGAGCTTTATCGCCATGAGGAATTTGGTGAAAGGGACTTTTAACCCTTCGAGAATGCTATCGCGCCGGACCCCCCATTCACGATTGCAGGAGTAACATTTGTATTTGGCTCTCCTTACCCGGTTTATCCTTGTTCCATGGCAATATGGACAGTCCGGAAATGTCTTGAGGATCCCCTGTTGCCTGAGATACTCTTCTGCACGCTCTTCATCGCTTGTGTATTGCGTCAGTTCTACCAGGTTCATCCATCTGGCCACCGTTGCTTAGTATATAGTCGTGGCCTTTATTAATGAATCACCAAAAATTATTATTGATGCGGCTCTTGGTGATGAACGGGCCGTTGCCCTCCTGCAGGATGGGGGTGTGATTGAAGGGGTCCTGCACCAGTGTCATCCGACTCCGAAGAATTTCTCCGGTCCGGCCTGTGCACCGGCCCTCTGCATTCTTCATGAGAACATAAACTGGGATTTTCTGGTTGATGAAAAAAGCCGTACTGTCATATTCGTGCAGCATGATCTCCCTCAAGGAGCGGTGATGTGATCTGCTGTTCAAATAACGATGTCTGGTGGAATTTACGATGGGGAGACACCTTCAGAAGAATCATAAAGAAATACTCGTTTCGATAATCGGAATTGCCGTTGTATTCGCCATAATTTTTGTCGTTTTCATCCTCTTGCCCATTGGTCCAGGCCTTTCCCCTCCTGATATCCGAGAGTACAGGTTTATTCCAGGTTCCCTCCACGGCCCCAAACTGCTAAATAACAGGCTCAGTCCAATCTCTGTCGAAAAGATCACTTCTCCGTCGGCTATTTCATCATCTCCAGGGGAATACCTTCATGCCGAATATGCTGTTTCGGGAACCGCTGCAAAGGTATCGGTAGATTCCTGGTACTTTCAGGAACGTGATGATTTTCTGAAGGCGACATGCGAGTTGTGCAATTATCTTCGCGTGAAGGGTTCGATCGAAGTCGTTGACCTGCCCATGAAAAACCCCGATAATATCGAGTATGATCTCCAGGCTACCCGCGTCTCAACAGATCTCTTCCAGGGATATTTCATGGTTGCAGAACGTCCTTTTCTCTCCTCTTCGGACGACTATTTCATTCTCTATTATGGGTTCATGTATGATGAAAATGCCCAATATTCGGATGAACTCATCCTGATGAGTCTCATCAGCCAGGCTGGTTTCAATAAAGCCAGGGAGCCCTTAAGGGGATTTGACTGTGAACGGTGTCGGTAAAATGAGGGTGAGAAAGGAGGCGGTCAGGAATCGTTTTGAATCTATGCCAATAGTTCCGAGAACAGTTCTGGATCTGACACAGAGATCGTTTATGCACCCCGGTTCGATTTACCTTTGGAGGGTGTGGACAAGATCCTCATCCCACGACGGTATTTTGGAAGGCAGGACGTTTTCACTACTGTCGTAAAGCCGGGCTCCGGATCGACGTCAATGACGGCAATAGTTCCCAGTTTGTTTCCAAATCATCAAACTGGCAGTTTGAGGATGTGGACAGAAATTATTTGGTGCCATAGTCACGAACACCAATGCGGACAATCTAAAGATGTCCAATAAGAAACGGCAGGATTCATAGAAATTTGCACACCATCTGAATCCTTCCCGGTTCCGCTGGTGATTCTTGGACTCTTCCCCGTTAATAGGGGATTCGATCCGGATGGCCGAGCGGAGCGTATAGAAAAAAACGAGAGTGAAAAGATGAAAACAATGAAACTTTACACCGTCCTGCTGGCACTGCTGCTGGCTGGGATGGCGATGGTACCGTGCGTGAGCGCAACGGAAAAGATAAGCGAGCGCTTACCCAGTCAATGGGAAAAAGACCATACCGTACAGGTAACCCATGAGACA
>JALHCK010000050.1 GCA_022841205.1 Methanomicrobiales archaeon | reverse complement strand
ACAGAGGGTGGCAGGATGCTAAACGTGGAGGAATACCTAATGTTACGCGACCTGATCCATGAGATTGAACTCAGGAAGGGAACCACTAACATCAGCGAGATAGCCAGGATTTCAGGATACGACAGAAAGACCGTAAGGAAATACCTGGTATGCCGCACCCTGCCTGTAGAACAACCCAGAAAGAGGAAACCAACAAAATTGGATGCATATCACGAATACATTGCCCAGCGATTGAAAGACTATCCAGACCTCGGGGCAAAACGAATCTTCCGAGAGATCCTTGACCGAGGATACACTGGGAAGTACACCCAGGTGAAGAAGTACGTCAGGACCATTCGTCCGGACATCGCGGTGAAGGCAGTCTATCGTTATGAGACCGAACCTGGACGACAGGCCCAGGTTGATTGGGGAGACTGCGGATCGGTGTATGTTGATGGAGAAAGCAGAAAACTCTCCTGTTTTGCAATGCTTCTCGGTTACTCCCGAATGCGTTATATCGAATTCACGTTGAATACGGATGTCCCCACCTTCATCCAGTGCCACCTCAACGCGTTTCGGTACTTCAGAGGATATCCCGAGGAAATTCTCTATGACAACATGAAACAAGTCGTGATCCGCCGTATGAAGAAATCATCTGAATCACGGTGGAATGACCTGTTCATGGATTTTACCCGTCATTATGGCTTTACCCCCCGACTGTGCCGACCGTATCGACCCCAGACGAAAGGAAAGATCGAACAGACTATCGGATTCGTGAAACAGGACTTCCTCAAAGGTTCAACATTCCCTTCTCTTCAGGATCTGAACGGCCAAGCTCTGCAATGGTGTGAAAGGGTCAACAGTACGCCACATGGTACTACCCATGAGATCCCTCGTGACCGACTCACCCGTGAAAACCTTAGTTCTCCCGATGAGGTCCCGGAATACCGGATAACCCTCACAGAATCACGAAAGATTTCACGTGACTGTTATGTCTCCTACCTGGGAAATCACTATTCTGTTCCTTATCGCTATGCCGGGAGAACTGCGATGGTCCGGGTCACACGAGACCTCCTCGAGGTCCTAATCAGGGGACAGATCGTCTGTACCCACGAACTCCTGTCGGGCGGTCTCCGGGTCTCCCGAAACCCGGATCATTTCTACGGACTGCTTTCAGAGGTCATGAAAACGACTTACCGGAGGCCAACGAGCCATCCGGTGATCGTGGCGATACCGTCACCCTGTGTTGAACACCGGCCGCTAGCGGTATACGATCAGTTCAGTGGTGGGGGATACCCATGAATTCGAATTCCCTTGTCTATGAGCGCCTGCACCAGAATTTGCTGGATCTTAAACTGAATGGCGTTGAGGAGATCCTCGACAGCTACCTTGAGATTGCTGCAAAGGATGGGACTTCCGTCATGGAGATCCTCGATCATCTGATGCATGAAGAAAAGATGCGGAGAGAGACTCATCTCTTTGAAACCAGGATGAAATGGTCCAGGTTACCAGTGAGAAAGGACCTGAGTGAGTTCGATTTTGAGTTCCAACCATCGATTGACCAGTCGGTGATACGTGAGCTCACCACCTTGCGGTTTCTTCATAATGCAGAGAATGTGGTCTTCTTAGGGCCCCCGGGTGTAGGGAAAACACATCTTGCCATAGGTCTTGGTATTGCAGCGATTAAAGCAGGTTTCTCGGCATATTTCATCTCAGCCTCGACACTCATCGAACGGATGAAAAAGGCATACCATCATGAAAACCTCGATCCGTATCTGAAAATGCTGGCTAGATACCGTCTTCTCCTCATTGATGAGATCGGGTACCACCCGTTTGACGAAGAGGCCGGTTACTGTTTCTTTCAGTTGGTTTCCAGGAGATATGAACGATCCTCGACGATCCTTACATCCAACAAGTCCTACGGTGACTGGGGAGAGATCTTCCATGACCAGGTCATCGCCACTGCTTTACTGGATCGAATCCTGCACCATTGTATCACCGTAAATATTCGTGGAGACAGTTATCGGCTGAAAGAACGGAAGAGAATGGGACTTGCTCCACCTCATGAGAAAGTATGATTTCCTAAGAGGAGTATTCTAGCTGGGGAATTTTATCCCGCCCTTCTTGGGGAAATGTGTACCGCCACGTACA
>JALHCK010000049.1 GCA_022841205.1 Methanomicrobiales archaeon | reverse complement strand
GGGGTTCACCTTGCATCGAAACAGAGATGAACCTCGCATGCCCGTAGGCATGAGACAATTATCTTCTGTGATAATGAAGGTTTGGGATCATGCCTCTGTGAACGAGTAAGAAACGGAGGAAAAAAATGAAAAAGAAATTAGGAATATGGGGAATCTCATTACTCATCGCAATCATGCTGGTGAGCATGGGGTGTGTACCTGTCAGTGCAGGCACCCAGATAATAACCCCAGAAAAAACAAACATTATAAGAACTTCACATGCTCAACATGTCGATTTCCCGGTTGAGATACCAAAAGATCTCCAGCCGGCAAAGCCGTTACCCGAATCGGAAATGTACATAATTGGCATACCCGAATCATGGCTGAAAGAGAAAAATATCAGCAAGGATCCCGAACTTATCGACATCTCTGTCTCAAAAAAAGAATTTGACTCAGCGTTTGCTCAGGGTACGAATGGACAATTCGTGAGTAAACAGCTTAAGACGGGTGAAAAAACGGTAAACCTCAGGATTCCAAAAACAATGTATTCTGCATTGAACACAAATCCTGATATGGTGAAACTGTCTTTTCCCGCCAAGCAGTTTACATTCCCGACATCTGACCAGAAAACAGGTTCAGGGTTGACGGAAAAACGTTCCGCTGATTCTATCCAGGACAGTCTTCTTCTGCCCGCTTCTCTGCTGGCAAATCCGGTAACCCGGTGTACGCCGGAAACCTGCGCGTGGAGGGTCTCATTTACTCCAAACAAATCCGGTATTAACTATATGACAGGTTCAATTACCCCACTGACCTACACGTATTCCGGTCGAAGATACCAGGCATTCCAGGAACTGGAAAATTATTATAATAATGGAGTGTTGATCGAAGTCATTTCAGAATATGATAGCAGTGATTTCTCCGGTTCCCCGATCAAGGTATTTCCCGTAGTATATAATGGCGAGAATGCAAATCCCGTATACCCGTGGGTAAGTACCCGGAACCCTGAACACTTGGGAGGGACTGGAACGTACATTCCTGCTACTGTGGGTGTAGTCTCCCAGAGCTATGAGTGGTATGTTCTTGTGAATACTGGCTCGAACCTCGGATTTTACCAAATCTGGATGAGGGACGTCAGGAACAACCAGTGGTACTACTATGACTATCACGACACAGTCAATCCAGCAACACAGATAAATACCAGTGAAAGTTCCTCTGAACTTGGTACGATACCACTGGGAGCGATCACTCTCTTCGCACGCTCTCAGGTACGGAATGACTGGTGTATGATCAACGGTATCTGGAAACATCCAGATGAAGTATTCAATTCCGTTGGTACCTTTGATTTCAGATCACCCGATGGCATTAACTGGCCTCCATATGTCTGGACCGGTTATAGCTGGGATAACAGGGCTTGGAACGTATTCCCTATGGTGAACATTCCCGCATGAAATCCACTATTCTCTCCCCATTTTTTTCTCCCATGCCGCTGTTTATACTCCTTGTTGCTGTCATGGCGTTTGCCGGTTGTACAGGTAACCCGGATACGGTCACCGGAATAGTTACGAATTACAAATCTCATATCAGCTCGGTTAACGATTACTCGATGACTGTCATTCAGACAATGCCCGGTGGTTCACACAAAATCGATATTCTCTATAAAAGACCTTACCAGTATCTCCTTAAGCACCGGTACGATCCTACTGGCAGGACATGGGTCCAGTCTATTCATAACCTCACCTTCACCGAGTTTCAGCCGGAATCACATACTGTTGACATCTTGGCTATTAATAACCCGGAAACGTGTTTTCCTCCGATTGCCGATCCTAACCAGCTTGCCTTTCCGGTGTTATTTTCAGGTGATTTTAACCTTTCAGAACATGGCTTGGAAACGGTGAATGGGCGAGAAGCATATGTGATTGATGCCATAAATTCTGGATACACGGATTATTTCGGCGAGGGAAAAGAGGGTAAAATCCGGATCTGGATTGACAGGGAATTCTGGCTCGTTACCGGGATCCAGGCTTTCGATTCAACAGGAAACCTGAAAACCACTTTTGAAGTAAAGAATTTCACGATCAATTCGGGAATTTCTGATAACGAATTTATCATTACCTACCCGGAGGGTACGAAAGTCCGTCATCCGAATCAGTTCTGCTGAATCTCATAAGAGAATTTCTATTAACCCATCTCTTTCTCCATCGGGTATCCATTTCTGCCTCCCATTCCCCAAGAGTGCGCCTGTTTCCCCCCTTTAGCCCCGAAGAGT
>JALHCK010000020.1 GCA_022841205.1 Methanomicrobiales archaeon | reverse complement strand
ATTGCTCCACAAAATCTAATAGTTCCATGACCCCGTTCTCCTTTGTTGGTCCTTAGGATACGGGGTCTCTGAATTTACAGAACTTTTCCTACACTATCTACTGAATATGGAATCGAGTTACGGAAATCGTGAAAGATATGATTCATATTCTCAAGAGTATACATCAGGATACGATTCTCATTTGGATAGTTTATATTTTAGATTTAACAAAATTCAAAATGAAATTCGAAGGCTAAAATGACTTTAAAATAATTTAACAAGATTCTTTTAACACGAGAATGCGAGGGGTGGGATTCGAACCCACGAACACCTCCGTGACGGGATCTTAAGTCCCGCTCTTTTGGCCTGGCTTAGATACCCTCGCACAAAATGTGATTCTGTAAATAATAATCATGAACAATCATAAGATAGTCGATTGCAATTTTTTTAGTTTGATAGTATGATGCAAGCATGATCCGGCGTCTATAAATGGCAGCAGGTCTTAAGAACGGTATCCCGCCAGGAACAGTGTTGGTAGATCTTCCCAAATCCTTCATCTGTCAGATGCGGATCATCTTCTCATCATACTGTTCCACGGCTTTTCCGTGAGCTCGGCAATGTCCTGCTGCAGCTGGTGCAGCTATGGTGGAATATATTAATATTCAGTTTCGGGAATGGAGATATCCCTTGACAACGGCCATGTCTGCATCTCCTGTTCTCATGCCCGGGCCCGGTCTGCGAGATCGGTGGGTTTCTCAACGGCCGCGAGTCAAATGTAGTCATTGGTTCAACCAACCTCATTTATTGGCAGGCGAAGCCTGAGGCTTACGCACCGTTCCTGCGTAAGAACCGGTAGAGATCCGGATCGAAAGATCAGGTGTTGGTCCGCCACCCCCATAGTCCAACACCCGTTCCACCTCATCGTTCATCACCGTTTGGTCACGGCATGGAAACACAGGCGCTCTTCAAAAATTGAAGGAATATGAATAAGATTACCAGGGATCCGAACCTTGTGTTACAATTAATGAACGAAAGCTAACCCAGAGGGGGTTTCTTAAAGCGGTGTCTTTATTGCCTCACCCGATCTTCAATTTTGTGTTGCAACGAGCAACAGGAAAAATGGGGAATTGATATGAAAAAAATGAGGCCGTACAGATGTGAAGTTTGCGGATACATTTATGATCCTGTACGGGGGGAGCCTAAGAACGGTATCCCACCGGGAACAGCGTTTGAAGATCTTCCCAAATCCTACATCTGTCCTGTGTGTGGAAAAGCAAAGATAGGGAAGACTGCATTCACTGCACTGGAAGCCCCTTCGGGACGGTATCGCTGCATCGCATGCGGGTACATGTATGATCCCGAGCGGGGAGAGCCGAAGAACGGGATTAAACCGGGAACAGCGTTTGAAGATTTGCCTGATAGTTATATCTGCCCTGTATGCGGGGTATATGCAAAGGTTGGAAAGAGCGCCTTTGTACCAACCGAATAAATTCTCATTTTTTTCTTCTTGAGGCAACAGTAACGGCCTGTTGGTTTCTTCGATTACAAATCCGTGGTTCTTACACCAGGGTTTCTTACCGGCTTGCGAATCATCGAGATACTGGTGATATCAATATGGATGGGTATTTGTCCGTATTATGGCATACAGCGTCGTTTTGCTGGAGCAGGCGGGAAGTCTGACACTCGTATGAACCGGGCCTCGCTTGGGGGGACAGTTCCAGGGGTAACTGGGACCTCAAGACAGGTGCGGATCCTCTTCCCCTTATACTGTTCCACGGCTTTTTTCCGTAAGCTCGGCAATGTCCAGCATTCTTCCGCTGTAGCACCTATGGTGGAATGTATCAGTATTCAGGTCCAGGAATGGGCGGTATCTTAATACCCCTGATGGTACCTCTTTCGCCTTCGTCCATGGCATGTCCATCTGTCTCACCTGTTGGGTAATCAGCCCAGCGGATAGGTATAGAAAAACCATGAATGCTTCACCTCAAGACAAAGAAGGAGTAGAACAGGAAAATTAGAATATTCGATTGCTATTCTGCCGGGTGGGGCCATGGCGGCATACAAGGGGCCACCGCTGGGACAAAATACCGGTCTCTCGTACAAATCGCTCTTAATGGGTAATGTTACGCATGTTTGCCACTTTCAGGATCGCTGGTTCTGCCAGTCTTTGCGCGGGAAAACACAGGTGGAACCGGGATCATCTCTCTTTTCTTCCGATGATCATCTCGCAGAACGAATCGCCGCGACACCGGGCGCGGCTGATGGTCACAGTAAATTCAGGGTTCAGCGCCTCGATGGCGTGCCGGACATAGGCCTGGCAGACATTGTTCACCTGCGAGGGGGAGATACCGTGCGCACTCTCTTCCCGGAACATGGCACATTCGGTCAGGCGGATGATCGCTTCTTCAGGGAATCCCTCGATATACCTTGTTTCGAACTCGGGTCCGAACAGGATTACCGAGATAGTTCCGAGAGTCTGGACGAGATGCGAAGCATCATCCCGTTTCATCCCGTAACGATTGGCAATGGAAAGGATTTCCTGCCCCATTTCGGAATACATCCGATCACGAAATGCTGAAACGTCGTTTGCGTCCGAACCATCGCCCAGCGCAACGACAAGACGGGTGAGGACGTGGTTTGCCATCCTCCACCGCGTAACATAGGGGATATCTTTCACGTGTACCATGATATCACACAAAATATACGCCATCCGCGAACGGACTGTTGGTATCCTGAAATATACCGGTGAATATAAAATATTTCTCAAACCGATGTCACGAGTCTAAAGGTTAATCGGAAGCCACACGTGATTTTCCCGGATCATGCCTGTTCTTTTTTCAGCACCGATCGCAGGAATTCGAAATCGCCATCTTCTGCACTCACTTCAAAAAGCATCGGACCATAGCAGGGTTTAACAAACGGTATCAGTATCTTCTTTTTCCTGATCTTAAAACCAAGCAGCATCGGGGTGTTCAGGAGAATGGTCACACCCCGGAACTCGAAATTTGGGGGAAGTACATAGTATTCCGCGCAGTTTGCCCGCACAAATTCATTGATCACCTTCTCGTCAGTATCCCTGAGAAGAATAGTGGAACTGAGACGGTTGATGCACCGGGGAACAGGAGACATCCCGGATGTATTGTACGGTGAAGAATAAAAGAGATATGTCCGGAGACCCTGTCAATACGAGGATCATAACCGGAACCGGGGCCGCGGTTCCTGCGGTTATCCTATGCGTCCTGCCGGGCATACCTTTACACAGAGTCCGCACCGGAGACCTCCAAGGGTCTGGAACATATATTCCGCACATCGATGGCGGTCGATCGTTCCATCTGCTTTGAAGGCGGTTACGGGGCACGCTTCAATACACTTCATACATTCCCTGCACCCTTCGTAGATTAGCGGGCGGGGTGCATTTTCACATACACTGAGGGGAGCATCAGTGATGATTGCAGTCATCCTCACCCTGGGACCATATGCATCGGTTATCAACAGGTGATTGATCCCAAATGAACCGAGACCGGCACAGAACGCGGCGTACTTGATCGAGGTGTCTGCCATGAGGGTCTTTCGGTCAGCATACCAGTACCCGAACTCACTGCCTTCGGTCGGGACGATGGTAGCTTTATATCCGCTTTTTTCAATCTCCCGCGCGAGGCGATAGGCGATCACACGGAGCGTTGCAGTCCCGGCCATAAGAGTATTTGTATACTCAGCCCTTCCTTTCGGGAGGTGATCGATGCACCCCGATGGGACAGCAACTCCGATAACGATCACGGAGCGTGCGGTTTCCATGATGTCCTGTGGTTTGTTCCCTGCATATTGAGGGTCGAGAAAGCGGCCTGAAGCGGCAACACCAAAAAGATCTGTTCCCAATTCAAGCGCTGTTGCCCGGAGGTGACTGGTAAATGCTTCGGGACTGGTCATGGAATACAGATCTATTGGACAACGGATTGAATCTTTACATCCGTGCAACACCAGATGTCAATATGAGGCGGCAGGTCCATGAGGAGACTCGTTCTCTCATACCGGGATCTCCGCGACCATTGACCATATCAGCAAGGAGATACGGTATATCGGCAAAGTCTTCTCGCACTAGGAGGATGCCGATGTGCTCGCGTTGCCAATACACGACTTTCTCCACTAGCCAAACTGTTGAAGTCGGGGATCAGAAAAAAAGAGGGAATCGAACCTTGTGTTAGAATGCTGCGGGTGGGACCAGGAACAGAGTGTTTTATGCTGTCTTTTTTCTTACCGCGCAAATAATCGCCCCTGCGACCGACCCCTACCCCTGACCCTGCCCCTACCAATCCGAAGGGGCAGGGCCTCCACCCCGGTGCCCCTCCTCCTGCGGCACGGGTCCCCACTTTGTGCGATGCTTCCCTCAGCACAATCTTTTTCCAGGGAGCCGGGTCCACCTGGCCTCTGATGATATGATCCGCTGGTGGGCTCCTTCGAGGCATAATTCCACCCTTCACCGTTTGCCCTTTTACCAATTCCGATCGGTGCATTGCTTATCTGCCTTTTTCCCTTCGTTTCCCCAAATGAGAGCGTGGGGATAATT
Organism: Methanomicrobiales archaeon; assembly: GCA_022841205.1. Classification (GTDB taxonomy): domain Archaea; phylum Halobacteriota; class Methanomicrobia; order Methanomicrobiales; family Methanospirillaceae; genus UBA9949. The sequence continues at coordinate 7,843 of JALHCK010000020.1, read as the reverse complement.
CAAGGTTACAGTCTCATCTCACTCTTACCCCCCTGCAGGGATATGCAACCCTCTCTTGGGGGGGAGGCCACCTTGCCCGCCGACCACGCAGCATACACCTTCCTGTTCACAGGTCTCACACCGGGATGCTGGATTACGCTGCGGTTGTTCTCTCCATAGCGGTTACCATAGATCTCGCCTTCACGGTGAGCATCAGCGCGATCCCGGCGACCTCCAGGAGCATGCAGAAGAGAAATGCCATATCAAAGGCCGGGACGAGCTCCTCCAGGGGGATGAGGTGTGCCGCGACCTGGGCAATTTTCGGGCCCGCAACGAGCGCCGCAACACACATCACGCTCGCGACACCGAGCGTTGACCCGAGATTCGACATCACCCGCATGAGCCCTGATGTTGCTCCCCGGTCTTTCAATGATGCTTCCCCCATGATGGCGCTTGTCAGGGGAGAGAACGCGATCCCGCTGCCTGCACCGAGGAGGAAGAGGAGCATGCCGATCCAGCCGATCCCCGTGTCAGCCGATATAGTGGAGAGGAGGAGCATGGCAGCCAGGCATATCCCGAATCCTGCGATGATGGGTCTCTTTGTGCCGATCACGTCAGATACCTTCCCCGAGATCGGGGATGTCAGGATCATGCCTGCCGGCAGGGAGAGGAGGACGAGCCCGGCGTTGTCGGGAGTGACGCCCCTGATAATCTCGAGGTAGAACGGCATGATCACCATCACACCGGACATCACCATCTGCACTATCATAAGGCAGATGTTCTGCGACGAGTAGGCACGGTTCTTGAAGAGAGAGAGGTTGATCAGGGGCTCTGGCGTTCTGCACTCCCTGATCCAGAAAGCGATCCAGAAAATGAAAGAGACTACCAGGGTGGCTCCGCCGGTCAGTGGGTTATTCTTCTCAAAAGAGGTCAGCCCAAAGATGAGGAAGGCAAGCGCAACGAGGAAGAGTGCTACGCCGGGGATATCCAGGGTTGCCTGCGGCGAAACCGGTTCGAGGCGTGGGAGGACGCGGGCCCCCAGAAGGACCGCAACAATCCCGATCGGCACGTTGACGAAGAAGATGTACCGCCATGAGAAGGAGCCCGCGAGAACGCCTCCGGTCACAGGGCCGAGCGCTATCCCCAGCATGAGGAACATCGCCACGATGCCAAGTGCCTGCCCGCGTACGCTGGAGGGGAGGTACGAGGTGACCATGACGGCACCCACCGCCGAGATCACCGCGGCTCCCACCGCCTGGAATATCCTGGCCAGTATCAGGATACTGTAGTCCGGCGCAATCCCGCTTGCTGCTGATCCAGCCATGAAGATGAGGAACCCTGCAAGAAAGAGGTTCCTGTATCCTTTGATGTCCCCGATACGCGAGGCTGCGAGCAGGAGGCTGACCATGACGATGAAGAAGGCATTGAGCACCCATGAGGCAGTCACCGCGGATACCCCGAACGATGCTGCAATGGTCGGCAGGGCGATGTTCACAATCGTTGCATCGAGACCGATCATAAAAGAGGCGAGGGAGATGACGATGACGATCAACAGTTCGTTGATCGTCAGGGGTTGACGGGAGGCCGCGGATGCCATGGTGTACTCCTGTGATTTCCGCAAAGAATAAAAAAGCATTGTCCCCTGCACCATACGATCCTGGGGTACCATGCCCTTCTTCCGGAGTGCCAGGAAGAGGGTGATGCATCTCCGTGCGTGGCGTCTGGGCCGTCGAATCCAGAGGGCTCTCGTGAACCCGACCGGGGAGTGCCGCTATGCCCCCTTGACGCTCCATCGTGCCAGGACATCCCGAGAAGGACCGGTTTTACGGGCTATTTCCCGTTATATCACCATCATCTCAAATTTATTATACTGGTCGCCGGCATATACCATTTTGTGCCCGTCGGACACGGAGGAGGCACACATGCAGAAAACGGGGCAACCAATCATTCTGAAGGGAATTACCAGGGTCGAGGGGAGTGCCGAGGGAGAAGCACTCGTCACCTCCTCGTTTCTCAGCCACCTGGTGAATGCAGTCGACTCAAACGGTGTCGTCAGGATTCACGGCCATCCACTCATGGGCCAGTCGTATGCAGGAAAGATTGTGGTCTACGATACCGACAAGTTCTCCACCGGGGGGGCGTGGGGGCTTTCCTTCAAGGCAAAGGTGGCCGGCACGGCTCCAAAAGCCCTTGTCTGCCGGAATGTCCATCCCATCAGCGTGGGTGGAGCCATTGACGCAGGTATCCCGGCGGTCGATGGTCTCGACGTGGATCCCTGGACGGTGATACACACCGGGGACAGGGTAAAGATCTCCGCTCCCACTGCGGGTGGCGAGGCAACCATTGAAGTGTATCCCAAAGACCCCGCCGGGCGCACGGTGCCCGGCGCGAAGATAAAAAAGCGGGCGAACAAAAAGGGCTGGAGCAAAAGCGACCTGGTCCTCACAGCCTATGAAAAGGAGATGCTGGCGGGAACGCATGGGAAGGCCAGGCAGGTGGCAATGGAGCGCCTCGTTAAATTTGGCGAGGCGATGGGATCCAGACGGATGGTCCCCATCTGCTCCGCCCACCTGTTCGATGATTACCAGAGCCGCGATTTTACCGTGGGGGCCTGGCCGACATTTGAAGCATTTGCGAAGATGGGTGCGAAAGTCGTCGTGCCGACGACAGTCGAGAGCACCGCGATGGGCGATGACCTGGTCGACGACCAGGGAATGCCCTGGCACTACAAGGTCATGGCACCTGCGCGGGAGGTGTACAGGGGGATGGTTCCCGTGCACGACAACCTGAAAGCCATGGGAGCCGTGGTCATCCCGACCTGTATCCCCTACGCGCACCTTTCCCCCCCAAAGTTCTGCGAATACCTTGCCACATCGGAATCCAATGCCGCCGCCTACAGCAATATCATGCTGGGGGCACGGGTGAACCGCGACCCGGCAAACATGGTCCTGTATGCCGCAATCACCGGTGTTATGCCCGAGTACGGTGTCCATCTCCAGGAGAACCGTACCGGCAATATGATCTTTGAAGTTGACAGGGAAGTGAGCGACGAACTGAGTGATGTCGGGGATTATGTCGCACTCGGCGGGGCGATCGGGTTTCGGGCAGGTGACCGGGTCCCGGTTGTGACCGGGCTCAAGCGAATGACCAATGCGCAGGCCAAGGCATTCTGTGCCTGCGTCTCGCCTGCGCTGACCTATCCGATGATCCACATCGTTGGCATCACTCCCGAGGCAAGAACCCTTGAGGAAGCATTTGGAGGAAAGGTCCCAGAAGACGTGGAGCGCATACGCATCCGGAAAAAAGACCTGGGAAACGTGTTCAGGAATCTCCGCCAGACAGAGAAGACGGAGATAGATGCCGGGGTCATCGGGTGCCCATTCCTCATGTTCGAGGAGCTTGCCGATATTGCGCGGATATTGCAGGGAAAGAAGGTCAGGACGCGGCTCTGGCTCTTTACCGACTACGTCAATTACAGTGCCGCGGAAAAAGCCGGGATCCTCGAACGAATCGAGGCCAGCGGTGCACGGGTAGTGCACTCTTCCTGTCCTGGCATGGTGGTCCGGGACCGGGCTGAAGCGGAAAAACTCGTCTTTGCCACTGACAGCCTGAAAGTTGCGATGCTCTTCGCCGGGATCGGCTGGCCGAAGAACTGGCTGGGCACGCGGGAAGACGTGGTGAACGCCGCCGTCACCGGGAATTTTGTCCCGACCAAGTGGCTTGATTGATACTCCCTACAAAGGTATAGCGGGGAAAATTTCATGACTGGGAGGAGAGGGTTGATGCCAATCGCATGCCTCGCCAACCCCCGCTCTCCAGCCCAAATGTGAAGTGTAATACAGGTAACGGACGAAATTCCATACCGGAGAATCTGAAGAGAGAGGAATGTGTGATGGATGTCTTTGCACAGCTGGCAAAAAAACTGGATGAACTTCCCCAGGGCTTTCCGGCAACAGAGGACGGGTTGGAGATCAGGATCCTCCGGATCATCTTTTCACCGGAAGACGCGGAAATGGCCCTGAAGATGACCACAACCCCGGAGACCGCAGAACAAATCGCAGAAAGGCTCCAGATGCCCGTGGAAGAGGTCCGTGCGCACCTGGATGATATGGCAAGAAAAGGGCAGATCGGCTCCCTTAGGATGGGAGGCCGCCAGGTATACAGGCTGATTCCTTTCGTGGTGGGCATCTATGAGTCGCAACGTCGTGAGAGGCTCACGCGGGAACTCGCGGAACTCTTCGAAGCCTATGCTCCCCATCTCGGAAAGACACTCGGCGGCTTCGAGCCCCACCTGGTAAGGGTGGTTCCCATCCATGCCGCGATCAGGACAGATCTCCATGTCCTCCAGCACGAAGACATCCACCAAATCCTTGAAAAGGCGAAGTCCTTCAGGGTCCAGGACTGCATATGCAGGACGGAGAAGAAGGTGCTTGGAGACCCATGTACGCATACCATAAGATGCTGTATCCACTATTCCATGGAGGAGAATGCCTTTGAGTATTTCAACCCCGACGGGGACATCATTACGCGGGAAGAGGCCAGAAAGATCCTTGATGCAGCAGACAGGGAGGGGCTCGTCCACCTGACCTACAACGCGGTGGATGTTCCGGCCGCCTTCCTCTGCAGCTGCTGCCCCTGCTGTTGCGGTCTTCTGCGTGGCATAAAGGAGTATCACTCGCCATACGCAATTGCAAGGAGCAATTACGTTGCTCATATCGATCAGGATACCTGCGTGAACTGCGGAACCTGCAGGGATGAGCGCTGCCCCATGGATGCAATTGTTGAGGAGGATGGGAACTACCGCGTCCTTGAAAAACGATGCATCGGTTGCGGCGTGTGCGTCATAACGTGCCCTTCCGAATCTCTCACGATGAGAGAGAGGCCCATAACGGAGAGGGACGAGATTGCCAAAGACATGATGGACTGGAGCGTACGGCGATTGATGCACCGAAACTAGGATGTGAAACAGGCTTAAATCGTGGTCCCGGAGATAAGAGAGCACCCATGGATGGAAACCGGTAAAACTGCAGCAAACTGCAGGCCTGGGAAATCAGTCGTTGATTTCTCTTTTTTCTCATTCATGCCCTTTTTTTATGATAGAACGGGTAGGACGGCAAATAATCGCCCCTACCAATCCGAAGGGGCGAGGCCTCCACCCCGGTGCCCCTCCTCCTGCGGCATGGGACCCCGGCCCCATGCGATTCCTCCCTCTGGTCAGAATCTCATCGCAGGAGAGAGTGGACCAGAGAGATCTTGATACACAATAACGGGGCAGCGTGCTCCTTTCGCTTCGTCTCCGTCCGCTCCTCCCTCCCGTCCGGTGCTCCTCCACTCCGCTGCACTCGCACCATGCCCCTTGTTTTCTCTTCCTTGTTCTGATCCATAGACGCTCCCGGCTTTGTCGTTCCACTCCTCGCCGGCAGCTGTCCCATCCCGCTCCTTGCATCGTGCTCCGCACCATGCTCGTCGCTGTTTACTGGATAATGATGACGCTCAGTGACTCGCTCCCTTTGGTCGCTCGGGCCGCTGCGGCCGTTTTGTGGCACCACCACCATTTGATTGGAATTAGAGCAAGCACATGGAACTCCTATCCCTGACCTTCTTAATAGCCAGTGCTGCAATACACCCCGCAATCAGTGTGAAGCAGGTAAAACCCGGTGACGATGTCGGAGGCATTACTTCACCCTTATCAAGTGAATTGGTCGCAGGAGTCGGAGAGTTGCCGTTTCCCGGACGGGTATCCGTACCATATACGCTCTCTCTTGGGCGAGACGAGAGGGTATGAAGCACGACCTCGCGAGGTTCCTTGGACCAGTCGTCTCCCGCACCACGTGTATATATGATATATTCCCCTGAGATGACCGGATGGGAAAGCCCACGCCGGAAAGGAGTGATCTGCCTTTTCTCTCCTATGCGAAGGTCCATCACCATGATCGCATTTCTCTCTTCCCTGATATCCAGGGGATTTTCTGACTGTAACCATACAATTCTTTCATCCGAGATAGGGGGAAAATGTCCCTGGTGTATGCTCCCCTGCCCGACAACGGTCCTGACCCGGGACGAGATGGAGTAATGGATGATCGTATGGATCCCGTGGATCTTCTCGGTCCATACCACCTCGTCACCCGAGATATACGAATTGCCCCGAACCGGTTTTTCCACAGTAAGGCGTACCTCTTCTTCGGTCCTCAAATCGAAGAGGTACATTGCCGGATCGTCCGGGCCGCCGTGGCGATAGTCTTTCCATAGTATGAAGTCACCGGAAATCATGGGGGTGCTCTGGTTGCCAGCTGAACCTGTCGGGAGGTACCGTTTCTCCCCTGTCGTAAGGTTGAGGATAACGATCTTCCCCCCGTCAACACCGGAGTGGGCAAGTCCCTCGTGCTCGGTCCAGGCAATCCGGTCCCCATTAATCGAGGGATTCTGGTTAAACCTGAGATCGGAAACTGGTAGGAATGCATCATCCTGGTTGGTAAGTTGAACCAGGATTCCTGTAGAGACATTCATCAGCATGATCCCTTTTTCGCTGAACACAATCCGGTCACGGGAGATTCTCGCCGTTTCAACCTGATGTAGGATGGGAATCGTGCTGTCTGAACTCATTTGCCCTTGTTCTCCGATCTTAATAAGTTGTTTTTTCGTCCCCTCTGTAAGGTTATATCCGTAAAGCCCCCGTTCAGAAGCACTCAGGTATTTATTATCCTGGAGCCAGAAAAGCCGGTCTCCTTCCAAGGTCATATAGAACGGTTCTCCCGGAAGAGTAAAGAGAACGGCCTCTGTTCCAGGTACGGGTTCTGCGCTGATAGTCCAGGGAATAGCAACAAGACAGATAATGACTATCAGTATGCCGCTGGAATGTCGATAGTTATTCATGGCTGAAAAAAATGGTTAGGGGAAGCTGAACACCGATGTATCATCGAAGTCCTCAGCGTAGTATGGTGTCGGAATATATCCCCATGCATGGACATAGTACTGGCCATTTGCGGGATATAACTTATCTTTCAATGCGGTGACCGACCATACCCCCTGCTGGGAACTCGCCGATGTCGAATCGACAGTTTGTCCGGAATCCCGGTTAATCAGGAACGCCTCGACGTAGATATACCAGGGTGGGTTTTCCAGTCCCGACGCTGTACAGGTACCCCCAAAACGAATGGTCCTCCAGTCAAACTTGTATCCAGTCGCACTGACAGAAACAGTGGCACGATCCAGGGCCGGCTGGTCATCGTTGGTATCGTTGTTCTGTCCAGGCTCCGTTGCCCACCAGGTCATCTTATGACCTGCCATATTCTCCTTGTATGAATCAGGAATTCCGACAAGATGTTCCGGGTGGACCTTCTCCATGTATTCAAGGACGGTAATGTCCTTGTCATAGAGCTCATTGATTAGGCTCAACTGCTCTGCAGTGGCATCTGATCGGACGACTCCCTTCTCGTCTTCCGCACTCGCTAAACCGATCAGTGCAGATGCAAACAGCAGGACCAGCATGAAAACCGATCGCATTTTTATTCCATAGAGTTTCATGATTTTGCTCCTTCACAGGCCTGGTGGCAAATGCCAAAGGAAGGCCCGGAAATGTGACAGCGTAGGTAGTTTTTACGTTCCTTGTGGCTGTCGTGGGATGAGGGTTTTATCCTCACCCTCCATGGGTAATCGGACCTAGGTGCATAAACGATCTCTGTGCCAGATCCAGAACTGTCAGCAGAATGATTCGCAATACTGCACGTGACGGTATTGATGATTCTCTGTATCAATGATTCTCCCGGATGAGCACGGTCTGCATCTCGATCCCCAACAGACCATGGGTGTGATCATATTCACGATTCATTAAAACGGAATCCATGCGTTATTCAGGTGTTTTCCA
>JALHCK010000048.1:4418-5499 GCA_022841205.1 Methanomicrobiales archaeon | reverse complement strand
ATTGTGTATGCGGGCAGTTCGTAAGCAGCCACGATGTTTTTATGAAGAAGCGCACTACTCCATCCGCCGAGGCAGGTCCCGGCGTGCATGATGGTTTCCATCAGACGGATCATGCGGGTATCGTGGATCTTGATACCGGCAATTCGTGTGTTGCGGTGTGTCAGAGGTAAGGCCAGTCGCTGAAAGAGTGGGAAGTCGAAATGCACGTTGAGGGCGTTTGCCTGGAGCCCGGCAAACCGATCCAGGATTTCGATAGACCTTTGTCGAACCAACGGCAGGTTGACGAGAGACTTTCGAACCCGGAGGTCCGGAGTGTTGTTCGTGCAGATCTCCATCCGGAAGAAGGTGCGAAACTTCTCGTACTGTTTGACAAAGGAGTTTTTGAAATAGGCCCGAAGGGTATGGTGGGCTTGGTCGAGACGTTCCAGAACCACCTGGAGCTTACCTTTGAACCTTTTGGTGATCCGGGTGCCGAACATGTTGGACACCTTGTTGGCCGTTAAAGTAAAGAGACCAAGCTCGCAGGAACGCTGGAAGAGCTTTCGTATTGGAAAGTTCCGGCGGAAAATGAAATTGTGGCAGTACTCGATCTGGGACATGACATAGAAACGCCGCAGGTTCATCCGCTGCCGTTCCTTATTGGAGAACTTGGGTCCTATAATGAGTGTCCAGTAGTCAAGGCGTTCGGAGATTATTTGTGATGTCAACCTGTCGGCTGCCTTTTGGACGGCCTCGGGGTCACTGGCGGACAGAAAAGCGTTATCGTTTTTTCGAAAAGAAACCCCACAATGCAACAGTTCTCGCTCGATATAGTTATGACAGTTGAGGTAACAGGTCGTTTGAAATGGAAGGAAAGAGGCTACGCGGACACACATGGCTCCCAGCTTTTCGTCACGAATGTAGAAGTAATAATGGGTAAAGCGGCTACGACTCTTTTTCACGATTCGATAATTGGGGTCGACGGTGGGAAATTTCGGCTCGACTGATCGGAAGGTGGTGCCTTGCTCCATGCTCTTGAGGATGAAATAGACGCCAAATCGGTTGTCGCGTTCCAGTTTCTTCAGGTGAGGCCGAACGTAAT
>JALHCK010000048.1:0-4308 GCA_022841205.1 Methanomicrobiales archaeon | reverse complement strand
CGGTTGTTCCTCCTTCCGATTTGTTCACCAAAACAATCTTTGGAAGAACGACCGATGGAATGCAAGTCTTTAAAATTTCAAATATCTTTGGCTAGCTTTCCTTGGTACGCCAAATCCGGGGCCGCCCCCCGGCCCTGTCAACAAGGCGCAAGCCAGGCACTGAATTCTTGGGTGCCAAGTCCCGAATTTCGGAAAGAAAAGTCCGACCCGTAAGCCGCGCCAAGGGGCCTTGGCGCGGGAAGAAATACGGGAAAATACGGGGCTTGGGTTTGGGGCCTAAATTGGATGGCGCGGGGGATGCAACGGGGGCTTTGCCCCCTTGCCAAGGTGAGCAAAACGCGCCTGCCGCGTTTTGCGAGGGACGGATATCCGCCAGCCGCAGTGCTGGCGGATATCCGTCCCCAACTTGCTGTACCCGATAAGGTCGAACATTCATCGCGTGCTTTGCCCGGCTCGCCCCTTTGACCCATCTCGTTTGCCGGATGACAACCCGTGTCTGCCGGATGGCAGACCGCACTACAAACGCAGTTTGTATAAGTGCGCCCTAGCGGGACAAAATAAAACCACCTCAGTGCCACTACATAACTGTATTGCCATTCCGGCTATCGAATCATTCCATTCTACCGCCCGAAGAAAAAAGCCCCTACAATAATGCGCTCTTCAGGACTCAAGGTGTGTGAAAAGTAAAAAACAGAACCCCAAAAAGCGCCTGGGCAATAGGAAAAAGAAACGAGGTGCGCGTTGCCGGATCTGGAGCTTGAACAATTCAAAACCGGCGTGAACCTCTCTGAGTTCGCGGCTTCGAGGGGCTATGTGCTGGATCGGCGCGAAAGCTCGCGCAATTCCGCCGTGATGCGTCACACTGACGGCGACAAGATCGTTATTGCCAAGAATGAAGCAACAGGTGATTGGATTTATTTCAGCGTGCGGGATGACCGGGACAACGGAACCGTGATCGACTTCCTGCAGAACCGGGGTGGAGGAAGCCTCGGCAAGGTGCGCCAGGTGTTGCGGGCCTGGATGGGATCACCCCGGTCTGCCGGCGTTCAGCTTCATGCTTTCGTTCAGGATCTCTTGCCGGTATCGAGGGATCGCGCCGGCGTCATGCAAGCATGGGAACGCGCCAAGGGGTGCTTCTCCCTTCCCTATCTCACAAGCAGGGGCATTGGTCCGGATATTCTGACATTGCCGCGCTTCGCCGGCCGGGTCCGGGTCGACCAGAGAAACAACGCCCTCTTTCCTCACTATGACAATGACGGCTTGTGCGGCTTCGAAATGAAGAACAAAGGTTTTACCGGCTTTGCGCCTGGCGGCTCCAAGGGCCTTTGGTTTAGCCAGGCGCTAACGACGGACCGGCAACTTGTTCTTACCGAAAGCGCCATTGACGCCATATCCTACCAGGTGCTTCACCCTGACGAGCTATGGTCCCGCTACATGTCGACCGGGGGCGAATTGAGCCCGAAGCAACCGGCTCTCCTGCGGGCTGCCATGGAGAAGCTGCCGGCCGGCGCCCTGGTCCTTCTCGCCTTCGACAATGACGAGGGCGGGGAAAAGATCGCGGCGGAAGTGAAGGCAATCGCGCCGGCAGGGCGAGAGTTGCGCCGGGTTGTTCCGGACGTCGGCAAGGACTGGAACGACATGCTCAAAACCCGCCTTGGCCTGACTTGAAGTCCGGACAATAGGAAAAGGAACCCCCTGCCCTTCTCTCAATTTGCCTCGTGGATGCGTTTTTCTGGTTGGAAGGTGTACCCCCTTACCCCAACCCTTTTTAACGCATCCTGAAGGCATTTAGAGGGGTCCCCTTTTGCCCCCTTATATTTCTTTTTCCTATTGCCGGTTTTTTGAAAAGAGTGTGAGCCGCAGGCGAACTCCTTTTTTCTTTGGGATATCCACAGCCTCGCTGTTCCGTCGGCTTCGCCCCTACTTAAGATTAAAGAGGATTAGAAAAGGATTAGCAGGGGCTGGGAATGTGGTTAACACCTTGATGGATAAAGGGTTTCTGGTTTTGGGGCGTACCTCGTATCCCGTTAGTGTACCTCGTATCCCGTTAGGGCGTACCTCGTATCCCGTTAGGGCGTACCTCGTATCCCGTTAGGGCGTACCTCGTATCCCGTTACCCTCCTACCTCGAAACCCGTGTTTTTATTCCTGCTGATTGGTGAGATGTTTTAGCTGTGAGGGTGATGGAATCCGGGTGACGTGCACAAGATCGGTCTTTGGGTCAATTTGCCAGTCTGAAATAGCCCCAACAGCTTGGAGTTGAACAAGGGCGGATTTGAGGTTTTGGCGAAACTTCCGCAAGGATTGGGTTGCGCTGCCGCTCGTTTCGCGGAGAAAAGATACGCCAACCGGAACAGGCTTCGCATGGCTAGCATAGTAGAATTGAAGCCACTGCGCCAAGGGCTTACGAAGCAACTTGCGGCGTTGTTCCCACTCAATGCGGGTAAAGCCGCGTTCGAAGAGCTTAGCAAGGTCGCGGGATATTTCGACAACGTATTTGCCGGTTTCAAGGTCGGCCTCGCCCCGGGGTAAAAGGGAACCCCAAAAAACGCGCTTGCCGTCCTTCACCACAGCTACGGATGTAGCCGTTAAAGTCTGAAAAGCCACATAGAGCCATTTATGATCGTTGCCGCCAGTGCTGCGCCCTATGAGCTTCAAGAGCTTGTGCGCGGTAAAGCGGATTTGGTTGCCTTCATGAACACCACGCCCGAGGTGCATGACGCCTAAAAATACATCAAAATACGATTGATCGAGTTGCCCGCCGGTGTAGTGGACAGAATAACCGCCCTGCGCGGCTATAAACTGGTTTTGTAAAAGGGCGCGTTTCTTGGGGTGGATGGCCGGGAACAGGGCCGAACGGCTTAACTCGTTCGGCACACCCCTATGTTTATCGGGCCACATTTCGAGTTGATAGACCTTAGCGCTTTCGTATTCCTCGAACCTTCTCTGAATGCGGGTTATTGAACCGGCAAGCTCGGGGTTCTTCCTTTTAAGCTCGGCAAGCTGTTTGTCTATTTCGGCTTCCGGTTTTTTCTCGGCGTCCATGGGTTTTCCGTTTCTAATGCGTCAACGTCTTGAACAATTTGCACCCCCTGCCCTGCCCTGCCCTGCGTCAAGAAGAAACCGTTACGTAATCTTGGTTTATAGGGTTGATATATAATATTAGCCATATAGCCGGATATATGGCTATCATCATGCTATAGGTGGCTTACCATGCTTCTTGAATAGATCGTTAAGGGCCTCTGACATCAGGGCCTGTTGGGTCGTTTCCTGTTCAACGGCAAGGATCGCCAGTTGCTTCTTGGCGGCGGCGGGTAGCTGGAAGAGGGTTGCCCGCTTACCTGCCCTGTCGGGCCGTGTCTCGGGCGCTTTGATGGCCTTTTCGGGGGGCAGGGTGGCGAACATCTTGCCCAATTCTTGGCGTTTCGTTTTGGTCATGCTGGCGGCTCCATAATATAAAGTTAGCCATTTATTAAGTTAGCCATATATTCGGCTATATGGCTTCATACCTTCAAAAGTTGCCGGACACAAGCAAAAAGGGCGTCTATCTCGGTGGCGGCTTTGCCGTCCGGCTCGTATTCGTGAACGCTGCGCCCGTCAATGACGGCGTGACTGTAGGCCGCGCGTTGCTGCAAGACGGGTTCAATAACGGCAATTCCTTGTTGCTGTAGGGCTGCCCGGGCTTCTTCGGCCAGCTTGCCCCGTGGGGCGGCATTGATAACAACGGCGGCGGGCGTCTTGGCGAGTTTGGCAATCTGCGCGGTTGAACCTATGGCCTTGAGATCGAAGCGGGCAGGGCGGCACGGTATAAGCACAAAATCCGCAAACTGTGCGGCTATGGCGGCTACGCTGTCCGAATGGGGGGCCGTGTCAAGAATGGCAAGGTCTGCCCCTGCGGCCTTGGCGTGTTTGAGTAACGCGGCAAGTTGGCCGGAAGTGGCTTTAACGGCATCGAGCTTTTCCCCATCCTCGCGGCTCTCGTTCCAATCGTGGGCGCTTCCCTGCGGGTCAAGGTCAATCAAAGCTGTCCTGAGCCTTTGCCGGGTAGCGCATACGGCCAAGTGAACGGCAACAGTCGTTTTGCCGCTGCCGCCTTTCTGCGCAAGAATGGCAATTGTTTTCATGCCGGAAGCCTCCATATAGCCATATAGCTGGATAAGTGGCTATATAGTGGAGTTGATGAGTCCCGTCAAGGAAAAAGTAGAAAGGGTTAGATTCTTACACGTTGACTCTGAGAGTCCATCTCTCACATTGTTAAGCGGCTAATAATTCAATGATTTGTTCGATGGAGTCATCCGCCTGGTGATAT
>JALHCK010000019.1 GCA_022841205.1 Methanomicrobiales archaeon | reverse complement strand
TATTCGTGCTGAATGAAGAAGTTGGTAAACGTACTCATCAGAAATGATCGATTGGAGACGATAAAGTACTTTGGGTGGGGGGGTTATTCGAAATCCTCTTCAGATTGATCGATGAGCCGACAAGAGACCTGATTATCCCCTATGATGAAGATGCCAGGTCAAAGATCGGGGAGATGAAATCCACAGAGTATCCCTGGAGGTATATCCGGGAACTCCAGCCCTATACGGTGAGCGTCTATCCACAGGAGTTCCAGGAGATGGAACGTGCAGGTGTTATCGACAGCATCGCAGACCGGTTTTACATCCTCACATCCAGCGAACACTATTCAGATGATACAGGATTGAAATTCCGGTCCTCTTTAAGTGAAGGAGGATCACTATTGATTGTTTAAGGAGGTGGTAACTATTGGATTTGGTATTAAGTTGAAGGTCTGGGGCGATTACGCTTGCTTCACGCGCCCCGAGATGAAAGTTGAACGGGTCAGCTACGATGTTGTGACTCCTTCAGCTGCGAGAGGAATACTTGAAGCAATTTACTGGAAACCTGCAATTGTCTGGGAGATTGACCGGATTCATGTCATGAAAGAGCCAAAGTTCGACAATATCCGGCGAAACGAAGTGCTTGGGAAAATCCCCCTTGCCCCGGTAAAAAGTGCATTCCATGGAAAGGAAGTGATCCTCTTCAAGGATGCAAATGACGAGAGAGTCCAGCGGGCTTCCCTTGTCCTGCGGGATGTGGAATACTACATTGAAGCGCATTTCAACATGACCGACAAAGCCGGCCCTGACGACAATGTCGAGAAGCATTACAATGTTGCCCTTCGCAGAATGCGGAAAGGCCAGTGTTTTCACCACCCCTATTTCGGGTGCCGTGAGTTCCCAGTTCAATTCGAATACGTGGAAGGGAATATCCCCCCTTCACCATTAACCGGGAAGAAGGACCTGGGACTGATGCTCTGGGACATTGACTTTGCCCACGACATGACCCCGGTCTTCTTCCGGGCAGAAATGAACAATGGAATTATCGATGTCCAGGAATGCCGCAGGAGGGGTGTCTTTCAATGATTGTCCAGTATCTTGCCAGGTATTATGATGTCCTTGCTGGTGACGATACGATCAGGATCTCAAGACCGGGATACAGCCCGGCAAGAGTCTCCTTTGCCCTGGTGATTTCGCCTGAAGGAGTATTGTACAGTATCCTGGATCTTCGCACTGACGGGAAGAAGAAACTGCCCAAAGAAATGGAGGTCCCCCATCAAAAAAGCCGATCGGGAAAACGTGCTCCGCCCTATTTCCTCTGTGACAAAGGGGAATACGTGTTCGGTGTAGAAACCCTGAATGCGAAAGACATCCAGGAGAAAAAAGATGCACACGACCTTGTAATTCTCGAGAGAAATGAGAGAAATGTGGTGGTGGTCTCGCCCCGTTCTCTTGAATGCTTCAACCAGTTCCGCAAATTTCATCACGAACTTCTCGATGGCCTCTCCGATCCGGAAGTCCGGGGGTTTTTACGCTTCCTGGATGAATGGAACCCTGAACTGGCCCTTCAGCACCCGAAATTTGCAGAGTATAAGGATGAAATACTGGCCGGAGCGTTTTTGGTATTTGATGTAAATGGCGAATATCTGCACCGGAATGCGAATGCAAGGAATGTGTGGGAAGCATTACGTTCCCCTGGCAGCGGGGATCCTTCGCAGGAGTGTTCTCAGTGTCTCGTAAGCGGCAAAATGCTGCCAATCGCAAGGACACACCAGAAAATTAAAGGAGTGCTCAATGCCCAGTCGGCGGGAGCAACGCTGATTGGTTTCAATGATCCAGCTTTTGAATCATACGGCAAGACGCAGAGCTACAACGCCCCGGTCAGCGAACTGGCGATGTTCAAGTACACCACGGTCCTGAACTATCTTCTCCAACGGGAGAGCAAGAACAAGATCCAGATCGGCGATACCACAACGGTGTTTTGGGCTGAAACAAAAAACAAGGTCTATGAAGATTTGATCCTCTCCCTCTTAAGTCCTGAAAAACCGCAGATCACTCAGGAAGAAGAACCGCAGGAGGAGCGGTTGGAACAGGACCACGGTATTCGCCAGCTCATCAATGATATCCTATTTAAGGTGAAGGTGGGGGGATACCTTGATGATCGTGACCTTGGGATCCCGAAAACCACGAAGTTCTACATTCTTGGGCTCTCTCCTAACAACGCCCGGCTTGCCGTTCGTTACTGGCATGAAGATAACTTTGGGGATTTCATCACCCGTCTTGCACGTCACCATATCGACATGGAGATTGATGCGGGTGATCGGGGGGCAAAGATCGTATCCGTGTATAGCCTCCTGAAGGAAACTGTTCCCAGGGGTGGAGATGTGCCGCCGCTTATCGGGGGGCTGCTGATGCGTTCGATCATCGAAAACACTCCCTACCCGGTGCCGGTGTATAACGCGATTCTGAACCGGGTGAAAGTTGAGCGTTCGATCAACTATGTACGGGCCGGTTTCATCAAAGCCTGCCTCATGAGAATAGCAAGAACACAAAGTCGAGACGATGAGGATTTGATCACTGTGAGTCTGAATGAAAAGAGCACAAATGTTCCCTACCGCCTGGGGAGATTGTTCGCGGTGTTGGAATCTGCACAAAAAGCAGCAAACCCGGGCATTAAAAAGACAATCCGGGATAGCTACTTTGCCAGTGCTGCGTCTATGCCTTCGATGGTATATCCCGTGTTACTGAAGTTACATCAACACCATCTATCGAAAATCAATTCCGAAAAACCCGGGCTGGGAGTGAACATCAGTAAATCAATTGATGAAGTTATGTCATCGATCGATCGATTTCCTGTCACACTGAATTTGGAAGAACAAGGAATGTTGATGCTTGGATACTATCATCAGCATGAATCGTTTTTCAGGAAAACTGATGTCAATGAATCAATTGAGGAGGAGTTGAAAAATGAGTGAACCAATCAAAAACAGGTACGAATTTGTCCTGTTGTTCGATGTCGAGAACGGAAATCCAAACGGCGATCCTGATATGGGCAACATGCCTCGTGTCGATCCACAGACGGGGTACGGGATCGTGACCGATGTCTGCCTGAAACGAAAAGTCAGAGATTATGTCGACCTTGTGAAGGCAGGGAGTGAGGGGTACGACATTTATGTCAAAGAGGGTGTTGTACTCAATGAACAGCACACGAAAGCATTTGCTGCACTTAACCGAGAACCGGACTCGAAAAAGCCGAAAGATGAAGAACTGACGAAATTCATGTGCAATCATTTCTTTGACATCCGTGCATTCGGCGCAGTCATGACTACCGAAGTAAACTGCGGTCAGGTGAGAGGTCCCATACAGCTGACTTTTGCCCGGAGCCAGGACCAGATATTCCAGCAGGAACTCACCATCACCCGGCAGGCTGTCACCAATGTGAAGGAGGCCGAGAAGGGCCAGACAATGGGCAAGAAACAGATCATACCCTATGGCCTGTACCGGGCAGAAGGGTATGTCTCCGCCCATCTGGCCCGGAAGACGACTGGTTTTTCCGAAGAAGACCTCGCCCTGCTCTGGGATAGTCTTGTCAACATGTTCGAACATGACCATTCCGCTGCCAGGGGGAAAATGTCCGCCCGAAAACTGGTCATATTCAAACACGATAACGAACTGGGATGTTGCCAGTCGCACGTCCTTTTCGATGCGGTCAGGATCGAACGGCTTTCGAAGGATCTGCCCCCGCGTTCATTTGCGGACTACAAGGTGACAGTGAACAGGGATATTCCAAAGGGGGTAGAGATCATCGAAAAATTATGAAAGAAAAACGTTATACCGATGATGAGCTTCTCCAGTTATCCGGTATCCAGCATTTCAGGTTCTGCAAAAGACAGTGGGCGCTGATACATGTCGAACAGCAATGGCAGGAGAACCTGCGGACACAAGAGGGGCGCTTTGTTCACGAACGGGTTGATGACCCGTTTCTCAACGAGTCAAGAGGAGATGTCATAATC
Source organism: Methanomicrobiales archaeon (assembly GCA_022841205.1). Classification (GTDB taxonomy): domain Archaea; phylum Halobacteriota; class Methanomicrobia; order Methanomicrobiales; family Methanospirillaceae; genus UBA9949. The sequence goes on along the minus strand of JALHCK010000019.1, from coordinate 20,718 downwards.
TCCCGTGCCTTCCCTCTTGTCTCGTATTCACTTGGCCTGACCGGGACTGCAGATGTGGTCGAGTTTACCCGCTCTGACAGAGGCATTTCAATTTCAAATCGCGATGGCCGTTGGCTGGTAAAACCCATAGAGTATAAAAGGGGCAGGCCGAAGATCGATGAACGTGACGAGGTCCAACTCTGCGCTCAGGTCATATGTCTTGAGGAGATGTTTGGTGTCCGGATTAAGGAGGCCGATTTCTATTACAATGAAGTCCGCCGGAGGCATCACCTGGACATTACAGACGGTTTACGCTCGCATGTCTTTTCTTTGGCAAGTGAAATGCACGAGGTATTTCAGAAAGGGATCACGCCTGATGCTGAAATGGGAAAGAATTGCTCGCTTTGCTCGCTAAGAGATATATGCGTCCCGAAAATAACGAAGAAGAAGAAAAATGTCGGGAGTTACATCGCTCGCCATGTATCTGAGGCTGTCAACCCCCATTGAGCAATGTCGGAGTTTTCGATCCATTTCAATTGAAACAAAGGGAGTATATCTATGAGAAGACTACTCAACACCCTTTACGTCACTACACCCGATTCCTATCTTCACCGGGATGGCGAGAATGTATTAGTGAAAGTCGGTAGTGAGGAGAAATTCAGGATCCCTGCTCATAATCTTGAAGGGATTGTCTGTTTCGGGTACATGGGTGCAAGTCCTCAATTGATGCACATGTGTTCGGAATACAATATCGGGCTTTCGTTTCTCACCCCACAGGGAAAATTTCTGGGCCGTGTAAACGGCAAGATCCGGGGCAATGTCCTCCTCAGGCGGACCCAGTTCCGTGTTGCAGATAGTCCCGCGGCTTCTCTGGATATTGCAAAGGTGTTCATTGTCGCAAAAATTGTCAATTGCCGGACTGTACTTGGCAGGAGTCTCCGCGATCATGGTAATGTTATCCAAGGTGAGCGGATCCGTCTTGTTGACAACCTTCTTATTGAGAATCTTGAGAAGGTCGATAAGTGTCTGAATGCTGATACATTGCGAGGAATCGAAGGGAATTGTGCCAAGTTCTATTTTAATGCGCTGGATGAGTTGATCCTTAAACAGAAGGATGATTTCTTCATCCGTGAACGGAACCGCCGCCCCCCTCTTGATAACATGAACGCTCTGCTATCGTTTCTGTACACGCTTCTTGCTCATGAGATGATGTCGGCACTGGAAACTGTTGGCCTCGATCCTTATGTCGGGTTTTTCCACACTGATCGCCCAGGGAGGGCTGGACTTGCACTCGACATGATGGAAGAACTAAGGCCTTTTCTTGCAGACAGGCTTGCAATCAACCTTATCAACCTCCAACAGTTATCCGGCAAAGATTTCGTGAAGAAGGAGGGAGGCGCCGTTTTTCTGAACGATAATGGTCGAAAGACGGTGCTTGGTGCTTGGCAGAAGAGGAAGCAGGATGAGATCACTCATCCGTATCTGAACGAGAAAATGCCGATTGGTCTTTTACCATATGTCCAATCGTTGCTGATGGCTCGTTTCCTACGAGGCGATATCGATGGGTATCCCCCGTTCTTTATGAATTGAGAGTGGTCCAATGATGGTGCTTGTTACTTACGATGTGAATACCGAGAGTCCTGAGGGACGGAGGAGACTTCGTCAGGTCGCGAGAGAGTGCATTAATTATGGGCAAAGAGTTCAAAATTCCGTTTTTGAATGCGTTCTCGATCCAGTACAGTTAGCAAAACTCAAACATTCGCTGCTTGGGATAATGGATCAGGATAGAGATAGTATCCGGTTTTATTACCTCGGTGCTAACTGGGGGAACAGGATCGAACATTTCGGCACCAAGAAAAGATATGATCCTGAAGGACTGCTCATTGCATAATTTGCGCGAACCATAAGTGATCGTTTATCTCCCGGTCGGTTCGCAGAGAAAAATTGCTTTCAATATTTAAAAGGTTGGAGAGGATCAATAATATTAATGCTTTTTAATAATGACCGGGTAATTATTAGTGTTATCGAATGTGGTTCATTTCATAACTATAATTTGATCTTTTCTAAATTGGAATGCAGAAATCCTTTAATCTTCGAAACGTGTCTAATTAATATTTGCAGTCGCACCCCGTGCGGGTGCGTGGATTGAAATCAGGATCTCGGGCGGGGGTCTCTCCAGGTCCTACGTCGCACCCCGTGCGGGTGCGTGGATTGAAATATCATTACATACCCCGGTGCATAAGCACTGGATAGTCGCACCCCGTGCGGGTGCGTGGATTGAAATCATTGGAATGTGGGGGATACTCCCGCCACATCCAGTCGCACCCCGTGCGGGTGCGTGGATTGAAATAAAATTGGTCACGTCGTAGATCATGGCCTTGATCTGTCGCACCCCGTGCGGGTGCGTGGATTGAAATGGCTCTCCCATGCCCTCCGATACTCTGCATCGGCGTCGCACCCCGTGCGGGTGCGTGGATTGAAATGTTTACGATGTGGATGACAAGTCCGCGGTATCCTGGTCGCACCCCGTGCGGGTGCGTGGATTGAAATACAGGGTATGGATACACCGCGAAACGAATTGGAGGTCGCACCCCGTGCGGGTGCGTGGATTGAAATTATGACCGCAAGGTGAAGTACTGCCCATCTATGATAGTCGCACCCCGTGCGGGTGCGTGGATTGAAATTGTTACCTCGTATACCAGTAACACGGCTGTATCCAGGTCGCACCCCGTGCGGGTGCGTGGATTGAAATATTTTACCCAGAATACATACCGGCAGTAATCACAGTCGCACCCCGTGCGGGTGCGTGGATTGAAATGATGAGGACGAGGTCAAGCGCCTCCCGTATGCAAGTCGCACCCCGTGCGGGTGCGTGGATTGAAATACTCCGGATGCCTGTTGAGCCTCCATGTTCTGTGTCGCACCCCGTGCGGGTGCGTGGATTGAAATAGGTTGAGGCCCGTACCCCAATCCTCTTCGCAGAGTCGCACCCCGTGCGGGTGCGTGGATTGAAATTTCGTATCCCGATCCCATTCCCGAGCGTCGCTCAGTCGCACCCCGTGCGGGTGCGTGGATTGAAATACCGATGATGAGGACCAGGAGCTGGCTGACATGGGTCGCACCCCGTGCGGGTGCGTGGATTGAAATCTGCAGGGAAGGAGATCAAGACTGACACCGTGGGTCGCACCCCGTGCGGGTGCGTGGATTGAAATGAGGTTGCCGGTGGTGGTGTTCTCCGCCAGCACAAGGTCGCACCCCGTGCGGGTGCGTGGATTGAAATATCGGCATCTACGGTAAGGAGGACGGAGAATGATTGTCGCACCCCGTGCGGGTGCGTGGATTGAAATATCAACGATACCAGTTTCTAACTCCCTGATTCGGAGTCGCACCCCGTGCGGGTGCGTGGATTGAAATACGGAAGAACCCTGTGATTCTCCTCGGCGTGTTGAGTCGCACCCCGTGCGGGTGCGTGGATTGAAATCAGCTGGAACGTCACTATCATCCATTCTCCAAAGTCGCACCCCGTGCGGGTGCGTGGATTGAAATGTCGCAATATACGCTAAAGAGGACGGCAAATGAGTCGCACCCCGTGCGGGTGCGTGGATTGAAATGTTTTGCCGTCGAAACCCGTGAAGAACTACTTGGTCGCACCCCGTGCGGGTGCGTGGATTGAAATGTTGATGAGATGCCCGTATTTTACCGGGTTGAAGTCGCACCCCGTGCGGGTGCGTGGATTGAAATAGGTCGAGGATTTGTTTGTCGGGTGCTGTGAAAGTGTCGCACCCCGTGCGGGTGCGTGGATTGAAATGTTGTTGGCGCCGAACATCGGCTGGATGTAGACAATAGTCGCACCCCGTGCGGGTGCGTGGATTGAAATGAAGAGGGGACTCGCCTCGAGGTTACAGAATCGGCGTCGCACCCCGTGCGGGTGCGTGGATTGAAATATTCGCGGCCATCTCAAAGCCAAAGGCTGGAGAGTCGCACCCCGTGCGGGTGCGTGGATTGAAATTCGAAGGGCTGATTGCCCGCACCCCGATTGGTAACGTCGCACCCCGTGCGGGTGCGTGGATTGAAATGAAAACGCTGATGATAGTTGCCGGTATCGGCGCTGGTCGCACCCCGTGCGGGTGCGTGGATTGAAATCCGGGTGACGGGCGCCTGATACCCAAAGATTATCGTCGCACCCCGTGCGGGTGCGTGGGTCGCACCCCGTGCGGGTGCGTGGATTGAAATGAATCAATTCCGACAGACGGCGATGTCTCATATGTGTCGCACCCCGTGCGGGTGCGTGGATTGAAATTTGTAGGCGGGGCTTACCCGTCCACAGGAAGTGAAGTCGCACCCCGTGCGGGTGCGTGGATTGAAATCCGCTCTTTCTCAATCATTGCCCGGGCTTCCGACGTCGCACCCCGTGCGGGTGCGTGGATTGAAATTTGACGGTAACAGGGATACGAACCGTGTTTGCGGGTCGCACCCCGTGCGGGTGCGTGGATTGAAATGCTGGGAGCTATCATCGGAGGAGCAATCAGTGAAGTCGCACCCCGTGCGGGTGCGTGGATTGAAATGGTGATGATACCCCCCCTGTATACCGGGAGAGGGCAGTCGCACCCCGTGCGGGTGCGTGGATTGAAATACCACGCTGACGCCGGAAACAACAGAATCAACAATGTCGCACCCCGTGCGGGTGCGTGGATTGAAATAACCGGGAACTAAGACGATCGGCCCGGCACAAAAAGTCGCACCCCGTGCGGGTGCGTGGATTGAAATAGCAAAGCAGTCATCACGTCCGAACCATCAGGCTGTCGCACCCCGTGCGGGTGCGTGGATTGAAATGCAGCACGCCCCGCACCTGGCACAGCTCATCCTAGTCGCACCCCGTGCGGGTGCGTGGATTGAAATACCCTTAACAAAACCCTCTCCGAAGGCACGGTATGTCGCACCCCGTGCGGGTGCGTGGATTGAAATACAGGTGTTAGTTGCTCTTCGCCAACATCAGACAGTCGCACCCCGTGCGGGTGCGTGGATTGAAATGATACGGATGGTTCTTGCCCTGGTTCTTGCCCTGTCGCACCCCGTGCGGGTGCGTGGATTGAAATCTCTGGGTGGTCGTTAGGGGATGGTCGCACCCCGTGCGGGTGCGTGGATTGAAATCCCTCGGTGACCGCAGCGGCCCTGATCTGGCCGGGTCGCACCCCGTGCGGGTGCGTGGATTGAAATTGACAGGTGTGAGTAGGTCCCGGTGCCGAGTGACGTCGCACCCCGTGCGGGTGCGTGGATTGAAATGACTACGTTTCCACGGCAACGTCCGTCAACTGTGGTCGCACCCCGTGCGGGTGCGTGGATTGAAATGAGAGAGCACAAAATAGAGTCCTCTCCCCGAAAGTCGCACCCCGTGCGGGTGCGTGGATTGAAATGAGATCGATATGGACGTCACCCCGGCGTGGTGGAGTCGCACCCCGTGCGGGTGCGTGGATTGAAATTGATTCCAGCAGCAAGTCCGGTCGTCCGGCTGACGTCGCACCCCGTGCGGGTGCGTGGATTGAAATAGGGAAGCGAACGTTTGGCTCCTGTCCCAAGGGTCCACGTCGCACCCCGTGCGGGTGCGTGGATTGAAATGCAGAGAATCGCCTCGGGTTCCGAACCACCCGCGGTCGCACCCCGTGCGGGTGCGTGGATTGAAATGGCAATCACGGATACTATATATCCATCCTGGAGTCGCACCCCGTGCGGGTGCGTGGATTGAAATAGAAGCCTCCCAGGTGATCCATATGGCATATCATGTCGCACCCCGTGCGGGTGCGTGGATTGAAATTTGGAGGAGTGGTTCTCCCCCGGTCCATACGAGGTCGCACCCCGTGCGGGTGCGTGGATTGAAATTCTGTGCGATGGTATCGGAATCCTCCCCCGTGCAGGTCGCACCCCGTGCGGGTGCGTGGATTGAAATTCATGTTCATCTTCAGGGTTCCACTGACACCGGGTCGCACCCCGTGCGGGTGCGTGGATTGAAATGGAGCTGGGATAATAACTATTATCATCGGGTGAGGGTCGCACCCCGTGCGGGTGCGTGGATTGAAATATCATGAATCGATTAATCCATACTGGAACGAAGTCGCACCCCGTGCGGGTGCGTGGATTGAAATTCAATGCCCTCGAATCCTAATCACCTCAATTCATGTCGCACCCCGTGCGGGTGCGTGGATTGAAATGATGAAGAGGGCGGATTACTCTCCGAGGCGGAAGGGTCGCACCCCGTGCGGGTGCGTGGATTGAAATATCTTCCCAGGAATAACTCGTATCGCACCAGGGGGTCGCACCCCGTGCGGGTGCGTGGATTGAAATGATACTCCGGAAGAAACCGGGGGAGCGAAGAGTAGTCGCACCCCGTGCGGGTGCGTGGATTGAAATTTCGAAGGGATATCCGGATTAATAATTACTTCGGGGTCGCACCCCGTGCGGGTGCGTGGATTGAAATGTACTCTCTCTCTCTCTCTCTCAGCTAGTAGCGTCGCACCCCGTGCGGGTGCGTGGATTGAAATCTGGTCATCTTTTTGAGGATCGCCTCGTACCTTGTCGCACCCCGTGCGGGTGCGTGGATTGAAATGAGAAGCTTGAACCGAACCTCATCTGGGGGGACGTGAGTCGCACCCCGTGCGGGTGCGTGGATTGAAATGAGAAAAGGCTTGGAAATTCCAGCTGTCGCACCCCGTGCGGGTGCGTGGATTGAAATGAATCAATTCCGACAGACGGCGATGTCTCATATGTGTCGCACCCCGTGCGGGTGCGTGGATTGAAATAAACAATCAATAAAATCAATCGGAGAAGTTCTCCGTCGCACCCCGTGCGGGTGCGTGGATTGAAATTTCAGATATATCGGTGGAACGAGGACATCTGGCTGTCGCACCCCGTGCGGGTGCGTGGATTGAAATCAAATGGCACACCCCATGCAGTGAGAAGATCACGGTCGCACCCCGTGCGGGTGCGTGGATTGAAATCAGGCGATCCTGGATAAACTAAACGACGATACCACGTCGCACCCCGTGCGGGTGCGTGGATTGAAATTGTGAAGAACAGGATATACGAATCCTAGTTACCCGGTCGCACCCCGTGCGGGTGCGTGGATTGAAATGGGAGGAAGGTGTGACCTGGCACCCCCCACTCTCCGTCGCACCCCGTGCGGGTGCGTGGATTGAAATCTGGAGCTGTCCCTCCAGGGTGGCAAGTGCTTCCGTCGCACCCCGTGCGGGTGCGTGGATTGAAATTCCAGGGCAAGAGATGCAGTTTCAGACCATTTACGTCGCACCCCGTGCGGGTGCGTGGATTGAAATGTACTTCCAAGCCCCCAATTTGTCGCCGTCAACAGTCGCACCCCGTGCGGGTGCGTGGATTGAAATCAGACGTATGAGAGCATCTCAAATGCCGGACACGTCGCACCCCGTGCGGGTGCGTGGATTGAAATACCAAGATGTTCCTGGACCTTGACCGGGTCGATCGTCGCACCCCGTGCGGGTGCGTGGATTGAAATGAGATCACCCGTGGGGTCGCCTCCCATGCCCGATCGTCGCACCCCGTGCGGGTGCGTGGATTGAAATTCTTGCTCCCCCCGTAATACACCATATTTAAGTGTAGTCGCACCCCGTGCGGGTGCGTGGATTGAAATATCAGATAGATTAACCTTCACCGTTCAGATGAATGTCGCACCCCGTGCGGGTGCGTGGATTGAAATGGTGTAAATGAAATTCCATCACGTTGCCAAAATTGTCGCACCCCGTGCGGGTGCGTGGATTGAAATGCAAGTAATCAAACAGGTGCCACGTTGCTTTAGCGTCGCACCCCGTGCGGGTGCGTGGATTGAAATACCGACCACGCCGACAGGACCGCAGTAAGGGCTATTAGGTCGCACCCCGTGCGGGTGCGTGGATTGAAATACCCTTAACAAAACCCTCTCCGAAGGCACGGTATGTCGCACCCCGTGCGGTCGCACCCCGTGCGGGTGCGTGGATTGAAATCCCTCGGTGACCGCAGCGGCCCTGATCTGGCCGGGTCGCACCCCGTGCGGGTGCGTGGATTGAAATATCCACCTCCTCCCGCACGGCCCTCACGTCTGTCCTGTCGCACCCCGTGCGGGTGCGTGGATTGAAATCTGCGGACCCGGAAAGGCCCGCCAGGACCACGCAGTCCCACCCCGTGCGGGTGCGTGGATTTGAAATCCCAACAGCGCCGTGCGAGCACTCCCCCGCCTCCACCATGGAAATTCTCACCCCCCCTTTCCTGCGCTCTCTGCAACCGTGTTAATCGCATCGGTGAATATTCCTGTCAGCGATGCATAAAAACATCCTTAAAATTCTCCGTCCCCGATTCCAGCCCCGCTCGCCGGCTTTTTATAAGTTTCCTCCCAGGACTCCCACAACCTCCCTGGCAACACATCCAGTGAATGATATAACCCCGCCAATCAAAAATTTTAAAAGGCAGAATCAGTCTTTTTTCCTTTGTATGTGACCAGAAATACCCTTTCTTCCCTCTTCCCGGTCACATACGGGAAAGCAGACATGAAAGAAAAAGTTTTGAACAACAGGAATTGTGGGGCAAAAACCCCGCATCGTGAACCGTTTCTGAAAGAACAGTTGTGCCGGGACCATGTTTCCGGCGGGCGAGCCCGGCCAGCACCGACATGCAAAGGGCCAGGACTCATCCACCAGCACTCCGGAAGACCGCTCCATGGAGACCGGAACCACCCGGGACAAATGCACAGGGGAGCAGGGATCACCAGAAACCCGTCTCCCGGCGACCCGGTCCACCCAGCACAAATGCCCGGCAATGAGCGTCCCGGGAACACGTCCCAGGACAGAGACCGAGACCAGTCCGCCGGAGGAAAATACCCATCCATCACGAGCAGGGAGGCAACAGCATGTGCAGAATAACGGGCTCCCCCGCCAAGTTCACGCCAACCACAGCCCGAACAGAGAGGGAACCCATAAGCTCCTCTTTTTTGGAGGCAAAAAACCTTCTCACTCGCAAGACAGGGGGGATGGCCTGATGGCCGGAAAGAAAGCAAAACGGTGTCCGCACTTTTCCACCCGGAAAAACGGGAAGTGGACCGAGCTTTACTGCACCCTTCCCGGCGGTGGCACCTGCCCGGACCCAAAGTGCACGGCCAACCCGGACCGCGAGGAGACGGTGCCCGATGAGGACCCATGAGCGCCCCAGGACGACCCCTTCCCCCTACCGCCAGCGGGGCCGCGCCGTGGAAGTCCTGGCCTGCCACATCCTTCGCAGGAATGGATACGACGTCCTTCGGACCATGCGTTACACCCCGGCGGTGCACCTCGTGGCCTGGCGTGACAAAATCCCCCGCCTGCTCTTCGTGCAGGTGAGACGGACCCGGCAGAAGATCACCGGGCCTGCCGACGTGTTCAGCCTCTGGGCCGGCGATGTCCGGGCCCTGCAGAAGATATCCCGGCACGACATGCTGTCGGCGGAGCTGTGGGTCCACGTATGGGCAGGAGACTGGCACATCTTCGAAGTTCACCCCGGCGGGATCACGGAGGTTGAGAGCCATGTGGACTGAAAAGGAAGACGGCCGCATGTCGGTGCGAAAGATCTGTCCCATCATGTCGGACGCCAGGGGCATGATCCTCTGCCAGGGCAGGAACTGTGCCGCTGCTTCCCGCCACCGGCCCGGGGACGATACCTCCTGGTACTGCAGGCTCATCGATGGCCGGAAAGCCCCCTTTCCGGAGAACCTGGCACCTGGCACCGGAGCGTGGCCGGGCCGGGAAACCCCCGGGGCGGAACACCGCGGAGCACAGATGAGCCATGAGACCTGTTCTTCGGAACACCCCGGAGCACGGCATGGCCGGGAGGCCTGCGACCAGCACTGGGACCCGTCGCCGGCCACGATGGCCGAACCCCCACCGGAGATCATGCCCATCAGGAGGATATCCACCGGACGGGAGATACCGGGAGGCGACAATCCATGAGCCGCGAGACCCTTGAAGCTGCAGGCCTCCTCTGCCCTCCCGGCTCGGTTGCCGAGGTCCGGGTGATCGCCGAGGACGGCACCGGGAGCGGGTACTACAACTGCCCCGGGATGCTCGCCACCGCTGTAGACACACTGGACGGCCTCCCTGGTATCCAGGGGATCTACGTCACCCTGAACGAAGTGAACCCGGCACTGTTCTCCCGGCGGGCGAACCGGATCAAGACCCGGCTTGGCAAAAAAGATGCCACCACCGCTGATTCCGACATCCTTCGCCGTCGCTGGTTTCCAATCGACATCGACCCGGCCCGGCCCTCCGGAGTCTCGTCAACCGACCGGGAACACCAGGCAGCAATCGATACCGCTGCCCGGGTGGCCGGCCTGCTGCAATCCCGGGGATGGCCGGCCCCGGTCATCGCCGACTCGGGGAACGGCGCCCACCTCCTCTACCGAATCGACCTCCCAAACGATGACCATTCACGGGACCTCGTCAGGCAGTGCCTCGTGGTGCTTGCCGCCCTCTCCGATGACGGCACAACGGCGATTGACACGGCGAACCACAACGCCGCCCGGATCTGGAAGCTCTACGGCACCATGAGCCGGAAGGGGGACAACACCGCTGACCGGCCCCACCGGAGGTCAAAAGTCCTCTCGGTCCCGGCCACGCTCGAGACCGTGAGCATCGGCCTTCTCGAAGAGCTCGCCTCGACACTTCCGTCCGCACCGCCCGGCCCAGCTACCCGGACCGGCAGCCGCACCGAGCTTGGCGCATGGCTCCACGACCACGGGATCGGGGTTTCCCGGAAGAAACCCTGGCAGGGCGGCACACTGTATGTCCTGGAACAGTGCCCGTTCTCCGGAGCCCATCGCGACGGAGCGTTTGCCATCCAGTTTGGAAACGGCGCCATCCACGCCGGCTGCCAGCACACCTCCTGCGGAGGCGGGTCGCAACGGTGGACGGAACTCAGGGAGAAGTACGAGGGACAGGAGAGAGGACGACCGGACGGACCAGGACACACCCGCCGTGAAGGACACCTGCAGGGACCAGCCGGGACCGGGGGGCCCCCGGTCTCCCTTACCCTCGCCCCTGACGAGATCCCCTCCAGAACCGCTGCCCTCGAAGTATTGCAGCACGGCGACCCAAAACAGTTCATGCTTCGCACCTTTGCCCTCGACCATGTTGGCGATGAAGTCCCGGCCGAATGCCTCATCCTCTCCCTTGCCTCGCGGTCGGTCGCAAACACAAACGGGCTCCACGTCTCCGTTACCGGGGAGAGCGGAAAAGGAAAGAGCCACGCCTTCACCACGCTCCTCCAGCAGGTCCCGGAACGGTACCGGCTGGCCGGGAGGATGAGCAACAAGGCCCTCTTTTACGTGGAAGACCTGCAACCCGGCTCGGCGATCGTGCTCGACGACACCATGCTCTCGGACGACATGGCCGAGATCCTGAAAGGGGTCACCACCTCCTTTCGCGAACCGTTCCTGTACCGGACGGTCAGCAAGGACCGGAGAGGGCAGGTCTGCACCATCCCCGAACGGTGCATCTGGTGGGTGGCAAAAGTTGAAGGAGCAGGGGACGACCAGGTCTTCAACCGGATGCTCACCTGCTGGATCGATGAATCTGCCGGGCAGGACGACCGCGTGCTGGCCCGGGTCCTCGAGCGGGACCAGACTCCCCCGGGCGGCCACGAGGGGGAGCGGCCCGGAGTCCTGGCCTGCCAGGCTATCTGGGAGATCATCGGCAGGCAGATGTACCATGTCATCATCCCTTTTGCCACGAGGATCCGGTTTGTGGCCCATTCGAACCGGAGAAACCCCGAGATGCTCCTTGACCTGATCAAGGCAAATACCGTGCTTCGGTTCATGCAGCGGGAACAGGCCACCTGTGGAAAGACCCCCTGCCTCACGGCCACGGTCGAAGACTTCCGGGAAGCGGTCCGGCTCTACAGGCTCCTGAACGGCATTGCCGGGGGACAGGAGACGAAGCTCACCCGTAAAGAGTCGGAGCTGATCGATATCATATCCAGGAACAACCAGGAAGAGTTCACCATCCCCCAGCTCCAGAAGCTGACCGGGTGGAGCAGCAGTTCCCTGCACCGTCTCATCCACGGGTACGAGAGCCGGGGGTGCATCTATTCCGGCCTTCTTGAGAAGTGCCCGGCCATCTCGTTTTGCGACCGGACCGTAGTTTCCGATGGCGAAGCGGGGTGGCCATCGATGCGGAGGCGGACCAATGCCTATACCTTCGACCAGGATCTCTTCAGGTCATGGTCCCAGGGTGGCGGGATATGGCTTGATGATGACCCGGACAATCCCCTGGAATTCCAGCAGTCCCCCAGCAATCCCCTGGAACCTGCTGCACAATTCGAAAACCAGCCTGCGGGCTCCGATCCGGAAAATAATACTTATAATAAAGATATTTATCTAAGGTCAGACCAATCCCCCAGCAAATCCCGGGATACACAGAACGATGATCCGGCAGGTCGTCCCGGCACACGCTGCCTGTGTGAACCGGAAAATGCTGAAATTCCAGGGGACACGATCGGGAAGTCCGGGGAAAAGCTTTCGTTTCACAATCCAGCCGGAAATAACCCTCCGTTTAATCCCCTGGAAAATGACCGCCCTGCTGAAGGAATGCAGCAATGCTGCGGGAAAGCCGGGCCGGTCGCTCCTCCATCCACTGGAACATGTATCGGCCCGGAGGACTACAAGCCGCTCGATGTCCCGGGGGACACGATCGGGAAGTCCGGGGAGAATCCTTCGTTTCACAACCCAGCCGGGAACAGCCTTCCGTTTAATCCCCTGGAAAATGACCGCCCTGCTGAAGGAATGCAGCAATGCTGCATGAAACCCGGGCCGGTCGCTCCTCCATCCACTGGAACACGTATCAGGCCGGAGGACTACAAGCCGCTCGATGTCCCGGGTGACACGATCGGGAAGTCCGGGGAGAATCCTTCGTTTCACAACCCAGCCGGGAACAGCCTTCCGTTTCATCCCCTGGAAAATGACCGCCCTGCTGAAGGAATGCAGCAATGCTGCGGGAAAGCCGGGCCGGTCGCTCCTCCATCCACTGGAACCCGTATCAGGCCGGAAGACTACAAGCCGCTCGATGTCCCGGACCGCACCTACTGCCGGTTGTGTGGCAGCCCGTGGACCCACTATGTCGAGAAACTGACGCCCGGGCGAAAGAGCCGTCCGAAGGACCAGTGGCAGCCATACCAGGTCTGCAAGGAGTGCTATGCCAGCGCCCGGAAAAGGGTCCAGCAGTCGGCCACCGTCCTGCCCGGGACCGTTGACCCGGCCCGGATGGAGCGGCTTTCCAGCGTATTCTGCCGGTGCACCGTCTGCAGGCTCGATGATGCTGTCTATATCGACCGGTCCAGCGGGATAAAACTCTGCGAGGCCTGCTACCAGCGGATCGCCTCACAGCAGGAGCACGGGAAGGTGGCCGGATGACCTGGACGATCGCCGGGTATTCCGAACCGCCGTTTGAGAAGGCCGGGCGGCTCTATACCAGGGGTGGGGACCTGGTGATCAGGTCCGACCTGGACAGCCGGGGGTTTCGTATCCCCCTTGCCGGTGTCCTGGCCGTGCTTGACGGCGATGTGCGACAGGTCTGCCTGCTCGAGGGCGACGGGGAGGCCGGGACCGCACGCCTGTCGGCCTCGGGTAAAGCGGTGAACTTCTCGATCGGGCCGTTCCATTACACGACACCGCTCCGGTCGGTTGCAAGGGTGCTTGCCGGGGAGCAGCGGAAGGCACCGTTGTTTGTCGGGAGGGAACAGGTGGGGCCGGGGTAAGACCGTCGCGTTTCCTGGGATCGGTGTTGGCTCTGCGGATATCATAAACAAAAAGAGTAGTTACACGATTATTCCCGGCCTTTCATGAGTGAACTGCCAGCTTCCATTCAGACAACACGATATATCCTGGTAACACCTGTCTGAAAAACCAATTTTATGCCATCGTTTTGCATCAAGTCATCTGATTCTGATCCGTATTTCTCCCTCTCGGTCTCTCCAGCCTGTTTGCTCAATCCAGGTTGGATACAGGGGTTCTTTTTAATTTACATCACTTCGTGTACACTACAAAAAGACGGTTTGTCTGAATGTACTTTTACTCGGGCTTGTTATTTCTTTGGGTTTTGATAAAAAGGTCGATTTACAGCGGTTCTCTGAATGGTAAGTGGGGGAGTGGGTTAAAGAGGAAGAAGATCAGCCGCTCAGCCCTGATACAATAAGAGATCTGATGCCTGCCCGCACACAGGTTGCAAAGGGCTATTCGCATTTCACCAAGACGAAGTTCTGCGCCGGCGTGGTATTGAATAATGGCGTATTTCGTTTCAGGCAACTACCAAAAACTACTAAAGTATAACAAATTAGTAGTTGGTCCGGCGCTGGAGCAAAGGTGCAGCCATCATAACTAATAACTACTAAAATATACTAAATTAGTAGTTAGTGCTGGAAACGCTATGCAAAAACTACCCGAACGACCCCCTCCCGATTGGAACAAGGCGCTCACAGCAGAGAACGCAGCTTTTACAAAAGATCCCAGGCTTCAGAAAGAAGTTGCTGAATATAACCGCCGCTATCTCCCCTGGGACGAACTGAAGTACAGGATACCTGACCCGGAACGAAGAACAGCAACCTGGGCTGTCATGAAACTGCTCCGGGTATTGCGGTATGAACACGTCCCGTTCAGGCATCTTCCCCTCACCTACTCGTTTATCCCCGGGATTGTCAGAACCCTCCATACCATCGACAGGTATCTGTCCGGGACATTACGCATCCATGACAGGACGGTTACGCTGGAAGAGTCCTACATCATCAATTCGCTCATGGAAGAAGCCATAGCCTCAAGTATGCTGGAGGGGGCGGCAACCACCCGGAAATCTGCCAAGGAGATGCTGCAGAAAGGGAAGAAGCCGAAGAACAATGCTGAGCGGATGGTCCTGAACAACTATGAGACGATGAGGCTGATCCGGGAAAAGAAGGACGAGGCCCTCTCCCCGGGGTTCATCCTTGATGTTCACAGGACCGTGACAAAAGGGACTGTCAATGATGAGTATGCCGGACATTTCCGGACGACGAATGAAGTTGTGGTAGTTGATCCTAATACCGGTCTTGTGTACCACACACCCCCGGATTTTTCCGGGATCGAGGGGTTCATCGAGGAGCTCTGTGCCTTTGCAAATAGCGATGCTGCAGGGATCAAAACGGGTGATGAGACATTCATCCATCCGATCATCAAAGGGATTATTCTGCATTACCTCATCGGGTACCTTCACCCGTTCAATGATGGCAACGGCCGTACCGCAAGGAGCATCTTCTACTGGTACGTACTTTCGCAGGGGTACTGGCTCTTTGAATACATGCCTATCTCCCGGGTTATCCTGCGGTCGAAAAAGAAATACCCCCTGGCATATCTCCATACCGAATATGATGAATCTGACGTGACGTATTTTCTCCAGTATAACCTGTCCTGCATCGATGAGGCGTTGACCGATCTCCTTGCCTATATTGAGAGACAACAGGCAGTCCGGAAGGCGACCAGAGCTATTACCAGGGAGATCAAGGAGATCAACCCCCGCCAGGCAAACATCCTCCGTGAGATGATGGAGCATCCTGATGAGTATTTCACCATCCGCCAGGTTATGCAGGTGTATAATACAGTATACCAGACGGCACGAACCGATCTCTTACGGCTTGAAGAGCTGGGATACATCATCCGGGAGAAGCGTGGAAGGGAATACATGTTCATCTTCAACGAAAAGTCAAATCTCCAGAGAGTTCCTTCCAGGAAGAGGAAAGGTGCAGGAAAAGGAGTGGAATAGTTATCATACATCAGAACCCGACAGGGATCATGCTCCCTCGAACATAGACCGGTGCTGACCTGCAGTCCTTCAAAACAGCGGGACCCGGATCCCCTGATAATTTTGCCGGTGCTCATCAAACCGCTCCTTTTTCTGATTCCGCCTCTATACAGTCCCCGATCGCCACCCCGGGTAAAAATATAAATAATTCCCTGTTTTACCTGCAGATTGCCCTGAAAAGGGCAGGAGAAAAACCATGGGAGACTTTGTCCAGCAGAGTATCACCAAGACCGCAGTCCGCGAGCTCGCCTCGCCGATTGAAGACATCGCAGCGTTCAACACCCTCGTCTCCGGGGTAATCTCCGGCAACCCGTGGAGCTGTACCGCATACGATGTCGCCGGGGTCCCACAGAGCCCGGTAGCAAAGAGCCGTGAAGGGTACACCGCACGGATCGAGTATGAGAACAACGAGGCCAGGACCGTCGGGTCGGTCACGGCCCGTGCATCCAGCGTGGCGGGGTTCAATGCCGCTTTACTGGCGATTTCCGCCGATGAAGCACTTGCCACGGCCATTGGCGGCGATGCCGTCCACGTCTCCGACAAGGACACCTTCTCGGCAACGCTCAAGTGCCACGATGCAAACGGCGAGATCTACTACGTGACCTTTGGCCGTGAACAGGTCCGGGTCACGTCGTACTCAGATGACGCAATCCTTGCGGCCATCGAGACCTGGGCTGACACGAAGCCCGAACTCGCCTGATCGCTGATCTGGCGGAGGAGGGAGGATCATGGATGAAGGATTCATGTTCGTCCTCGGCATCCTTCTCGGGAGCCTGACCATGCTCTTCGTCATGATCAGGATCATCGTCGGGATGCACGACGGGATGGACCATGACCGGTGGAAGCGGTGAATCCCGCTCCACCCCCATCCTTCTCGGAAACCACCCTCCCCGCGGGGTGCTATCATGGAAGAAGACCTGATACAGATTTTCGAGATGCTGATCGCCATCGTGGTGGCCGTCATCGCCTACTGGCAACGCCACCAGAAGATCGAAGCGAAGAATGAGACCCGGCAGGTGATCGCCTTCTACGACCCGAAGGACGATTCGGTCACCACGCCGCCCGAGACGGTCCCGGCCCGTTCCTGGAAGATGGCTGATGAGACCCGGCGATGGGTCCTTTCCGGGCACGATGCACTGGACCAGGGAGAACTTCTCAGGCAGATCGAGGCTGCAGAGAGCCAGCAGCTCCTCCACTACTTCCTGACCTTCAACGACCGTGGGGGCGGGTTCTACGAGATCGAGTACGGCCTGATGAAGGGGTCGGGGGTTGGAGGGGCGGGGTGAGGAGCTAACGGTTCCCGCTCGGTCTTTTTACCTTCACGATGTGTATGATTGTCTCACGACGGCCAATCGTGGGGCATACAGATAGAAGGCTTGGTGGCGGCATATCCCGCCACCTTGTTGTTAGCAGGGTTTGTACTTCCAGTTCTATTAATGGGTAATGGCATCGTAATGCCCGGAAAAGACGGGGAGGAAAAGAGGTGCTTGTAAATGCTAAAAATCCGGGAAACGTGGGAAAACCGCATCACACAGATTATGCTCCTCACCCCCGCAGCACCTGCGACCCCGGTTCGATATAGTTGCCGGCACCGATCATCCATGTCCCGTCGACATCTGTAACATAGCTGATCTTCAGGTCGGTCCTGTTCGTACACGGGTTCACCGAGTAATAATCGACCAATAGGAAAAAAAAAGGATCCCTATCTCCTTCTTCCGAGGAACAGGATACCTGGGATCGCCAAGGCGCCAGCCACTATGACCGTTGAGAGAGGCGAACTTGTGGGAGCCGCGGTTGGAACCAGCGTAAGCAGCCCCATGACCGGGGTCGTCTTATCGGAGGCGACCTGGACGGTATATTGCGCATCGGAATAACCTGGCATCTTGAACGTGACTACATGGGACCCGGCAGGGACTTCATCAATGGTGAGGGGGGTGAACCCCTTGTACAGGTTGTCGAGGTAGACATCAGCCCCGGAGGGAGATGACTGGACCGTGATATCGCCTTTGTTGGAGGGCACAGACCCAGGGGTGAGCGATACCGAGACCGTCGAGAACTTCCCCGCAGACACCGCAACAGTGGTGGTGTAGTCCTGGTATCCGCCCTTCAGCAACGCAACGGTATGAGTGCCGGGCACGACCCCGGTAATGTCGAACGGATTTCCCTGGAAGGTTTTCCCGCGGTAGTTCCCGTCAAGGAAGATGGAAGCGCCATCGGGGACCGAGCTCACAATGATGTCGCCCGTGGTGGGCTGGTATACCGGGGTCAGGGAGGCAGAGACGTAGGTCTCGCTCCCTGACGTGATCTCCACGTTACGGGAATAGTCCTGGTATCCCGAGAGGTAAAGGCTTAATGTGTGCCTGCCGGAACCAAGGGAACCGACAGTGAGCGGGGTATAGCCGCGATAGATCCCGTCGACACTAACCTCTGCCCCGGATGGTGACGAAGTGACCCGGAGTGTTCCCGTGGTCTGCATGGGCGAGAGCGAAGCGCTCACGCTGGAGACTCCCCCGGGACCGACGGTGACGGAGGTGCTGTAGGGATAGTATCCTGCCCTGGAGATCTCGACCGTGTGGTACCCGGGCGAAACATACCTGAATGTCCCGGGAGTTGTTATGGTCATGCCCCCATCGAGCCTTGCGATGGCCCCGGATGGCGAGGAACTCACATCGATAGTCCCGGTCTGGACAATGGGCTCCAGGTTCGCGTTCACAAAAATTGTCTGGCCCGGAGACGGGTTCTGATTGTAAGTCCTGGTCCAGGTGTTGTACCCATACATGCTGATGGTGATGGAATGGGAGGGAGACCCGGTCGAGTACACCTCGGTGGTCACCGGGGTCTCCCCGAGGAATCTCCCATCGAAGATGACGTCGGCTCCGCTTGGGGCCGAACTTATGGAGAAGTAACCTGTGTCTCCGCCGATTCGATCGCGGTATGCCATCCCTTCCGGCGGGATGGGGTTCAATTCCATGGTCACAGCGTTGGAAGACGTGTCTTCTCCACTGACCCACCCGACACCAGTCACGGTGAAGCAGAGTGCGCAGAGAATGATTGCAATCGGTTTCATCTGAAATCTCCTCTTAAGTGTTCTGTTGAAAATTTTCGAAGCCACGGCTGATTAATTCTTCCATCCCGGGGTAAATGGCAGACATACCGCCGGGAAAATAGTTATTCACCCCCCGGACGGCATCATCTCCAGAACATCTTGCCTGGTTGACTGTAACCAGGTCCTATCCGCCTGCGACTCCTTCAGGGCCTTTCTTTCGGGCTATGGTTTATTGTGGTTGTGATGGTACACCTGCTTGTGAATATGTCAACCCAGAGACGGGTGAACACTATCCGATTGGGTTCGATGGCCAGGGAATATAAAACAGGGATGTCAGTTCACATGGGTTGATTGATTTTTATGGAATTGTCGATAATTATTCCTACATATAACAGGCCGGATGAATTAAATGAAACATTAACATCGATTATTCAACAGGTTTTTTTACCCGGGGAAGTTATTGTTGTTGATGATAGCGATAGTGAGGATGTAAAAAATATAATAGAAAAAAGAAAGCCGGATTTTTTGGAGAATAAAATAAACCTGTTCTATATAAGAAATGATAAAAGCAGAAGTTCGGCTATTGCACGCAATCTGGGTGTAAAACATTCGCAGGGATCAATAATCTTATTTTTAGATGACGATGTAGCTTTAAACGCTGATTACACCAGGGAAATTCTATCGGTCTTTAATAATTTCCCTGACGCAATAGGTGTTCAGGGTCATATTACCAATGTACCCACTGTTTCAAAAATCCAGGCAAATTTAAACAAGATTTTTTTGCTTCACTACAATGAAAAAAACAGTTGTAAGGTATTAAAATCAACAAATGCATCTTATCCGACAATTGTTACAAAGATTTCGAAATGTGAATGGCTCGCCGGGTCAAATCAGGCTTACCGGAAAACAATTTTCAAGTTATTTCAATTTGATGAGAATTTAAGAAGGTATTCTTTAAAAGAAGATCTCGATTTTTCGTTTCGTATTTATAAAGCCTTTCGGGGAGGCTTGTATATTACTCCTTCAGCAAAACTGGTGCACAAAGGAGCAGATGTTGCAAGAACGCCAAACGAGCTTCTTGTACATATGCGTTACGTATATTCGTTTTATATATTTTACAAAAATTTCGAGTCAACACTAATAAACGTAATTTCATTCTATTGGTGCTGGTTGGGATACATATTACTGAATATTATTTCATTACCTTTTTTCATTTTCAATCGCAAATTCGATTCAATGGTTAAAGAGATGCTGATGAAGTCAAAGGTCTTTTTATTCTGTTGTCAGAATTTACATTCAATTAAAAACGGGGATCTTACTTTCTTCCATGAAAAATTTGGAATAAATCACCGGAGGGCAATTCCGGTAAGTTGCGGCTGTCAGGCCAATAACCATGATGGGCGAAAATAATGCAATACTACGAGATAGTGGATGGTTATACTCCATCGTAAACTTATTTTTTGTAGGATTATAACCCGGCAAAAAAATTTGTAAGGTCATACCCTGGCATAAATGCGATCAAGTGTCTCATGGTCGCATTTCTGCTTCCAACCGGCTCAGGAGGTAATGGTAATTCAGACTCGTCGGAATTGGGTCCCCGGTGGGAACGGACCCGTTAACCGATGGCGAGGATCATGTCGATATTATAATACTTTGTCCGGTACTGTTTCCCATCGGCGGCAGTTGCCAAGGTAGTGTACACGAAGTGATGTAAATTCAAAAGAACCCCTGTATCCAACCTAGAATTGTACAAAGGAGAATACAGGGCATGAATCTAAAGGAAGTCGTACTTCATTATCTTACCGATAACGACGAGGGAATGAAGCATCTCATCACCTGGTTTTTGAA
>JALHCK010000047.1 GCA_022841205.1 Methanomicrobiales archaeon | reverse complement strand
CTGACAATTACCCACACCTGCCCCCATGGTCGGGGAATCTGGGGGAGGGTGGAAAAAATGCATTAATTGCTGCGGACACACTTGACCCCGCCGCTTTTCTGTGGCAATGTTGAGGTGATGCGAATATGTGGCCTTGAATTCAATCATGCTACGATCCATCGAATTCGCCGGACAGTTGACGAGACGCCCTCTATTTCGAGACGGTCTTTGGCTCGTCAGGTCTGCGAATGGAACGGGTGGATTGCGCTCAGCGGCAGGCACAAGGAAGCGGCCTGCCGCAAGGCCTTGACCGTTTTGGACAGCAAAGGTCTCGTCGATCTTCCGCATTCCGAATGGGGCTGCAGGGTTGAGGGTCCATTGAAAAGTCGGCAGACTTGCCCGCCCAAAGTTCCCAGTATCGCGTGTAGTCTCACCGATATGGGGCGTATTGACATTGAGATGGTCACAAGCAGTGACGGTAAGGCGTCCATGACTTGGAGAAGCCTCATGGACGAACATCATTACCTTGGAAGTGGTCCTCTGGTGGGGGCCCAGATCAGGTATTTGATTCACAGTTCGGCCTACGGTTGCATTGGCGCCATGGGTTTCAGCAGCGCAGCCTGGGCGCTCATAGAGCGAGACAAGTTCATAGGATGGACTGAAGGAGCTCGAAGGGCCAACCTTCAACGGGTCGTGTGCAATAGCCGCTTCTTGATTATACCTGCTATTGACGTGCATAATCTGGCCTCGCACGTGCTGAGCCAATGCGCTAAGCGTATTGCTCAGGACTGGATGATCCGTTATGGCGTCGAACCGGTTATACTGGAGACATTTGTCGATCCGCAACGGTTTTCGGGGACCTGTTACCGTGCAGCCAACTGGATACATGTCGGGAAGACGAGCGGCCGTAGGGCCAACGAGCGCGACAATAGCGGACCCAAGGAGATTTTTCTTTACCCCTTGCACAAAGACTGGCAAGAGATTTTGCGCACAGAGCCAAGCATTGGACTGGGGCAAAGAACGAGCGTCATTGATGAGCCTGCTGACTGGGTGGAAGAGGAACTTGGCACAGCACAATTCTATGATCTGCGCCTTAACAGACGGCTCTTCCAATTGACCAGGGACTTTTACAGCCAGCCTCAGGCACCCATCCCCCAAGCTTGTGGGACGCATGCGAAGTCCAAGGCTGCATATCGTTTTTTTGAAAATAAGCGAGTGAGCATGAACGAAGTGCTTAGCGCTCACCTGGAATCGACCATCGAGCGTATCAAGCCCTGCGATGTTGTTCTGGCCGTCCAGGATACGACCAGTGTGGACTATACAGGCCATAGAGGCATGGAGGGGCTGGGTCCAACCGGCCATACGAAGGATGCTGCAATAGGGTTGCTTGTCCATGACACGATGGCGTTTACTAAGGACGGGACCCCTCTTGGACTTCTCGATGTGCAATGCTGGGCGCGGGACCCTCAGGATAGAGGAAAGAAGGAACGCAGGAAGCAGACGCCCATTGAGCAGAAGGAGAGCATGAAATGGCTCAAGAGCTACCGGGCGGCCTGTGAGGTCCAAAAGGTCTGTCCCGACACCGTATTGGTTAGTGTGGGGGATCGGGAATCCGACATTTATGAGCTGTTTTTGGAGGCTATGAAAAATCCTGATGGACCAAGGCTCCTGGTGCGTTGTGAGCGAACTCGGGACCGAAAAACCGAAGCGGATTTCCTTTGGAAGGAAATGGCCAAGCAGCCCGTTGCGGGTAAGCAGGTGGTCCATATCCCGCGCAAAGGCTGCCAGTTGGCTCGTGAAGCCAAACTCGAAATCCGCCATGCTCCGGTGACACTCAAGCCCCCGAAAGGCAAGAAGTATCCTCCCGTAAAGGTCTGGATGGTCTATGCCCGAGAAATCGACTATCCTCAGCGGGTCACATCTCCCTTGGAATGGATGCTCTTGACCACCGTGGAAGTCCATACTCTTGAGGATGCATGTGAACGACTTGCCTGGTATGCAAAACGCTGGGGCATCGAGGTTTATCACCGAACGCTCAAGAGCGGATGCAGAATCGAGGACAGATGGTTTGACAGCACGGATAGCCTTGAGCCCTGCCTTGCCATCGATATGGTAGTTGCGTGGCGCATTTACCATTTGACTAAACTCGGACGTGAAGTTCCAGATCATCCCTGTACAATTTTCTTTCATGAGGCCGAATGGAAGGCCCTTTACATATTGGTAAACAAAACAACAAACCTGCCCGTCAAAGAGCCAACCATGCGCGAAGCAGTCCGGATGTTGGCGCGCCTGGGCGGCTTTCTTGGCAGGAAAAACGACGGCGAACCCGGTACTACAACTCTTTGGCGAGGACTCCAACGCCTTGAATCCGGCGTTGCCGTCTATCGCATCCTCCTCCCCCACCTCAGACATGGACCATAGCTATGGGGGCATGTGTGGGTAATTGTCAG
>JALHCK010000012.1 GCA_022841205.1 Methanomicrobiales archaeon | reverse complement strand
AAGTCTATCTCGAAAATGAGAACAGGATTGCCGCCCTCGCGATGATCATGGTGCTCTGTCTCATGGTTTATTCAATCTCTGAGTGGCAGTTCAGAAATAAATTGGCTGAAAAGAATGCAACGATCAGGGATCCATACAAGAAGCCGACCAGAAAGCCCAGCGCAAGATGGCTATATTTCCTTTTTCGGAGGGTCAGGCAAATCGACGAAATTGTTAATAATATGCGGGTTTGTCGAATTCTTAACTATGCTTCTGAATTAAATGAAATAGTCCATTTGCTAGGTCCACCAGTGGAAAAATATTACTCACTCAAAAATTAATGCCGAATGTCGGTTATATCAGACCAGTTCTGGAATATATTTTGGTCGAGTATTGGGCACCCGAATAAATAATCGAAATGTTTAATAGAATTCTGACTGAAAAATTCACATGAAATATATTTTTATTCTTATGCTTATTTTATCCAATTTTCTATTTATCTGCGGGTGTATAACTCAAAACTCCGCAATAGTTGAAAAAAACTATATTCAATTTGCTGAGGAGATCAATACCAGCCAGAGTTATTACGATCAGATGGTAAGCGCAGATCCACTCAATGCAACTGCTTGGTGTATTCGGGGGATGTATTATAATAACGCTTTTGGCCAGTTCGACACTGCACTCCAGAGTTACAACAGGGGCCTGGAGTTGGATCCGCGAAACGCGGTCTGCTGGTATGCTAAAGGGACCACTCTGCGGAATATGGGAAAAGATCAAGAGGCAATAGCCTGTTTTGACAAGGCAGCCCGGCTGGATCCCAGCATTTTCCGGCATTAAAAAAATGGGATATGGATTATGAGTAATAGACGGTGTTTGACCACCAGGCAAGGGTCCAGGTTGGCGGAATCGCACCCGGGGGGAAATTCCCAAAATGCTGTGAGTAGGTCCGGTAATACCCTGACTGAGGGAAGAATTTGTTCTTCCATGCTTCAGTGAAGGTCGTGTAGTACCCGGTTGCTGTTGCTTCATCGGCACGGACCCACTTCGAGCCATCCCACCGCATCAGGTCAGCGATGACCAGCGAATACGGGCAGGGATAGTTGGTTGTCGTGCTTGCCCAGAAGTTAATGCCGAAAGGAATGGCTCCCGTAAATCCTGTTGCATCAGCTGTGTAAATAATTGCCGATAAGGATCCTGCTGACTTGTCACTTCCCTCAGGACTTCCAGAAGCAGTAGCTGATACTGATTGTTTGTCCGAGGGCTTGTCAAACGTATGGTAATCTGGGATTTTGGTTTTTATATTTGAAAATGCTCGTTTATCCTCCTTTGTCAGGTTGGCCCAGTATTCTGGGTTCCGTTTCTCGAGTATCAGACTTACCGGGACTTCTTTACCTTCCATAGTATAGGCCCATTCCATATACTTATCGGATTTCTGAACCGATGATGTATCTACAGATTGGGCACTCACCATCGGTACCATCGCCATTCCTGCCAGCAACAATGCCAGCAGGACGACGCCAATTTTTCGTATGTTCATGTTTTCATTACCTCTTTCTTTTTTCATAAGAGATTACAGAGGCATAATCTTATGTCTACGAGCAGGCGCGGGTAGCCTTCTCCCTGTATGTGCGATCCCGTGTGCCGGTTAAACTGGAGATTTCCCCTCGCGGCAGGAGCCGGTCTTCCCATTGCCCTTTTTTGGAAAAATCACATGATCCTCTCCGTGACACAAGTATACAAAATGAAAACAAGAATCGTGCAGTTCACAACAGGTCCGACGCATGAAAATGCCGGCGGTGCTTTCATAGGAAATCGCGTATGCGATTTCCATAGTAAAAAGGTGAATTATTTCTGCTTTCTCACGATGGCCATGATCTCGTCTTCGAGTCCTTCAACCTCATCGATCCGCTCATCCAGGTACTCCCGCAATGCCCGGAGATTGGACTCGATAAGGTAGAGCTTGTCCTCGATCATCTTGACGTCGTCACTGTCCATGCCGATCACAGGTTCGGAAAGTCGGTTCCGGGTATAGGGTTCAGGTTATAGACGAACCATGATTCGGGGTAGACCGGTCCGATAAAAGTCATCGTATAGCCATATCCCAGCGTCCCGGGGAAGTACTGGGGTGGTGCCCACCTGAGATAACCGGCGTTATCCTCGAACCGTTTCTCCCGGGCGTTCCACAGGTTGCCAAACGAGATGTAAAAAGTGTAGGTTCCCGATGGTACAACGCCCTCCATGAAGTGGTAGTATCCTTTTTTGACGTAGACTGCCGTAGACGCCGCTTTCGATCCGGATGGGACCAGTGCCACCACCAGGTCGGTTGTTCCCTGTCGGTTGTCGATCGCCAGGTAATTCCACCCCGAAGCCCAGGACCCGGTGATCAGCGATCCGCTTGGGATGTCCGGGTAGACTATCTTTGCCGAGGTTGCCAGGTAAATGTTGATGAGAGGGGAAAGCTCCGGGTCAAGAGCGATGGCCTCCCTGTAGGCGTAAATGGCATCGGAATGGCGGTTGATGGTGGCAAGCACCTGCCCCCTGGCAAAGTAGGCCCTCGCAAAATCAGGTTCGAGTTCAATCGCCATGTCATAGGCATGGAGTGCCCCGTCATATCGGCCTTCGTTCACATACTTATTGCCAAGCTCGTACCATTCGCTCGCCGTTGTCGGATCCCCGGAGGTTGTGTCCCCAGCCTGTACCGCCTGGACTGTCCCGCACAGCACGAACAGGGACAGCAGCAGCAGTATACCCTTACCTGCAGTCATACCCATCGTACAAGCATGATCTGACAGGTAGATATAGCTTCGGAGATGATCGCAAAACCAGAAGTGTCCGGGGGCGCTGATGCTTATTACGGCCCGGGGACCTATCCCCGTAATTCAAAACAAGACTGGAAACGAACGGATTTCCAGGACGCTAAACACTGCCCGAGTTTCCCTGTTCATTCCAGGTGTTCTGCAATTCTTTTATAATCATCGTCAAACCGGACGATGTCGTCCTCTCCTATATACTCCCCGATCTGGACTTCGATGATGTCGAGCGGGACGAGCCCGGGGTTTTCCAGGCGGTGGACCGAGCCGATGGGGACGAAAGTGCTCTCCCCTTTCCGGAGCAGGCGCAGAGCTCCATCGATACTGACCAACGCTGTGCCGTGCACGACCACCCAGTGCTCGCTCCGGTGGTGGTGCATCTGCAGCGAGAGCCGGCGTTTCGGCGGGACAGTGATCCGCTTGATCCTGTAGGATGGCCCGTCTTCGAGCCGGGTGAATGAGCCCCACGGCCGGTATTCGGTCATGTGGAAGTCTGCCCGCGGATCGTTTCGCCCTTTCAGCACCTCGACTGCCCGTTTCGCCTCCTCGGTCCGGTCACGGGGGACGATAAACGTGATATCCCCGGTATCGATCACCGCTGTATCCTTGATACCAACGGTGATGACCATGCGGTCCCCCATGATCAGGTTCCGGTGGGAGTCGAGGCCCAGATATTCTCCCCTGACCGCGTTCTCGTTCCCATCCTTGTCAAAAATCTCGTAGAAGGAATCAAACGAACCGAGATCGTTCCAGGCGGTCTCAAGGGGGACTACGGCAGCCCTGCCGGTCTTTTCCATCAGGCCGTAATCAACGGAAACGGCCGGGGTCATCTCATACGCATCGGGGATCGGGAGGCGGAAAGCTTCGGTGACAGCCGGGGCATGTACCAGGCACTCGTCAAAGAACAGCCGCGTCGAGAAGAGAAACATCCCGCTGTTCCAGAGATACCCCTCCGAAAGATACCTTCGGGCTGTCTCCCGGTCGGGCTTCTCGGAAAACGACTCGACCAGGTACCCTTCTCCGGTCGCCTTCCCTGGGCGGATGTACCCGTATCCCGTATGGGGGACGGTCCCTTTCACCCCGAAGAGTACCAGGTTCTCTTCGGCAAGGCTGTCTGCTTTCCGAAAGGCCTCGGCATAGGCCGGACCACTGTGGACGAGGTGGTCTGAGGGGAGGATGGCGACGTGGCATGGGCCGCACTCGCGCTCGACCTCCCGCATGCCGAAAAAGACCGCCGGCAGAGTATTCCTCCCCTTGGGCTCGGTGATGATGCGGCAGTCGCATCCGATCGCCGCAGCCTGGTCCCTTACGATGAATTCCTGCTCCCGGTTGGTGACAACGGCGATCTCTTCAGGGGAAGAGAGCATCAGCGCCCGGCGGAGGGTTTCCTGGAAAAGGGATCGTGAGTCAAAAAGGGGGAGGAACTGCTTGGGATAGCGTCCCCGGCTCAGGGGAAAGAGCCTGGTCCCGCTCCCCCCTGCAAGGATGAGAGTCTTCATGCCTCACAATAAAAGGCAGTGCTCTCATTTATATCCGTTGTCCGGTTTTGCGAGAAGCTGGGAAAGGACAGCGATTCAACAGGGATAGTGGTCCCAGGCGGAGAGTCCCAGGGCAGGGGAAGACAAAGCAGCGTGCACCGGGCCTCGTCTTCATCGGGCAGGGCAGGCAGTTCTTCCATTTTTACCGGAAGCGTGCTGTTTTCAGGAGGCCATGCCGGCTCCGCCAGGAAGTCTGGTACACCTTCCTTCACGAAATAGTGGATGCTTCTGTCATTTGAAAGCACAACCAGCGCGTTTTCTGACAGTTCCACTCTCAATACGGTCCCGGCCGGGAAGCCGGCGAGGCGGTAATACCAGAGGAGAGTCCCGGACTCGTTGAAGAGAAAAAGATCGCCGTCAAGTGTCCCGGCGGCGAGCAGGTTTGACCGATACGATATGCTGGTGATGCCTGATGGAGAGGAATACTCCCAGGAGAGGTTTCCGGACTGCGTGTAACAGGAGACGGTGCCATTGCTGGTTGCAATGCAAACACACGAACCGTCGGGCGAGAGGGTGAGACCGGTGATCGTTCCCGTCTTCTTTGACCAAAGCTCGGTCCCGTTCCTGGCGTAAAGGCGGAGGCTTCCACTGCTCCCTTCCCCTCCGGCAGTTGCGATGCGGGCACCGTCCCTGGAGAGGGCAATTGCATGCACGGGCTCGTTGTCAGCGTAGACCCCGGTGTGGGCGAACGGGTTCCTGAACACCTTCTTTGAACCGCCCGATATCGTGATATACCGGACCTGGGTATTTCGCTCGACAAGCGAATAGGCAAAATGCTTCCCGTCACCGGAAAGCGCGAGGGCGGCAACGGGATACGACTTTGGGAAATCGTTGAAACCTGCTTCCTCTCCGCCGCTCCGGTTGATTACCTGCAGCGTGCCGGCGCGATCGCCGGAGAGGATCCGCCCGGTCGACCCGCAGAAGTCGACAGCCACCGGCCAGCCAATGCTCCGGTACCAGACCTGGTTCCCGGTGCCGTCATAGAGGCGAAGCGAGCCCTTGTTGTTCTCCACCCCCTCGCGGGAGGCCACGAGAAACGAACTCCCGTTTTGGAGGCAGCCGACCAGCACCGTCCCTGGCACCCGGACCTCCCAGAGCCTTGCCCCGTCCTGGTCAAACACCATCGCCTTCCCGGTATCGGTCCCGGCTATCACTCGCGAACCGTCATCGGCAATGGACAGGTCCGCGATCCCGGCAATGGACACATTCCACGCCTCCACCATCGCACCGGACGAATGGGCGGTTATGAGTCCGCAGAGTATTATCAAAAAGAAGCAACGGTATGGCCCAAAGGACGCCATTAGAGAGATACGGGAAAATACCATATTAAGGTTATCGGTGATCCGGCTGGTACTTCCCGGAGACTCCGGAAAGACAGTTCAGGCCGGCAACAGTTCCCCCGTGATGATCGGGGACCGTCTCCCTCTTTCCCGGGAAGATCCTGCCTGTCCTGCCAGAAATCCATAAAAGGGACAAGCGCACAGCTACGCATCATATGGTCACCTATGCCGGGATAACGGAGGCGGCAGCACTCCTGAAAGGAAAAATAATCCGGACGCCGCTCGTCTATTCACCCACCTTCTCTGCGATGACCGGTGCAGAGGTATACCTGAAGCTTGAGACCCTGCAGAAGGCCGGTTCGTTCAAGGTCCGCGGTGCAGCATACAGGATCCTCTCCAAGCGATCATCGATCGGGATAAACGGGGTCATCGCTGCATCGGCAGGCAACCATGCCCAGGGGGTGGCGGTTGCCGCAGGCATCGCCGGGATACCTGCAGTGATCGTCATGCCGGCCTGGGTCTCGCCAAGCAAGCAGGAGGCGACTGCGGGATACGGGGCATCCATCATCCTCAAAGGTTCAACGCTCCAGGAGAGTATCGATCACGCGATCGACCTCGCGGGACCGGGCGGGATGACCTTCATACACCCCTACGACGATGAGGCGATTATCACCGGGCAGGGGACCGTTGGCCTTGAGATCCTCGAAGATCTTCCGGACCCCGACATGATAATCGCCCCGATCGGGGGCGGCGGCCTGATCGCCGGCATCGCCACAGCGGTGAAGGAGACCCATCCCCGGACCCGGATCATCGGTGTCCAGGCATCTGCCTGCCCGTCAGCGGTGAGTGCACTGAGGGCCGGCGAGCCCGTCACCGTCGAATCTGAACCGACTGTTGCCGATGGGATCCGGGTAACCCGTACCGGTATGCACACCTTTCCAGTGATCCGCGATCTCGTTGAGGAAATCGTCCTGGTAGATGATGACGACATCGTCAGTGCCGTCTTTGCATTGCTCGAGAGAAAGAAGGTACTCGCTGAAGGTGCCGGTGCAGCTCCCCTGGCTGCCCTCCTTTCAGGAAAGGTGCCCTTCAAGGCCGGGGAGAAGATCGTCCTGGTGGTGGGAGGAGGGAATGTCGATTCCGTCCTCCTTGAGAAGATCCTGCGGAAGGGCCTTTTTGAGGCCGGCCGGCTCCTGCAGTGCATCATCGAGCTTCCGGAGGGTCCGCAGTCGCTTCCGTCCCTCTTCTCCCTTCTTTCCCGGGAGAACGGCGTTATCGTCCGGGTTGAGCAGGAGCGCGGATCTGGCGATCTCCCCCTCCACATGGTCCGGGTTGCGCTGGAGATGGAGGTGCGGAACCGTGATCACCAGGAACGGATACTTGCCGCACTGGAGTATGAGGGGTATGAAGTAACTCCCATACGGGTGCCCCGCTACAGTTTCTTCGAGTTCTCCCATACCGTAGGCGGGTGAACTCCCATTTCATAATCAAGCCTGCAAAATGAAAATGGCCGAGCCATATCCATATTAAAAAAGGGTCGGTGATCCTATCAGAACACGAAGACGGTCTGCCGGCTCCTTTCAGAACCGTTGACCGAAACCACCAGGGTGAAGCTTCCCCGCTCGGATTCCGCGAGACGGAACAGGAATGTAGGGTTTTGGAGGTCTTCGGTGAGTACCGCCTCGATATTCATGGTCATGCCGATCCAGTTCGCAGTCGGCGTGCCGGTCACAGACAGCGAATCGCCGGCCTGAGCGCCTCCATCGATCCCTGAAGCCTGTATGGTAATTTTCCCGTATGGATCGGGGCTGCTGCTCTCAAGGGTGTCGGTCGTTGTATTCTTCACCCTCCTGACCTGGAGCAAGCTTACCGGCTGTGCGGTCACGGCAATGCTCATATCCTTGACCGCTGCCGGTAAGGGCATCCCGGTGATATTGAAGACAAAGCTATCCCCGGGAACCATGAACTGGCCATTGGTGATAGCAAAACCGATCTTCTGGCCTTTCTTGAGGTCCCCGATAACATTCAGCGTCATCAGGTCTCCTTCACGGATGATCCGGGGGAGCGTCCCGATGAAAACCGGTTTCATTGCGGGGATCGCTCCGCCTGGCCCGGGAACCGGTTTTACCAATGGAGTCTTGTATGAACTGAGAACGCTCTGTTTCTGCTGGAAATACCAGGTGTCAAGTGCACTTACCGCACCTATGCACAGCCCCATGCAGAGCAGGAATGCCATGGCGGTGCGACTTTTATTCTTCCACATAAAGGTTATACACCCCCTTAAGGTTAAATATGAGAATAGCAGTGACTGTTGATAAACGTTGTCCTTGCCCGGTTTGGAGAGAACAGGTTTATACCGTAATCCCTCTCAACAGCAAGTTGAGACATGATAAGGTTTACCTGTATCCTGCTGTCCGTCCTCTGCTGTGCGGCGACAGCTGGAGCCCTCTCGGTCGTGCTCTCTCCCACTGCGGTAGAACCAGGGGAGCAGGTCTCTGTCCGGTTTTCAGACCTGCCTGACGGGAGCAATTTCACGCTGCTTGCCGAGGGGAGCTTTCCTGCCGATGAAAGCCTGACGTTCCAGCTCACCGCTTTCGTGCTTCCGTTTTCGCTGGTGGACGGAGCGATCGAGGCACGCGTCGCGCCCGTCCGGCATGCTGTATTCAAGGTGAAAAAAGGGGATATGGTGGCAACCATGGAGGCCTCTCCTCCGGATGGTACCTTTTCCCGGGCAGAGCCGCGGAATATCTCGGCGGGGACCTATGCCTACCTCCGCATTGCCGCAACCCCGCTTTCTCCCGGTCTGCCGGTCAGCAGCGCCATCCAGCTGATGGGGACCAAGCAGGGACCAAAGGAGGGGACCATCTCGTTTTCTGTCGACGGCATGTCGTATGGGAAGGTGCGAGTCGTTATCCTGCTTGATGGTGCCGAAGCGCTCAACGAGGTGCTCACCATCGGCACCTTTGACCCGGGAGTGGCATCTCCGGATGGAGTAGCCCTCCTGACAGGGCCTCGCGATCCGTCCACCCGCCTGCTGCTGCTGGAGCCATCAGGCATTCCCGCAGGGTGGCGGGCGGTTACCGGGTCGTACCGGATCGTCTCTCCGCTTTCAGGTTTTGGAAGCGGTGCCCTGCTCACCATCACCGCCCCGGACACCGTTGACCCGGACCGGGATACCATCGTCATCGCTCATGCCACAGGGAGCTCATGGGAGATCCTCCCGGGCAGGATCCATGCAAAAGACGGCGCAACGGCGATCACCGCGCCGGTGCGTGAACCGGGTGACTACTGCCTTGTGGCGCTCGGAGGGGCGGATACCGCGATCCCTTCCACCAGGGCTTCTCTTCCAGTCTTCCTTGCTTTCGGTTCGCTTGTCGCCGCCGGGCTTTTCGCCAAACGATGGTAAGGGGGGTTTTCCTATATCACTTTACGGGATGCTTGCCGATACATCCGGTCCCTCACGGGTAATACTGTCCCGGCAGAAGAACTGCGCCGTGTCTCCCCTCCCATCCGACGGATGTACAGGAGCCGCACGCCTCGCGTTGACAGGTACCCTGGGAACCCCCGGGATTGGGGGGGCCCGTACTTAACATTTTTCATGGTCCCGTTGAAATATAAGAAAAGTCCGCGATGCCCGATCTCACCGACCAGCTCCTCGATTCCTTTGACCCGGCGAACCTGTCGCGGGATCTCGTCCTCGCAGCCCTTTTTATTTCGGCAGCAGTGCTCTTCGTCTACGTCCCGGTCCTGAACCAGTCGTTCCTGCGGGTGGTCTTCGCACTGCCCATGATCCTCTTTTTCCCGGGCTACCTGCTGATCGCCGCCCTCTTCCCGGGAAAGGAGGATCTCGACGGGATCGAGCGCCTTGCCCTCTCCTTTGGCCTCTCCATCGCCGTTGTCCCCCTGATCGGGCTTGCCCTCAACTACACCCCGTGGGGCATCCGCCTGGACCCGATCGTGGTCTCCCTGGTCATCTTTTCATCGGCCATGCTGGTCATCGCCCAGTATCGCCGGTCGCTGCTGCCTGCCGGCCAGCGGTTCGCAGTCCCGTTCCGGGCCATGGCGGAGGGGGTGCGGTCCGGGCTCTTTTGTCCCGGCCAGTCCGGACTGGACCGGGCGCTCTCTGTTATCCTTATCGTGGCCATCGTCGCTGCGATCGGGACCACGGTATACGTCATCATGGTGCCCAAAGAGGGAGAGAAGTTCACCGAGTTCTATATCCTGGGCCCGGGCGGGAAGGCCACCGGTTACCCGACCCGGTTTCCGGCCGGTGAAGAGCAGTCCCTGGTAATCGGCATCGGCAACCACGAGTACCGGGGCATCACCTATACCGTTGAGACTGTCCTTTTGAACATGACTTACGATACTTCCACGAATACGTCACGAATCGATGCTTACCAGCCGCTCGACTCGTTTTCCGCGACGATCTCCCATAACGAGACCCGGGAGTTCTCATACAACTTCACCGTTGATGACCAGGAGTTCAACCGGCTCCAGTTCCTGTTGTTCAACGGGACTGTGCCCGGCCCGGGGGTGACCGGGCCTGAACGGATCGATGCCAGCTACCGTGACCTGCACCTGTGGATCACGGTGCGGCCGCAGGTCGTAAGCGGATGAAAATTGCGAGTACCCGTCCATCGGAGTGGTGCTGATAAAAAGGGGGGTCAGGTAAGGCACGGTTGGCTTTGCGGGTCATGACCGAAGGGATTGCCGGCCATTCCCGGGGAATCATGGGTGCCAGTATTACTTCGGAACCGGTGTTATTTTCCCTCAACGGGACCGGGAGCTGCTTCCCGGCCGTTCCCCGCGCATTTTGTTCCGCATTCCTTTTATGCTTCTGCGGCAATCCCTTTCTTTACGGTGTCAAAATGATTACCCGTTCATTCTTAAGCAGCAGATCTATCCTGCTGCTCCTTGTCTGCGGGCTTTCCCTGGTCGCCTGCGCGACAGCTGCCCTCGGCGGCGGTACCGGCTACTTCGAGATCAGGTCGGATCCGTCCGGGGCTTCCGTGTATTTCGATGATTCCTACAGGGGGACCACCCCGGTAACTTTCGGAGTCTCCGTCACAGGCAACCCCTCTCACTCTATCCGGCTGACCAAGCCCGGGTACTACGACTACGAGGCCTCCTACAACGGCAACCCCTTTGAGGGGGAGACCGTGCACCTCAGCTATGACCTGGTCTTCATCCCGGTCACCCCGCCGACCACCCTGATCGGCGGAGGTAAGGGTTACTACGCCATCTCATCGGTCCCCTCCGGGGCGAGCGTGTACTTTGACGGATACTACAAGGGACATACACCGGTGACCGTAGAGGTCGCATCGACCGGGACTCCCGGCCACACCGTTTCCCTCTCGCTTTCAGGCTACGAGGACTGGTCCACCAGTCTTTCCGGCAACCCGGCCGATGGCCAGACCATCCCGGTGAACGCATACCTCACCCGGATCCAGCAGTACGGGTCGGTGTACGTGGAGTCAAATCCCTCGGGCGCCTCGGCAACCCTTGACAACCACTACAGCCAGACGACTCCCTGCACATTCACCAACATTCCCCCCGGCTCCCACCAGCTCGCGTTGAGCAAGTCCGGCTATAGCAGCTGGACGAGCACGGTATCCGTTTCGGCTGGCAGCACCTCCAGGGTTACCGCTACCCTCTCTCCCCTGAGCCCCGGAACCGGGTCGATCTACATGGTGACCACCCCGCAGGGGGCAAGTGCTTTTGCAGATGGCGTCTACTACGGCATCACCCCGGCGCTCGCCTCGGGCCTGATGCCCGGCACCCACCAGGTCCGGCTCTCCCTTGCCGGCTTTGCCGACTGGGTGGGCAACGTGCAGGTGACCAGCGGGGCGACCACCACGGTCACCCAGACCCTGCACGTTGTCACCCCGACCCCGACCACGGCACCCGGCACCGGGACGGTGTCGGTCAGCTCCTCGCCATCCGGTGCCCAGGTCTTCCTGGACGGTGTCTACATGGGTATCACTCCGGTGACGCTCCAGTCGGTCTCTCCCGGAAGCCACATCGTGACGCTCAGGAACCCGGGCTACAGCGACTGGCAGGCTAACATCGCGGTCCAGGCAAACCAGAACACGCCGGTCTCGGCGACCATGACCCCGGTTGCGCCTACCCAGCCGACCCAGGCCTCGCTGCCAGCGGTGCTGGTGGTTGTTGGGATTATCGGCGCACTCCTCGTGCTGAGGAAACGATAACTTTTTAATTTGAAAATGCCCCCGGCATTTTCATTTTAGTGTGCCTGTGTCTCATGTAATTGCGCGATCCCGGTTTTCACTGGTTTCCTGGCTTTTCTATTGTTTCACAATGACCGTGCCGGCAGGGAACCAGGGAACGTAAAAAAGGATCCAGTTTCCGTCGGTCCATCATCGATAATACCCCCCGCGGACAACGCGGACAACTGCAAATCGCATCGATTAATATTCATCGATTAAATTTCACTGGATTTTATTGTCAGGGAAACATTTTTATGTAACGGATCAAAACTGCTTTCATCAGATAAATAGCCGGATCACCTTTCCATCGCCCGGCTGGTCGTAAAA
This sequence comes from Methanomicrobiales archaeon, assembly GCA_022841205.1. GTDB lineage: Archaea > Halobacteriota > Methanomicrobia > Methanomicrobiales > Methanospirillaceae > UBA9949. Next base: position 82,944 of record JALHCK010000012.1, on the reverse strand, counting down.
AGGAGGAAACACTATACCACATATCGACCAGGAACAGGAGCCAGGCAGGCTCCCACCACCCTTACCAAACCGGTCCCAGGAGGGTGGAGCCGATACAGCTTCCATCATGTTCCTGATAGATCACTATTTAAAGGGAGAACCGGCTGAATCCGGAGCTGAACCGTTCCCCTGTCCTCACACCCGGTTCGACTCCCACGAAGCGACCTTCATGATCGAACGCTACTCTGCCTTCGAAGATCTCCTCAACGCGGACTCCGCGAAAGGGGTGGTGAACTCCCCCCTCACAACTCCGCCGCGGTCTGCATCCCCACAGCCCCTCATTCTCCCGTCAAAAGAACGAGCCAGACCTGGAAGCCAATTTATTTCCGGGCCAAAACCCCCCCTGTCCGCGGCTGGTGCCAGTGAGCAGGAAAAACCCCTCTACCGCGGTCACCGCATTGCCGTTGTTGTCCCTGCCTACAACGAGGAGCTCCTGATCGAAGAGACCCTCACCAACGTCCCGGATTTTGTTGAAAAGATCTACGTCATCGACGACTGTTCCAGGGACGCCACCTGGAAGAATATCCGGAAGGCCGCCATCCGCGACCCGCGGATCGTTTCCATCCGCCACGATGTCAACAGGGGTGTTGGCGCAAGCATTGTCACAGGATACAAGGCTGCCCTTGCTGACGGCATGGGTATCGCGGCGGTCATGGCCGGCGACAACCAGATGGACCCCGAGGTTCTCCCCGATCTACTCGACCCCATCATCGATGGCAAGTGCGATTATGCTGTTGGCAACCGCCTCCTCTCCCCGGAATACCGCAAAGGCATGAGCACCTGGCGCTTTGTCGGCAATGCCGTCCTCACCCTTCTCACCAAGATCGCCTCGGGTTACTGGCAGATGATGGACCCACAGAACGGCTACACTGCCATCTCTGCCCGGGCACTCGAACGGATCGGGCTTGATCACATCTATCCCCGCTACGGCTACTGCAACGACCTCATGGTCCGGCTCAACGTCTGCGGTTTTCGCATGTGCAACATCCCCCACCCTGCCAAGTACGGGAGAGAGAAGTCGGGGATCAAGTACAGTTCGTATATCTTCAAGGTCTCCCGGCTGCTCCTGCGGGACTTCCTCTGGCGCCTGAAGATGAAGTATGTCGTGCTCAGTTTCCACCCGCTGGTGTTTTACTATATCATGGGAGCGGGCCTGACGATTGTTTCCCTGTTTGGCGGGGCGTATTCACTGTATTACAAGTTTGTGCTGGGACACCCGATCTTTATCCCGGCGATTGCGTCGATGATCCTGTTCGGGATCGGGGGGCAGTTCATACTGTTCGCGATGATGTTTGACATGCAGCAGGAGAAGAACGGGGGGAGCGGAGGGTGGTACCTGTAGGGTTTTCCCTGCAGGGTGCAGGACACCGATGTTTGTGCCCGGGTTTCAGTACCCCTTTTTTGCGATGCTGGTTGATGTGGGGGCAGGGGTGAGCCGTTGAGGGTGCGGGACTTCACGATGGCGAAATACGAGGAGCTCTGCCGGGCGCTCCTTGCTGCCGGGTATGTGCCGGCGACGGTCTACGAGTATCTTACCGCTCCTCCTGCCGGACGGACGGTGGTCCTCCGCCACGATGTCGACCGAAAGCCTGAGAACGCTCTTGCGATGGCCGGGCTTGAATCAGATCTCGGAATCCATTCGACCTACTACTTCCGGCACCCTGCGACCTTCGTTCCCGAGGTGATCGGGCGGGTGCAGGCCCTCGGCCACGAGGTCGGCTACCACTACGAGGTGCTCGCGAAGGCCAGGGGCGATTACACGAAGGCGATCGGGCTTTTTGATCGGGAACTTGCGGAGTTCCGCGAGATCTGCGACGTCCGGACGGTCTGCATGCACGGGAGCCCCCTCTCTCGCTATGATAACCGCGACCTCTGGAAGGAGTATGACTTCCGGGATTACGGGGTTTTGGGGGAGGCCTACCTCTCGATGGCCGGCGGGGATCTTTTGTACCTCACCGATACCGGCCGGAACTGGGGCGGGAAACACTCGATCCGGGACGCGATGCCGGGCGCCGGGGTGGCTCCGGTGGAGACGACGGATGAGCTTGTCCGCTGGGTTGAGTCTTCAGGGGTTGAAGGACTCTATCTGACGGTGCACCCGGAGCGGTGGGCTGTTGGGGAGGGGGAGTGGGCTATCAGCTCTCTCACTGATTTTACGGTGAATATAGGGAAAAGAGTTCTTCAGGTGATGAGAGCGTGAAGGGTGCCGTGGTTATCGGCGGGCACGTGCAGGGGCTCGGGATCGTTCGGATGCTGGGTTATAAGGGGATCCCTGTTGTACTCATGGATACTACTGGCTACAATATTGCCCGATTCTCCAAGTACTGCTCCAAATTCATCAGGATGCCTGGCGATATCTTCGAGTCGGAGCAAAAATTCTGTGAATTTTTGAAAGAGAAGAGTTTCCAGCATAACTTTCATGATTGGCTCCTCTTCCCCACTGACGACCAGACAGTTGCGTATCTTTCCAGGAATAAAGAAAAACTCAGTGATTATTATAAAATTTGGACACCCGCGTGGGATGTCGTGGAGCAGTGTTACAATAAAAGGTTGACATACGCGGTGGCGGAAGAGATCGGCATACCGATACCGGAATCCCACTTCCCGGAGAGTATTTCAGATGTCAGGGCGATTGGTGATCGACTCCGATACCCTGTCATCATAAAGCCCGCTGTGATGCACACATTTTACGCTCAGACTCGGTGTAAAGCAATCGTCATACACTCCAGAGAAGAACTGGAAGAACAGTACCAGCATGTAGCGAAGATCATCCCTCCCTCTGAGATAATCATTCAGGAGGTTATCCCGGGCTCGCCTGAGAACCTCTACTCCTGTGGCTCTTTTTTCAAAGATGGGAACATAATCGCATCTGTGGCGGGCCGGAGGTCGCGCCAGATTCCTATGGACTTTGGCAAGGCCAGTACTTTTGTGGAACTGGTCGATGTAACCGAGGTTCGCTCCCTGAGCCTTAAACTTCTCGATGCACTTGGGTATTATGGATTATCGGAGGTGGAATTCAAGTATGATACCCGAGATGGAGTATTCAAACTACTGGAGATCAATCCCAGGACCTGGAAATGGCATTCAATTGCATTGCTCTCTGGGTTGAATCTACCATATCTCTTATACTGCGATACGAACGGAGAGAGATACTCCGAAGATCTTGACTCTTCCAAAAAGACGAGCGGCGGCAAATGGATCGATGAATATACTGATTTCTACATCTCTATAAAGGAAATGCTCTTGAGAAATATGACGCTACGCCAGTATATCGCTACGTTGCGGGGGAATAAGATCTTTGGTTCATTATCTTCTGATGATCCCCTGCCGTTTCTTGCAGAAACAGCGATGGTCCCGGATTTATATCGACGGTGAAAAATGTACGCAGAATGGATATTTACGCTGGCAGTTCTGGGCGTTTGCTTCGCAGCTATCGGTGCGCATCCCCGGTTATGCAACCTCGACCTGATACCCTCAATTAAGGTTGGACTACTGAGCGGTATTCTAGCTGGTATCTTCTACCTGGTGATGCACCACTATTTCTCCCTCTCTGATCCGACTGCATACGTGTTGAGCCTTTTAGGGTTGCCTATTTTTGGGATCGGCGTTTTAATGTGGCGATTCTTCCGCGACCCTGAGCGGATACCGCCAGATGCACCCAACGCCATCATTGCACCTGCTGATGGGAAGATCATCTATGTCCGTGAAGTTGCGGCGGGGATGGTGCCCTGTGCGATAAAAGGGAAAAGAAATATTGAGATCAGTGAAATTGCAAAAAACGGGACACTGGACACGACTGATGGTTATATCATTGGCATATGCATGAGCGTTCTTGACGTACATATTACACGGGCTCCCATAGATGGAAAAATTGCCTCAATCGGGTCCTTTCCGGGTCGGACCCTTTCCCCCAAGGACTGGAGGTCAGAGATCGAAAATCCCAGGACTACGTTAGTTTTTGAGGGCGATGCTCAGAGGATCATCGTAACAGAGATGGGCACTCCTTATATCTCCAAGATATTGTCCTTTGTAGGAGTGGGGGCTCCTGTCGTCAGAGGTCAGAGGATCGGAAAAATCACCTGGGGCTCTCAGGTGGATGTTATCATACCCTCGATCGAGGTTGAGATTCTGGTGAAAGAAGGCGACGCTGTAATGGCCGGAAAGATCATTTTAGCAAGAATGGTCGGCCGGGATGGTGACCCGAGATGAAGATCGTTGTTGATATCAATCATCCGGCCCATGTCCACTTCTTCAAGAATTTCATCCGAGAGATGGAAGAGCGGGGGCACCAAGTAGTTATTACTGCCAGCCAGAAGGATCTGGCATATACCCTGCTGCAAAAATACGGTTTTACGTATATCCCGCTGGGATGCTATGGGGACTCGCTATTAAAAAAATTGGTGAATCTCCCTCTCCTGGATTTAAGGATGTACAATGTGCTCAAGAAAATGAATCCCGACATTTCAGTTGGGATTGGATCAATTCGTGCTGCTCACGCCTCATTACTGCTCAAAAAACCCTGTATCAGTTTTGAAGATACGGAGCATGCTACAGAACAGATCCGGTTATACTTGCCTTTCGCTGCGTCAGTCTGCACTCCCTCCTGCTACCGCGGCGACATCGGCCCAAAGCAGATCCGCTACAACGGCTACCACGAACTCGCCTACCTCCACCCAGACCGCTTCACCCCAAACCCCACCGTCCTCACCGAACTTGGCCTCACCGAGGGCGATCCCTTCATCGTCGTTCGCTTCGTTTCCTGGCAGGCGAGCCACGACGTCGGCCAGCACGGCATTCGCGATAAGGTCGGGCTCGTGAAGGCGCTGGAGGAGTATGGCCGGGTTCTGATCACCTCGGAGGGGGCGCTACCGGAGGAGTTGCAGGCGTACCAGATCCGGGTTTCGCCGGAGAAGTTGCATGATCTGCTGTATTACGCGACGTTGTATGTGGGGGAGGGTTCCACTACAGCATCAGAATGTGCAGTGCTCGGTACTCATGCAATCTATGTTAATACCCTCCCGTTAGGTTATATCGCCGAGGAAGATGAGAAATACCATCTCGTTTCTGATTTCTCCGGCAGAGACTGCACTGACGAGACCGTGCTTGCTGAAGCAAGAAGGTTGTTGCAGAATCCGGATCTGAGGGAAGAGGGAAAAGAGAAAGCGAAGGCGCTCGTGCAGGACAAGATTGATGTAACCGCCTTCATGGTCTGGTTCGTTGAGGATTATCCTGAGAGCGTCAGCCTGATGAAAAGCCGTCCGGACATACAACAGCAGTTTGGATGCCATTAACACTACGCGGAGGAAGCAATGCAGAACCTACTATCTAAAATCAGAGACCAGAACGCAGAAATCGGAATCATCGGCCAGGGATACGTCGGCCTCCCGCTCGCGATGGCCTTTGCGAAGAAGTTCACCGTCTTCGGCTACGACGTCTGCTCAGATACTGTCGAGCATCTCCGGGCGGGGAAGTCCCACATCCAGGATGTTACGGATGATGAGATATCCCGGTATCTCGGGCGAACTTTCTTACCGACATCAGATCCTGAAGACCTCCGCCGGTGCGATATCCTTATCATCTGTGTCCCGACCCCCCTCTCTGAAGACAAGATCCCTGATCTGAGTTACATCAAGAGCGCCTGCACTACCATCAAGACCATCCTTCATCCCGGTCAGTTTGTGATCCTCGAGAGCACCACCTACCCCGGAACGACCGATGAGGTGGTGGTCCCGATCCTGGAAGAGACCGGGCTCGTCGCCGGCAGCGATTTTGGCGTCGCCTACTCGCCCGAGCGGGTAGACCCCGGTAACAAGAATTTCCCCATCGACAAATTGCCGACCGTCGTCGGCGGCATCAACGCCGAATGCACTGAGGTCGCCGGCGCCCTCTACGGGAGCGTCATGGAGAGGATCGTTCCGGTTCGTGATGCCCGCACGGCAGAGGCCGTGAAGATGGTCGAGAATATCTTTCGGAACGTGAACATCGCTCTCGTCAATGAGATGGCTCTCATCTTCGAGCGGATGGGCATCGATACCTGGGAGGTGATCGACGCCGCAGCCACCAAACCTTACGGGTTCATGCCGTTCTATCCCGGCCCGGGCATCGGCGGTCATTGCATCCCGCTCGACCCCTACTACATGTCCTACCGGGCGAAGAAGTACGGCTTCATCCCCCGCTTCATCGAGACCTCCGGCGAGATCAACGAGTTCATGAAGATGCACGTCATCAACCTCGCCGAACGGGGTCTCCGAAAGGTCGGCAAGCGCCTCTACGGAGCGAAGATCACCATCATGGGCCTCGCCTACAAGAAGAACATAAACGACCCCCGGGAGTCGCCGGCGATCAAGATCATCGAGGAGCTGGTCAATCTCGGAGCCGAGGTGCGGGTGTACGATCCGTTCGTCCCTTCGCTTGTGACGAAGACCGGGGTGTTTGCCTCGGCCGGGAGCGTCGAGGAATCACTTTCCGGGGCGGAGTGTGCGGTCTTCCTCGTGGACCATGATCTATTCCGGGGGATCTCAGTGGAGACGATGAAGGGGCTCATGGCCTCGCCGGTGGTCGTCGATGGGAAGAATTTGTTTGCGGGGGGAGAGGGGATTGTGTATTTGGGGATTGGGAAAGGGTTGATCTGAGTGTAGAGGAGTGGGACGGTGAATATGCAAGACAGTTCATTCGTGAGCCTGAAGGGTAAGACCCTCCTCATTCTCACTCCCTCTTACCCTAATAAGGATGAATCTTTTATAGCCGAGACATTCGTCAAAAATCAGGTTGCTGAGTTAAAACATCATTTCAAAAAAGTCATAGTCATTGCGCCCGTGTATCTGTCTTTTGGGTATCTCAAGAAAGATAAACTCTGCAAGGACTACACACACGACAATGTAAGGGTGTACTATCCCCGGTGCATCTATATCCCAATCTTCTGGCTTAGTAAAATCCTAATCGACAACCGGCTGCAGGTGGTGGAGAGGTGCATCGAAAAGCACCGCCTTAACTTTGATATCATCCATGCCCACTTCACCTGGCCATCCGGATATATCGGTGCCAAGCTGAAGGAGAAATACAAAAAACCAGTTGTCACCACTATCCACGAGAACGGGGATTGGTTTGACCAGGAGGTCGGGATGGATCACCCCTTCATAAATGCCGCCTGGTCTGGCGCCGATGCCCTCATAAGGGTAAACAAAAAGGATGTCCCGGCTCTGAAGCGATTCAATGAGCAGGTGTATTGTATACCCAACGGGTTCTCCCCCGACTTTCACCCCATCGATACAGTTGTTGCGAGGGAGCGACTTGGCCTGCCAGGGGATGTGAAAATCGTTTTCACGCTGGGTGGATTGATCAAGCGAAAGGGCTTTAATTATCTAATTGATACGATGGAGCAGGTCTGCAGCCAGCGGGGCGGGGTGATTTGCTTTATCGGTGGGGCAGGGCCAGAGAAGGGGAGCTTGCAAGGGCAGATCGACCGTTTGGGCTTGATTGGGAAGGTGAGATTGCTAGGATCTGTGCCGAGTGATATCCTGCCACTCTGGATGAACGCCTGCAATCTCTTTGTTCTTCCGAGTCTCAACGAAGGCAACCCGACGGTCATGTTCGAGGCCCTCGGTTGCGGGAAGCCCTTCGTGGGGACAAAGGTTGGCGGCGTGCCAGAGATTATCAACTCCGACCAATACGGCCTGCTGGTCGAGCCCGCCGACTCTAAAGACTTGGCGGAGAAGATCCTGGTGGCACTGGATCGGGAGTGGGACAGGGAGGCGATCCTCAGGTATGCAAAGCGGTATACGTGGGAGAATGTTGCGAGGGAGATTGTGGGCGTATACGAGCGGGTGTTAAAATGAAAATTGCGCTTATCACAAATTGCTGGAAAAACAGCGACGGCGGCGGGGTCAAGACATACATAATGAATCTCGTGCGGAAGGAGAAATTTAAGCGGTTCCATGTGCAGTACAGGATCGGTGATGATGCGTTAATATGGATTCTCGATCACAATTATTAGGGCAATATGGTCCTTCATGTGCATAGCAGAACTTCCCCTTACTTAACACCGATACACTGGCAGCCAGTATTTGCTCATGTCAAGAATTATGGTTTTCGTTTTACCTGCTATTCAAAGTCTTAAAATTTGTGATTAAATATGAAAGATATGAAAGCGCAACGTGGCGTTACATCATGGTATCTTCCTGAGTTGCTCACAGACCGCTTGGATTCGATCCTATCAATATTGTTGTTACTCGGCGGCACCGCTATCGTTGCGCTTTCATATATTGCTGGCATCGGCCAGTATGGACTTGGGTTCGCGTTATTGTGTGCTCCCATAGTGTATGCACTCGTTCGGAAAGTATCAAAAAATCATGGACTTCAGATGGATTACTTAAAGATCCAGCAACCAGGGGTTAACCTCAACCTCATCCTTGATGTGTGCTTCTGGGTGCTCTACAGCACTTCTCTGGTAATACTATATGATATTCTTTATTTCCGACCATGGTATTATTTTCTCTGTGTTTCTGTTGCCTTCACGATCTTGATCGCTCAGGCTTTGCTCATCGAGTTCAAGCCCTGGAATGTTGTCTTTTACTTCTCTAAAGTTATCTTACTCTCATTAACTTTTAGGGCCGGCCGTTTTTTTGCATTTCCTGTTATCCCAGGATCTGACACTCATTTACATCTTATTTGGGCAAAACACATCTTTGATTTCGGGTACATTCCCTCGCCTGAGGTTGCTGGTAAATATGCCTTAACACCCTTGTGGCATATTTACGAGGCCATCCATATGGCAATATTCGATGTTGGCATGGCGCATTCTTTATTTATCCTTGCGTCTGCAGTACTTGTCGCGGTCACTTTCTTAGTATATGTTATCGGTAAAAATCTGTTTAGCCCTCGAATAGGCCTTATTGCATCTGTTTTTGTAAGTCTGGGAGACCTGATTTTTATAGGGACCACCTCCAACATCAACACCTCTCTTTTAGTTATGGTTTATTTTTTGGTCCTGCTATTTTGCCTGCATTACACAAGGAAAACATTCTATGGTATTGCTGTTTTAATGGTTGTTGCGTTATTTTGGACCCACCAACTATCTGTTTTCGCCGTTTACCTCGCTCTGTTAGGATATTATACATGCGATAAGGTGATCTCAAGCAAATATTTCCGCAGTACTAGTGCATCCCAATCATCAAAAAAGCAGTTTAATAAGCCCACATACCTCAATAATTTTTTCATATTATTTTTCTCCATCTATATGATATTTTTCTGGGGTTTGATTGGCGAAAAAACTACCGATGAAAATGGTTTTTTTGGGCAGATGGTTTCCCGATTAGTGGGTACCATTCGGCGTATGATCGAAGAGTATTTATCATCTATAGAACCACCTGCAACAGTATACGGGAATCTGTTCTCTCATTTCGATTTCATTGACTCCCTCCTCTATAATCTCGGATACAGTATGCTGTTTTGCCTGGCTCTTGTGGGTGCTCTGTTAGTATTGAAACATTATTTTAACAATGAGAGGATCTCTTTGCTTTCCTCCATGGGTCTTTTATTTATTATTATCTATCCCGGGACATTTGTGGGACTAAATCAGTTGTTTATCCCCCATCGCTTTCTTCCATTTTTACAATTAATATGCATTATATTCGCAGCATTACCTTTGGTTATCATTTATAGGACAGCTCCGGAGCGAACATCGCATGTAATCTTAACTTTTTTCGTAATAGTAATGGTGTTTTTCCTTATCACGACACCGTATATAAATCGAAATGACCTTATCTATTCCAAAAGCATGGAAACAAGAACAGAAATAATGCTCTCTGAACTTGCTGGGATTTCCTGGGGTCAGGATTTTAGTGTAGATAACCGCATTACTGTCGACCCGCATATATCGAAAGTAAGTTTATCCACTGTTGAAATGTTACGGTTGGATCCTGGTAATATAACCTATTTCATGAACAAAGATGAGAGTGAACTTCGTTATATCCGATCTTATATTTGGGAGAACCCAAACCTGAAACTGACGGGAACCTTTGGCAAAATGAGAATGGTTGATTGTTCACCATATCTTAATGATGTCGCTCAACACCACCAGTCCGTCTATGATAATAACCAAGTAGAAATATATTATGTGAACGTTTGATCCTGTCAATAGGATTGTCATATCAATGGGGCAATCCTCTCCAAAGGCAACGCTTAAAAGAGAATTTTAACTGCTGTTTACAAATAAACAACCCACCTCCTGGGAACCAAAAGTCCTAAGGTCATATAACAGGTTACAAGAGTCTTGCCTTCTCATCCTTTGTATAGATTTAGTTTGTAGCTCTTGCACTACTTCTGGATTATCTTCCATTTAAAATAAGACAGCGTTTTTGCGTGTTTGCGTATAAAACCAATCCCAAGTTTTGGAATGTATGACATCACCCATAGTTTGTATTTTTCACGGGTATATCGAGATGAATTCACAGATGATAATTCCCGCTTTGCTATTGCACCATGACCAGAATATATATTACGGGATATAGTTGCAAGCCGGCATGAATCGCAATATTCTTTCAGATATTCTGCATCCTCCCGCCCTAAAAGTTCCTCTCTGGAGAGAGTAGAAAGATATTGGAGAAATGGGTTTTCCAGATATTCTGTGATTCCAGTGGAATTATTTGCAGAATATTGGTGGAATATTGAACAAATATCCGGGCTGTAGGCTACGGGATAATGAAGTGCAACCTTCCCCCACAATGCGCCATCTTCGTTCCATTTTACACCGAGAGTGTACCCACCTACCTTCATAAGGATATCCCGTGGTGCAGCGAATGACGATGAATTAAATATCGGAGAACCAAAGCCAACTAAGGCACTAAAATACGATGATAGAAGCCTGTCCCCATCATCTTTAAGGTAGACTCTCTTCACTATTGAACCCGGGAAATATACCTCATATGCTGTACCATAAAGCCCCGCATTAGGATACAGTGCCCTTAACCGCAGTATCGTCTCCAAAAACCCCGGCAACCACTCATCATCCGCATCCAGAAACGCAACCATCTCTGCCCGGGCCGCCTCGATTCCCCGGTTCCTAGCTGCTGACACACCCTGGTTCTCCTGCTGGATCAGCTGGATCCTCGAATCATCAAACCCTCTGACAACCTCCACCCCATCATCAGTGGAGCCGTCGTCAACTACGATCAACTCAAAGTCCTGGAAGGTCTGGGCAAGGACCGAGTTTATGGCACGGGCGATGTAAGGGCCTTTGTTGTAGAGAGGTATGACGACCGAGACCGCCGGTATATCTGACAAATCAGTTCACCCCGGTGAGATGTTTCAGTTCCATGCCAGCCTTTAGTGCTGCCTTCCGGACCCCTGGGATCCTTTCCCCCAGATCTCTCCTGATAAGAGTGCTCTCCTCCAGCATGGAGGTTATCCGGCTGGCAACCACCCTGGCATCCAGATCGGTGGGCTCCATGCAGTAATCAGCATGGCCGAAGATATCCCGGTTGATTCCCTGAGCCTTGATGCTATAAGCAAAGCTCAGGGTTGGGACACCCGATGAGAGAGCGGCGATCGTTGAGTGCGTCCGTGCCCCGGCAAATAAAGTCATCTGGCTGATAATCCATTTTGTTTCTGCTGCGTTGTAATGAGGAGGTATCAGCGTAATATCGTGGTTTATTCCCTGAAACCGGGAGATTGTTTTCTGCATAAATGTATAATCATCTGAATGGGGGCTGGTCACATGAGGGATCAGGTATACCGGCACCCCTGTTACCTCTGCTACCTCCGAGATTATCTTCATGGCTACCTTAATCCATCCTTCGAGATTGACGCCAGTAATATACCTTGCCATCAGCGGGCTCAAGTTCAGGCCGATTGCGCCCTCCTCGATGGACATCTCCTCTTCGAAGCCTACAGGTTTTACCGGCTCCATGAGAAAAGCCGGATCTGCAACGGAATAAACATTACTGGTGATCCCGATCTCCTCAAGGTATTTTATTGTAGCTGACTCCCTCGCAAAGACCCCGGTGACCTCCCGGAGATGATCAGTCATATATCGCTCATAATCGGGTAAAGCGCTGAAGGGACCGACCGATGCCCCCCAGAGAACAATTGGCTTCTGATGTTTAAGTACAAGGTCATCGAGGGCAGTAAACAGGGTTGGCACACCATAATCAAGTGAATAGTTATCCCCACCAACTGATAGCACAGCAACGACTTCATTCATGTATGGGAGCATATCGGCATAGGTCCAGGAAAAGAATGCATTTTTGTTGAGGTAATAGTAAAAGACGCCCTTCCAGGTTTCCGGTCTCCAGAATCTACGGACAACCTTCTTTTTACTGAGTCTACGCGAAACCAGGTGGGTAATTGTCCTGTCAGTCTCATTATTGCGCTGGTCTTTGAACTGCTCATCAGACTGAAAATGGCTAATACAAATAAATCGCGGGTCTTTAAAGTACTCCCGCAGGATCTTCACCGTCCCCCTTACAATCGCCTCGCAGCCCCGGTTCTCATACGGCCCATTTCCAGCGAGGATAAACATTGGGTTATCTTCACTCATCGCGTTTTCCCGGAATTGCCTTTCTGATTATTCGGAGTGGGAGGACAATAATTCTTGAGATAATCAGGCTTCTCTGAAGTCGTACGAGATGTGGATGCATCACCTGGCGAAAACAATCTTTCTCCGCTTCGCACGTGATCCAGCACTCTTTACTGATCCTCTGCATCTGTTCCTTTAAGGCGACCTCTTTGCACAGTAAGGGGTTCTTTGACTTCTCTGGCTTCACTCGTTTTTTCAGCGGTTTTAATCCCTTCTCTCTATCTCGACACAGACGGTGCCAAAGCTGCCGTCTCTTGATCGCAACAACACCGGCCTGACTCTGCACCAGTTTCTCAATCGGGACAGGTTTGAGATTAATCCCCTGCCCCCCCTCAATTACTTCCCTCATATCTGATGAACGAACCAGAACGAGATTTGCCCCTCTGCTATCCCGCGAATACTCCGGCAGCCAGGCATCCATACACGTCACATCGGCACACTCGGCAAACACGTCATCGCAATAGTTGCAGGCATTTGGTGTGAACCACCGGTTCGTCCAGGCCTCGGAAATTCCTTCGTTCCAGAAAATCTGTTTCTCTTCACCATTTTCAGCTAAGAATGAATAATAAAAATTACTCGCCGACCGGTCCGGGCTCTTCCCACGATAACGCACACCCATAACCTTTCCTCCGGCACCAGCTATTGATGCAACATACTCGGTGAAGTGCCTGCTCTTCATCTGGCCGCAGACCAGTCCCACGGTAAATACAATCCGCTCCCGTAATTTTGGATTCTTCTTCTGGGCAAGCCTGACAGCCTTGACGAAGCAGGGCAGGCCTGTTATGGCATACCGCCCGCTATGAGCGAGAACGTGCCTGATAACACCTGACATCTCTACAGGATAATAGGCCGAACCGGCCCCGGTCCGCACGTCCTCCGGGATATCAAAGACCCGGAATGAAAACAACCTCTCCGGATCGCCAGTGGGGGCGACGCAGATGACATGGTCAACGATGCCTTCGGCAAGCAACGCCTCCAGGAGCCAGGTTGCGATCCCTCCTGAAGCACTGGTTGGCCGGTGTTTTTCTGAGTAACCGACGTACGAGGCGAGGTAATAACCGGTCTCGGGAAGGTGCCGGATCCCGGGGATTTTTCCATAGAGACGTTCCCCGATCGTATCCTCGTTCTCACCCGAATCAGTAAAGGGGCAGACTTTTGTGCAGAGACCGCACTCGGTTGTGCAGGGCGACGCTTCTGTCGGGTTGTACTCCCCGTAGCGGTTCCATTGCATTGTAAGGATATTCTGCGGACAGAGAGCGGCACAGAGGCCACAGCCGATACATAGGTTGCGATCAACAACAGATGAGAGGATGACAGGCCTCATTCAACAAACCTCCTCACAGTTGTGGGCAAATAGGATGAGAAGAGGCCACGTTCAAATTCGTCAAGCCCTATAAGCCAGGTGATTGCCAGGTAGATCACGGCAATAGCCCCTCCCGCAAAAACCAGCGATACGAAACTTGCCATTGAAAAGATCAGGGAGATGACCGCTCCACAAATTCCGACAACGATCGTTGCAACAACACCGGGCAGCATGGCACGGGAAAAGGTGTGTGCTGACACTCCCATAACTTTAGTAGCATACCACGGCGTGAAAAGAGCGTTCTTCAATGTAAGGACAATAGCTGCTGCAACTGCAACACCATAATAGCCTAGTCCGGTATAAAGCGAGAGAATAATCGCGAGAAGGAAGTTGCCAATACCCATGAACAGTGTCAGAACTCCAGGAATTTTAACGCGGTTATAGGCAACATTAATCGAGAAGAGCGGCAGGACGGCAAGGTTGATGGCGAGGTGCCCGATAAGCACTATCATAAGTAGAGCAAGGGAGGAAAATTCACTTCCCACCCAGACAGTCAACAGTGCCGGGGCGAAACCGCAGACAAGACCGATGGGGAGTGCCATGGAGAGACCCATCAGCTTGACCGCACTTCGGGAAACCCGTATGAGGGTTTCGGTCTGCTCTTTTGCATAATATGTTAGCACGATTGGTGTCAACAACCCGGACAGGGTTCCCGCTATTGCCCGGAGTAAAACAACCCATTGCAGCGCAATTGCATATTCACCGCCCATGGTTGCGCCGAATATCAGGTTGACCACGATGAGGTCAATGCTTAGGAATAGTAAACTCCCGACCTGGTTTACAATCACCCACCAACCCATACCCGTGAGGTCTCGCATTCGTGAACGATCGAAATCAGCGATACCAATTTTTAGATGGGGATTAATCCTGCGGGAGAGAAGGATCGCAATGGCGGACGCTGTAATCGCACCGATGAGAAACGCCAGCCCGACAAAGGCAAGAGACGGACCAAGGAGTGAGAAAAAAGAAACAATCAAAATGACCTGAACCACGACATTAACGACATTAACCAGGTTCAGGAGGTCAAGACGGTTATAGGCGAAGAGAGATACTGTAAAATTACCTGACCATGAACGAATAAGGAATGCACTGCTGGCACCAAGAAAAAGATAAATTGCCCCACTCTCCTGCCCTACCGGTACATCGAAAATAACAGGGGCATACAGGGAGATGAGAATAACAACCGGCACCATGAGAATTATGATTCCGGAGATGCCGAAGAAAGCTGTATTGAATGTCTTATTTGCGATTGCATAATCCTCTCGCTGGAGATCCACTGTCAGAAATCGGGATACAGCAGTGTTGAGAGATTCTGTTACGAGACCAACATATCCATTCAACGATGTTGCAAGCGGTATGATTCCGTACGCTGCAACACCGAGAGTGGAAATAAAGTAAGGAACTAGAAGCAATCCAATGACGAGATTAACAAGGAAGTATGCAATATTTCCAGCTAGATTACGAGGGAGCTGTTCCCTCGAGCTGATCATGCTCATTGATTTCAATGTAGTTTACGCTATTCCTTTGCAATAAACTTGTTAAGAATCATAGCTGCTGAAGTGTCTTGGGGTAGTGTAAGGAATTTGCTGTAAAAACGAAAACCCGATCCTACAACTTTCCTCACTCCGGCATCGCGGGCTGCAAGGAGGACGTTCAGGGTCCCGGTGATGTTGACCGTGTGATTGAGAAGCGCGGTCTGTGATGCTCCCCTCGGCAAATGTCACTTTTTTTGCATCAAGGATGTGAGAGATATTTTCAATTCTACCTGATGAGAGGTTGTCGATAATGCGGGCATCGTGGCCCTGGAGGAGCGATGCCACATAGTTCAGCGATGAAAATCTGAACGTCTCTTTTGCAAATTCCCGATCGATGCCTGGAGAGATGGTGACAAAGCGGAAAATAAGGACAAAGGCAAAAAGCGCAGCAATACCAATGGCGATGCCGACCGCAGAGAAAATGCCAATGCTTCCCAGGGATACCAGGGGAAACAGCAGAAGGATTCGGGAACCCTGGAGCAGGTTCTGCACGAACCTGTAATCAGCTCTTCGGAAGGAAAGGAAGGCATTCCCTGTGGTCGAGGTGATGGAGTTGACGAGCGAGAAGACGATGAAAAGGATGGCATAATCCCGGATGAAAGTAATCTCGGGCGAGATGAACTGAACAATGAATAAATACCCGATACTCACAGCAATGGAGGCGATCGCCGTGATCCAGAGGCACGAGGAAAATACTGCACTCCGGTCATGCCCGGGCATGAACCTGATGATCGCGATGTCAAAACCAAGGCGGGAAAACGCCATCACGAGGCCGAGTGACGAGATGAGTGCGGTGGCAACGCCCACATCGGCAACGGAATAGAGCCGGGCAGCTACGGTCCAGAAGAAAAAACCGAAGCCGACATCGGCAAACCTTCCGAGTGCAATGAAAAATGAGTTTTTATAAAGTGGATTTTTCCATAATTCCTGTATTGTTCTCCACTGCCTGAAAAAAGCAGAATCCATAGCATTTTGTGTTTCATCCAGTCTATAATAGAATTTCTGTTATAGAAGGACAAGCAATTCCAGCACCTGCAACTCTTCAATCCGTTCTTTCGACCATCAAAGACATCTTTCCCCATCTCCTCTAATCATCTCAAAAAGCCCCCGTGAAAGATCGTATTCGGGACTTATGCCCAGCCTCTCTGTTAACTTTGAAATATCAGCCACAGAATGTTTCACTTCGCCCTGTCGCCCTTTTTCATATAGGGGTTCCAGGGATGATCCCGAAAGGGACAATACGGCATGTGCCAGTTCGTTGACGCCCGTCTCTTTCCCGCTGGCCACGTTGAACACCCCCTCTGCATCGCACTCCATGGCCCTCAGATTCATGCGGACAACATCCCTGACAAAGATGAAATCGCGTGTCTGCCGGCCATCACCATAAATTACAGGGGCTTCTCCCTGTTTCACCCGGTGAATAAACCTGGGGATGACTGCAGCATAATCAGAGTGCGGGTCCTGCCGGGGACCGTAGACGTTAAAGTACCGGAGGCACACGGTCCTGAGGCGATACAGGCTGCTGAAAAGCGAGCAATAATACTCTCCGGTAAGCTTGGCCACCGCATAGGGAGATCCTGGATCAACTTTCATATCTTCCCTTTTTGGAAGGTCAGGCAGGTTGCCATACACGGCTGCTGACGAGGCAAAGACAACTTTCCTCACTCCGGCATCGCGGGCTGCAAGGAGGACGTTCAGGGTCCCGGTGATGTTGACCGTGTGATCGGTCTGTGATGCTCCCCTCGGCAAATGTCACTTTTTTTGCATCAAGGATGTGAGAGATATTTTCAATTCTACCTGATGAGAGGTTGTCGATAATGCGGACATCGTGGCCCTGGAGGAGGAGATATTCGGCAAGGTGCGAACCGATAAAACCCGCCCCTCCGGTGACAATGTACTTCATGATCAGAAGGGTGTTTTTCTTCTCAGGGAAAATAGTCCTTCGCAATTTACTGAAGAGATAACTCAATGGCCTGAAATGTGAGAGTATGACCGGGAACAAAAAGACCCTGTGCTGACTGTGGTTACTTTTGCCCAAAATAAGCCCTGTACGGCCTCCGTTTGCCTGGAATTCACACCCAGTAAATCGTTCCACAGGAAATGGTGCTCACCCGGATGAGGAAATCAGAGGAAAATGGTTATTTTATAGAAATAACGCTTTAAATCGAATAAAAAAGTTGCTCTTTATTGATGGTACAGCAGCCTTTCAGAAAGCGGGGGTATAATTCATCGATCGGATCTGAGAATCGCTCTTATACGCAATCTGTGAGGGTCTCTTAAGAAACGCTCAATAATCGGTTATTTCGCAAAACGGCGTATGGAGATCAGGCAGATGGCGAGTGGACCACCCACCCCGGCAACCAACCATTAAAGGAATTGTCCCATAAGAAGCTTAAGCTCCACGATGAAAACTGGTCGGATTCCATTCAAAAAGGGACCTGAAAAAGCGCTCCTCCGGGCAGCAGGCGCTGGTGGAATGGTGAGGTCCTGCCATTTTCATATTCGGCATTAGCCCGCAGTGAGAATTCTTGCTAGTGTTTACAGGGAACCTGCAACTCGATGGGCGATATGAAAAACGGGATGTCATCAAACCGTACCGCATTCGCCATGATCATCGAGGGTAGCCTCGCCCGGCGTCTCCTTGGAAATGAAATGGACCTGGGATTGGGCAGATTGTACCCGACATCCCCGACGCAAAGGTTGAGGGGATAGCCCACCGACCATCTGTATAATTCTTGTGGGGAAACTCATGACCGGCATCGAAGCAGACGTCAGGGAGAGCATCAGGGAGCTCAACCAGAAGATCGAGCTTCTCCTCGATGAGAGGGAGAGCATGGCGATGATGAAACTCTCTGAACAGTCGCTCTCTGCCTTTCTCTCAGAGGAGCCCGACCTCTATAGCATCAGGGACATCAGGGCTGTGTACCGATGAAAGGGAAGATTTTTCTGGTACCGTTTCCTTTCACCGACCTTACGGCAGCAAAGCTGCGCCCTGCACTTGCCCTCCATGTGGGTGACCGCGACGTGTCCTTGCCTTCATCTCATCGAAGGTCAATGCCGGAGCTAGTCCGGCAGGGGTCCGGGTAGGCATAAAATACACATATGTGTATGTAAAATATCGTTTGTCATAAGGATGCGGCGAACCGCCACAAGCACCACAACTGCCCCATTCCACTATCAACGTCGATGGTTGCGACCGGGTCCTTGATCGAAAACGCGGAACGGATCGAAGCAAGATCCCATCCCGAACGTTTCCCAACTCAGTTTTTTGAAAAAAAAGGCACCCTGCTCCTGAGTGCGTCCACGGCCTCGTTCCTGCGATAGCCGATCGCTTTCAGGGGCCGAACAAATGCCCCGGCGAGGTGGAGTCCAACAACGCATACGGCCATACCGGTAACCCCGATCCCTGGCGGGTGTGACATCTGAGGGAAAAGAGATGGCCTCAATAATATGATGAGTGCTCTTTGAAGGGCAGGGGTTTTCCTTCCTCCACCATACCCGGGCACCATGATAGAAGAATTTATTCAGGTAATGATCAATAAGAGTAGAATGTGAAGAAAAAGATCTACCTCACCCCTGAAGAGCAGGAGGTGTTCCGGGTGCTCTCCCTGATGCAGCGGGTCGAGACAGGGACGGTCCGCGAGATCTTTCCCGAGAAGAACCCTCACCAGGTCAACAGGATCCTCTCCCGGCTCTCTGGGAAAGGCTATCTTTTCCGGGTGAAGAAGGGAGTATACCTGGTCTCACCGCATCCATCAGACACCGGGGAGATCCACGACCTGTATACCCTTGCCCTTACCCTTTATCAAGGATATATCGGGTTCTCGTCCGCGCTCAGGATCTACGATCTCCTGGAATACGAACCTTTCACCATCTTCGTCGTGACGAAAAACACCTCGAAGGAAGAGACAATCGGACAGTACCTGTTCAAGGCCGTGGCCATGGGAGACAGGTGCACGGGAATGACCTGGCATAAAGGGACCTACGTCTCACTCCTCTCAAAGACGTTCTTTGACTGCTTTTATAAACCGCAGTACGCGGGAGGGTATGCGATAATCACCAGGGCAATCTACGAACGCCAGCCGGACTGGAACGAGTTCTGCGAATGGTATGTCCATGAATCAGCATCCCTGTGCCAGAAAACAGGGTACATCCTCGACATGCTGGGGAAGCGCACCGGCATCGTTCCCAAAGAAGTAACCGCGTTCTTCAGGTCACGGATCAGGAATAACACCCGCCTTACAGGAGAGGGCACGGGGCACTCGCGGTATGTCAGGGAATGGAAAGTCCTCGATACGCTCGGTGAAGATCACATCCTCTCCTGGTGGTCGCATGGCAGATCCTGAACTGCTGCGGTATCTCTCTGCCAGGACAGGTCTTGGCGTGAAATACCTCTCCAAGGATGAGAAGATCTCGATTGCCCTCGAACAACTGGGAGTCCTCATCCCTGAGGCAGTCCTGAAGGGAGGGACTGCAGTGAACCGTGTCTTCCTTGCGAAGTCTGGCGCCAGCAGGTTTTCAGAAGATATCGACCTTGATTTCATTTCAGATGACCCGCTTCCCGTAAAGATCGAACGGATCAAAGAGAAGATGCAGGGGGTGGAGGGATTCGACCTCGATATCCCCCGCCTCCTGCACAGGACACTTCGCTTTGACTGCCGCTATACGAATGAATTCGGGGATCGTGACCGGATCATGGTTGAATTCTTCCTGACGAGGATGCCCTTCCTGCGGGTCGACCGGGTCCTGGTCGCCTCTCCCTTCATTGAGACCCACCCCACCATCTTTCCGGTCTATTCGCGGGAAGACCTGCTGGCCAGGAAGCTGGTAGCCCTGTATCTCCGGGGCGAGGGGAAGGATATCTACGACCTTGCCTACAGTCTGGACCTGGAGCATGACCATGCGGCACTCCACAAGGCCCTCGAGATGACCTGTGCGTTCTACCAGATCGAGTACGCGTCCTTTCCCGTTGCACTTGCAGGGAAGATGAACGCACTGCGGAAGAACGCGAGATATATCGGAAATTCGACCAACCACTTCATCCCTGTCGGGAGAAGGCCCGACTGGAAGACATTCATCGACTCGCTTGCACTGAAGCTTGAGACAATCCTCGCCACTGCGGATATTTAACGATCCCCTGACAGAATTCCCATTCCGCCACGGATCACCGAGAAGATGCCCCTCATTGTCCCGCCGTGGATTACAGGCGGCTGGCCGGCAAGTGTCCTCATGATAATCGTGGTATCACTGCCGCATACCGCGATGCCGGGTCCTGCCTCGGGCCAAAGACGTTGAAGTACCCCACAATGCCACGGTCCTCGCCCTGTACACCCTGAGAAGACCCTGAATTAACATTCTCCAGAGAGTTCCAGACGGCGACTTCGGATTCGGAATCATCCCCTCCACGTTCGGCAGAGCCGGAGTGCTCCCGCACACCGATGAACGCATACACCACCTTCTTTGCCCCGCACTCCTTCGCCGCCACACGCATCGTTCATGCCCGTTCACGAAATCGACGTCATTGGTGGCGACCGCGTTCCTGATCGAAAGCGGGACGGAAGGAATCACCCTGTTGAACAACATCTTCCACATACCAGTTCAGGTGCAAGCACCCTCCACCCTGCTCCTGAGTGCGTCCACGGCCTCGTTCCAGCGATAGCCGATCGCTTTCAGGGGCCGAACAAATGCCCCGGCGAGGTGGAGTCCAACAACGCAGACGGCCATACCGGTAACCCCGATCCCCGGCGGGTGTGAATAGCATGCAGGCACGATATCACTCTGGTCCATGCAGTGCGGTCCCAGGCAGTTGTGCCAGGGGGAACCGGCGGTCGTTTTCAATTCTGTGCAATGAACATATCGATATCCCTGCAGAACAACTCGAAGTCACCAATCCTGTCCTGGAGGAGAGAATATGCGATATGATCGTCAATCGTCCCGTACCGGTGCACAACGATATTCCTGAATGCCTTCATCCCCCAGATTCTCTGGATCATCTCCGGGGTGAGGACCCTGTTGTGACAGAGATTGACCAGGATATCCTCGTCCTCTCAAGGGACTCCCAGCCGCAGGTCCGTATTCAGGATCGCACAGATATCAAGCACCGTCTCGATCGCATACTCGGTCCGCTTGTATATCCCGTCCTTTAAAAGGTCCATGCGTGAGAATTCTCCGAACGTCCCGGGGAGATGCGCCCTCACGAGATCGATTCCCTCGCGGATCTCCTGGATCTTGATCCTGACCAGGTCGCGGCGTATCGTGCCAGGGCTCATGTGATGACCTTCTCCCCGGTGTAGTCCTGGAGCCGGTGCCGGAACGCTTCGTAGTCCCGGATCGTGGTGTAGGCCACAGCATACAGGATATCAGGGTCAGGAGCATAGAGCGCCTCACCCTTCAGGGCCTGGATTCGCATGATGAGCGGTATCTGTTCAAAGATACGGACGTCTGCGTTCACATCAGACAGGGCGGTCAGTGCAGCGAACCGGAACCGTGACGCATCCTTGCGTGACCCGTCGCAGGAGATGCAGATATCGATATCCGAGTCCTTCCCTGCCCTTCCTTCAGCAACAGATCCGAAGAGCAGGATGAACCGTACATGGGAAAATCCATCGAGCACCTGCAGCCGCCCCAGGATGAGTTCACGAATTCCGGTCATGGCGCTATATCCATTTCTGGAAAACGGTCTATAATAATCTTTCACGAAATCCCGGACCGTTGCATGCCCGGCACGGGACGCGAGACCTTCTCCCTGGCAGAAATTCGCCCACATCATGTAGGAGTTATCCTGATCGTTGTCACTTCTCCGGCCATATACTTAGGTATACTTAGTGGGTATTCCGGAAGACCTTGAGGAATAGAGGAATCACCGGGATAATGAAAACCTGCAGACAAAGAGACGATATGGGGGGTCTCTTCCATGTATGCCGGATTCCCCCCATTTCAGAGCAACAGGGGATAAACTATCCCGCCCGTAAGTGTCGGGAGACTGCCTTAGCCAGGAGGCAGGGTTCCGGGTCTACAGGAACTCCCGGACGTCAGTTTGCAGTCTCTCCTCCAGGTCAACACTCCCGCCGATCCTCCCCTTCACTCTCTCCAGATCATCCAGCACATCCATGAACTGTGTCGCCTCCAGGTGCAGGACAAGGTCCCGGCCCCGCACCTCGGTGAGGGTAATCGTGCACGGTGCCTGGAGGCCGGCGGCGAGCAGCACGGCGGTGATGCTGCAGACCGGGCAGGGGGCAACGATGCAGTCCCGGGGGGACGCCACCTTCCTGCATGCCGTGATGAGCCGGAAGTTTTCAAAAGTGACCACGATCTCTTCAGTGCCGGAGGCAACGATGACCCTGTCAGCGATCTCGAGGAGGTCTTCGTGCACTTCCCTGGCGGCCTGGAGGATCCCGGGGACATTTGAGGGGAGAAAGAGGGAACGGTCCTCCTGGAGGAGTTCGAATAAGGGGATGCCCGAAGGGATGGAGAGGACTCCGGGAGACTCCTGTGCGGTCTGGAAACTTGCATCATCGGTGAGATCTACCGGGCGGTACCCGGCAACCGGGTTGTACTGCATGACCGGGGCCGGGAACTCCTCACCGGAGACGGGTATGAACCGGGCCGGGCCCGAGACCCCGAGATCGGCGAGGACCCGGCTCATGTTCCGGGTGTAAGGGGAAGAGAGCGCGGCGGCGATCTCCTGCCCGACCCGGTCCTCGCGGCGGAAAGCGAAAATGAAGAGGCCGGAGACGAAACAGGCGAAGGCCACCAGCACAAGGGTGGCGCTGGTCAGGTCGCCACGGTCGAGGAAGAGGAGGACGACCATGATCAGGACGGCCATGGCGAGCAGGATGATCGCCGTCCGAGGGTACCTGCTGAGGCGGCCGGTCATGGGATCCCTCCACCTGGCGTAATGAGGAATTTCGCCACGGCGGATCTCCCGGGGAAAAGCCGGATGCCGGAAAAATCACTCCGGGAAACTCCTCTCATGTCACACCACCGTAGCGCCGTTTCAGCCGGGCCTCGCCTAACAAGAGGACTACGGCCAGGAGAACCACGAAGGCCGAGATGAACAGCAGCGGCAGAGTCGTATGCCGGGACGAGAGGACCGCTATCCCGATGACTGCCAGGCCAGCCGCATACCCCCCGGCAGAGATCACACCGGTCCAAAACGGGGTGAAGGACTCCCGGAAGAGGAGGAGGGGGAGGAGGAACTGGAGGAGGAACGCCGCGGGGAGGCTCGCCATGCCGGCCAGGACGACCGCTGCTTCTCCGGCGCATAGCAGGACAAAAGTCCGCCCGGACGGCTTCATCTCATATCACCTCCACGGACGAAAAACCGCACCGCCGGAGCAACGGCCCATCGCATTCCCGGGGGACATGGAGGTGGACGGACATCGACCCCATCGCCCCCCGCTCGGCGATGAGCCGCAGGTGGCTCCGGTCCTGGGCTGCCAGGGTGAAGAGGTGGGCGGAGCCGGCCCGCAGGCCATGGAATATCCGGGCAAGCCCGCTCTCGAACGCGGTCGGCGGCCGGCGGGACAAGAACGGCCCGGTAACGCCGGCAAGCGTTGCGGAGAACGGGGTATCGTCCAGGTCATGGTACCGCTTCCGCAGGGAGGCGGTCGAATAGTACCGGGAGAGGTGGTGGAGACGGGTAGCCGGGGTTAGCCGGTCCATCATGGCCATCAACCTAAGGGGGTCAGATTCCCGGGGCAGGAAGGAGACCAGGTTTGGCCCGGAAATGAGCAGGATCGAGACCGGCCGTTGGGAAGAGAACCGGGCGGCAACCGATCCGGCCGCGGCATTCTTCAACCGGGCAAACGCCTCCGGATGAAACGGTGCACCGGCATCGGGAAGATCGATGATGACCAGGCTGGCATCTTCTGATCGGCCCATGTACTCCCGGACCCAGAGCGAATCGTGCCTGGCCGAGAGCTTCCAGTCGATGCTCCGGATATCATCGCCCGGCACGTACTCGCGGAATGAGCGGACAGACTGGCTCATGACCGGGGTGAGGGCCGGGCCCTCCGATTCCCCGTAGGTATCCGCCCCCTTAAGGGCGTAGTCTGCCGAGGGGAGGACCGTGAAGGTGGGAGCAGTCACCCCGGCGACGGCCAGGCTGCCCGAAAAGAAAAGGTCGGAGAAAGAAAGGGTAACTCCCATGAAGGAATGTTCCCCGATGGTCAGGGGGGTGAGGCTGTATGAGAAGGTACAGGAGCCGTCATCAGCGGGAGCATGGGGATGGCCTCCTGCTGAAAGCCCGGCAGGGATCCGGTCGCTGACAGTGAGCGAAAACGTTTTCGGGAGCAGGAGACGGACGCTGGTCGTCACCGTGAGGGCCGAGCCCTGCCGGATGAACCGGTGGGAGAGCTTCCTTTCAACAGAGAGTGAACCTGCCGCAGACTGCATGGCCGAGAGGAAGAACGCCGCCCGGGCGATAAGGAATACCGCGATCCCGGCACCGGCAACGGCTGCCGAAGGCTCATCGAAGAAGAATGCATATAACCCAAGCACGGCGGCAAGGAGTACCAGTGACCGGGAGCAGCGTAAAAGCTCCACGGATCATGGCACCCCGATGGACCCGAGTAGCTCCGCCACCACCTGCCCGGGAGAGATCCCGGAGATCTCGGCCTCCCGGGAGAGCAGGATCCGGTGCTCGAATGCCGCCGGGGCAAGCTTCTTGACATCATCGGGGATAACGTAGCTTCGGTCACTGATGGCCGCAAGGGCCTTCGATCCCCGGACGAGGGCGATAGAGGCCCGGGCCGAGACCCCAAGCTGCACATCGGTATGCTGCCGGGTGGCGATCACCAGGTCGCGTATGTAGGAGAGCACGTCGTCCTCGATATGCACCGTGCGGCAAAGAGAGATGAACCGCAACAGGTCGGCCCCGGACAGGGCAGGTGAAAGCGAAGCGAAATAGGCGTTCCAGTCGAGGTTTCCGGAATGCTCGCGCCGGATGATCTCGAGCTCAGACTCGGGTTCCAGGAACCGGGAACGGTTGGAAAACATGAACCGGTCCTTCTGCGCCTCGATCAGGGGAAAGGTCCCCTCCCGCTCGAAGGGGTTCTGGGTGGCGATCGCGATGTAGGGACGTTCGATCGGGATGGTCATTCCGTCAATGGTGGCCTGCCGTTCGCCCATGGACTCGATAAACGCACTCTGGCTCTTGGGCGGAAGGCGGTTGATCTCGTCGACCAGCAGGATGTTGGTGAAGAGCGGTCCCTTCCGCAGGACAAATTCGTGTTTTGCTGCATCCCAGATGCTCACCCCGATAATATCGGCCGGCTGGGTATCGACCGCACACTGCACCCGGCGGAAGTCACACCCGGTCAGGTGTGCGGCAGCCTTGACCAGCGTGGTCTTTGCCGTTCCCGGGACCCCTTCGACAAGGATATTCCCCTCGGATAGGAGCCCGATGAAGATGATCTCGAGGAGGTCTTCGTTTCCCACGATCAGCCGGGCGATCTCCCTCCGGATCTTCCTGTATGCGCCGGAAATCTCGTCGATCTCGTGGCGGCTTATCCGTGTTTCCATCTCTCCTCCTCTGTCCAGCGGCCGAAAAACGCGGCAAGGACAATGCTTACAGACACTATCAACGCAGCGATTTTTATACCCATTGAATCCTTTGCCAGGAGGGCAAGGGAGAGGACCCGGTCGGCTCCGGCTGTCCTGGAATGGGACTGCTCTACGAGTACGGTCCTGTTCCCGGAGAGGAGGTTTCCGATGAGTGCCCCGTTGTCCCTGCCGGAAGTATCCACCATCCCGTTGATGAAGATACTGGGATCGGCGAGAACGTAAAGGGTGCCTCCGGAGACACTCTCTACGGCGAGGACCGGAAATGACGAGAGGGGCTCGTCCTCGCTCATCTTCCCGTCTCCATCGCGGTCATCCCAGGAGAAGAGGGTGGTGGCAAGCAGCGGAGTCCCCCCGGAGACCGCAGAGGCCCGGTTGAGAGTGACCATCGGGACGTTCGCGAGCAGCGGATCGTTTCCCCGCGGATATGCGATCACCGTCCGGGGATCGGCATATCCCGTCTCCACGCTGCTGATGTTTGCCGGCACAACCCTGGCATCGCTCCCCAGCCATGCAAGCACCGGGTTTGCCTCCCGGGTCTCGTCAGCGATGAACACTGTGTTGCCCCTCCCGAGGAATTCCCGGATCGATGCCGCCTCTTCTCCGGTAAAGGGGCCCTGGGGGGAGATGATCAGCAGGAGGGAATTGTCCTCATCGTTGAGCTCGGAGTACGAGGAAAGGTCACGTGCCTCCACCTCTTCGAGCATGGTGAAGAACTTCGAGGTCCCGTTCCACTCCTGGTTGTACCGGGAGAATTCGAGACCGGTGGTCGAAAGGTGGGCGATAAGAACGATGACCGCGATGAGGATCAGAAGCGATGATACGACTGCAGTCTTATTCATGCCGGCCCTCCTCGATGAGCGACAGTATCGCGTCCCAGAAGGCTAGCAACTGGTCACTTTTTACCAGGGATGAGGCCCCGTACCTGATCTCCTCGTACCGGGCGACAAAGGATCGGAATGGTGCCGACAGAGCCGTGCCCGAGAATATCCCGGCAAACTCCCGGGCGGTCGTGGCCCTTGAAAGGCGGGGGGCGGCCCGGCGGGCAAGGCGATCCCGGAGCGAGACATAGAGGACCTGTGCCGCCTCGCTCCAGCGTTTTCCCTCGAAGAGTTCCATGTAGCGGATAAGGACGTCAATGGGAGAAAGGGGCGCCTTATGCAGACCGGTTTGTACTGATGGGATTCGAGCCGGTTCCCCGGGTACCAGGGGCGGCACAGGGGTTCTCCTCCTTGTGGGGTACCACCCGGCCACGATCAGGGCGCCGGCAAGAACACCGCCTCCCACCAGCAGCACCAGGGAGAGGTTTGCCCGGGGTGTGACCGAAACAGACTGCATGCCACTGGATGACGGAAGGAGCGGGTAGCCTGGATCATCGAAGACTGCCCGGAGCGTATGCCCGCCTTCGGCAAGCACCACGATGGCGGAATAGGTACCATCATCAGAAACTGTGACCGTCTGTTCCAGGAAGTCGTCAACCATAATCCTGACCGGTGCGCTCCTGACCGGGGTCTTCCCGGCATACAGGCTGCCGGAGCAGAGGACATGGTCCCATGTTTCCCCGGGTTCCGTTTCGAGGGTGATCGTGGTCTCAGCCGGCAGCACGGTGAAGGTGACAATGTTCGAATACAGCGGTCCGGAACTGGCAAATATTACGTGATCGCCGGCCCGGATCCTCCCGATCGGGAGGGGTGTTGTGAACACTCCACCCTCGTTCGTGGCCAGGGACTTCCAGTCGCGGCCATCCAGTACCAGGGTGACATGGGCGAGCCGGGTGAACGTATACGCTCCTGCTACCTGGAGGGCATCTCCATACCTGCCGGAGGCGGGGGTAACGGCGAGCATGAGCGAAGACTCGTTTATCACCGGCTGGTTCCCGGCACGCACTTCCTGCTCCTGCCGGCTCTCGCTGACGATCTCATCGAGAATATCAACCGCTTCCAGGTACCGGGTGGTATTCAGGCCGAGCTTCCCGCTCACATCGAGGATTTCCGGTTTTCGTCCGGCCAGCTCCCCGCTGGCATCGGCAAGGGCCTGCTGCACGGCCTCCCCCTCGTAGGTGAGAGTGTAGAGCAGGGTGGGATTGTCTTCCGAGCGGTACCGGATCTCCAGCCGGTTGATCTCGGCAAAACGGGCGCTCTCGTTGATCATCCGCTCAAGCGCGGCAAGGTTCTTCCGGTTCTCCCGCTGGAAGTCCCCGACCGCCGATTTCGAGAGTTCCAGCGAGACGACGATATTTCCAAAGGTACGGGACTTTTCCTTGTATTCATCGAACGC
Organism: Methanomicrobiales archaeon; assembly: GCA_022841205.1. Lineage (GTDB taxonomy): Archaea > Halobacteriota > Methanomicrobia > Methanomicrobiales > Methanospirillaceae > UBA9949. The sequence continues at coordinate 54,593 of JALHCK010000012.1, read as the reverse complement.
ACGCTGGGCTTCCTCGAAGTCGTGGATCCTGACATTCAGGACCACCGGTTGCGGCGAATCGAGGAGTCCCTGCATCAGGGATTCAAGCTCGGCCGAGCGCCTCTGGGAGATCTGTTCCAGGGCGGCCGGGTTGGCATGAAATGAGGTTGCCGGATCATCCTGGAGGGTATAGAGGGCAGGCTGGGCGATGTATGGAGCGAGGAGTCCCAGGAATGCGGCTGATAGCAGGACCAGGACGAAAAAGGAAAGCCGGTTCATGAGGCGAGGATCTCCAGCACTTTCCGGGCGACAATGACCACAAAGACGATGACGCCGGCGGCGATCAGGTAGCGGAGCGTCCGCAGGCAGGATGGCCTGACATAGGCCGAGCCGATCAGCTCAACGATGACAAGCAGCCCGATCAGCCAGAGGACAAAGAAGATTTCCAGGCTGAGGCTCCGGGCGAGGATCATGAAGAATATCACCAGCAGAAGCCAGATCGCGATGGCTGATATCGCCAGCTGCTTCTTCTGCTCGGTCATGGGTAAAAGTATGATGGCGATGAATCGATAATAATTGTACGGTGAACATTCATTGTTTTGATGAACAACCGGCCCCCTACCTTTATCAGCGATCCCGCAGAGGGGGTAGTGATACAGGAGGCAATCCATGATGAGACATTGGTGTCTGCTGATCGGGCTGGTGCTCCTTGCCGGGCTCCTGCTCTCCCCGGCTGCCGCCTTTACCATGAACAGTGTTGATATCACGATCAGACTGGACGGGGATGCGGAGATCGTAACCTCCTACTCGCTCTCCTGGATCGAGCGGGTCATGGTCTATATGCGGATCGCCCAGCCAGAGAAGCAACTCGGGGAGGCGCTTGAACAATACTCAGGGAAAGATGTCCGGGTAATCTCACTTGGGCAGGAAGGAGCCACCATCGAGGTCGATGGCCTTGCTCGTGTGAACGGTACTACCTACACCACGCCCACCATCGACTTCCCGGATGCTGAGAAATCCATCAGGAGGTACTGGTTCTCCCGGTTTGTGACCATCGATGTCTCACCGGATATTGTAACGATGAGGTTCCCGGACGGCTACACAGAGTCCTTCCACGAAAGCAAGGTCATCCCCAGGGTGACGCACGAAACCGGGACGTGAGAACTCCACACTTTTTTCCGTGCATTTCGACAATCACCTACTGGATCGCGGAAACGCTGGGCATCTTTCCAGGGTCGCTCTATCACCAGGGATCGAAGTCCACGCCCGGTTCAAGCCGGACTGATCCCACCTGGACTGATGCAACCCGCGAGAGGTCGGGGTGGGGACAGTGGACTTTGAGAACGCCTCCGGCAAGATCCAGTTCCTCAACGATGGCAAGCGAGACTACCAGCATATCCGGATCGCAGAGGGCGACCAGCAGGTCATGCCAGTCAGCATCCCTGAAACTGCCGGGGATCTTCCCGTGGAATCCCGTCCCTTCCAGGGGTATTTCGGCAGCACGGTGCCCGGAAAAATATGCCCGGAAACGTTCCTGCCGGTAATGCGCCCGCCAAACCCGGGAGCGCCTCAGCGCATGCGGGGATGGTGCGATTGATGTGATGGCCATGCCGCTCCGCGGGCGGAAATTGGCAAGGATCCCATCGAGTTCGTGTCCATCGTGGATGGCAACCACCAGGTCGGGTTCCAGGAGATCGATCATCCGAACCTGGAACTCTTCGGCCACCGGTCCTTCGGTAAAACCTGGTGAATCGACGAGGACCGGCCCGGCTCCCAGCTCCCGGGCAAGGGAAAGGAGCCGGGCAGTGGCAACCAGGTGCTGGAGCTGGTGGCCCTGGGGCGATGTGGCGCCGACAAACCGGAGAAACGTTTCCCGGACCCGGGCAGGTTTTCCTGTGCACGTGGCAAGACCGGCCGTGGCCGGAGGTCCGACCGTGGACTGCCCGGTATCTGCATCCAGGTAGGCGACCGGGCCGGAATAGCGGCCGGCAAGGAAACGGCAGAGCGTGCTCTTCCCTGCATCGACAGGACCAAGGACGTATATAACGAGCGGTTTCCGCCCTGCAAGGGTTGTTCCCAGGTTCTCCCACGAGGCTGGGATATCCGGCTCGCTGTTCACCGTAGCAGAACATGCTCCCGGAAGGCTAAAAGGGATTCGATACACGTCCGGTGCCAAGTGTTTCGAGATAAAAGTCGTTGTTCCAGGGATCCAGTGATTTTTCGAAAGGATTCACTTTTCTTTATTTCATTTCGTATATCTTTGTATCATGATACCGTAAGAAAAAACACTGTTTTCGGTTTGGTGGATCCTGCCGGGTGGAAAAACGGATCCATTTTTAAGTATAGCGTTATGCGGTTTATGTCTTCGGAGGGACCGGGGTTGGGCGCGATATGAGTAAGGAAGATATTCCGATAATTCCTGTAAACAACAACAGGGAATTTTTATTTTCCGGAAATTATCCACTTTGCGATTTCCGGCAGGAGAGCCCCCCTGCATGCGTTGAGTAAGGGACCCTGACCAGGATCGGGAACAGGACCGACCTGCTGCCGGGTTGTCCCCATCGACAGGATGACCTGCGGAACCATGGTGGATACCATATTTCGGGCCCCCGATGACAGGCGATGGCTGTTGCCGAACCGGACAACCTGCGGATTCACCCCCCAGTGCCGGGAGGATGCCCGGCCGTGGTTGGTGAACGTTCCAGGGAGAATTGCTGATACCCCCCTTTTTCCCAATACCGTTCCGAAGGACGGTAACCTGAGGGTTATTCGCTATTCTCTATGGATAATCCCGATCCCGTCTCGCCTTGCGCCGATCTTCAGTTTCCCGGTTGCCCGCCTCCGCCAGCGGGAAGTACTCCTGGTAGACCCGTTTCCGCTCATCAAGGTCGGTGTGCAGGTAGATCTCGGTGGTCTTGATCGAGGTATGCCCGAGGTTCTCCTGGACCACCCGGAGGTTCTTTGACCGCCGGTATAGCTCGCTTGCGTAGCTGTGCCGGATTTTGTGCGGGGTGATTCCCGGAGGGGCATAGAGCTTGAAAATGTGCTGCACCGAGCGGGGGGAGATGTGGTGGCCCATCTGGCCAAGGAAGAGCGGACCTTCGATCCGGGTACCGATGAAATCGGCAATCTCCTCGAGCGTCTCACGGTCGATGAACACGATCCGGATCTTGCCGCCTTTCCCCCGCACCCGGATGGTCCCGTCCTCGAAATCGATGTCCTCGAGGTTCATGGCGCAGAGCTCGGAGACCCGGACCCCGGTTGCGTAGATGACCCTGATGACCAGCCGGTCGCGGGGGTCTTCGATCGAATCGATCAGCCGGATCACCTGGCTGTGCTTCAGGTAGCGGAGCTCCTGGTCCTTGATCTTGGGGCGCTCCACCCCGGACATCGGGTTCGTGGAGACCGCTCCCTGCGAGTAGAGGAACCGGTAGAACGAACTCAGAGTCGAGATGATCCGGTGGATGGTCTTTGGCTTGTAGGTCTTTCCCGAGGAGAGGAAGGTGAGGTAGTCAGTGATCATCACCGGCTTTACTTCGACATCGGTATCCAGGCGGGCCCGCGAGAGGTTCTCCCAGTAGATCAGCAGTTTCCCGGGATCGGCCGTACGGCGGAGCCAGACATAGTAGGCAAAGTGGCGGACCACCTGCTCGTAGCTCTGGATGGTCCGGGCGGAATAATTGCGCATTCGCAGGTAATGGCGGTACCTTCCAACCCATTCGGAAAAAAAGCCCGCCTCCATGCTCTATTCTTATTTCTCCCGATAATTAAAGTTTTGCGCAGAATACACATTTGCCGCAAAGAAAATCGGAAATGACAATTTTTCAGAGTGTCGCGGTTCTAGTGGGCCCAATTAGTGAAGGTACCAGTAACAGGACCGGTGTGACTCTAAACAAACACGCCAATCTTCTTTCACAACACGTGGTAATCTCTGGAGTGACATTGATACCCATTAGAGAAGCATGGAGACTTCAGAGTTATCTGGGTCCCCGCCTGGGATGGAGATCAGGAAAAAATTCGGCCTCATATTCGCCCGCAAATGGCATCCGGGCCTCCGGGCCATATATTTCATCGTTTTCAACCGTGACTGCTGCAGAAAACGCGATATGAGGATAACCCTGAAAGGGAGGGGTTAAAAACGCAACGGGTAATAAGAATGTCATCTCCATCGCACCTGCAACCCTTCTCTCCAAAGGTGGACGGTGGGATCTGTTGGGAGAGCTCCTGAACTGTCATGAAACCTCTTCGGAATTCCTAAAAAATATGGGCCTCTGGTGGACGGTATCACGGTAGTCTTCTCCCGGATTGCAAAGCCAGGATGCCTGGCACAGGCTCTTTTTGAGGATGTGGACAGGAGCAGGGAATTCTTGAATCCGTTTTTGAGGAATCGCCAACAGCCCCGATATGCCGGCCAGCTGACCTTGGTTTCCACTCCTTGCCTCATGTGGATATGATAATGTGAGGGGGTATCCGCCCCTGAAGATCTTATGGTCATCGGGTGTAATTCCCTCCAGGAAAGGTTTACAAAAAGAGCCAGGAGGCCACATGATTCCCCGGGAAATATGAAACGCCACTGATATCCTCTGGTCATATGCCTCCCTGGGTGAAAACCGCGGAATTATGGATATGATCATACCATCCGGAAAAAATACTTCTCCCACGAAGCAACGACTGGTTTCATAAACCTCCAGGATCTCCACAATATGACCCGTGAAGAGCGATAATAAACCCAAAATCCCTGAAAAATACTCCTGTTCAACAGGTATTTCATTTACCAGCGAAAATGGAGGCTAACTCTAAAATAAGAGTGCAACCTTCGGCTTATCACCGTGGACTGTCCGCATCTGACTGGCAGGTCCCTGCCGGAACTGATGATTCCTGGAATAAATTCGCCATCCACACACCGCCCCGGTTACGATCTCTCTTGCGCTGAGGTGTAACGACAGGACGAAACCACCATGCAATTAAACCGACAGGTTCTGATAGCAGTGGACCCGGGAAATGCGTTTGATAACTCACCGGGGCAGGCAGGTTGCTCGTCACCGGTCTGCATTGCCTGTGGATGAACAGCTGAGGGAATATACCCCCCGTTGGTCCGGATTTTCCAAAACTTCATCTCTTTTCCATCCTGCACACCAGACAGTAGTGTTTCCGGACGCCGCCTTTCAATGCAGTCATCTCACAGAAGAAAGTGGGGATCCACAAACGCAACGAACCTCATGGAGAACAACCCCTGGCGAATAGAGCTGAAGGTCGGCCTGAAGTTTGCTCCTTACATATTCTCCATAACAACCTGTTGCATCCCGCCTCCTTCTCCTTTCACAAAGGGAGATCGGTTATAACTTCCAGGAAATAGAATCAATTAACTCGCATTTTTTGAAAATGAGGCCGGGTCTTTGGATTTATTATGCCGCTTGAGCTCTATCCTCCCTCAGTCCATAAACCGTTGGGTGCTATATACAAAAGGGTTCCCCCAGATCCTGCAACCCCGGTGACCCGCAGCGTATAATATTCACCGGACACAATGGTATCACATGGCGCGTCATTTCGGGCAGGAAGACGTCAACAAGTATAAAAAATTCAAGAAGGTTGATGGAGCGGCTTACCGGAAGGTGAACCAGTTTCTCAGGAGGAGAACCTATGTCACCGCCAGGGAGTGGGCAATTGCCCGCCTCTGCACCGACTTCCGGACCCGGAACGGGGCGGAGATGACCTTCATAGGCAAGCACCTCCCCGATCTCGTGCCCTTCATGAAGGAGCCCTATACAGCCCAGGCCGTCAACCAGGCCCGGAATTCGTTCAAGAAGAAGGTCACCAAATCGGGGGCAACCTTCTTCTACGGCGCAATGTGCGGGTTTTTCACCCAGGATGAGCTCGATGACCTCCTCTTTGAGGCAAGTGAAGTCGCCCGGTTCCTGCTCGAAGTAGAACGGTCATCGCTCGAGATCGATGAAGAGATCGAAATCGAGGAACGGATTTCCGATGTCATGCGAAGCGTCGGAGAGGCTGCGGCTAAGCTCCTCCGTTCACGGGAAGAGGAAGAAAACACCGGAAAGGGGGAATCAGGGTGAAGATCATCCATATCGCAGGGGTTTCGGGAACCGGGAAGACCACATTCATCGATTCACTTATCCCGGCCCTGAAAGATTTTGGACCGGTCGGCGTCATCAAGCATATCGGGCACCATGATGCCCGTCTCGAAGAGGGAAAGGACACCACCCGGTTTTTTGAGGCCGGGGCAAAGATATCGGCAGGGATCGACAGCGAGAAAACCATTTGCGTGGTCAGGGAGGCCAGGCTTGACGAGATCCTCATCATGCTCTGCGATGCGGGGGTGCAGGTCGCCATCATCGAGAGCTTCAAGTCCCGGGCGTTCCCGAAGTTCGTGATCGGGGATCTTGCCGGTGCAAAAAACGTGCTGATGGTCAACCCCACCGTGGACGATGTTATAGCCAGCCTCGGTGCATGCGATGAATTCACCACCGCCGAAGGGTTCGCGCGGATGTTCCGGAACGGATGCCCGCCGGGATCCACAGTCCTCACGTTCACGCTTGCCTGCCCGCAACAGGCAGATCGCACAACGATAGCAGATTCGGAAGCCAGCCTGGCCAGGAATGTCAGCAGGATCGATGGCGTCCTGTTTTCGCGGCTCTGCCATTCGGGAAACATCCCCGGCCGGAGTTATACCGGGGTTCACTTTGGCGTCTGCGCCGCTGACCCGGACAGTGCCATCAAGGCTACCCTTTTTGCAACCGATATCCTGCTCACCCTGACCGCCACGTTCCCACCGGAGGACTGAACGTATGGCCCCCATGAAGCTGGAAAAACGACTGTTCGGCACAAACGGTGTGCGGGGAATAGTCGGAACCGACATGACCCCGGAGCTCGCCCTGTCCATAGGCCTTGCCCTGGGATCCATGCGGAAGGGAAGGATTGCAGTCGGGCGGGATACCCGGACATCCGGGCCGGCACTGGCAAATGCACTGAAGGCCGGGCTCCTGGCAACAGGCTGCGATGTTTTCGATTGCGGCATCCTCCCCACCCCTGCACTCCAGTACCTTGTCCGCAACCACTTCGATGCCGGTGCGGTACTCACTGCATCCCACAACCCTCCTGAATACAACGGGGTAAAGGTTATCGAGCCCGATGGGACCGAGATGGGAGACGAACAGGTAATCCTGCTGGAGAACCGGTTGTTCGGGCGCCGGTTTGAATACGCGGCCTGGGATGACACCGGGAGCGAACATGCCTCTCCCGATTCTGTCTCGGAATACGTGGATACCGTAGTCCGACAGTTCCCGGGCAGACCCGGTGCCGGGATGACGGTCGTCGTAGACCCGGGATGCGGAGCCGCCTGTTACACAACCCCCGGGATTCTCACCCGCATGGGATGCAGGGTCCTGACCGTCAACGGACAGATGGATGGCCGGTTCCCAGGACGGTTCCCGGAACCCTCGCCCGACGGGATTGCCCCTCTCTGCGAGCTGGTACGGGCGGCCGGGGCGGACTTCGGTGTTGCACACGATGGCGATGCGGACCGGGCGGTCATTGTCGATGAGAACGGCCGGTTCATAAACGAGAACCAGGAGTTTGCTCTGATCGCAGATTGGATCTGCCAGCAGACGAAGGGAACCATCGTCACCCCGGTCTCCACATCGCTCCTCATCGAGACGGTTGCCAGGCAGCACGGATGTGACGTCTGCTACACCCCGGTTGGAAGCATTTACGTCGCCCGAACCATGCTGGCACTCCAGGCAGAGGGGATACCGGTAACCCTTGGCGGTGAGGGGAATGGCGGAATAATCTACCCGGCCCACCAGTATTGCCGGGACGGAGGCATGACGGCGGCAATGATGGTATCCATCCTTGCCGGGACCGGGCGTCACTTATCCGCCATTATCGATGAAATGCCGGAGTATACCCTGATTGCTGGCAAGTTCAGGGCAGATGATCCTTCTGCCCTTATCAACGCCCTCAGTAAAACCTACCTGCACGACGCAATTGACTGGACGGACGGAATCCGTATCAACCGGAACGACTCCTGGGCGCTGATCCGGCCTTCGGGAACCGAACCCCTGGTCCGGGTCATTGCAGAGTCTGCCGATGCCGGGACAGCACGTAAGTTCTACGATGAGATACTGGATCGGATGCAATCCTGCTAGCACGCGAATCACCTATTCTCCTTTATTTTTCTCACGATACGAGCGTTTTCGCCTGCGGGATCGTACGCATATAAACCGTATCGTGCTATACGCTAACCGCAACGCCGGTGTGTCTGGCGGGAAAGACTAATACCAATATCGGGCAACAGAGACAGCAGGAGCAAGAGTGGAAGATCAGGATGAAGGGGGGCGTGTTCCTTCCAGGAAATCCGGCAGGCATTCTGCCCCGGAACAAAAGACAATCCAGATACGCATTTCTGGAAAGGTCCAGCGGGTGGGCATGCGGAACTGCATCCGCTCCCTTGCCGGAAGGCTCAATATCAGGGGCGAGGTGATGAACCTGCCGGACGGAAGCGTTCTGACCATCGCCACGAGCGATCCAATCCTGCTCGAAAAATTCATCTCGATGATATACGCGTGCCCCCGGGCGGTGATACGGGATATCGATATCTCCGACCACCCCCTGACCCACTTTGCGGACTTCCAGGTCAGGAGGACGGAATCATAAACCGCCTGGGCTCAGGTGTCGGTGCGGGGGCCGGTATGTTCAACCTTCGCCACATGAAAATCGCTCGTCCCGATCAGTGATTCCCGGAGCACGAGCACCTGGCAATCGAGGACATCCTGCCGGATGGTCTCCTGGAAGATTTTTACCAGCCGTGCCATAAGATCATCGGAAAGGATGCAGCGTTCAGGTCCGCACTCGTAGTCCCCGGGGTCAAGACCGTCGCGGACCAGTTCCAGGACCGGCTGGTCGATCATGGACGGCTTGAAGGGTTCGATCAGGTCATAGACAAGGCCGGCCCTTCCCATGGTGAGAAAGCCAAGATCAGGGTCGCACTCGCCGCCGATTGCGGCAACGCAGGCATTGCCAAAAAGCATCCCGTAGCCTATCGAGAGGATGCTGTTGACTGGATCGGTGTGGGGCCGGAGGGTCCGCCTGCGGAATCCAAGCGTGGGTGAGACCGTCCGGGCAATAATCTCGTAATACATGGCCGAAACCAGCCGGTACACCCGCCGGACCTCATCGACCCGGACGAGGTTTTCGAACTCGGCAAGGTGCTGCCGGATGATATCGATCTCACCCTCATACAGGAGCGGCTCTGCCATCCTTTCCCCGAGCGCTTCGATCAGGCTGATGCGGTTGATGGTGGCAGCTCTTGCCAGCCTGAGTGCATATGAATGGGACGGTGCCTTTTCCTGGAGATTACGTAAGATCTCGTCCGGATGAACGCCATACCGGCGAATGGTTCCAAGGGGTTCACCATCCGCTTCAAAGAACGAGATCGCCTTTCCCGAGCGGAGGAATGCATTGACCACGGAAGTGTGGAGGGAATGACCACCCATCATTAGAAGATGGTTGATTGAATCGAGGGGCACCTCTTCCCTGTGTCCATCCCGCTGGATGACAAGCGTGCTCCTGGTTGCCTTGAGGTGTGCACCAAAACCCGTCACCGTCTTCCATGGCACCTGAATAATTCGATTCACCTCAATAATTGCCCGGCATCAACGGTGCCTGCACACAAAAATTAGGAGAACTGCCTACATCAATACATCGTTTTTAATGGGATTCCCGGGGTTTGCCTTCCTTCCCGATTGCGATGCCATGTCATGTCCTGGCAAGATTTTTTGAGGAGATGCACATGATATATAACGTATTAAGCGACATTCCGGCTGTCTGTTCACAGTTCACGATGGAATCAAATTGGTTGGGAAGAGAACAGGCCTGTTCCAGAAGATCAGAAGGAGCAGGATAGGATCATGGCGATGTTCTGGAACGAGAAGATTGAAACCCTGAAGGGAAAAGACCTGGAACGCCTCCAGTTGAAACGCCTGAAGTTGACCCTGTCCCGGGTCGAATCGGTCGGGTTCTACCGGCAGCAACTCAAACAGGCAGGCATCCGGACCGGGGATATAAAAACCCTTGATGACATCAGGAAGATTCCATTCACCCGGAAACAGGATCTCCGTAACGGATATCCGTTCGGGTTCATTGCCGTCCCGCTCTCAAAAGTGGCACGGATCCACACCACCTCAGGCACAACAGGAAAACCGACAGTGGTCGGCTATACCCGGGGGGATCTCGAGTCCTGGGCAGAGCTGATCGCCCGGAACCTCACCATGGTCGGCCTGCGGGAAGGAGACATCTTCCAGAACATGGTCAACTATGGGATGTTTACAGGAGGGCTTGGTTTCCACTACGGTGCCGAGAAGGCCGGGATCACTGTTATACCGAGCGCGACGGGCAACACGCGCCGTCAGATCGAGATGATCAGGGATTTTGGAGTGACGGCTGTCCACTGCACCCCCAGTTACGCCCTGCACCTTGCCGAGGTGGCAGAGGATCTGGGGGTGGATCTTCCCACACTCCGGATCGGCATGTTCGGAGCCGAACCCTGGTCCGATGCGATGCGTGGAGAACTCGAAGCCCGGCTTGGCATTACAGCCTACGACAGCTACGGACTTTCCGAGCTCTATGGCCCCGGGGTCGCGTTCGAATGCCATGAACGGGACGGGCTCCATATATGGCACGATTCCTACCTAGTGGAGATCATCGATCCGGCAACCGGAGAGGTGCTTGGTCCCGAAGAACAGGGGGAGCTCGTGGTTACGCCGCTGGTCAAGGAAGCAATGCCCCTCCTTCGATACCGTACCGGAGACATCACAATGTTGCTTTCCGATGAATGCCCGTGCGGCAGGGCGGAAAAGATCGCCCGAATCACTGGAAGGAGCGATGATATGCTGGTTATCAGGGGAATCAACGTCTTCCCGTCCCAGATCGAACACGTTCTCCTCCGTATCCCCGAGGTCGGGAATCAGTTTATGGTGTATGTGGATAGAATCAACCATCTTGATGAGATGACAATCGAAGTTGAGACCAACCGCGCCCACTTTTCCGGTGAGCTTTCGGACCTGTCACGCATCCAGAAGAAAGTGGTCAAGGAGCTTCGGGACACCCTCGAGCTCCGGACAAGCGTAAAACTCGTGGAGCCGGGATCCCTCCCGAGGTTCGAGGGGAAGGCAAAGCGGGTAATAGATCGGCGGGAGACGATATAGGTGAAGTGCTGGGATCCACGAATCGAAGAGATGCCACGGGATGATATCCGGAAACTGCAGTACAGGCTGCTCAAGACACTCGTATACCGGCTGTACAGTTTCTCCCCCTTCTACCATGACCGGATGAGAGCTGCCGGGGTCCACCCTGACGATATCAGGACGCTCGGAGACATACGCAGGCTGCCCTTTATGGTCAAGAACGATCTGCGGGACAATTACCCGGACAGGATCTTTGTTGCCGGGCAGGAAGATCTCGTACGATACCACGTTTCTTCGGGGACGACCGGCAAACCGACCGTGGTGGGCTATACGCAAAACGACCTGAACAACTGGACCGCATCCCTTGCCCGCGGTCTTTCTTCCTGCGGTCTTGGCCGGGGTGATGTGCTCCAGGTGAGCTATGGTTACGGGCTCTTTACCGGAGGCCTTGGGCTCCACTACGGGGCCGAACGGATCGGGACCACCGTGCTCCCGACAAGTGTCGGGAACACCGAACGGCAGATTGAGCTGATGCAGGATCTCCACACGACCGCGATCGCCTGCACTCCGTCATATCTCCTCCATATAGGGGAGGTGGCGGAAAAGATGGGGATAAGCATAAAAAACGACACCAACCTCCGGATTGGCATCCTCGGGGCTGAACCCTGGTCTGAAACCATGAAGACCAGGATCGAGGAGTGGCTCGGGATAAAGGCCTACAACATCTACGGCACGAGCGAGCTCTCCGGACCGATGTTCTGCGAATGTACCGAACAAAAGGGCTTCCATGTGTGGGCTGACCTTGCCTACGTCGAGATCCTCGATCCCGGGAGCGGGGAGCAACTTCCCCCCGGCGAACAGGGCGAGATGGTGATTACCATGCTCCAGAAGGAAGCACTGCCTATGATCCGGTTCAGGATCGGGGATATCACGTCATATGATGACGAGGTCTGCGGTTGTGGCAGGACCCATCCGAGAGTCCACCGGATTTCCGGCCGGGTGGATGACATGCTGATCATCCGGGGCATCAACGTCTTTCCTTCCCAGATCGAATACGCTCTGATGGCCATCCCGGAAGTCGGCCAGCATTTCATGATTGAAGTCGACCGGAAGGGTGCCCTCGATGACATGCTGGTCAAGGTGGAAGTGCGAAAAGAGGCATTCTCCGACAAGATCACCGATCTCATGGCCATCAGGAAGAACGTGGAACACCGCCTGAGAAATACCCTCAATGTAGCGGTTAACGTGGAGCTTGTCGATCCGGGCTCGCTCCCGCGGTTCGAGGGGAAGGCAAAACGGGTTATCGACAGGAGGAAGATCTGAATATGGAGCGGGAAAAGTTCATAATCAGGCAGATATCGGTATTTTCAGAGAACAAGCCCGGGAGGCTGGCCGCTATCGCAAAAGCCCTCCAGGAAGAGGAGATTAACATCCTCGCCTTTTCCATCGCCGAAGCGGATGGGTTTGGGGTTGTCCGGGCCCTGGTCGACAAACCCCGGAAAGCCTACGAGAAGCTCTCGGGCATCGGGTTCAATGTCGCCTTCACCGATGTTATTGCCGTGCAGATGAAGGATATCCCGGGGGGACTTTACGAGATTGCCCGGATTCTCGGCGAAGGAATGATCAATATCGAGTATTGCTACGCTTATTCTGGAAAGGATGCTGCTGTCCTGATCCTGCGGGTGGACGATGTCGATGCTGCCATCTCCACCATCATGAAGGGCGGGGGCACACTCCTGGAAAGCTCGTTGTTCCAGTAAGGTTCCTTCTTTCTTTTAAATGGCCCTGCCCCGGGAAAGGGAGGTGTTGCACCCGAGGGGGATCCCGGTATAAACGCAGGTCTTATTTCTTCTCCCACTTGACCAGTTCCGATACTTTCGAAAGCGTGCTCCCACGACGGATCTCTTCCCTGACCCGCTCTTCGGTCTTCTTCACCTCGAGCGCTCTTCGGGCGATCTCGTAGGCACGTTCCCCGGGGATCACCACCACGCCACTCTCGTCTCCGATTATCCAGTCGCCGGGCCGGACAACCTGCCCGCCACAGCGTATCTCGCAGTTGATCTCGCCGAATCCTTTTGGTTCTCCGGCATTCGGCACCACGGCCCGGGCAAAAACCGGGAGGGACAGGTTCCGGATATCATCGATATCGCGCACCGCACCGTCGATTACCACTCCTGCAACACCACGGCGGATGGCGCTCATGGTCGCAAGCTCACCCCAGCAGGCTACACTGGTGCTACCCTCGTTGTTGATGACCAGGATATCTCCTGGCCCGGCGTGGTCGATAGCCTCGACAGGTTTTGCCCAGTCACCGGGAAACGACTGGGCGGTCACTGCCCGTCCGGCTGCCCGGAGCCCGCTGCAGAGGGCGACGATCCCGGTCATCGCTCCCTTCCGGTGCATGGCGTCCGAGACGTTCGGCGAGGAGACCTTGGCAAGGATCTCCCCTACGGCTTCCTCCTGCGTGGTACGGGCCGGAGGTTCAGCGGACGGATTGTCGATGGCCTCACGGATCGTACGTGTGGAATCGGTGACCTCAGCCGATCGAGTGATGGCTCCTCCCACGATAACGATGTCTGCCCCCCGGGCCACGGCTTGGGGTGCAGTCCCGGCATCGAGGCCGCCGGCTACTGCGAGCTCCATTCCCACAGCTCCCCGGAGCGATTCGAGAAGGGAGAGCGAGCTCCTGCCAATCATCTGCTGGTCTATGCCGACATGGGCGTTGATTATCTGGACTCCGAGGCGCTCCAGCTGCTCCGCCCGTTCCACGGGATTAGGGGTATTTATCATGTCCGCCATGAGGCGGACCCCGTAGAGCGATGCTGCCCGAACCGCCTCGGAAATCACCGTGTCATCGGCATCGGCGAGTATGCAGACCACCGAGGCCCCGGCTTTTGCGGCCATCTCCACTTCGAGCGACCCGGTATCGGCGATCTTCATGTCGGCAACAATCTCGTGGCCGGGAAAGTGCGACCGGAGACTCCGGACCGCGTTCATCCCCTCGCTCTTGATCAGCGGTGTTCCCGCCTCGATCCAGTCCGCACCCCCGGCAACCGCCTCACGGGCGATCTGGATCGCCCGGGGGAGATCGAGCACGTCAAGCGCAACCTGGAGAACCGGCCGTTTCATACCTACTGGGTAGGGAGGAAAACAGATAATAATTGGGGAAGTCTGCCGCGCTCCATTTGGAGGTGCAGAGCCTTCTACGATGATGGCTCTGCTGCTTTCCCGGGACATACAGGAACCTGGTTTTTTATGGGAACGGGAGCCAACCTCTCACTGCACAAATAATGGAATTCCTCTCCCTCATCCTCACTATCGCCGGCCTTTGCCTCTTTGAGACTATCTGCAGCATTGACAACGCCATCATCAATGCCGAGGTTCTCTCCACCATGGCCCAGTGGGCGAGGCGGTGGTTCCTGATCTGGGGCCTCCTGTTTGCCGTATTCGTTATCCGCGGCATTCTCCCCTGGTTGATCGTCTGGATGTCAACACCTTCACTTGGGCCGGTCGGGGCGCTTACGGCCACGTTCTCAAACGACCCTGCAGTCATTGCCGCCATCGACGCATCGGCGCCCATCCTCATGATGGGAGGCGGGACGTTCCTGCTCTTCCTCTTCCTGCACTGGATCTTTCTGGAAGAGAAGAACTACGGACTCCGCGGTGAGGGCTATATCGCTTCAAAGGGCGTCTGGTTCTTTGCCATCGTCTCCATCCTCCTGGCCCTCCTGGTCTGGTTCTCCCTCCGGATCGACCCGATGATGGCCTTTGCCGCGGTGATGGGGTCGACAGCGTTCTTCATAGTGCACGGCTTCCGGCAGAATGCCGAAGAACAGGAGCGGAAGATGATGACAGGCACAATGCCGGACTGGAGCAAGATATTTTTTCTCGAAGTAATCGATGCCACGTTCTCGATTGACGGTGTGCTCGGTGCGTTTGCCTTTACGCTCTCGGTCCCCCTAATCATCATTGGAAACGGTCTTGGTGCGATCATGGTTCGGCAGATCACAATCAGCAACGTGGACCGGATCAGGCGGTACATGTTCCTTAAGAACGGAGCCATGTACTCCATCCTCTTCCTGGGATGCATCATGGTGCTCGACAGCTTCGGGTTCCACATACCTCCCTGGCTCTCACCCTTGGTGACCTTTGCCGTTGTCGGGTTCTTCTACCAAAAATCGGTGAAGGTCATGCCAGCGGAAAAACCAGCATAGGTGCTGGAAAAGAAAAAAATTAAGCGATAGTGATTTCTTTTTTCCCGGACCAGAGCCCGTGAAGGTTGCAGTACTCGAGGGCATGGATGACTCCGCTCCGGGGGAGCCTGACCTTCAGGGTGATTTCAGGTTCGGTGGTTGGTGCATTGAAGGAGACCTTGGCCAGGGTCACCGGGTTAAATGCCCTCCCCTCCTCATAGAAAAAGATCGCTATCCAGCGGATGGAATGTTCGACGGTGTTCGGGTGAGGGCCAACAGAGACCTTCACGGTGATTGTCTCATCGGGTTTTGCTTTCACCGGTGCATCAATTTTCGGGGTATGGCTCTCGCGCTTGCCGAGCGCTTCCCCTGCTGCCGTGTCAAACCCGTAGATGATCGATCCGAGATCCTTTATTTCCATACTCAAAGTTCACCACTTCGGACTGAACCTGCAGAAAATAAATAAGTTTTGTTGAAAGCAGCCTTTTGGGGATGGGGATACGTTATCCCTGTTCGAAGGTCTCGAAGAACGTGATCGTATCCAGGTCCTTTTTTTTCTGGAGGACGATATCGGCGGGATATCCGGCCGGGATGAGCGAGACCAGGGTATATTTCTCCGGGACTTTAAGGAGGTTCACGACCTCTGGAGCATAGGGCTTCTTTTCACCAGCCACCCAGCAGGAACCCACTCCATAGGACTGGAGAGCAATGATGATGTTCTCGGTCGCCGCACAGCAGTCCTCGAGGTAGTATTTCGCATCGCGCTCTCCGAAAACTGCGAAACAGACTGCGGCATCGGCGATGAACTTCCCGTGGTCTGTGAGATCGGCGATCTGCTTCAGGAGGGCTTGTTCACGTATAACTCCGATGAGCCAGGGCTGCTTGTTCATCGCTGTAGGAGCCTGGCGTGCACATTCGAGGACATCCCGGATGACCTGGTCTTCAACAGGGGTTGGTTTGAACGACCGGACGCTGTGGCGGCACTTGATGATGGTGGTTCCAACGTTCATGGTATTTCCTTACCCGCGGAGAGAAAAAATGGTTTCTTTGCAGGATATCAGGGTGGTCATTTCCGGACCCGCACCGCGATCAATCCTGCAGCCAGGGCGAGGAGGGCTGCACCGATACCAAAACCGGGCATGGGTGTTGGTGCCAGGGTGGTCGGGACGGTTGCAGGAGTGGTGAGCAGGGTCGTGGGAAAAGGTGTTGGGAGGGTGGTGTCCGAAACCGTGGATGATGTGGTGAGGGGGGTGGTCGTGGCGATGGTTGTGGCAGCAGTTGTGGGAGTTATGAGCGGGTTTGTACTTTGAAGCAGGAAGGTCACCGTTGCAGATATGGTCTGCCCATCGCGGGGGTAGTTATCGTTCATATCGTTTCCGGTGCTCTCGACCCATACCGTATAGTTACCGCTCCCGTAATTTCCGGTAGACCATACCGGCCCGGTCCGGTGGTTTGGCGAATTGATAAGGATGTCTTCGAGCGGGAAGCCATCAACAACGGAATACCCGATCCCGTCTGGCCCGCGAATCCTGATGGTGACAGGTGCACCGGGGGAACCTGGGCGGTGTGCCATGACAAATACCGTTGTATCGACCTGGAACCCGACCGCATCTCCCCTGGGCACCCAGACCGCGGAAGGGGTGATCTCGAAGCCGGCGGTCTCATCAAAGACCCGGAGCGAGATCCTGGGTTCCTGGACATAGAATGCCGGGGCGGTGCCCGGCCCGGTGAACCAGGGACCGGTCTTTCCCTGGAAGAGCACTGGCGATACGTAGAAGTTTGCGGGATCGGTGACAAATACCGTTGCCTGAGGTGTCACGCCGACGGTCCCACCGGTACCATACCAGGTGATGGCTGATCCGGCTGTGACACCGGTGCCGGAAATATCGATGCCGGATTCGCCAATGAAAACGGTCCCCGAGAGGGGGATGGTTCCCACGGACGCTGTCGCCGTCGCAATGGTAACCACAAGGCAGCAGACCAGAGTGAGCAACAGGGATGGATGCATGGCAACTCACGAGGAGTTTCTGGCATCAGCGCGGCCAAATACTTTCCGTTCGGGAAAAACCGCTGGAAACACAAAATGAAAATCTGAGATGCGATATCCCTGTTAAAAATTACAGGATGTTCTGGATAGCACCCATCATATTCCCAATCCCTTCGCTGATGAGAAGCCCGGGATCGATGCCAAGGATGGGGAAGATGAAGAGGAAATAGATGATCGTCCCAAGCGTGCTCCCGACATTTGCCAGTGCGGCGACAAGGACGATCCTGAAGAGCGGTACCCGCATCATGTCGGTGAGCGTCTCTGCCTCAAAGATCTTCCTGTAATCCGATGGCGCCGGCTTTCTAATCTTTGCCTCGACGATAGCAGCGAACCATCCCGCGGCGATGAGCGGGTTTAATGCCGTGAACCAGGACACGGCAAAGCCGGTGGCAGCCGAGAGCGGGTGCCCACGGGCTATGAGCGTGAAGGCGGCGGTCAGCAGGCCGTGGATGAGCACCCAGTACACGAGCGCGGTGAACAGGATCTCGATTCCAACCCCTGAAAACCCGATGGCAACCAGCAGGAATATGAAGAGAAAGGTGACAATCCCCCCGAAGATTAACCCCCAGGGACGGGACTTTATATCGGCGGTGAGCGCCGGTATGGAGGGGAGTGAAGCCGGATCCGCCAGGTACCGGTTCACCCCTTCCTGATGACCGGCCCCGATTACCACCAGGATACGGTCGAACTGGTTGGAAAGCCCGATTATCTGGTGGGCGAGGTATGCGTCCCGCTCATCGATGAGCGCCCGGGCACCGTTGGGGGAGAACTTCCGGAATTCCTCCATGGCCGCAGAAATAACGTCCTGTTTTTTCAACTCCTCGATGTCGATCTCCTCCCCGTCCATGGAGGCAATAGAGACCGCCAGGGCATAGAACATCTTTATTTTCTCGACAAGCGAGAGCGAGCGCCAGAACCGTCGGAGCGTGATCCGGATATCACGATCGATCAGGGCGACCCTGATTTCCCGCGCTTCTGCGTCCTCGATTGCCGCCTTCATCTCCGCCCCGGGCTCCACCCCCACATCGAGCCCGATTCTCCGCTGGAGGTAAGCAAGGAGCCACTGGACAAGGAGCTGGGTGAAGGTCTTTGCTTCAAGCACATCGGTGACCGATGCTTCCTGCACCTGCTTTTTTAAGGCGGCATACCGGCCAGGATCGAGCTCAACGGCGACCACATCAGGAGAAAAGCTGGTGATGGCCTCGCGGACCTCGGCAATGCTCTCGCTTGAGACGTGTGCGGTACCGATAATCCGTATTTCGCTCATCAGAGCACCTTCACTCCTCTGCCATCTATGAGAACCCGGCATCCGGCTGGAATTCTGCATGCCGAAAGGACGTGACGGACCTTCTCCTCCTCGGTCTGTTCAGCTCTTCTCCGTTCAAGGAGCAACCCTGCAAGATCCCATGCTTCCTCCCAGGACATTTTCCCCCCGATACCGGGGCAGGGTGATACAACGAGACGCCCGTTGTCTAGCATGAAAGGGTACGTCCGGCATATCCAGGGCCGTGCCGCATAAGCGCTACAGGATCCCATGGAAAAAAACCTGCACCCTGACCCGTGTTTCCTGACCGCCCATTCGAACGTGATACTCCCTCCGTCCCTGGTCTCGACATGCTCGGGATAGGGCGTGGCGATTTTTTCAGGTTCAAGCCCGGTTTCTTCTGCAAGCCACCCGATCTCTTCGGGCGACAGCATGACCAGGTTGTCCGTCCCGCTACAGCATTCACCGCACCGGGTGCACGAAAAGCCGGTATCATGAACCTGTCGGGCAAGGGTGTTTCGCTCTGTCATGGATATCCGTTATGACGACCCGCATCCGAGGGTGATGCGGTTGCCTCCTCGCGAGGAGGGATGGTTTCCGGTATCATCCGGGCATCGATTCCGAGGATCCGGGGCATATGCAGGACCGGGAGGTGCCCGTAAGTGTTGACCACACACATCGGGAGCATTCCCTGATCAGTTGATCAGCGGTAGTAATAAGGCCTCTTTTCAGGAGTAGGCATGGGCAAATTCAAGAATCTTCCTGCGGATTGCGGCAGGGCTGTGGCCCAGCAGATAGGCGAGCAGCATAGCCCCACCTGCACCCATTCCTTCCTTGACCTCTCCAATACAGTACCGGGCAAGACCGGAATGCCCGAGTTCCCCGAACCCGGGATCGATGTAGAATGTCTCTGATCCGATAAGGTCCGCTATCTCCTCAAAGTTCGCCGAGGCGTCGTCCCTCACATAGCAGGTGGTGGCGATGCGGGGCACCGGTCTCCCCATTGCCCGCACCACCGCGGCGACCGAGAGCATCTGGGTCCCCCCGGCAAGGATAAGGTGACCGGGGTAGCTCGCAGCGATCCCCGCCCCCACCGCGATCATGGGGTCGCCCCCGATTCTCACCGCGTCCAACGGCGAGGAGATCCCCGATTCGGAAATCCTCTCCGAAACGATCCTCCACACCTCCTCCTTCATGGATACCGGGTTCTCGATGAAACTGCTGCTTACGCGGGCCGGATACCCAAGCGCCCGGAGCACGCAGAGCGAAGTGGTGGTGCCCCCGGGAACGCACTCACCGAGGACGACGAGATCGGAGACCTGCCCAAGAAATGTGCCGAGCGATTTACCCCGGTTGAAAAGAAGTTCAGCCGCAGGCACGGCATCACCGAACCGGGGATCATCGCCCGGGATTCCATACACATCGAGACAGGGCACAGTCGGGCGGTGCGCGAGACCGGCATTGATGAAGAGAGGGGAGAGCCCGATCATTTCCATGATGGCCCGGGTGATGGATGCCGGAGTCGGGCACCCGGTCGGGGTATTTGGCCTGACCGGCATGCTCGATATCGACCCTTCAGCGATCAGTTCCGCATCAAGGACGGGGGTAAACAGGGTCTTTTCCGGGGTCGTCCCCGCCCCCGAGATCCCGGGGACCATGGAAAGGAGGGTATTTGAGAGGATGCTGGCAAACACAGGCCTCTGGGGGAGTATATCCGGATTCGTGGAGACAAATGGCATGCGGACCTTCCCTGATACCTCGTACGTTGCGGAGTATCAAGCTATCCTTCCCGCTGGTAACATGGCCGGATTCCCGATTGAGAGGGTAGATGAGGAGGATGCCGCAGTTCGTCCGACAAACGGAAAGGACATCCGCTAATAGGATCGGGCCCCAAAGCAGCCAGGGTTCACGGGGAATTACTTTTCCGGGGTGCATTCTTCCCCGGATTCATGTGGCAACCCTAATAAGGAAACCCGGAAAAGATCTCTTTCTCATGTTCAGAATCGAAGAGCGTCTCAGGGAAAAGGGGGTATCCGTTGAGGATATGGTCGCCGCCGCCATGGTCCTCTATGTGTCCCACGGGATGGACGCAGGATCGGCTGAAGGAGCCATCCGGGAAAAGATCAGGAAATATCTTTGCGACCCGAATATCGCTTCTCTCCTGCTCGGTGCCATTCTCCTCGAAGAAGAGATCTTTGGGTCCGCTGATCCGGAGATACAGGGTGACCCTGTCTTCCTGCTCTCCGATGAGATTATCGGCATGGCCATCGCCGAGTGTATCGGGGGGACCTATGCCCGGTTCGAATTCACCAGGTACGACCAGAAGAAGCCGGGAATCCTCTCGGAGCTCGGGCCGTTCCTCGACGATGCTGTCGCGGGGCTCATCGCCGGGTGCACATCCCGCATATACAGCGAATGTTGCTAAAACCACTCCGTGCCCTGATCCAGTTCACCACGATACTCCCAATGGGGGAACCGGCAGATATCGGTTCGTTTGCACGCTGGTCATGGCTCTATCCGATCGCCGGCTACGTGACCGGAGGCTTTGCCTGTATCTGTGTCTTCTGGATCGCAGAACCTCTCCTTGCCGCGGCAGCCGCGGTTGCCGCTCTCCTCCTCATCACCGGTTCGCACCACCTTGACGGGTTGCTCGACCTGGGTGACGGGCTCATGGTCCATGGTGACCGCGAGAGACGGCAAAAAGCCCTGACCGACCGGCAGGTCGGCGCAGGGGGGATAGCCACAGGAGGGGCCGTAACCCTCATCACCTTCGCGGCACTGGCATCGTCCCCAATCATCTGGGCCGCCCTGATAGCCGCTGAGGTTGCCGCCAGGTTCTCAATGGCATTTCTCACCGCGTACGGACCTCCTTTTCACGAGGGAATACATTCGGTTCTCCACCGGGCGTCACGGCCGTATTTCCCGGTCCTCTCATTCATCCTGTGCGCTCCGCTGATCCTCCTTCCTCTCGCGCCCGTCAGACTTGCAGGCACCGCGGCGGTCATGATCGCCGTCCCTGCCGCCCTGCTTGCGATCTCCCGTCGCCTCTTTGGCGGGGTGAACGGGGATGTGGTCGGTGCCTCCGGGGAAATCACCCGGGCCCTCGTTCTTGCCACCCTGGTCATCATTCCAGGAACCACACTTTTTTAGGCATGGGCCTGAATCAATTCTCTGATGTTCAAGGATCTTGGAATATACAAGAAAGGTGGCGTGATTACTGAGCGGAACCCGGAATACTGCACGGTAAGGATCCGCATTCCCGCAGGAATGGTGTCCCCGGACCAGTTACGGGGCATCGCAGATATCGTCGAGCGGTATGGTGGTGACAGCGTACAGCTCACGGTTCGCCAGACCATCGAGCTTCCTCACATGCCTCCGGAACGGCTCGTGGAGATTTCCCGCGATCTTTCCGCGAATGGCACCCCGCTTGGAGCTGAAAAGGAGGAGGTAAAAAATATCATCGCCTGTACCGGCAACCAGCGCTGTATCTTCGGCAATATCGATGCTGTTGCACTTGCCAGGGAGATAGACCAGAGGCTCTTTGGCAGGGAGATGCCAGTGAAACTGCGGATAGCGGTCTCCGGATGCCCGAACGCCTGCACAAGCCCGATGCTCAACGAGATCGGGATCATTGGGAAGATCGAACCGATGCGCGTCGCGGGAATGTGTACCGGATGTGGAACCTGCGTTGAATACTGCAAGGAAGGTGCTATTGCCATCAAGAAGGGGATATCGGTTCTTGACAGCGCAAAATGCATCGAATGTGGAGTCTGCATCCGATCATGCCCGTACGACCTCCTGAAGTCGTCTGGTCCCTACTACCTCATCACAGTAGGAGGTAACCGGGGGAGGCATCCGAAGATGGGGCGGGAGCTGGTAGCGGTGCGGACCGGCAAAGCTGCCGCCGATGTGGTTGAAAAGGTTGTCACCTGGGTTTACCGGAAAGCGTGGAGCGGGAGACTCCTATCGGATCAACTGGACGACCTGCAATTCGAGGCTTTTAAAGCAGAGATCCGGAACCAGGTCCCCGAAGAGGATCTCTTCAGGCCCGGAGTTATCGCCGACGATGAAGTCACCGCCGGTAGCGGGACTTAAACCCGGTATTCTGGTCATCGTCGCACTCTATCGCCGTTGCGGAAGCGACCAGGGTGTTGAACTGAAGGGCGGCGTTCATCAGCGCTTCGTCCCCCGTAACTCCTCCTCCTCTTGTTTTCATGGCGGTCTCCTGGGGAGACGGGTAAAGTTTATCCCGGATCCGGATCCCTTTGCAGTGAATACAGAACGCGCAATTGCGGTAAACAGAGACTTCTCCGTCAGCACACGCAACGGTTGCATGGACGTTCTTTTCGTCCCGGGTGATTGCAAGGGCCTTCATGATGGAAAGGAGATATCGTTCCATACGATATGATAATACCGGTTTTCTCGTTATTTCGGGAAAACTACTCAAATATCGCTCATCGAAACGATTAATAAGGATCCCTTTCCAATACATAATACTCGCGTAAACAGGCTGTACTTCTGCAGTTTGTCTTTATCGGAGGAATGTTTATGGCAGCTGAGAAGCCCCACCTTAACCTGGCGGTTATCGGACACATCGACCATGGGAAGTCGACAATGGTAGGACGACTCATGTTCGAGACCGGAGCCGTACCTCCTCATATCATTGAGGGCTACCGTAAAGAGGCAGAGACAAAGGGAAAGGCGACCTTCGAGTTCGCCTGGGTCATGGATAACCTCAAGGAAGAGCGTGAGAGAGGTATCACCATCGATATCGCCCACAAGAGGTTCGACACGCCCAAGTACTACTTCACCGTCGTAGATTGCCCGGGCCACCGGGACTTTGTCAAGAACATGATTACCGGCGCATCCCAGGCTGATGCTGCGATCCTTGTGGTTGCAGCACCGGATGGTGTGATGGAGCAGACCAAGGAGCACGTATTCCTCTCGAGAACGCTCGGTATCGGCCAGCTTATCATCGCCATCAACAAGATGGATGCGGCCAAGTACGACCAGAAGCGTTTCGAGGAGGTCAAGAAGGATCTCTCGGCCCTCCTGCAGATGGTCGGGTACAAGCCTGCAGAGACTTTATTCATCCCCACCAGCGCACTCCAGGGCCTGAATATCGCCAAGAAGAGCCCGGAGACCCCGTGGTATACCGGCCCGACACTCCTCGAGGCTCTCGACATGCTCAAGGAACCGGATAAACCGGTTGACAAGCCACTCCGCCTCCCCATCCAGGACGTGTATTCGATCAGCGGCATCGGGACGGTCCCGGTCGGCAGGGTCGAGACCGGTGTCATGAAAAAGGGCATGAAGGTCTCGTTCATGCCGGCCAACAAGGAAGGCGAGGTCAAGTCCATCGAGATGCACCACGAAGAGATCCCCCAGGCAATTCCCGGGGACAACGTGGGATTCAACGTCCGTGGGCTTGGAAAAGGCGACATTCGCCGTGGAGACGTCTGCGGACCAGCCGATGCCCCGCCGACCGTTGCCGATGAGTTCACCGCGCAGATTGTCGTGCTCCAGCACCCGAGCGCAATTACGGTTGGCTATACACCGGTGTTCCATTGTCACACCACCCAGACAGCATGCACGTTTGTCGAGCTGAAGAAGAAACTTGATCCGCGGACCGGGCAGACCAAGGAAGAGAACCCGACCTTCATCAAGACCGGTGACGCGGCCATCGTGCAGGTGAAACCCACCAAGCCGATGGTCATCGAGAATGTCAAGGAGCTCCCCCAGCTCGGCAGGTTTGCCATCCGTGATATGGGGAGCACCATTGCCGCCGGGATGTGTATCGCCATCCAGGCCAAGCAGATGAGATAACTCCGATTCCCCATATCCTGGTGAATATCATGCAGAAGGCCAGAATACGCCTGACAGGGACCGATTTCAAGAAGGTTGAAATGGTCTGCGATCGGATCAGGGAGATTGCGGAGAGGACCGGAGTAAACATTGCAGGCCCTATCCCCCTCCCCACAAAAAGACTGATCGTGCCAATCCGTAAAAGCCCGGATGGCGAGGGCACCGCAACATGGGACCGCTGGCAGATGCGGGTTCACAAGCGGCTTATCGATATCGATGCCGATGAACGGGCTCTCCGCCAGCTGATGCGAACCCAGGTCCCTAAAGATATCGGCATCGAGATCGTCCTCGAGAGATGAGGGAGTCTGCCGGATATCGGATCCGGGCCTGGTTCTCCTTCAGAAACCTCTTTTTAGCAATATTCCTGCTAGGGCTGTTACTCCGTCTTTTTGCCCTGGATCTGAAGCTTTTCCACCACGATGAGGCAGTCCACGCCTGGTTCTCCTGGAAACTGATGACCGAAGGGTCCTACGCCTATGACCCGATGTACCATGGACCGTTCCTCTACTATGTCACTGCCGGGATGTTTTCGCTCCTGGGCGACTCGGACTTTGTCGCCAGGATACTCCCCGCCCTGTTCGGTGCGGCAATCATCCCGGTGATCTACTGGATCCATACCCTGGGCTACCTTGACGAGCGCCAGACCCTGGTGGCTTCACTCTTTGTCGCCATATCTCCCTGCCTTGTTTACTTCTCGCGGTTTCTCAGGCATGACATCTTCCAGCTTTTCTTCACCGTGCTGATCCTTGCCGCCATCCTTGCCTATCTCGAACGGGGAAGGTTGCGGTATGCCCTGCTGGCCGGGCTTGCCATCGGATGCGGGATGACGCTGAAAGAAGACATGCCCATCTTCCTCATCCTCATTGCCATCTTTGCCCTGGCCCTGATGCTGGGAAAGAAGATCCGGTTACCCGGCACCTGGCTGCGAGACACCGTCGGCGGGCTGATTGTTGCTGTGGGGATCATGGTCATATTCTATTCGTCATTTGGCATGCACCCCGAGATCATCCAGACGGGATGGATCCGGGCATATGAACACTGGGTCTCCATGCACGGCATATGCCGGATTTGCGGTCCCTGGTTTTTCTATATCCTCCTCTTCCTGCTCTACGAGGTGCCGATCTTTCTCCTGGCAATCTTTGGTTCTGTCCAGTTTGTCATGAGGCACAACCCGTTCCACTCTCTTATCGCCCGGTGCAGGAGAGCGGAGAAGGCGGGGGCGGAAACCCTGGTCGGGCCGGTGCCGGAGATCCTTTCCCCTCCCCCTGCCAGGCGTGCAACCTGGGATAAAAAAGAACTCTTCTTCCTTTTCTGCATCTCCTGGATGCTCTCCTCGATAGCCGCTTATGCCTATATCGGGGAGAAAGTCCCCTGGCTGATCATCCACCAGCTCCTGCCGATGATCTTTGTCTCCGTCTACCTCATGACACCAAGAAAAACCCTTGTTGCAGCAGTATCATGCCTCTTCCTCATCGTCATGACCTGGCATGTCTGCTTTGTCCCCGTCGATGTGAACGAACCGATAGTGCAGGTCCAGAACTCTGAGGATATGCGGACGGTCATGGCGCTTATTGATGCTTCGGATACCGTGGTCATCGCCTCTGATAACTACTGGCCATTACCGTGGTATTACCGGGGGGACAG
This sequence comes from Methanomicrobiales archaeon, assembly GCA_022841205.1. Classification (GTDB taxonomy): domain Archaea; phylum Halobacteriota; class Methanomicrobia; order Methanomicrobiales; family Methanospirillaceae; genus UBA9949. The sequence continues at coordinate 28,403 of JALHCK010000012.1, read as the reverse complement.
GTGGGAAAAGATGCGGTTCTATGGAAAGGTAATCGACGAGCCTTCGGTCTACCAGGTCGATCCGGACATGGTGATCACCCATGATCTCTCAAGCTATGCCGCACTCGAGGGTTTCAATAAAACAACCTACAGACTCTGCTACTGGTTCTCAATCTACGACAACGAGCACCGGATACCCGAATATTATTTCAAGCGGGATGGCAAGCTCGGGAGTATCAATATCGATGTCTTCACCAAACCCGGTTTATACGAAAAGGCCGCAATCCTCCACTGATAACCTGATAATTTCCCGGCATCTTTCTGCCCCGGAAGAAATTGCGAGATATCAGGCGGTACTTTGGAGGCAGGGTTGCTTCCGGGAATGTTGCAGCGATAGGGCGATGCCCCATGAGCGTCCACAGGAAGATTGTTGGTTTGGCAAATTCCGGACAGGTTTTTATCTGACGGAATGAGTAGTCGATATCGCAGTACCGCTGTTAAACAACAGTGAACACCGGAGGCTGTGAGAAAAGCTGAAAGTGATCCTAAAGGAACCACGGGTTGAGGGTTTGGAGGGATTTCCTCTGTTAAAAAATGTTATCCGAGCTCGTCCCAGCGGCGTCGCCGCCTGAAGAGAATTATACCGATTACCACGAGGATGACTACCCCGACTACTATCAGGATGGTGACAATGCTCCCGGCAAGGGCGCTGCCAATTCCGCTGAGTGCGGCAAGCGGACTTGCATCGACATCCTCCTTTAAGGCCTGTGCATCGGCAAGAACTTCATTTCCTTTCGCAGCTGCTTCCTGTGCTTTTCGTGCGGCATCCCCGAATTTGTTTGTGGCGTCCGGATCCTTTTTCGCAGACAGCTTTTCGGCCTCGGCCTTCAGATCTTTGGCGGCAGTAAGCCTCTCAGCGGCAATCTCCCACTTTGACAGGATCGGCATCAGGCGGGTATCGGAACTCATGCTCTTGTTGACCCGGAAATAGGTGATCAGGTCCTCAGTCTCCCCGATCGACGACTCCGCATCGGCAATCGCCTTTCCCACCTCGAGAACCGCCACCTCGGATTCGAGCGTATCGATGAGGTTGGCTGCCTGTATGAGTTCGAACTGGGCGCGGGCAATGTCACTGTTTGTTTCTGCACTCCTGAGGAGGGCCGTCGCCTGCCCGAATTTTGTTTCAGGGGAGGTGGTGTCAATGCCGCCGGCCGCAAGCTGGTCGATCCGCGGTCGCAGTCCGGTCAGCGATGACTCTTCATGCGAAATCGATACACCGATGGTCTGTGGATTCAGGACCATTTTTGTCTTGACGACCTCGCTTCCTGAAACCACGACATTCCGGTTATTGAATTCGCGGACCCTGACCAGGATCTTTTCCTGTGAAGTATCAACTACCGGGGCGGTTCCTTCCACCTTCACCTTGAGGGAGACCTCACGTTTTGAAGGATAAGAGAGTTCCCATCCCGAGAGCCTGATGTTTGGTCCCGCCTCGCTCTTGGAGGGGTTCTCAATACCGTCAAGATAGATTGAATACGTCCAGACTGCGTTGGCCATCTCGGTGTCCATCTGGATGGTATGATCGTTATCAAAGGTGTACCCCCCGGAAGCGGGAAAGTTGATGATAAACGATGCTGACCCCCGGGTCACTCCCGACACGAGGTCTCCGCTGGGGGTGATGGCGATGTTTCCAACAGAGATTGCCGATGCTATGCACACCAGGCAGAAGATTCCACACAGGATTCCCGTGAACTGTACCAATCTGCTCATGTCTACTCACTCGAATAACGGTTCGATATCTTCATCAATAGAAAGCGGCTGACGTTCCTTTGACCGCTCAACATCATCACGGGCTTCCCGTGCGATAGAGAGAAGTTCCCGGATCCGGGGTGCGCTTCCAATGGTGGCAAGCAGGACAACGGATGCCACGAAGCTGCTGGAAACCGGGTAATCGCCGCCCCGTACCTCGACACCGGCAATATTCTCCTCGACCCAGCTCTTGGCCTTCTCGATCCCTTTCCGGTCAAGCTCATCCGGCGGACCTGCTACAAGGACGAGAGCGCGTTCAGCAGTGGAAAAATCACAGGGAAGGGTGAGCCTGCCAAGCATGGCCCTCCTCGTCAGGGAGATGATCTTCGCCGTCCGGTCTTCACCGAGGAGGACTTCCTCGGCCGCCTCCCGCTTCCGGATAGATCCCCTGATACCATCGATAATGCCTGACACCGAAGTCCGGGACCTGCTGCCGCTGACCGCTGCGATGGCATATCCCACTGTGCTGATGCCGCCTCCCCGGAGGGTATTGATGATCTCGCTTGAGTCGACCACCATCTCGCCGACACCGGCCTTGCCGATCTCCCCTGCCCTGAAGAGGACGCCGAATCTCCTGACGATTTCGTCGTTCAAGCGTGAGAATGCACTCTTGATGCTTTCACCCTCGTTTTTCCAGGCACTGTTGTCAAAAATGAAGGTGTTGTCGGCTTCCTTGATCAGGGTGGCGAGGCTCCTTGCTGCATTCAGGGAGTAGAGCCTGCCCTCTTCGGGTGCAGGCAGGATCCCCAGGACATAGACCGGTTCATGGTAGATCTTTTTAAGCTGCCTTACCAGCACGGGGGTCCCTCCCGACCCTGTCCCGCCACCGAGGCCGGCAATGATCATGAATGCGTCGACATCGTGTGTTCCCCGGCGGTCGATGGCACTGATGATGGAGTCGGCCTCGTCCATGGTAACCTTTGCTCCGGCAGCATTGTCCGTACCGACTCCATGCCCTTTCACCGTGGTCTGCCCGATCAGGATCCGGTCTTTGAGGTCGATATGTTTAAGACCCATCAGGTCTGTCCTGGCAGTATTTACGGCAATACCCCGAAAGCTGCCCCTGGCGAGTTTCTTGTCCTGATCGATGAACATATCAACGATCTTTCCCCCCGCCTGGCCAAACCCGATGAAAAATATCCTCATGTAGCAGAAACACCAACCAGCTGCGTTTTCCTGTGATTATATAAATTATTTAACTACTACTTTTCCTCCGGAAGTTCAAAAACTTTCTTGTAATTATCCATGGCTATGAAGGCCTAATAATTGCCGTACAGGTTTCCGGAGCCTTTTTTATCCTCCTTTTCAAATGAGTACCGAGAATTGGACTCCATGAAAGTATGTATTATTGGGGGCGGACTTGCCGGTCTTGCAGCTGCACTGCGGCTCTCATCCTGGAATGAAGTCGATATCTACGAGAAAAAAGACCATCTCGGAGGTTGTCTCTCTTCACACCGGGTTGATGACTACTGTATTGAACAGTACTACCACCACTGTTTTACACAGGACCACCATCTGCTCGCCCTCCTCTCTGAGCTCCGGGTCGCGGACCGGCTCGAATGGCTTTCGGGGACTACGGGATACTACGCCGGGGGGACCATCTACCCGCTCAACACACCGGCCGAGATTCTCCGCTACCCGCTACTCTCACTGATGGACAAGGCAAAACTTGCCCTGCTCACTGTCCGGTCGCGGAAAATGGATTCAAAGTCACTCGATTCCATCACTGCCAGGGAGTTCGTCATCAGCGAACTCGGAGAGAGTGTCTATTCATCATTCTTCGAGCCGCTCATGCGGAGCAAATTCGGCGATCTCCGGGACCAGGTCTCTGCGGCCTGGCTGGTCGGGCGGATCGCTATCCGCTCCAACCGCAGTCTCTCCGGGGAACGACTCGGATATCTTCGGGGTGGGTTCCAGGTGCTGGTTGACGCACTCTCCGAGGCCGCAGGGAGAGAATGCACGGTACGGTTCAATGACCCGGTCACCCGCATCGCAAGGGAAGGCAGAGCCTGGAGGATAAACGATCGATACTATGATGCGGTCGTATCGACCGTGCCGCCCCAGGCCCTTAGCCATGCCGGCGGGCCGGACCTTCCCGCGTTGCCCTACCAGGGAGCTGCCTGCCTTACCATGGGAATTGACGAGCAGGTCACCGAAGGGATCTACTGGCTGAACATGAAGGATCCTGCACCCTATGGGGCGGTCATCACCCATACCAACTTCGTTCCCGTTGAGCGCTATGATGGGCATATTGTATACCTCGCCTCGTATTTCACCGGGAACCTGCCTGCCCGTGCCGATACGGTGATGCGGGATCATTTCTGCAGGACTTTCAACGTACCCGAATCATCCATCAGGTGGGAGCGGATGGCGGTGGAACCGCTTGCCGGCCCGGTTTTTTCTACGGGGTACCGTGATATGATCCTTGCATACCGGGCAAAGGGGTTCTTCTGGGCCGGGATGTTTTCCCCTTCGAATTACCCGGAACGGAGCATGGAGGGGTCCATTGCCGCAGGATTTGCGGTCGCGGAAGAACTTGAACGGACCGGGGGGGAAACGTGACCGGTGTGAGCGTGGTGATACCGGTTTTTAACGATCGCGAGGCTATCGTAACGGCCATTTCCCGCTCGGTTGCCATGCTCGAAGACCTTGGTGAGGATTTTGAGATCATAATTGCCGAAGATGGGAGCACCGATGGCAGCCCTGCTGTGGTCCGTGCATACAGTATACGCGATCCACGGGTGCAACTGCTCCATTCCGATAACCGGCTCGGGCGGGGGAGGGCCCTTTCCCGGGCATTCCGGGAAGCCCGCGGCCCGGTGGTCTGTTACTACGACGTCGACCTTGCAACTGACCTCTCGTATCTCGGGCGCCTGATATCGGCGATCCGGGACGGCTACGATATCTCTACCGGGTCCCGCCTCCTCCCGGAGAGCAGGATTGCCCGGAGCCAGGCCAGGGAGGTTGCAAGCCGTGGATACAACTTCCTCGTCCGGTTAATCCTGAACAGCAGGCTGCACGATCACCAGTGCGGGTTCAAGGCGTTCAACCGGGAACGGCTCCTCGCTCTCCTCCCTGCAGTCAGAGATACCCACTGGTTCTGGGATACCGAAGTGCTGGTCAGGGCAGGGCGTGCCGGATACAGGATCCTGGAGTTCCCAGTGGCCTGGAACCAGGGAGAGAGGACGACTGTTAAGAGACGCGATACCTGGGACATGGGGAGGGCTATCCTCCGGCTCTGGTGGCAGCTGCATGTATCGGAAGATTAGCGCGATTGTCGCCTCGACCCTTGTCGCACTCGGGATTATTGCCTTCATGCTCTTCCGGGTAAGGGACGACCTGGTCATCGCTCTTGAGCATATAGTGTGGGGCTTTCTCCTCCTTGCTACCGCGGTCTGCCTTGCTGCGTGGCTGCTGCGGGGTCTCAGGTACAAGGTAATTCTTTCGGGGGTGGGAGTCTTTTGCGGACTTCTTGCCTCCACTGGCTGCATCTTCGTGAGCCAGACCGCAAACCTCATCGTTCCTGCCCGGCTTGGCGATCTCGTGCGGGTGTTCATTCTTCGGCATGAATACAACTCAACCATTTCCCAGGGGATCTCTTCCCTTGTCGTGGAGCGGGTCTTTGACATCGTGACGGTAGCCCTGCTTGGTGCCATCTCGCTCTTTTTCGTCCTCAATGTTCCTGGATGGTTCTATACCATCATCCTCATCCCCCTCGCGCTCGGTGCGATCTTCTTCGTCTTCCTGTACTTTTCGGGAAAACTCGTATCAGGGAATCGTTATATCCGGATCTTCCTCTCCATACTCGACCAGATCCGGGCAGTCTCTCTCTCGCTCCATTCTGTACTGTCGATATCCTTGCAATCCTTCGTGATCTGGATACTCGATGTCCTGGTCTGCCTCTTCGTGGCCATGATGTTCCAGCAGGCCATCCCTTTCGCCGTTGTCGTTTTGGCAATCGTCATCGGGAACCTGGTGAAGGCCATTCCACTCACCCCGGGAGGGGTCGGCACATATGAGCTCTCCGTAGCCCTCACCTTCACCGCAGCCGGGATCGATCCCGCTGCTGCCACCCTGATCGCCGTAATCGATCACCTCCTCAAGAACATTGTCACCCTGGCCGGAGGTATCGTCTCCATCTACTTCTTCGGCGGCTGGGTCATCGACACTATCCGGTCTGCCTTCAGAAAGGAGATGTATGGGGGTGACGGAGGTGGAACCTGAATACCAGCTCTTCTCGCTTCTGGCATGGCTTGCCCTGCTGATTTTACTCCAGCTCTCGGTCTGGCCAGCCCTTAAACCGGTTTTCCGTGAATTCGCCTATCCTGCCTCGTTTCCCTCCTCCCTGCTCGCATTTACCTTCATCTCCTGGTACTGCGGGCTCCTCCACCTCCCTGTCCAGGCAGCCCTCGTGCCGTTCATCGCCCTGTTCGTGCTGTTTGCGATAAAACGGGAGTATACACGGAACTCGTTTTCCGGCCAGTGGCGGTGGTTCCTGGTATTTCTGGTTTTCTTCATCTTCATGCTCGAGCTCAGGTTCGTCAACCCAAGCATCTCCTATGCCGAGAAGTTCATGGATCACGCGTTCCTGGCCTCGGTCATGCGGCTCCCCGTGGTTCCGCCGCTCGACCCCTGGTTTGCCGGAGGGTTCCTGAATGTCTATTACTACCTCGGGTACTGGATGTTTGGTGCGCTGGGGGTGGTGACCTCGGTTCCATCTCCAGTGGTGTTCAACCTGGCTCTCCCCACGGTGCTCGCCAATGCAGCTGTATCGCTGTTCGCCCTCGCCCATCTGCTCGCCCCGCGGCTGCGGTGGCTCCCCCTGCTCACCCTGCTCGTGGTGAACCCATCATTCCTGTGGAACCTGTTCCAGGGAAAAGCGCTGGGATCGGTCCTCTGGGACAGCACGAGAACCATCCCCAATACGATCAACGAGTATCCAATCTTTTCTTTCGTGTGGGGGGATCTCCATGCCCATGTTATATCCCTTTTCAACCAGGCATTCCTGCTCTTCGTGCTCGTCTACACCCTGGTTTCATGGGAGGGTGCCGGGAGAAGGGAACGCATTGCGATGATCGGATTGACCGCCCTTTCCCTGGGATCGATGCCGCTCATCAATTCCTGGGACGTGATCCTCTACGCCCCTGTGACCGTAGTCTTCGGTCTCCTGGTCTGGCACCGTGGCAAGTCTTCCGCCACCATTCTCCCCCACGATGAGGCGGGTAGCCATAACCAGGATTTGGGATGGGCACCGGTAAGAAACCTCATCGCTAAGGACTGGAGTTTCCTGATCTGCGTCCCGCTCCTGTCGGTCCTGATTTACGCCCCTTTCTACCTCCAGATGACCACACCAGGGATACAGGGTATCGGCCTCGTCCATACCCCGACACCGGTTTCTGCATTCCTCCTGGTGCACGGGATTTTCATCGCCCTGTTCTTCATCGCCCTGTACAGGGAGATCCTGAAAAGACCGTACCTGCTCCTGGCTTTCGTGCCGTTCGCCCTGGCGGGATATACATCCGCCGGGATTGCGGCCATCCCGCTGGTATACTTCCTGGCAAAAAAGAGACGCGTTCCCGCGGACCTGCTGGCCATCTTTGGTCTCACGGTCATCATCCTCTGCGAGTTCCTGTACCTGAAGGATAACATGGGGGAAACCTACTACCGGATGAACACCGTCTTCAAGTTCTACCTTCCTGCGTGGATCCTTATGGGGGCCGCAGGGTTCTCCATGGCTGCATCCCTGCTCGCTTCCCTGGTTTCAGGTTGGGAACCTCCCCGGAACCTCCGCCTTGCATTCCTTGCCGGAACAATCGCGCTCCTCCTCATCTCGCCCCTCGTGATCTCCTTCGATTACCAGTACCGGGATACCACCCTTGACGGCCTGGCATACCTCTCCTCAAATCATCCGGGCGATGCCGAAGCGGTTGCTTTTCTCCGGTCCCTTGATGGGGTACCTGCAGTCGTCGAAGCAGAGGGTGGTGATTACACCTATTATTCCCGTATCTCTTCGTTTACCGGGATTCCGACCATTATCGGCATGCCTTTCCACGAGTTCATGTGGCGCGCAGACGGCTGGTTCGGGGAACGGACCACCGATGTCAGGCTCATCTACGAGGATCCCGGACAGACCCGCGCCCTCATGGAAAAATACAACGCGACCCACCTGTATGTCGGTGATGCGGAGCGGGAACGCTACGACGTCAGGGTGGAGAGGGCGGGCCTCCCGCTCCTCTATAACCGATCGGGAGTCCAGATTTACCGGATTTCCGACTGAAACTCTCCCCGGGCCAGGTCACAAACCTTTATTTCCGTTCCTGTCGAACTGATATGGCTGCATCGTCGTTTCTGACTGATGAGTGATGAGGGAGACTACGCTACTCCTGAATGAGGTGAGTTATGGCAAAGACGTACATGAAATTCGAGGTTCCTGAAGAGCTTCAGAACAAGGCGCTCGAAGCTCTTGAGATTGCCAGGGACACAGGCAAGATCAAGAAAGGTGCGAACGAGGCGACTAAGGCAATCGAGAGGAGCCATGCTGCAATGGTCCTCATCGGCGGGGATGTAGATCCCGAGGAGATTGTGATGCACCTTGCCCCGCTCTGCGAAGAGAAGAAGATCCCCTACCTCTTCATCAAAAAGCAGAATGATATCGGGGCCGCGAGCGGGCTTGAAGTCGGATCGACTGCTGCTGCAATCGTCAAACCCGGCAAAGCAAAGGACCTCATCGACGAAATCGCCAAGCAGATCAGCGGCCTGAGAGCGTGAGAGGATCATGGCCGACGAAGGTACCCCTGCCGAAGTTATCGAGGTTATCGGCTCCACCGGGATGCACGGGGAAGCGATGCAGGTGAAGTGCCGGATCCTCGATGGTCCCAACAAGGGGCGCATCATCACCCGGAACACGGTCGGTCCTATCCGCGAGGGAGATGTCCTGATACTCCTCGAGACCGAGCGTGAGGCGAAGAAGCTCTCGAGGCGGTGAGAGAGATGGTTGAGCAGAAAAACTGCAGTTTCTGTGGTGAGGCAATCGAGCCTGGCACCGGGAAACTCTTTGTCCGGAAAGACGGTTCCATCTTCTATTTCTGCAGCTCCAAGTGTGAGAATAATTTCCGGCTCGGCCGGGCACCCCGCCGGGTTCCCTGGACCCGGGCCGGGCGCAAGGCGATGGGAAAGGAGTGATCGGGTCGTGGACCAGACCTTCGTGATGGTCAAACCTGACGGTGTTGCCCGGGGTCTCATAGGTTGCATCATCATGCGGCTCGAAAGAAAAGGCCTTCGCCTGGTCGCGGCACGGCTCGAGAAGCTCCCGGAAAAACGGGTAATGGAGCAGTACCGGGAGCACCTAGATAAACCGTTTTTCCCTTCGCTTCGCCATTTCATCACCAGCGGGCCCTGTTTCCTGATGGTCTGGGAGGGCAGGGACGTTGTGCCGGTGGTAAGGGCCCTGGTCGGGTTGACCGATCCTGCCAAAGCCGCTCCCGGGACCATCCGTGGAGACCTCGCCATGGACATCGGCAGGAATGTGGTGCACGCTTCTGATACACCAGAAAGCGCACGACGGGAGATCTCCATCCACTTCCCGGAAAGCGAGCTTTGTTCGTACCAGCAGGCTGACGAGCCGTTCCTGTACGAGTAAACGGCCCGCTCCGGCAGGAAAGAACCTTTTTTTTACCCGCACACAGCCCTTGTGGATGGGATGAGAAAACCGATGGCTGCACAGCATATCGTTTCGGCCTTCCCGACCCCTCCCCAGGCTGATCTGTTGCCGAAAGACTCACGTAATTTCGTGCACCAATTTTCCGGTGTGAAGATTTTCGGAGTGCAGATGGGGAGTGTCTGGGAAGATCCTGCAGCCACCCTGGCAAAGGCAGAACCATTTGTCCATGCGGCTGCAAGGAAGGGCGGATCGCTCGTCTGCTTCCCCGAGCAGTTTGCAACCGGCTGGGATCCGGGATCACTGCTGCACATCCAGGACAGTACAGGGCCCATCGTTTCATCCCTGAAAAAACTCGCGAGGGAGGCCGGAATCGCCATCCTCGGGTCGTTCCGGGAAGCATCCGGCGATGGACCGCGGAATTTATGTATCGTCGTCGACAATCAGGGGAAGGAGCTTGCATCCTATGCAAAGATCCACCTGTTCTCCCCGGACCGCGAGCACACATCCTATATTCCCGGCACCCGGACCGGTACCTTTACGCTTGATGGAATGCTCTGTGGTATCGCGATATGCTACGATCTCCGGTTCCCGGAACTCTTCTCTGCATATGCCCGCAAGGGTGTACAGGCCATGTTCGTACCGGCAGCCTGGCCGGCCTCCCGGATCGGGCACTGGGAGTTGTTCATCAGGGCCCGTGCCGCTGAAAATCAGATGTATGTAGTCGGGATCAATACCATCGGAACTACACCTGTCGGTTCTTATAACGGACGCTCGATTGCAGCCGATCCCCAGGGAAAGATCATCGCGGATGCAGGGAGTGCTGAGATTGCGTTTCCCGTTACCCTCGACCGGGACTATGCCGAAGAGGTCAGGGTGGCATTTCCGGTTGCAGGTGATCGGAACCCGCAGCTGTATTCCAGGCTTAATGGTAATGGGGGCAATTGATCGCTATAGAGGTCCCTGCCGGAAATATCCCTCGTGTATATGAGGAATGAACACCCATATTACAGCATGTATCGCCTCACCTGCGTGAACTGTGGCGAATCGTACGGACCAGACGAGATAATATACAGCTGCCCAAGGTGCGATCACCTCCTTGCAGTTGAGTACGATCTGGATTCGATCACTGTGCAGCGTGAGGCGTGGAACCGCCGGCCGCTTTCGGTCTGGCGGTACCGCGAACTGCTCCCGGTGACCATCAGGCCGGTCACCCTCCAGGAGGGAGGGACCCCCCTCTACCATCTTGAAAAGATAGGAGAGGAGATCGGGCTTCCCCATCTCTATGCAAAGCATGAAGGGATGAACCCGACCGGTTCTTTCAAGGATCGTGGTATGACTGTGGGGGTGAGCATGGCCCTCCAGCTGCGTAAGTCCACGGTGGCCTGTGCCAGCACCGGAAACACCTCGGCAAGTCTTGCCGCGTACGCAGCCAAAGCCGGGATCCCTGCTGTTGTGCTCCTACCCGCAGGCAAGGTGGCGCTCGGGAAGGTAGCCCAGGCCCTCATGCACGGGGCGAAGGTCATCTCTATCCGGGGCAACTTTGACCGGGCACTGGAAATGATCCAGGAACTCTGCCTCTCCCACGGGCTCTACCTGCTAAACTCTATCAACCCGTTCCGCCTCGAGGGTCAGAAGACCATCGGCTTTGAGGCTGTCGATCAGCTCGGGGGAGTCCCGGACCGGATGGTGCTTCCAATTGGCAACGCCGGTAATATCTCGGCAGTGCATAAAGGGCTCACCGAGCTGCTCGCTTTAGGCCTCATCGACCGCCTCCCCATGATGACAGGGATACAGGCTGCCGGTTCGAGCCCGGTGGTCCGGGCTATCCGCGAGGGGCTTTCCGAGGTTATTCCGGAGAAGAATCCGGAGACCATCGCCACTGCAATCCGGATCGGTGCCCCGGTCAATGCAGAAAAGGCGCTGGCGGCAATCAGGAAGACCGGTGGGACGGCAGAGCTGGTTACCGATGAAGAGATACTCGCCATGCAGCGTGACCTTGCGCGGAAAGAAGGGATTGGCGTTGAGCCGGCATCTGCAGCTTCGGTTGCCGGGATCCGAAAGCTGGCCGAGGCTGGCCAGATCGACCGGAAGGAACGGGTGGTATGCGTGGTGACCGGGCATCTCCTGAAAGACCCTGAGACGGTGATACTCCAATGCGACGCCCCGATAGAGATCGATGCCGATCTGCAGTCGCTGCTCTGTGCATTGCAGTCTTCCTGATCATCGCCCCGGCGATTGCACTCACTGCAGAGTACCGGGTAGCGCCGAATGGGACTGCCTACCAGGGAGCAGTACAGGTGGAGAATGCAGATCGGTTCGAGTTTGCCGAGACAGGGCTCCTGGGAGAGCGGATCCCGATCCAGGTGACCGGGGTCTCCCTCTCTGGCGATTGTTCTCCCTGTAATTTTACCTGGAGCGATCGATCGGTCATCACCTTCCCAAAGGGGAACTATACGGTACGGTATGCCGGGCGGATCACCCAGAACCACCTGGTCGTCGCTTTTACAGAACCCCTTCGGGTTGTGGTAAGCATCCCCCCCGGCCTTGATGTCCGGAACCGGCTCCTCGGCGTTATCAGCCCACCGGATGCCGTGGTATCAGAACAAAAGGACGGCTCCATCCACGTAACCTGGAATGCAACCCGCTCCGCGGAGCTACGGTTCTATGCCCCGGAACGGGAGGACTGGCTCGCATGGTTCGGGCAGTTCTGGATAATCATCGCCATCGTGTTGCTCCTCCCGTTTCTCCTCACCAGGAAAAAGAGATCCTGAGGGGCGCCTGGAAGGGGTATCCGGGCGGGTAATCCACCTGTGCAGGATTTTTAAAGATCCTCCGGAGCAGGGTGATCATTACCAGGGGGCAGCACTAGAACCCGAGAGCCGCAATGGTGGCGAGGGTTCCCAGAACCACGAGCGCAACGGCTACAACGACCAGACCGGGTTTCATCCCGAACATCTCCGGCAGGGTCTCTGCCGGGAACGGGCCACTGTTGAGAATCGAGCGGTCCAGGAAGGGGTAGAGGCGGGCGAACAGCCCGGCGCCGAGCACGATCCCGATCATCCCAACCACCGCATCGAGCGACCCTGACCCGGCAGCACCGGCAGCCGTCCCGGGACAGTAGCCGAGGATGGCGAACCCTGCCCCAAAGATCAGGCCGCCGATAACGGTAGCGCCCCATGATCCACCTCTGACATGCAGCCGTACAAGCCCAAGCTCCTTCATCGTAAAGACACCGATCATTCCAACGAGCATTGCGGATAACATGATGTTTACAACGGTAAAATCGGTGAGGAGGAGCTGCCCGATGATGATCCCGTAATCAGTCGCCCCGCCCTTCTGGAGGAGGAACCCGAAGGTGATACCAAAGATGAGCCCAAGGACCCGCTGGGCCTGCATATCTGATCTGAGTCTTTCAAATGCCAATTTTTACACCTCTCACATGTACGGGAACCCAAAAATCAGGCCCGCGACAAAAATTCCACCGGCAAAGAAGCAGGCCGCCGCGACGTAACTGGCAACCGAGAGCTGGAGCGTCCCGGATATCCCGTGCCCCGATGTGCAGCCCCCTGCCCACCGGGCACCAAGCCCCATGAGGATACCCCCGGCCAGCGCGAATGCAGCACGAAGGCCCGTATTCAACCCGAACGCTTCAGCGAAAACGGGAGGGACGAGCATGATGGAAAAGGTGCCGGAGAGCAGTGCCGAGATAAATGCCCCGATAACTACACCGATGATGAGAAACCAGTTCCAGTCTGTCGTTGGTGAAAACTTCTGGTAATACGGCATTGATGCTGTCTTTTCAGGAGAAACTGCTGATTCAACCATTCCAGCAGTCCTGGTGTATGCCATCGATGCACCAAGTGGCCGGTCGGAGAACAGAAACGTTGCCCAGATGAGAAATCCGATCCCGGCTCCAACTATGTAGGGCGACCACCTCGCCATGGTGAGCCATTCTATCATGGTCTGTCTTCCACGAGAGGGGAATGATGCGCCCCGAAATAATCTCTTGCATCAGGGGACAAATCCCGACCTGCGGTTTGCCATGCAGCCGCACCGATGCTTGAGACTGGGGAAAAGCATGGGTCACAGTTAATCGTGACCGAAGTGGAGGAAAAGTACCGGACAAGCCAGAGGCTGGTTTTGCCCATCTACGGTTCTGTTTGAGACGATGGATGGGCGATCTTATAAAAAGAGCTATCGCCAGGGAAGCCTTGCAGGGTATATGGCCTCTGTGCAACAGATGCCCGGTAACTGTTGCTGGGCATGGGGCAGGTATGCCCGCACCTCCCCCCGCCCCCCTGTTTTCGCTGAAGTGTCCAAAAAGGGGGTTTTTTTTACGCCTTCAGTTTGATATCGATTCCGAACTTCTCGGCGTTCCGGTCGGCAATGGCCTGGATCTTGGCAATCTCGGCGTCATTCCGTTTCGGCTTGAAGAGGTGGCGGAACCGCTTCTGCTCTGTCAGGTACGCCTCGACCGGCTTTCGGACCACCTTTTTCACTCTCGTCACCTTCCCCTCTTCCATCTCGTAGTTCACCCAGAGGCCTGTCTCGATGGCAAGCTTTCCAATGGTGATGGTCTTTTCCGACTCAAATCCCCACCCGGTGCAACATGGGGCATGGATCTGGATGTAACAGGGGCCCGGGGTATTGACCGCCTTTTCGACTTTCTTCTTGAGGTCCGGGGGATAGGCGATTGAGGCCGTTGCCACATACGGGGCGCCGTGGGCGGCCAGGATGGCCGGAAGATCCTTCTTGGGGCGCGGGTTGCCATATGAGCACTTCCCGGCCGGGCTGGTGGTGGTGCTTGCATCGTAGGGGGTGGCCCCTGATCGCTGGATCCCGGTGTTCATGTAGGCTTCGTTGTCGTAGCAGATATATGTGAAATCGTGTCCCCGTTCGAAGGCGCCGGAGATACAGAGGATACCGATATCGAAGGTCGCCCCGTCGCCTCCCAGTGCGATGACTTTCTCCTTCCTCCCCTGCTTCTTCAGCGATGCGACGATCCCTGAGGCAACGGCCGAGTTGTTCTCAAAGAGGGAGTGTATCCAGGGCACGTTCCATGCCGTTTCGGGATAAGGGGTCGAGAAGACCTCCATGCAGCCGGTCGATGAGACTATGATAGTATCCTTGCCTGCTGCTTCGAGGATGAAGCGCGCTGCCATGGCCGCCGCACATCCCCCGCATGCACGGTGACCGGCATCGAACAGCACGCAGGCTGCTTCGTCACCTTTCATTTCAGCACCTCCTCGCGGAGACCATAGAAGAGGTCCCCCACTCCCGCCTCCGCACTGGCAACAACTGTTGCAATATCCTTCTTCCTCACGTCACGGCCACCGAGTGCGATGATGTAGTCCAAAACCGTTATCTGCGACCCATAGAGGGCATCACGTATCTCGAGGGCTACTGCCCCCTTGGACCCAAGCGATATGTTCTTGTCGAGGACCGCAACCGTGCTGACACCGGCAAGCGCTTTCTGCACCTCCTTTTCAGGGAACGGGCGGAAGGCCCGGAGTTTGAGCAGCCCCACCTTCTTACCGGCATTCCGCATCTCATCGATGGCATCCTTCACCGTCCCGCAGATCGAGCCCATGGCAACGATGGCACAGTCTGCATCATCGATCCGGTACGCTTCGGTAAGCCCGCTGTAGTCCCTGCCAAACATTTCAGAGAACTCCGTTCCCGCTTCGGGAATGATACTCCGTGCCTGTTTCATGGCCTGGTCGATGGCGTAACGGAATTCCATGTAGTAGTCCGGTGCAGCAAACAGCCCGAAACTGATTGGGTCAGCGGCATCAAGACGGTGGTATGGTTTGAACGGGGGCAGGTAACTTTCGGCCTGCTTCCTGGTGAGCATGTCCACCGGCTCGTAGGTATGAGAGAGGATGAATCCGTCAAAGCAGACAAAGGCGGGAAGGAGGACGCGGTGATCCTCGGCAACACGGTAGGCAATGTAATGGAGATCGGCTGCTTCCTGGTTGTCTTCGGCATACAGCTGCAACCACCCCGAATCGCGGAGCGAGATTGAGTCCTGCTGGTCGTTCCAGATCGATAGCGGTGCACCCATTGCCCGGTTCACAATCGACATCACCACCGGGAATCGCATGCCCGCACAGTTGAAGCACACTTCGAACATCAGGGCCAAACCCTGCGAGGTGGTGGCAGAATAGACACGGGAGCCGGCAGCGCTCGCCCCAAGGCATGCTGATAGAGCAGAAAACTCGCTTTCAACGGTGATATATTCGGCATCGATACTGCAATCGGCAACCATATCGGCCAACGCTTCGACGATATGGGTCTGCGGGGTGATCGGGTATGCGGCTATGACCCCGGGCCGGCACAGGCCGACAGATTTTGCCACGGCGTGGGATCCTTCCATGATCTCGAGCATGCTACTTCTCCTCCTTTTTCATCTCGATGGCCTCTGACGGACATTCTTCTGCACAGAGCCCGCAGCCCTTGCAGTAGTCGTAATCCGGTACCGGTAATCCCTCCGCATCCTCCCCGATGCATCCTTCAGGGCAGACGATCATGCACATCCTGCACTTCGTGCATTTATCGGCGATGAACTCGGGACGAAATACCCGCCAGCTGCCGGTCTTGTTCTCCCGGGATTTCCCGGGCCGGGCCGTGCAACCAAGTCCGAGAGCCATGTCAGGACGCCTCCTTCACGAACCGATAGGCCTCTTTTGCTGCAGCAATATTCTTCTCGGCAAGTTCGCCCTTGAATCTCCTCCGGAAGGCATCCTCGAGGGCCTCGATCTTGATCTCGCCGCTTGCCGCAGCAAACGCCCCCATGAGCGTGGTGTTGGTGATAGGGATTCCCAGCACCCGGAGTGCAATCGATGTTGCATCTATCGTGATGACCTTTACTCCCTTCGGAAACGGGTACGTCAGGGCCTTCTCGGTGTTGATGATGGCGATCCCCCCCTCTTTCAGTCCCTGGAAAACATTGACATCCCGGATCAGGGTGCTGTCCTGGACAATGATGTAGTCGGGTTCATAGATCTGGCTCCGGAGCCTGATCTTATGGTTGTCGAACCGTACAAACGCCTGCACCGGTGCTCCCCTTCGTTCTACGCCGAATGCCGGAAAAGCCTGGGCAAACATGCCGCCCTCGAAGGCAGCGACCGCGATCAGCTCGGCGGCGGTTACCGAACCCTGACCGCCCCTGCCATGGATACGAAGCTCTCTCAAGAAAATCCCATAATAATCTTACATGATTAATAATAAAAATCTACATGTTTACGCCGATCCCAAGAATTTCTTCCTTTCCCCCAAACACATCCCGTGCGATGGCGGCAAGTCCGCGCGAAGCGCACCACTGGTCATACACCGCGACTGGTTTTTGCAGGAGGGATTCAACCTCTCCGGCGATATGGTGCGCAAGGGAACCGGCAACCGCCACCCTGGCGGACGGTGCAAGCAGGAGGAGTGCCGCGCATTCCATGGCCGCAAAGAGGGCCACCGTGCGGATACGCTCGTCCGGAGGGAGGGTGTGGTTCACACCAGCCTTGAGGAACGCCCCGTTGGCGGTAATCTTCCCTGCATCAATCGATCGGATTGCCTCCACATCAAGCGCACCATGCTCGAGGCCTGGTGCAAAGATGCAGGCATCAAGGGCGCCAATGATCCTTCCTCCTGAAATCAGCAGGGTTACGGTGTTTGAGGAAGTATCAGAAACCACGAAATCTCCGCCAAGGTCTCCCGAGACAAGGTAGGCGATACCAATCTTCTCCGGGCTTGCCTGGTGGGAATAGGCCTTGAACCGGGTATCGGTGGGGGAGTTCCGGTGAAGGCCGGGAACCGCCACGGCAGGAAGTCCACTCTGCCGGACCTGGTCAAATACGCAGGTCCCACCTCCGATATGCTTACCGGCACCTTCGCGGCTGATGACCCCCCTGTTGTCCAGCTCCTGAACCCGGGTGATCCTGGAAAACCCGTCTCCCATGGAATAGGTCAGCGCTATGCCTTCGATCTGGTCGAGGGGACAGAGCCGGGCGAGGGCCTGCCACCGGAACTCCCTCGCTTCCTCTCGGGTTATCTTGAAACAGGACTCCCCTGAGGAGAACCGGATCGAGGACGTCCCGTGGTCAATGCCGATGAACATCTGTGTTATCACCTTGGTATGCCTCTGGCTTTTACCGTTGTGATCAGATCGCCTGTTTGCTCACCGGTGGGAACCTGCACAGTGCAGATTCCAATGGAACGATAGAAGAGAGCGCTCCTGTCGCATCCGGAACCTGATGGCAGACGGGCACCGGCAAAGTGGTCTCCGGATGGAAAAAGAAGGCAAAGGTCTCATCAGCAAAGGCCTGCATGAGCAAGGAAATGATCCAGTGCATGGCCAGCGGTCCCGCGCCAATTCCTGCCGCCAGCACGCCATAGGCACCAGGTCGATTCTGCCGAATGCTTCGATTACTTTGATGTTCCTGCCCACGAAGCAGTGCGTGGGAGCGCAGCCGTGCCGATGTTTGCGGTGGCGCCGATTCCAGGTCTTCGTAAATCCTCTTTACCGGGGCGATGGCGCCGCCCGGGAACCCGCTGATCCTATTGCATATGCCTGGGAAATTAAGGGTGGTTGCGACGGTTCCCAGAACCGCACCATTAGTATGACGAAGAGAAAATTTAATGATTGAACACACAGTAGAAGGGGAGAGCATGAAGGCGATCGTTACCGGTGGTGCGGGGTTTATCGGATCTCACCTCGTTGATGCCCTCGTCAGGCGCAATGATGAGATTACCGTCATCGACAATCTTTCCACCGGTGAGCTCCGCCACATCGCAGGGCACATCGAATCCGGGGCGATCAGGTTTGTAAAAAACGATCTCCTCGCCGACGGGTGGCAGGAAACATTCAGGGGTGCCGATCGCGTATACCATATCGCGGCCGACCCCGATGTGCGGGCGAGCTCCGGTAACCCGGGCCGGGTCTATGCCCAGAATGTAACGGCAACCATCAGGGTGCTCGAGGCCATGCGGGAGTCGGGATGTGGCGAGATTGCGTTTACTTCGACCTCAACGGTATATGGCGAAGCCGATATCATCCCGACCCCGGAGGAGTATCCACGCATGGAGCCCATATCGATTTACGGCGGCACGAAGCTTGCCTGCGAAGCGATGATCTCCGGTTATGTCCACAGCTACGGGTGGCGGTCCTGGGTGTTCCGGTTCGCCAATGTGATTGGTGAGCGGAGCAATCATGGAGTCATATGGGACTTCATCCATAAGCTCCGCAAGGACCCCTCCACGCTGGAGATCCTCGGGAATGGAAAACAGGCAAAGTCCTACTGTTCGGTTGCAGCCTGTGTCGATGCCGTTTTGTTTGCCGTGGAGCATGGCCAGGAGCCCTTTGCCTGCTATAATATCGGCTCGGAGGACTGGATCGATGTTAATTCGATTGCGTCCATTGTGGCCAGGGAGATGGGACTCCGGGATGTGACCTTCCGGTACACTGGAGGCGATCGCGGCTGGGTGGGAGACGTTCCCCGCATGCTCCTGTCGGTTGAGAAGCTCAGGTCGCTTGGCTGGAGACCGGGTGTGACATCAGAGGAGGCCGTCCGTGCCGCAGCACAGGCCCTGATCCAGGAGACCGGCGCCCCCTGAACCGGTCCGGGAAGGCAGGATGTTATGCAAATGAAATACGTGGTAATCCTTGGCGACGGCATGGCGGATGAGCCCCTTGACGATCTTGGTGGCAAGACCCCGCTCGAGTATGCCCATACACCGAACATGGACCGAATCGCCCGCGACGGGTGCATGGGTTTGGTTCAGACCGTACCGGATGGTTTCGAACCCGGAAGCGACATCGCCAACCTCGGTCTCCTCGGTTACGACCCGCGCACCTGCTACACCGGGAGGGGGCCGCTCGAGGCGGCGAGCATGCAGATCGAGCTTGGGCCATCCGATATCGCATACCGGTGCAACCTGGTCACGGTAAACGATGGCACCATGGTCGATTTCTCCGCCGGCCACATCTCCAGTGCTGAGGGAAAAGAGCTCCTTTCTTCGCTTGAAAGCGCTGTTCCTTCTGCAACGTTCTACCCCGGTGTCAGCTACCGTAACCTCCTCGTCCTCCATGGTGGATCGGGCTCGCTCACAACACCGCCTCATGACATCGTAGGCAGGGAGGTAATTTCGTTCCTCCCCAGCGGTAGGGATGGTGCTGCCCTGGTATCCTGCATGGAGAAGAGCAGGGAGATCTTCCTGGACCACCCGGTAAACCGGGCACGGCTTATCTCCGGCAAACCTCCCGCCACGCAGGTATGGCCGTGGAGCGGGGGAAAGAGCCCGGCGCTTCCTTCCTTTTGGGAGAAGTTCGGGAAACGGGGCGGCGTCATCTCCGCAGTCGACCTGCTTATGGGCATTGCCCGGTGTGCAAAAATGGAGGTGATCGAAGTCCCCGGCGCAACAGGGTATCTTGATACCGATTACCAGGCCAAGGCAAGGTACGCCATTTCTGCACTCGAACACCTGGATTTCCTCTATCTGCACGTCGAAGCTCCCGATGAAGCCGGCCACCTTGGAGACGTACGCGAGAAGGTGCTTGCCATCGAGCGTGTCGATGCGATGATCGGGACGATAATGCAAGGATTTTCCGGGATTATTGCAGTCCTTCCCGATCACCCGACCCCGGTGCGGCTGAAGACGCATACTGCCGACCCGGTTCCTTTTGCCGTACTCGGCAAGGGGCGGGATACTACCCTGACCTTCTCCGAGCGGGAGGCGGCGAGGGGAGGATACGGCACGATCAAGGCAACCGGACTTCTCCCTCTTCTATTCTCGCTTTCCTGAAAAAGGGGATTTTCTATCATAAACCATATCAGAGCGGATGCCAAACCATGATCTCATGGGCTCCCGGAAGAACCTCACCATCGGGGTCACAGTAAACCTCGAACACTACGAAAACCTCCGGCTCGAAGTGACCGGTGAGGTGGGTTCTGCCGACGAGGCAAGGGAGCTTGCTGCATTCCTGGACGAGGTTCTCGGGAAATTCGGGCGGGGAGATCCTGTGACCGCAGGGAGGGTGGATTCCTATCGTGCACGGGTTTTACCGGGCAGTCATCCATCCCCGGTTGTCCCGGCCCAGGGGAGCGGGAGATACGATGACCTTCCAAACGAAGAGGAGGACAGGCCTCCCGTAGTCGAAGAGAGTTCCGAAGCTGTACCCGGTCCTGGGACTACAGCCATGGCGGCACCGGCACCTGCACAGAACCCGGGCGGGGACGGTACACCCGCCTGTGAGATCTGCGGGAGCACAGTAACCCCGGCCGAACAAAAGATGAGCAGGTTGTTTACGAGCCGGACCCTTTGCCGGGAGTGTCTCCGGAGCCTGTAAATGAGGTGTTGCACATCATGAAGAAGACTATCCTGATGTGGGATGAGACCCTGTTCCGCGATCCTGAGGTCTTCGAGATCGATTATGTCCCCGAGCAGTTCAATCACCGCGAGACCCAGATGCGGGAACTCGCGTTCCAGATCCAGCCTGGCCTTAGGGGAGGCCGGCCACTCAACAGCATCTGTCGTGGGCTCCCTGGTACCGGGAAGACCACCAGTGTCAGGAAACTCTTCGCAGAAATCGAGGAGTCTACCAGAAAACTGGTTCCAATATATATCAACTGCCAGATCGACAATACCAAGTTTGCCATATTCTCGCAGATATACCGGAAGCTGTCCGGCCATCTTCCTCCGGCATCAGGAACCTCATTCAAGCAGGTCTTCGATGCCATTGCCCGTCTCCTCCAGAAGGAAGAGACCGTGTTGATCGTGTGTCTTGACGATGCCAATTACCTTCTCTACGAGAACGAGATAAACCGGGTTCTCTATTCCCTGCTCAGGTCACACGAAGCCTATCCCGGAACCCGGATCGGGGTCATCGTGATTATCAGCGACATGGATGTCGAAATATCGCGGGCCGTCGACGCCAGGGTATCGTCGGTCTTCCGGCCTTCCGAGATTTACTTTCCCCCATACAGCGGCGAGGAGGTTCGCACGATCATGCGGGAGCGGGTGTTGCAGGGGTTGTATCCCAGCTGTATCTCTGATGAGATGTTCGACCTCGTTGTTAAACAGACGCAGAAATCGGGAGACCTGCGGGTGGGAATCGATCTGGTCAAACGGGCGGCAATGAACGCCGAACGCAGGGCAAGCCGGACCATCGATCGCGACGATATCTGCAAGGCGTATGATGTTTCACGATACCTGCATCTCGCCTCATCGGTCAAATCACTCAACGGAGAGGAGAAAAGCGTGCTCCGCTCCCTTGCAGGCCAGAGCATGCAGGATAACGAGATGAATGCCGGCGAAGTCTACAAAACGGTGAAAGAGACCCTGCCTATCGGGTATACCCGGTTCTACGAAATTGTCAGGAAACTTGACGCCATGCGCCTGATAAACCTCCACTACCGGGACGGACGAGGACGGACGCGGGTTATCAGCCTGCGGTTTGACCCTGCAAAAATTCTTGAAGAACTCGGGTAAGGGTATTTAACAATAAATCATTTGACAAATCTTATCTCTTCATCTGCCATTTTTTTAATGTAAAGGGGGTATTCCACGTGCTCAGTGTAAATGAATTAGCGCTTGAAATTTTTGAAAACCTCGCTGAATATGCCGAGGAATTTAACGCAGCCTACCACGAACTTGACAACGGCGCCCGGATTGTTGATTGCGGTGTCAGCACCCGGGGCGGGTATGCAGCTGGAAGAGCATTCACCGAGATCTGCATGGGCGGTCTTGGTGAAGTGAATTTCCGGATGGGACAGATCGGAGAATTCCCCGTTCCCTTCATCGATGTTTTCACCGATTTCCCATCCATATCCTGCCTGGGTGCCCAGAAAGCCGGATGGACGATCAAGCAGAATACGTATTTTGCCATGGGTAGCGGTCCGGCCCGTGCACTCTCGCTCAAACCGAAGCACACCTACGAAGTCATCGAGTACGAGGATGATTTTGACTCTGCGGTCATTGCCCTTGAAAGTGACCACCTCCCAAACGGGCAGGTCATGGAAAAGATCGCCGGGGACTGCCAGGTCGATGTCGCAAATGTCTGCGCCGTAGTGGCTCCTACCTCCTCTATCGTCGGCTCCATCCAGGTAGCGGGACGGTGTGTTGAAACCGCTATTTACAAGCTGAATGAACTCCACTTTGATACGCGAAAGATAATCTCGGGTTTCGGGACAGCCCCTGTCCCCCCGGTCAGGGGGGCAAAGAATGCAATGGGCGTCACTAACGATGCGACCATCTATCACGGGCGGATAATGCTGACCATGAAAGCTCCCGATATCAAGGACTACCTGGAGAAGATCCCAAGCTGCAAGTCCAAGGGATACGGACAGCCGTTCAACGAGATCTTCAAGGCAGCAGGGTATGACTTTTATAAGATCGATACGTCGCTCTTCTCTCCTGCCGAAGTAATCATCAACGAAGTCTCCGAAGGGGCGGTCTATCATACCGGGATGATCAATCCGGAGGTCACTCTCCGGTCATTCGGGCTCATCTGACCCTCTATTCTTTTACCGATGAATGGGCATGGTTCCGACATAGTCCGTGCCGCATGGGAACGGAAATACATTGCGAGGGGAAGGCTCTATGGCAGGGCGCCCCGTGATCTACCCCCTCTTCCTGCCGGATCGCGGGTTCTTGAGGCCGGATGCGGAGAGGGAAAGACGCTTGCCGCGATGGTTCTGCAAGGCTGGGAGATAGTTGCCCTCGATTTCTCAAGGTCCGCTCTTGACCTTTCCAGGGACAATCCTCAGCTGGTTGCTGTTGACCATGTCCTGGCCGATGCTGCAGCAATCCCCTGCAGGGATGAGATCTTTGATGCCGTGTTCCTCAACCATGTCACCGGTCATGTACCGGAACCTGTGAGGGCGATCATTGCCGCCGAATCGTTCCGCGTCCTGCGATTGGGCGGCCGACTTTTTTTCAGGGAGTTTTCTGCTGCCGACTTCCGGGCAGGAACAGGGATCGCAACAGGGCATTCCACCCGGGTCAATGGGGATGGGATCCTCACACACTATTTTTCCAGAGACGAGGTTATCCGGCTTTTCTCATCCCTGATCCCGGTATCGGTCTCCGAAGAGCGGTGGCACCTGAAGATACAGGGTAAAATCCTGCCGCGGGCTGAGATTGCAGGAGTGTTCATGCGGGTGTAACCCTCTCCCGACTATGCGAAGTCAGCAATCTTAATATCCCGCCTATCGAATTCATATAGTCTTTCCGGGCTCGTGGTCTAGCCGGTTATGACGTCGCCCTTACACGGCGGAGGTCAGGAGTTCGAATCTCCTCGAGCCCATATTCATCGCTGGTTGATGAAACTGAAGTTCTGTTCCTGCAATGCAGGGGTGCCTGTTTTTCAAAACACCGCTTCAAAAAAAGAGGGGAAGTGACTGCGAACATCATTAGTATAAACTCTGGGACCTGGTGCGGCACCCCCCCCTTTTTCAGGAAAATTTTAATGCGGTTTTATGCGTTCATCCCCAAATCCGAACAAGAGACCGGGTTAGGAATGCAGAACGAAGGGGAAACAGAGGCTTTTCGAATTCTTAAGATCACCGTTCTTTTTGAGAAATCAGCCCTGAATTGCCCCCGGAAATTTTAATGTTTTTTGTGGCGTCAATTCACTCAAAGGAGTCTGGAATGGCTGACGCATCCAAAAATATCCAAGGAAAATACGAATTCAACCACTTAATTTATATACCAGAAAATAAAACCCATTTTTTGGTGCACCGATTCCGCGGGCGAAACCTGCCTGAAAAGCACTAAACAATCAAGGTGGCATCAATATTGGCAGTACTCCAGGCAAAGCAATGACGGGGCGGTTGTTCGGTACACCAATGTGAAAATACTACATCCTGATAAAAAAGGTATCGGATCGCATCGGGCACTATTGCCCTCCCGCGATCTCTTTTTCTTCAATAATGCGTTGAATCCTGGAAATGTTCGAGTTATGGACTTAATTTTCAACCAAGCCTTTTTGTACCGGTATACCATGTTTCGTGCCAGTTTCAGGGATTTTCATTTGGGGGCCATTCTCCCTGATCAGGGCATCTCCCTGATTCAGGGGTTTCCGGGGCAATGAAGGCATCTGGTGAGGATGCGCTCTTTCCGGATCACGCTTTCGCGACGACGTCTACGAGCGTGATATCAAAGACAAGGTCCCTTCCGGCAAGAGGATGGTTCTCATCGACGGTTGTCGTTTCTTCAGTGATATTTGAGAACCGTAAATAACCGACAGATCCATCCGGCTGCTTCCATATATAAACCTCGCCGACACCCGGATAGTCCAGGAGTCTGAGGCTCTGATTGCTCTGGAGCTCCTGGATATAGGCCCGCACCGATGCGGTATCAAGGGTATTGATCATTTCCTGCCGGTAGGGGCCGTATGCATCCTTGGGGGGAACTGTAACTGTGCGAGCCTGTCCGGGGGAGAGTCCCAGAACAGCGGTTTCGAATCCCGGAACCACCTTGCCTGAACCCAGGGTAAATTCAAGTGGAGTCCCGTTCATGTTCGACTCGATCACCACCCCTCCGGGGAATGACACGGTGTAGTAAACCTGAACGGTATCTCCTGCCTGCACGGTATCACCCGCCTGGACAGCGGGTTGCTGCGATGTGCACCCTGCGAGGGCGCAGCACAGAACGACAAGGGCGACCCAGGGAAGCATGTAGTTCTTATTCGTGTTCATACCAAGCTATTTGGTGAGAAAAGGGATATTTATTGCTCTTACCGGAGGGGAAGATCTTGCCTGAATTTGGAATAATTTTTCAATTTTCAGCAAGATTATCCCGATTGAATTATTTTTTATAGCACGAGCCCGAATCTTGTTAATATCACGCGGATGTGACTATCGATGGCAGAAGAAAGATATCGGGAAGCAGATGTCAAGGGGAAAAAGGTCAAGTGGGATCCTGAACAACTGAGGAGAATCCGGGAGCATCCCTGTTTTTCCGAGCGGGCCTGCCATGCTTTCGGACGGGCGCATGTTCCCGTCGCCCCTGCATGCAACATCCAGTGCAATTACTGCATAAGAGATTTCGATTGTGTGAACGAGAGCAGGCCGGGCGTCACCTCAACTGTTCTCTCTCCGGATGAAGCCGTGCAACTGATCCGAAATGCCATGGAAAAGTTCCCCTATATCAAGGTCATCGGTATTGCCGGACCCGGAGAGCCTCTCGCCAATGAAGCAACGTTTGAGACGCTGCGGCGGCTCAAGGAAGAGTTTCCAAACGTCATCAAATGCTTAAGCACAAACGGCCTCCTCCTCCCGGAAAAGATCGACCTGTTGAAGGAGTACGATGTTGGAAACATCACGGTGACCCTGAATGCCATCGATCCCGAAATCGGAGCAAAAATTTACGAATACATTACCTATAAGGGGAAAAAATATACCGGGGTGGAAGGGGCCAGGATCCTCCTTGAAAACCAGCTCAGGGGGATCGAGATGGCAGTCGAACGGCACATGATCGTCAAGATCAACACCGTGTTCATCCCGGGCATCAATGAAGACCACATCCCTGCGATCGCCAGGAAAGTCGGGGAGATGGGGGTTTACAATTTCAACCTGATTCCCCTCATCTCACAATACAAGTTTGCCAACATAACACCACCGACACCGGAGATGAAGCGGAAGATGCAGGACGAGTGTGAGAAGTACGTCAGACAGATGCGGCATTGCCAGCGGTGCCGTTCCGATGCGATCGGCCGCCTCGGACATGATGTCCAGTCCTGCCTCTACCAGGAATAATACCTTTTTTTAGAGTTATCGGCGCCATCCTCGTTTTTTGACGAAAAGAAAGTGACCAATAATTTGGGGTGGGTTTTATTCCCAGGCCTCCGGACTTCCTCAAGAGGGATGCATCCGGTTGTTCTCTCCCGTTCAGGAATGTTCAGCAAGCAGTGCGTCGAGGCGCATGATCACCGGAACGAGCTCGGGTGGTTCTCCCCCGGTCTCAGTAGTGACGGTCCTGCCATCGTAGGTGATTGAATAGAAGAAGTAATCAGCTCCAGGTTGTTTTGCAGGGTAGTCCGGTGCCAGATGCGTGAAGTTCGCACGCTCAAGGGTCTCCCCGAGTTCATAAAGCGAGCTCCTGGCGATGGTGAAGGTGCCCGAACCGGTGTTCCGCATATAAACCACGTCTCCGGTGTCGAATACGACCATGTGGTCGCTGAACCCGGCAATGCCTCCCGTACGCTGATAATCGACCAGTATTTTGGGAGGAGGGGGCTTTTCTCCGTGGTAAACAGGAGAGGAACTGCATCCTGCAGCAAAGATGAGAACGAGGAGGAGCGCTGAAAGAGCCGCTGATACCTGTATCTTCCAGCAGACCGGCAACCCCATACAACAGACCCCTCAGGCTAATCTGACCTTTATTTATTCTCATTTTGCCCGTGCAGGCATATATTCCTATCCTGCATTAAAAGAGTAAATCCAGGGGATCAGACCTGGAGGATCTCTTCTTTCTCGCCTTTTGCCGTTTTGCGTGTGGGGGCAATGGCCTCAATGGAGGTCATCAGCACGTCCATCTTTTCACTGTTAAATATCTCCCGGAAGGCATCAAGTTCTTCGGATCCCATGATCATTACACCTTTTTTCTTCATGGGCGTCCCTTTCACGGTAAGCGGGTTGATCTCAACCGCAAGTGATGCCGGACGCGATTTTGTCCGGGGAAGCTTCAGGATGGTAACTCCCCGGATAGAGGTTATTTTCCGCTCCCAGTCCTCTCCGTTCTCGAGAAATGTTTTAAGGGTCTCTGCAAGTTCCATACGTAAATTTCGCAATTCCCCGCATTAAAACCATGCCCATGCAGCATGAAAGAATTGCAGACCGGTGATCCCGGTTTTCAATCACCCCGGAATCAGGAGGCTGGCGCATCTCTGATCGGCATGGCTACATAGAGATCTATTTCTCATGCGGACGCCCCATCCTCTCTGCACGCATGAACCGGATTATCATACCCGCCCGGTTATTCTCGCTCGAACGGACACTTGGCTGTGGTCAGGTGTTCCGGTGGGAGCGCCAGGGAGACTGGTGGGAGGGGATCGTTGGCAATGAAGTCATCCGTATCCGGCAGGAAGGGGACCTGCTGGAGTACGAATCCGGCCACCGGGAAACCATCCGCTCATACTTTCACCTCGACCTCGACCTGGATGAGATCCTCCGCTCAATCGATCATGATCCCATCATCCATGAGGTCATCGGACACTGCGCAGGCCTGCGCATCATCCGGCAGGAGCCGTGGGAATGCCTTGCTTCGTATATCTGCGCGACATACGCCAGTATCCCCTCAATCAGGAAGAAGGTACGGCTCCTCTCCGAAACCCTGGGGGATCCGCTCGAGACTGCATATGGGATGCGCTACCAGTTCCCATCCCCTCAAGCGGTTGCCACGGCTGAACTCTGCGATATCCGGCGATGCACCCTTGGCTACCGGTCAGGATACCTGTGCGAGACCGCACGCATGATTGTCAAGGACCCTGCATGGGCAGAACGGGTGGCTTTTCTGCCCTTGGAGGAGGCGCGAAGAGAGCTCATGGCGTTTTGGGGAGTCGGGCCGAAAGTTGCCGACTGCGTTCTACTCTTTGCCTTTGCCCGTTATGAGGCGTTTCCGGTGGATGTCTGGATCGCCCGGATCATGCAGCAGTGCTACGGTCTCCCGGCTCAGGCAGGCTACAACCGCATTGCCAGGGAGGGCCGGATGCTTTTTGGGCGGTATGCAGGATATGCACAGGAATACCTGTTCTGTGACCGTCAGCGCCTGACAACAGGCCGGGGCTGAGGGTTGTTAAGGAGCGGAATTCGACCCTGTAAAAAGAGTCCCATGCCCCTCTCCCTTTGAACAGATCAGTAAAAAGGTGGTAACTATTCAGGACACCCTATGAGCTGCCGTCGGCATGAAGGGTGTTCCTTCGAACACCCCTCTCAGATCTGGTAACACAGGACGGCCATGTTTCTTG
>JALHCK010000011.1 GCA_022841205.1 Methanomicrobiales archaeon | reverse complement strand
ATCTTCCCAAGGTAGCGTTACCGGAGTGCCGATCGGTACTATTATCTGGTATCCTGCCAGTACACCCCCGGCAGGATGGCTTGAGTGTAACGGGCAATCTACTGCTGGGCATCCCGAATTGGCAGCAATAGTGGGAGCTAACGTACCCGACTTACGCGGCCGTTTCATTCGCGGTTGGGACCACGGCAGGGGCTACGATCCGGGGAGAGTGCTTCTGAGTGGACAGGATGACGAATTTCGGTCGCATTATCATGATGTACGCCGTCTTACTGGTCCCGGTGGTTCATGGTTTTACACGGGCGTAGGTTCGTATACTATCGGCTACGATACTTGGGACGTTACGACTTCACGAGGCGGCTCGGAGACGCGGCCGACCAATATTGCGCTATTACCTTGTATCAAATACTAATCTTTCTTCATGATGAAGCACAACGCGTAATAGGGGGGCCTATTCTCATGGGCGACGTCGCTGCCTTGCATCCACGGGTCAGCCCCAGTATCACTGATAGATGGCATCGTATATGCATCCCAATATCCATATTGCCATGGCAAAGGCTGGCCACTCTGATTGCCGTACATATTATGACTGTGCGCAGGCATTTCGGCAATCGTTAATCGGTGCGTATCCTGTCCACCTGTATCTCCGGGGGAATAATGACCGGAACCGACACCGTTTACTCCCGGAGTATGAACCCCGGAATCGCTGCCCGCGCCGACGACGAATCTCCTTCTAAGGTCCGGCGTTCCATTTAACCCGTTGCATAAAGTCCAGCCGGAAGGGATGGTTGCGACTGAGCCGCTCCACATTACGATTGTGCCGGTTGGAACGCCGCTAACACTTCCTTGGGAAGATAGCGGTTTCAAAAGCCTGAAGCTGGGTTCTGCATCCCCTACTTTATAAACATTGATGGTGGCTATTTTTTGTTTCTTGCCGCCTCCAAGGTCTATTTCGGGACCGATATTAACTTCGGTTTCGAAAACACTGTCAGGGTAGAGCGTTCTTGCTTCGTTAACCGCAGTGTCAAACGATCCGATCGATTCTGCTTTAATGGCCGCATATTGCTTTGCTTGCAGCCCGTCTCCGCCTGCCTCAACACCTGTTAAAAATGTTGATAGTTGGGTTACTGATGCTACCCCTATTACGGATAGCATCAGTAACATGGCAATCAGTTGAGGCAGGAAAAAGCCTTTACGCTTTTTAAAAAAACGTGCCATATAGTATACCCCGCCTTATCTAAAGCGATAAACAATAGGATCGTAGGCGCCGCCGCAATTACTGGTAATTGTCCCCGCCGTCCTGTCGTAAACGAATGCGTTATCCCATCCATCTCTGATAGTTGCCGGATCGGTAGTCCAAGTAGATTTAATAATCAGCGCGCCGGTCGCAGTACCGGTCTTTGACTGAGCCGCCGTGACCCCTGTCACCAGCTCGCCCAAATTGTTCGGGGCCTGGCCGCTGCGCGAGCTCGCCATATATACCATTACGGCATCACGCAGGGTTTTTGCGTCGTTGTCGGTCGCCGACCACCGGCTTGCACTGTCGCCCCCCTGGGAGTTGGGAACCGCAAAAGCATAAATTACGGCCAAAACCCCCAAAACAACCAGCAGCTCCACGATTGTAAAACCTTTACGTTTTTTAAATCTGATCATTTTTTCCCCTCCGTTATTTACTGATATGACCTGCATCATCACCCGAGATTGCCGTAGGCAGGGTCGCTCCCCCGCCGCCTGAGTTGTTGGCTCCGTCAGGGCCCACAGACCACACCGCAAATCCGTTGGCATTATGTACATACATATAGCTTCTGCCGTTGGGATCGACGATCGGAGTAGCCCGGTTCAGCCAAGGGCCGTAAATCCCGCTTCTCACTGTCAACGCATCGAGCGTTGTGGGATATGTCTTCATCTGATTTCGGTATAACGTGATGGCCATGGCCACGGCGCCGGCATCCGCCTCTAATTCGGCATGGGAGACGCTTTGTGCGACCGGAGTAATATTGATGAGAGAATAGCCGCAAATGACCGCTATTATGAATATTACGGCAAGAAGCTGATACATCATAAAGCCGCTACGTTTTCTCATATCCGTTTTCTCCCTATGGTGTTAAAGAGATCCATCTGTGGCGCCATCATGGCAACAGCCAGGAAAAAGATAACGCAGGATACGACCCCGAGAATGAGGAAATTGAGCGTTTTCGCGGCCTTTTCTGTGGAACTGTCTATGCTTTCAACAAACCTTTCCGAGCATAAATCAAGTTCCGGCACCAGGTCACCTCCCCTTTCGCCATTAAGTATCCGGCTAATTACTATTGGCTTCAAAACACCTCGGGTATTGGCCAATTTCAAGGCTTCTGCTACGCCCATCCCCTCTTCCCTGATAAACTGTGATGCGTGAGAGAAGATTGTACCAAACACTGTGTTACCGACAACTTTCGCGGACCATTCCAACGCCTCGATGACACTTAACCCGGAGTTTATAAACAATGATAAGCTGGCGGTAAAACGATAGTGCAGCAGGTTAATATATACCACATTAAAAATCGGCGTCTTCAGTAAGATCTCGTCATAAATTTCGGGTTGGTTAT
Source organism: Methanomicrobiales archaeon (assembly GCA_022841205.1). GTDB lineage: Archaea > Halobacteriota > Methanomicrobia > Methanomicrobiales > Methanospirillaceae > UBA9949. The sequence goes on along the minus strand of JALHCK010000011.1, from coordinate 63,392 downwards.
CCTTCATGTATCTCGCAACGGCTAAAAAGGCGACAAAACCGATTACTAAGACAAACCAATAATCGTTGATAAAATGCAGCACCCCGAAAACCATCTTGGATGTTCCGGTCAGAGTGGCTTTCCTGCTGACATACATACTTTCGATTTTGGGCACCAGGCTATTGATTATGACATACAGGGTGAACGTCAGCATAAGCACCATGCCGGCGAACGAGAGCAGCTGCGCGCTCAGCTTTTTATTTACGAGCCTCATCTGCTCGATGAATTGAGCGATTCGCTTGAATGAAGCATCGAAAGTGCCGGCGCGTTCAGCCGCGGCTACCGATGCAATGACGTATGGCTTGAAAAAAGAGTATTTTTGCATTGCCTCGGAGAGCGGATAGCCCTCCCGTATATCTTGCCGCATCTCCTTGGCCGCCTGCTCGAGCACCAGGTCGGTAGTGTCGATTTCGTGCAATGCGTCATAGGGATTCCGGCCGGCCCGGGCTGAGGAAGCCAGATCGGAAAAGAACAACCTAAGATTGAAGTCTGATGGCGTCCGAAATAGAGTTACAAACGCCTTTTCCGCCAAAGTCCACATGTTGCCCTCCTAATGCCGCGGGATGTATTGCACCAGCTCTTCCAGCGTCGTTTCCCCTTTGAGAACCATGTCGAACGCTTTTTGGTACATAGTCTTGAAGCCTTTTTCCTGCTGTAAGTAATTTAACGTTGTCCGGACGCCTTGTTGTTTGCAGATTTCATCCCGGATATCGTCGTCTAAATACAGGATCTCGCCGACCGCCGTAAGAGCCTTATATCCTCGATTCCCGCAACATTTATCGCCGCGGCTGCGGCGTACGCCGGCATCAAGAAGTTTTTCCCTGTCGGAAGGCGGCAGGCAATCCAACAAGTCTTCCTCCGGTTTATACTGTTCCAGGCACTTGTCGCAATTGACCGCGATAAGGCGTTGGGAGAGGACAAAACGCAACTGGCTTATAAATTCACGGAGGTTAATGCCCATATCGACCAGCCGCCCAAAACTGCCGAGCACGTCTTCACCATGAAGAGTGGTAAAAATCCTGCGGCCGTAAAGGGACATGGATGCAACCTGTCTTGCGACCTCGGCGTCCCTCATCTCGCCGATAAAGAGGTTATTAAAATCCTGCCGCAGAACATGCCTGGCAACCACATTGTAATCGTAATTCGTTTTATCGTTGTCTGTCGGGTTGATTTCGACCTGGACGATATTCTCGTCTTTATATTCCACCGGATCTTCAACAGTAATTGTGACGTATTTATTGCCGTCATAAATCTTCCGGATGGCAGCTAGTGTCGTGGATTTGCCTGTATTCACCGGACCCACGACCATATACAGCCCCGAAGGTTCATGCAGAGATCTCTTGATTAACTTGATATCCTCAGGCCCATATCCCAGCCGCTCGATGTCAATAGCCGTTTTTGCCGTGTCCAGGAAACGAATAACCACTTTCTCGCCGCCGATGAAAGGCAAGGTGCTTACCCGGCAAGACACTTGTCGGCGGTTCCCGCCTTTGGCATACGGATAAGCTATTAAGCCGTCTTCAGGCAATATGTCCGACGTTGACATGGCAACATTGCATCGGGCCTTGATTGCTTTGACGATACGCTTCGCATACCCGAAGTCAAAATTATGCTCATCAGTTATATTTACTAACCGATTATCTATGCGCAGAAAAACCTTGCATCCTCGCGGTGTTGGGTGCAGATGAATGTCGCTGGCCTTCCATTCGATAGCTTTTTCAATCAGAGAGTTTATGTGCTGCGAAATCGCCGATTCGGTTATCTCTCCGGTAGGCTCTTCCGCAGAGCTCTCGCCCAGCTGGCCGCGAAGATCGAAGTCTTTATTCTCGGCGGCGCTGGACGTTGAACGCCCGTAATGCTTTGATAGTCCGCCAAGAAGGTTTATTTTGTCACAAAAATAGAAGTCTATATCGCCGTCGAACCCAATATCGGCCGCTATTTGCTTCGCCCTGTCAGTGGTTTCCTTGTACGAGGCCGACGTGACAACCTCGAGGACGCCGTCTTTAACCCCGATAGGCAGAAGAAGGTGGGCCGCCGCCTTATCCTCCGGTATCATTCGGAGGACTTCCTGCGAGATTTCTCTGGCGCTGAGCGAGTCATCAATCCAGAGATTGAGCCTTTTCAAGCCCTGGATTTTAAGCGTACTAAGTTCTGCGCTCATGCACCCTCCTTAAGATGCTGCCGGCAGGGCGGGCGTCTTTTCCTCGGTCGCGTTCGCTCCTGGGGCGGGCTGGATTTTGGCCGGCATTTTGCCTTCGGTGCCGGCAACGGGTTCCGGGTTCGGCAGAAGCTCAGGTGTAAAAGCAGGTGTATTCTCTTCCGGATCTGGCAGGATGGTAGGCGTTACGAAGATAAAAATCTCGCTCTGGTACGTTTTATCATCCTTCGCTTTGAAGAGCGCTCCAATAATGGGTATTTTACTGAGGCCCGGAACTTCAGTGGAATTGCGAATATCCTCCTCTCTGATGAGGCCTGCGATAATGATGGTGCCGCCAGACTTGACCAAGGCGCTCGTATTGGCTTCTCGGGTTGAAATAACGGGGGCTTTTGTATCGCTGTTGGTAACATAGCCGGTAATTGATGACAATGACGGCTTAAGCTCCATGCTAACAACATTGCTATCGGCCGCCACTCTGGCGACAGCATCGAGGCTTATACCGACGTCTTTATACTCGACGGTGGTGGTGCTATAAGCGTCGTTTGAACTGCCATTTTGAGTCCTCATAAGCACCGGTTGCTTCTCCCCCATCAAGAAATGGGCTTTTTTCCCGTTTGCGGTGTTAATTTCCGGCCTGGCCAGAACCTTCCCTTTGGTGATAATCGTTTCAGCATCGAAGGTGACAGTGTAGTGGGGTTTCCAATGATCTACAGAGCTGTCGAAGGTTGGTGTTGTATACTTCAGCCCCAATTTCTCGGCCTCGGTTCGATTCATTTCGACGACCTGGACTTTAATATTGATCTGTTTTATAGGCTTATCCACCGAACCGACAACCTGATTTACGCGCTGTAACTGCCCCGTAGTGGCCGTTACCGTGAGCGTTTGGTATTCGGTGTTAAATGCAATTTTCTCGGCCGGCACGATTGTGGCGATTTGGTCTTTCAGCATTTTGAGATCCGCGTATCTGACAGTGAAGGTTTTCGTTTGTGTCAGCATGCCGCCAACCGGGCCTACGAGAATCATATTGTTTTTTATGACATATTCGAAGTTGTTCGCTTCGGCCAAGGCTTCCAGGGCCTCTTCCAACGTGCGGTTAGTGATAATCGGCAGCGTCGTTCCCTCCAGCTTCCCGTTTACCACAAGCTCCTTACCGGCCGCATACGCCAGGCTGCTCAAGGTTTGCTTCAGCGAAGTTTCCCTGGTCGGCTCGAAAGTAACGCGCGGCTGATCCTCCTGGGCGGCAGCCGGCAGCACCGCCAGAAAAAACAGCATTATTACGAGGAGTGCTATTCTCATCAGGTCTAGCCCCCCCGTACCGTCTTGGGCGCTGAGGGGATGGGCGGCACTGACATATTGCGGCCAGGCTCAGAGCCTTGTTCCTCGAATGTCGGTTTGGGGTTCACCGGATAATAAGTATCCCCGATGTACAAACCTTTTCGGGTGATATCTCTTACAGCGCCCCAGGGTGTTTCAGCTCCTTCGACCACCATAATCTGCTCACTGCCGCTGGATAAGATCGCGGCGACCTTACGCCCTTGCCCCGGTGTTATGATGGCGCGGATCTCGATGGCGCCCTTACCGGCCATCTTGAAAGTGCCGACGTTGTTACCGCTTTGAATAGGCGGTTTGGGAGTATCTTTTGACTCCCTGGCCGCAGCCGATACCACCCCGGGCTGCATCGAAAACGGCGATTTAGTTGAATTGACTGGTTTCGCGGGATAATTACTCAAAGAGACACTCGTTGGGCCGGCTGATTCCGCGACGGTCGTTTTACCGACAGTAACCGATACCCCCTTATTCTTAAAGACGTACGTCCCTCCTAGCGCTATAACCAGCGCAACGAGGATAGCCACCTGACGACGAGTCACAGCTTTCATTTTATATCCCCCTTTCGACGTAGATCTTATAGCGGAATGTGGTTCTGATTTCCCCCGGGTTGGAAGTGCTCTCCATGCGCAGCATCAAGAGTGTTATCAAGTGTTTTTCAGCTTTGAGGTCGTTGAGATACTTGACCGTATCGTTCCAGTTACCCAGGACAGTAACTTCGTAATCCTGCCCGCTTACCGGCTGCTCCTTGGACGGAGTGGGATTAGCCGGTGCGGATATGGGTTGCATGGCGTTCAACTCCAGCTTATAGGCACGCAGCTTGTTTATTAGGCTCTCCTGAAGGGCATCGACCTCCGACTTCTTCGCAAGTTTGGGCAGTGAGGCCACTTGCGCCGAAAATAACTGTTCTTCTCGCCTGGCGCGCTCGATAACCACCATACGACTTTTTATCTCGTCCTCGGCAATTCTCATTTTGACGTCGAGGGCGCCCCGATAATACTCGCCGTAGGCCGCGATCGCCAGGAAGAGAATCAGCCAGCCAAACAAGTTTTTCAACGCTGAGTCTTTACGGATTAACTGAAATGCTGTCAAGCGCATCCCTCCTATCGGACGATTTCGGCCTTAATCTGAAAGTTCTTGTATACAGCAGCACCGGTCGTGGTGCTGGAGATCCTTTCGACCCGGGCATTACGAAAGAGCTCTTTTTGCTCATTGATCCGCTCCGCGTAGCTGTTGAACACTGACGGATCGGTGGAGTACCCTTCGACTTGCACGGTTTGTCCGGGATACGATACTTCCAGGCGAGTAAAATTAACTTCCCGGGGTTTAATCATCGTAAGCTTGTCCAGGGCCTGGATAAGCGCCTTATCGTCTCTGTCGGCCTGCAAATATATTGTCTTGTGCTGTTTGATCCGCTCTGATGTTTCCAGAGCTGCAGTATATTTTTTGGCTATGTCGGCCGGTACGGTGTCATTACGCGAGAAGTAGTAATAACTGATTATACCTACTTCGACCGTCGCGGCGATCAGGACGATTATCGTGAACACCGTGAGCATTTTTTTGATTTTTAGTTTCCGCTTCTCATCCCGTCTTTCGTTTAAATAGCTTGTCGATAAGAGATTTATCGTGTTCTCCACGTGGCCCCCCCCTTTCTGCATATATCGGCTGCAAAGCCATTCCGAGTGCGGCTATACAGGTTTCCATGTCCGCCGCGGATATGTTTTTCGCGGCAATGTTGGGGTTTGGTTTGGAGTAAGACAGCCGCGTGGCGATTTCCGGCTCCTGTCCCACGTGGCCGTATACCTCCCTCGCCCGCTCGCCGGTGATGTATACCGGCTCGGACTGGCTGTTGCCGAATGTTTCGAGAGCCAATATGTCATACCGGATTATTGTGTTTGCAAACGCGCCCGGCGCCTGATCTAAAATATTGCTGTACCCGTAACCAGGCAGCACGCGGGTAAACGTTCCTTTCTGCGGGTGATGGCCGGTAATTGCGGTGTCGTTGCCGCATAAGGACACCACGCAGACATGGGCGCTGACGTCGAGATACCTCAATACCGCTATTTGCTCCGGCTCTATATAAACCAGGTCGGCCTTGGCCATTTTGGCCGCCTGCATAAGTGTCTGCATATGATTTTGATGCAGCGCGGCGGCGGTCAGCGAATAGCCGCTGCGGCGCTGCTTCTCCAGTAAACTGATCTGGTAGTCCTTTTCTTCCACCTGAAGGAGGGACGCGGCGCAGCTCATCAGGCTGCTGCCGGCGCCGGCGTTGCAATAGGCACTGTCCGTACAGTCCAGTTTAACGAGGGTTGCCGGTAAGACGACATATATTTCGGCGTCTTTGCCGGCCGCGGACAGTACGTCGGCGAAGAGTCCCGACAATGTTCTTTTGTCGCCCGCAAGCAGGCGCGACAGATAGCTTTGGGCCGTGTGCAGCCCCGTAAGGGATAATTTGTCGTTCTTGGGCTTGCCGATGGCTATATGGGTTTGGGCTTCGCCCAGGTAAACGGCCGCTAAGGTCATATAGACGCTCCTTTCTAGTTACCGGGGGTACAGGGGGCAACGGCCCCCTGTGTCCGCCATAGAGCCTGTAGCCGCCTGTGAGCGGGTTTGAGCACCGGTTTAAGTACATGCCTTGACGCAGGCAGCCCCCCTCTTCCCTGACCGCCAGAAAGGCGAGCTGCTGATCCCCGGGATGCGGTAAAGTGGCTGGAGCACGTCGCAGAAGGCAGGTGGCGCGATTCAGAAGATTATAAGCGGGACTATGATATGTTTGATCGAGGCCAGCGGCTGGGGCCCAAAGTACCGGCCGTCGAATGAGCGCTCATATGCCGATACCGGAAGAAATTCCCCGGGCTTTATAACGATGGTTCCGCGCAGCCTTGGCAAGTCCAGCCCTTCGGCATCTTTGTCATAAACCGGGCCGACGTACCGGCCGTTGATGTACAGTCCGTCGTCGCCGATCGTCACGCTGTCGCCCGGGAGGGCCCCGATGGTTTTTATGAGCGGTGTTCCCGGCCTGCCCCAGCCGCGGCCGTAGATATATGGCGCAGCTTCCTCGGGGACTTCCATGACGACCAGCTGCCCGCGCGCGGGGGGCATATCTGGTTTGATGACGTACCACCCTTTGGGGGCGCTGCTCGTCCAGTTGCTGTATCCCAGGATGCCGGGGGTTGTAAGGTTTAGGCCGATGGCTGCGAGCAGCAGGGCCGCGGCGAGGAGTTTTTTAGTCATTGTCCTGCGGCGGCAGGGAGGCGATTACGCCGCCTTGAGGAGCGGCTTCAGGAGGTATCGCCTGGTTTATGAGCGCCAGCTTGCCGGCCACTGCCATGGGCGACACTGAACCGCCCTCCTGGGGCGGCGCCGTCGCCGCCGTGTCGCCGCTTATGTCGGCCGCTCCGCCGGCTGCGCTCGAACAGCCTCCTTCGGGGCTGGCGGCCGGGCCGGCAGCTCCTCCCCCCTCTTCTCCTCCCCCGCTTGGTGCGGCCGGGGCTGAGGTCGGGGCCGGGCCGCCTTGGCTGCCTGCGCCCCCTGCGCCCTGACCTCCCTCCTGGTTCATTGCGGCGGAGATATCCGCCGCCGTGACTGCTGACTTCGGAGCGCCGGCATCGTCGCCCCCGGTGCCCGAAGTGCTCGCCAGGCTTGAGGCCAGGTTTTCCGGCGTCACCGGCGCCGGAGATCCGCCGCTTGCCGAAGCGGCCGCCGCGCCGGCGTCGGCGATGCCGGTCATGTTGGCCACCTGGGCCGCGTTGCCGCCGATACCGAACAAATCTCTGGCGGCCGCTCCGGCGACCGTCCCCATCGGGCCGGCGACCTTCATCACGCCCATTGCTGCCGCTGTCCCGGCCGCCGCGCCGGCCGCTAGTGCGCCGGCGATGCCGCCCGCCGAGAGCGACGGCGACCCGGCCATCAGGCCGGCCGCCAGCGATGGGGCGTTCCAGCAGAGAAAGGCGATGGCCGCGACGCAGACGAAGAGGTTGAAGGAGACATCTATAACATTTTTGGCAGTAACCGGAACGGTAATGGTCTGCATGGCCGGGATGGCCGCCGAGAGGATCAGCCCCAATGTCATGAGCTTGATGCCGAAGGCAAGCACCGCGCCGATGCTTTTCTCGGCCAGGAAAGTGGTATGTTTGTTGACGGCGCAGCCCATGAAGACCACGGAGAGCGTACCGACGATGTAGAACTCTAAGAAAGTAACGAAAACTTGGATGGCAATAACGAAGAAAGCTATGATGCAAAAAACATAGGCAAGTATGATAAACAAGATGGAAGGGCTCAAATCTAGCATTGAGCTACCCATTTGCCTTAATACGGCCAAAACTGGATCTAAGGTCCTAAGCCCTAACAGAATCCAACTAGACGGGTCTTTAAACTCTCCTTGCGAAATTTGGCCGCCGCCCGCCGTTAGGCCAATGGTGATGAAGGTGTTAAGCAGTTGAAGGATGATGCTGTGGTAGTTTTTTATTATAAAGAGAAATATCGAGTACCGGATCGCTTTCTCGACGAAAAGCTTGAGATAGTTGGCGTTCTCTTGCAGCATGGCCTTGATTACCGACCAGGTTGCGTCGATGAGCAGCAGGCTGCCGTAGATGCTGAGCGCCATCGGCGTGATCCGCGCAATCCCGCCCTCGAAGATGCCCTGAAAAGTATTTAATATCGTTGTAAGGGTGCTGGCTACACTGACGTCCACAGGCCCCACCTCCTCATGAGGGTGTACAGGAGCGGCAGCAGCTGGATAAAGGCTGCCGCTCCGAAGATAGCATAGATAAAGTGGCGGATGAGCTTTTTATCTTGCTGCTTTTCGGGGTAGAAGATCATCACCGCCAGGCCGGCGCCGCCGATGGCCAGGAACGGACCGGAAAATAGCCACCACGGGATGGCGTTATACGCTTCCATGGTATCCAGGGCGAACGGGAGGTAAAATATCCCTGGCATAGCCAGACAACCCAGGAGCACGTAGCCGCGCATTTTTACCGGCAGCCGCCAGAAAAACTCGTCTTTGAATAGAACGTAGGCTAAAAACGCGCTAGTGATGAAATAAAGAACGATAAAGTCGGTCACTATTTCAACTTTTCCTCTCGACTTAGTACCCTGTCATTCATATTTTTTGCGGTTTCCTCTTTTTCGCGCTCATAGGCCTGCCTTTCCAACTCGGCCCGCTGGCCACGGGCGATCATTTCCTGGGTTTGCATGAGTTGGGTGATCTGCAGCGCCGCAAGCTGATGGGCGACCTGGGCGGCAGCTTTGGCGCCTTCGGCGCCCTGCGAGCTCTGAAGCAGCTGCTGGATGGCGTTTGACATGGTTGCGTTGCGCGCCACTATTACGCCCTGGGCTTCCATGGCGCTTTGCAGCGTCGCGCCCTGCGCTTGTTGCAGGCCCTCGATGTACGCGATTTGGTCTTCGACGCTCATCTGGCTTACGTCCATATATTTGCCGTCATACGCCGCCTGGCTCATGTACAGATTGAGGCCATTCTGCATGGTGATGAGATCGCCGATGGTTTCGGCGATTAAGCTCTGGTTGGCCGCCGCCGCCGCTCCGTCCATCGAAGCTAGGTTTTTGAGCATGGCGTCGAGCTGCTGGAGGGTATTGATCTGGGTGGCCAGCGTTGCGGCGTCTACGGCGGCGTTGGTGTTGTAGACCGGCAGCGGACCTGAGATTCCACCGCCGCCGAAAAAGGCATTGACTGGCTGTCCTGTAAGGGTGAGGGTTAAAACCATGACCGCGATAACGAGTTTTTTCATTTTTTCTCCTCCTAACTTACTTTGGGCTTGTAATTTTGGTATACCTTTATGTGGTCGACGAGGCCCTTGCGCCGCATGAACTCTGCGTTGAAGCCCTCTTGGCCGTGGGTGGCCAGGATGTTTTTGACCATCTCCTGGTCTTCGCGGGAGCTGGCGCCGATGTACGCGCTGCCGAACGGACAAACCGCCTTGTCTATTCCTAGTTCTATGAGCCGGTTGTTCCCGCGATCGGTGGTAACGTAGTATTGGCGTTTCTCGACGGCGTCGGCGATTATCTGGATCTCCCGGTCGTTAAGCCCGAAGGATTGGTAGATAGGCTTCGTGTTAGGGCTTAGAGCGTTTGGGTTGGGCAGGTATATCTTGGTTTTGCACGAGTCGATGATTACGCTTTTGATTGGCGATTTGTCTATTTCATCCAATGCCTGGGTGGCAAATACGACGTCCACCTTTTTCTTACGCAGCTCTCGCAGCCAGGAGCCCATTTTCTGCATGAAGATTTCGTTTTGCAGATACCGCCAGGCTTCGTCGAGGTAGAGTATGCTGGGCCTGGGCTTTGTTTCGCTGAAGTACGATTCGAGCCGGTGGAAGAGGTACATGAGCGTAGGTTCGACGACGGAGGGCTTAGTCTCCATGAGGGTTTCCATTTCGAAGGCTTGGATACGGTTGTATTTAAAATCGTCCCTATTGGCGTTGAAAATCGAGCCGTAGGGGCCCAGCGAGCCGTAACTGCGTAATGCCTCGGCGAAAATCTCATCCTGGATATGGGTGCGTAGCGAGTCCATTGTCCTATTCTCAGGCGGATATGCCCGGACCGATTGCAGAGCGTTCCAGAGCGCTCCTTTCCGTTCCGGCGTTATTACGCCGGCATTCTCGTTCGCCATGATCTGCATGAGCCATTCGAGAGCCCACTCGATTTCCGCCTGGCTGTCAAGGTTGCTAAGCGGCTGGAAGGCCGGCGTCGTTTCGTGTCCCAGGTCGTAGAAATCCCCGCCCAGGGCGACCGTCAGCGCCCTGGAGGAACCGCCTTTGTCGAAGATGAAGCTTTGGGAATTAGGATAGCGGCGGGATTGGGCCTGCATCGTTTGCAGGAAAAAGGACTTGCCGGCGCCGGTGGGGCCGATGACCAGCGCGTGACCGACGTCGCTTTTATCGTGAAGGTCGAAGCGAAACGGCGTCCGGTCAACCGACTGAGCGAAGAACAGCGGCGGGCCGCCCCAGGCCGCGTTTTTCTCCGGACCTGTCCATTTGGCGGCTATGGGCATAAAGTGCGCTACATTCAGCGAACTTTGCATCGGAGCCCGAATATTCGACCAGGTGTTCCCGGGCAGGCTACCCAACCATGCATCGACAGCGTAATAGGTTTCGATTCGGGCGGTATATCCCTTGTCGTTGATAACGTCACGGATTTTGACGGCCTTATCGTTGGCGCGGTCGTAATCTTGATCCATTAAAACTATTGATATGGTGTAGAGGCCGAAGGCCGCGACGTCGCCGCGAAGCTCTTCTTCCGCCTGTTCGCTGTCCAGCGATTTTTTATAGGCGTCCATATTTTTGATCCGTTCCATTTCATGGGTGAAGACGGCTTTGATCGAATCCCAGGCGCTGAGGCGGTTGTTGAACCATTTACGGGTTGTCTCCTTGATGATGCTGAGGGCTTTTTGTTTCTCGATCGGCATATATCGGGTGATCCAGCGGTATTCGAAATTGAAGGTGTCAAGGACTTCCAGCATGCCCATTTCCGACGTATTGGGGTATTGCAGTATCGATATTACCCGCACGTGAGAACCGTCCAGCTCCGGTTCCCCGAGCATGGGTTCCAGCGACGCATATAACGGGGTATCTACCAGCTGGCGGTCGATGCGGTATCGCTCGTCGGCATTTACGATGTGCCTGCGCGGCGACACGCAGGAGTGCAGGTAGGTCATCGTTTCTTCGTTGGACAGAGGGCGTATGTCGGTCAGATACGGGTCCAGCATTCGGTAAATCCTGCCGGCTTCTTCCCGGAAATATGGGATGTGGTGGTTTTCGTAATTTTCTTGCCGGCGCTGCGTCGCGCGCTCTATGAAGAATTCTTTGATTAAGGAGAACCGGTCTGACGGCGGAAGGTATGAGAGAGTTATGTAATACCGGCATTCGAAATGTTGGCCTTGTTGGAAATATACGCGCCGCTCGGTATCGATGATGGCGGCCACCGGCTCTTGAAAATTGGATTCGGGATATTCCATGCTCTTTACGCGCTGGACCTCCATAAACATTGACCAGTCACCTTGAACGCGCTTTAGAACATTGTTGATTTTCTTGGTAAGGGCGTCTATTTCCAGACCGGTGACCGAGTCGAGATCGGGACCGCGATAGATGAACGTTTTTTGCAGGCTGCCGTTTTTATTGAGCACTAAGCCTTCCATGTCGATAATTGAATGCCAGGGCACCTTTTCCCGGAGAAGAGGGTCGCGCTGCTGACGTTTGTAAAAGTAATGGGCTACTTGGGCAAATAGCGTCATGATCGCTATTGCGGTTATTAATTCCATCAAATCCCCTCCCCTCTTCAGACGCCGTAGAAGTCCTTCGTGTTGTAATGTTTTACCATGCAATCCCAATACTGAGGATCTTCACGGTGCAGATACGCGAGAATATAGTGAGTTATGAAAAATATCGGCAAGATGTAATACGCGCCACCGCTGAAGCCCAGAATTCCCCCGAGCGCCGCATTGACAAAGGCATAGTCCCGCGGCACGCCGGCAATCATTATTTCATTCGACAACGAGTGATGGATGACGATCGGCGTTCCCCGGTCCCTTTTCTTCAGCGCCATTAGAACCCAACCCCCGTGCTGCCGCCGAAGAGGATGTCGATGTATTTCACGATGTTGAAGATAACCGACGCGCCCAGGGCCCATTTGAAGGCGGTTCTGATTGTTGACGAACTTTCGCTCATCATCCAGCCGATGGCGGCGACGATCCCCGTGCCTACGGCTACGAACCAGGCTACTTTGCCGCGCAGCAGGGTTTCGACGATATCGAAGGTTTGCTCGATCTCAAGCCCGGTTGACGTGGCCAGTGCGGCTTTGCTTTGGATTACCATGATAAGAGCAATATATAGTGCGACCATAACCGAGTTTTTCCTCATTTTTAGTCCTCCTTAATATAATCTAGCTGAAATTCTCCGCTGTAACCTTTGACCAGGGCCATTTCGGTAACTCTACGCCAGGACGAGTCCTGCGCAGCCTGGATGAAGATTACGGCGTTTATTGCCCTTGCTATCTCTTCGGGCACAAGATTCTGTACCTGCCTGATGAGCTCGCCGACGCGGTATAACCCGTCAAGGGCGGAATTGGCGTGGATAGTGCACATCACGCCTTTATGGCCGGTGTTGCAGGCTTCGATGAGCACTTGGGCCACGACGCCGGTCCGGGCCTCGCCGACGACAATGCGTTTAGGGGTTAACCTCATTGTTACGGCGATCAGCTGCTCGATTGAAGCGTAGTCGCCGGCGCGGAGCAACGCTTTGTTCCGCGCGCTGCAGCGCAGCTCCCGCGTGTCCTCGATGAGTACGTGACGCTCGTTATATTTGCTTGTGTAGTGCAGACAGGCATTGGTAAGCGTCGTTTTGCCGGAGTTGGTGGAGCCGATGATCAAAATATTTTGGCGATCATCCAACCATTTTTTAAGCATTTGGGTTTGCTGGGGCGTCATGACGAGGGATTTTTCATAGTCTTCAAGGGTATAAATCCGGGGGGACGGGATTCGGATGCTCCACATGGGTTTTTCCGCTGGCTCGGGCAGGATGCCGGTGAAACGGTATTTCAGCACCGGAATCTCCCCTATGAGGGTGGGCCTTTTCCTATCACAGGTCACCCGCATGCTGCTGGCGACTATTTCAATCGTGTTGCGGGCAGCAACGTCATTTTGTAGGTTCCCCAGGCAAACCTCGCCGGCGCCTTTTTTTATGATCCAGCATTCGCCGTCAGGATTCCGCATGATTTCTTCGATTTCGCCGTCCGTATTGTGCAGCAGCTCGCACAATTCTTTGCCGAGATTAATCTTGAACAGATCGTAATTACTGGTTTCGACGTTGTCTTGGTTCATCGGACGTTCACATCGGCCAGGAGCGGGTTTTGAAGGATGGCTTTCTTAACGTCGGTTTCGTTGGTCTGCTTAATGGCGTCACGCTCCTTGCCTTTATACGGTTTGTCGTAATACCGCTGACCAACGGCTTCCCATTCGGCAATTTTCTCCTGATTGTTGTTGGCGACGGCCGGCAATATCTCAGACAGGAGCGCACCCAGGAGAACGACCCGGTTGACGCGAAGCAGTCCGGCTATAACGAATAAGCCGCCCCGGATTTCTTTGTGCTCACGCTCCTGTTTTTTCTGTATTAATATCAGCCCTTGTTGCTTAGCCTTAAGGGTTTTTCGCAACTCGTCCTCACGCTTCAGTCTGGCCTCGAGCCTGGCGAGATCTTTCTTTTGTTTTTCTTCCTGCTGGCTAAGACGGTCCAGTATGTCTGGTTTAGCCACTTGGCACCTCCTATTGGATGATCTCCCATTATTGGGACTGTCTGTCACGAATCATCGAACTCAAAGTCGTCTGCAGCTGCATAATAATCGTCCTCAATCCTGGGTGCGGCTTTTCCCTCCTTTTCCTCCTCTTCACGCTCTTTCTCTATAAAGCTTGACGTCGAGCTAACGGGTCTAGAAGCAACTTGCGGCGGCGGCGGGTATATAATGTCGCTGGTTTCCAGCGGCGGTAGCTCGTTTTGTGCGAATACGGGATCTTCGAAATACTTGATTTTCCGTCCGAGAATTGGGCGTTTCCCCGTCATGAGGATAACGAGATTATCCCCGAGTAGCCCGACTTCGGTCGGGTCCAGAAGAGGCTTGGCGATTTCCTGGGTTGAAATTGTCTCGCTTTTCAGGAGCGGTATCCGGAAATTTCGCTGATAGCTTTTGTTCTCGACGATTATCGTTTTGTTTCCGAGCTCTTTGCTCAGGGCGTTTTTCGTATCCGGATCAGCTGGCGCGTGATATATGCGTACTTTGCAGTTTCCGAATATCGAGGTGTTTTGTGTATAAAACTGCGTGATTTGTGGAATATTCTGGATTACGAGTGAGAATTTGATTTTATACCCACGCGCCCAGGCCAACGCCGATTCAATCTTCTCCATCCTCTCCAGCGCCGGAAATTCGTCCAGCAGAAACATGAGGCGGTGCTTGTGGTCGTGCTCTTTCTTTTCGGACAACGGGCCTGTGAGCTTATTGAGCATCATTTCAACCATTACCCGGAAGATATTTTTCAGTTTCTTTATCTCGCCTGGCGGAGTGACAAGGAATAAGGTTACAGGCTTTTCATAATCCATAAGGTCGGCGATCCTGAAACTGCTGTATCTTACGTTTTTGCTGATTACCGGATTATCGAAAAGCGCGAACGGGGGAATTGTGGCGGAATATATGCTGCCGCGCTCCTTTTCCGGTGTGTTGGCCATCTTCATGGCCGCCTGGTAGACTATCGGGTGCGTTTTGGGCGTTTCTTCGATGCAGTATCCGTATAGATTCCGGAAGAAATCCTCGTCCTCGACGTGTTCGGCTTCGAGCATTTCCATTAGCAGCTCGCCCAGGGGCTTGATTTTCAGATAACTGCCTATCAGCGGCAGGCTTGCGTCTTCGTGCAGGTATTTGACGTGTAGCATTACCCCGACCAGGAAGGCGGCCGCCGATATCGGCCAGTGGGGATCTCCTTTTGTGTCCGAAGGGATGAGAATTTGGCAAATAGTCTGTACGTCATCGGCTTCGAAGGCTGTTTTTAACCTTATTTCATCAAGTACGTTAAAACAGGCTGACGTTCCGTCATCGATCAGGGGCTCGAACTTGATCACCAGCTGGCCCAAGGTTTCCTTGCGAAATCGCGACGTCGCGTTCCAGTTTTCTTTTTTTACGTCCAGGACGACGCAACTATGCGGCCATGCCTCCGACATGAGCGTCGGCAGTACGCTGCTTATTCCCTTGCCGCTTCCGGTGGGCGCGATCAGCATATCGTGCTCGTTACTGTCGTGTGAAAGGTACTCGCCTTCCTCCGTTGTTCCTAAAACGAAGCCGTTTCCGTCAAGCAGGCCCGTCTCTTCGATTTCCTTTTGGTTAGCCCACCTGGCCGAGCCGTGCGAGGATAATTGAGGCTTTCGCATTACTCGCGCGAAGGCGAACACGAAGACGAAACATAGGGCGACGAATATACCGATTATGCAGTACGTGGCCGCGTCTTCAAATTGCTCCGGCGCATAGTCGCCGTAATTATGCCACCAGATCAGGAAGTATGGCGGATACACAGGTCTCCCGAAGATGATATACGGGTCGCCGAACTCGACGGGATGGTTAAGCAACCGCGCTATCTCCTGCGTCGAAAGCCACATCCCCGCGATCATTGAGCCGAACGCGCCGGCCAGGTAGAGTATATAATCTCTTAGATATCTCATTTTGGCCTCAATCTCGATAAGGCTCGAGAATCATGTCCTTGCCGACGAAAATGTTAAATTGATACCCGGTGCGGATCTCAAGCGTAGGTTTGACGTTCAGGTTCTTTTCGGTGATCTGCGCGGTGGCTTGCATGATATTTTCCGCTATGCCCTGCCCGACGAGATTCCCGAAATTATCGTTGTTTGTCCCGCCGGTCGCGACACGCGCCCCTGCGGCCATGACGCTTCCGAGAAGGACGCCGTTGATAAGCCTTGGGGTATGATAATTTGTCTTATCCTTGAAACCTGCATAGCCTTCCCTGTCGGTGCCCGTCATGCCCTCAAGATCGATGCTCGAGCCGTTCGGAAAAATCAGCCGGTTCCATACGACCAGCAGCCTGTCTTGGGCGTAGTCGATGTTGGAGTCGTATTTGCCGATTACCTTCGTCCCGATAGGTATTAGCAGGTGATTGCCGGTAACAGTGTCATAAACATTTTCCCGAACTTGCCCGACTATTTGACCAGGGACGCTCGAATCGATCCCGGTGACGACCACTCCGGGGATGATGCTCCCCGCTTTAATCTCGTATTCCGAATATGCGGGCTGGACCCTAGATTTGAGGTAGATTGAGTCGCTTGCCCTTTGGTGAGTTTTGAGGAAGTTTTCCTGATGGTTCCCCGATAAGCTGTCCTGAGATCCGGCTTGCGCCTGATTATTTTCTTGCCGGTTAGCGACTGGCTGGAAGCCTCCATCTTTTTGCCCACTTGCCATGTTGAACCGTATTGAGCTTTTTACGCCGGCAAGTCTTTCTTTTTCCGCCTCGGATACCATCGGCCGCACCGGCGTACGCGTATAAACGCCCTGTAAGTTCACCGGCCGGTTCTGTGCCGCAATTGTCGGACGGTCTACCGGCTTTGTCGGTTGCTGCTTCTTCGCGCCGCCGGTTACGGTCGTTTTGTTATCACCGTATCCCTGGGGCAGCCCTTCGGTAAGACCGTCGTTATTGCCCGCGTTTGCCAGCGTCGCTCGGTTCTGCTGGAACCTTTCCTCGTTTTTCTCCTGGCTTGTTTTCATATCAGGGATGGTAAGCCCGGTATATAGCACGTATGCCATGACGCTTACGATGACGCCGATCATTAGGTATACCAACTTTGGATTATATCTGGCTCCTTTTCGCGGCAGTTTCCCGTCTTTGAGAACCGGTTCTGTGTTGGCGCGCTGACCGATATTTTCTTCCGTGGAGCTTTTGCGCTTAAACAGATTAAGCCGCATCGTCTTCTAGCCCCTCTTGGCTGGCCTTAACGCGTTTTATCCGGATATAGTTTTTGCTGCCTAGCAGTAGTTCGGCCTCGTCGAAAAGTCTGTTTACGATGTAGTAACCGTTTTTCACCTGATAGTTGACTATCAGCCGCTTGCTTCCATCGCGCAGCACCAACGCGGGCAATTCCGCTTGCATGCTTTCGGTCAATTGTATATAAACTTTTTTCCCGTCGTCGAAGATCATTTTGGGTTTTGCCATTCCCCTGGCTTCGACTTTATAGCTGGTGTTAAGATTGTAGGGAGCGACGGAAATTGTTTCCTTCTTCTCCTTGCGTTCGGCCTGGGCAATCCGTAGTGACTGTTCCCTAAGCTCCTCCGGGTAGGTCCATGAAACGATTGGGTTGTACCAAGAAGTCGATTTTGCCTGGATCTGGTATGAATGTTTATTGGTCAGCAAGACGAAGTTTGTTTCTACGTTGGCGGCCATCGGCTTGATTATGAGCTGTCCCTGGTTACCGGCAAGAATATAATCTATCTGCCAATTATGGCTGTCGCCACCGGCGGCGTTAATGAAAGTCTCGCCGGGCTGTAAACGGACTACAGTGATATAACCGACTTTGCAATAAATTTTATAAAGGGCCGTGTCCGTATAATTGAATACCGCCATACTATCACGATAATATCCCTCAAGAGCCGCATCCTGGACGGAACCCTCGATGCGCTCCGATACGGTCTTGATTATTACGGGCTCGTCGGGCGGCGCCAGGCGCTTTCGCTCGTACGGGATAAATGTCATATCGGCGGCCGGCGCAGCTTCCGCAATAACTTCCGGTTCGACCGGGGCGACTGCCTGTATAACTGCCGGCTGCGCGATTTCTTGTGGTGTTTTTAGACGGACATTGTTCGTCTCTTGCTGGGTACTCACCGCGGCCTGAGCGTTATTGTTCTGCTTCTGCATTTGCAGAATAAGCTTGAAAAACTCCTGTTGTTGTTGCTGTTGTTGCATCATCGCCGCTACAATGGCTTGCTGCTGCTGTTGCTGCTGCTGCAGGAGCTGCATTAACCCGTTGGGCTCATTATTCTTTTGGTTATTTTGATTCATGATTGCGAGCATTGCGTCCATCGTCTGTTTTTGCTGCTGGTGCATGGTATTTATGATCGAGGTAAGAGCATCTGAAGTCAGTGGGAGATTTGTTAATTGTTCCTGCTTTTTGGGTGCAACCGCCGTTTTTGTCGTCTCACTAACTGTCATCGCGTTCCACATCAAGGCCCCGGACGAGGCGCTGACCGGAGCGGTTAGGGATGTAACAATGAGTAAGCCAGCTATAATTTTTTTCAAGTCAATACCTCCTATCTGAGCTCCCTTTGCCAATCGTAATGGACTATCACCATATTAAGCGGGTTAATCCGCCAGTTCTCGTTTTTGCCGCCTTTTACTATCTTTATAGTGAAGGTGCCGGTCATATTGTATCTATCCTTCACCGTTCCATCCCGGTTAAATACTTCTTCCCGCCATGAGACTCGGTACGTGTTCGGAGACTGTTTTACATTAGAGACCATCTGCAGCTGGCTCGTTTCCGTCCCGATTCGTTCATTCATCCGTTCTTTTCTCAGATCTTCGACCAGTTTTGCACGCGTGGCCGTGTCGGTGAATGCCGCTACTTCCACTCTGTTATCCTTCACCACTACAGGGTCTAGTGGTAATTTACGGGCCTTTTCTATGAATTTTTCTATGAAGTGCCGAATTTCAGCCTCATTCGGTTCCGCTTTTATTTCCTTGATAAGCCCAACTGTCTCGATGTTCCCGGTGGCGTCCGAGCGAACTAGCACCGGAATCATTGGATTTTTGTAGGCCAAAAAAACGACGCACCCTACCAATACACCAACTATAGCTAGTGATGCATATAAGGAGCGTCTCAATACCCGATTTATGTAGAGTAAGTTTTCCTCTATTGTTTCCTTCGTATATTTAGCATGTTCGAGATTTTTACTTTCATCTTCGGGATATGTGTTTTTACTTTCCCTTAATTCCTGTATCGACATATGTCCTCCTATTTAAAGGATTTTCCTTTCCTGTTGTCTAAGTTATTTTTTTTGTAGCAAAGAATGTGTCACGGTCAATTTTATGTTCATTACAGTAATTTACAAGGCCGGACTCAATCTTTGATGTGGCAAACTTTTTTGCTTTTCCCCTGACAAAGTTGTTAAGGGTGTTCAAATGTACTTCTAGTGCCGCAGCGCACGCTTTTCGGTCTCCCTTAAAAATTCCGTAAAGAAAATCCAGCATAAATCTTTCTTGATTTATGCTGACTATCGGTTGTCGCTTCTGTTTATGCAACATCTGATCCCCCTTCTTAGTATCTTTCATGTTCTTGGTAAATTACGTGTTACTATTAGTATCATACAAGATACTAGTTGCATTGTAAATGCATTTTTCGAATAATTTTGTTTATATTTGTTGATAAATGTAAATTTATTACTTTATTACTTAATGATTTCAAAACAAAGGCAGGTGTCGAATTTGTTGGGAAATTTCGACGCGGAACAATTTGCACTTCTTTTAAAGAAAGCATTGGGTAAACGTACTGCTTATGCTTATGCCAAAGAAGTCGGTGTCAGTAAAGCTCATATCTTGCGGCTTTTACAGCAAAAACAGGTGTCGCCCCCTGGTTTCGGGACAATCGAAAAATTGGCCTCCAAGGCCGAGAATGGTGTCACGTATGAAGATTTTCTCCATGCGGCCGGTCTATTAGGTACACCTGAGTTACTAACCTTGAATGGATTAAATCCTTCTGATCTTGTAAGTAAGACTGCCAGTGACGGTATCACATCGATCCAGGAGCTGGCGGCCGAAGTCCATTGCAGTGATGAGTATATCAATCAGATTGGCGAGTTGGCGTTACAGATGAATAAGCATAACGTATCCTTGGACGAAGTGAGACGGCTGATCAAAATAATTAAAGCTTTAAATGAGAAATGAGCTCCTTATGGGAGCTCACCTTTTATTCTGTATTTATTAATTACTAATCGTTTTTTAACCGGGTCATAGAACCATAAGCAATTTTCCGTCAGTTCCTCGTAGAGGACTTGCAACTGGCCTGCTTCTTCTGCTCTTGTTACGGCTTCAATCACAGCTTTTTCCTTGCAGTGGATTTCAGTTAGCACTTTGTATCTACCTCCTTTTATTGGCAGAGACATGGCCCCTGCAGCGTTTTTCGCTGGCGATAAGCTCTCGCAAGCTAAGAGAGAGGCGCAAGAGTCCGTGGAATAATAGGGGGTAGCCCGTAGGGGGTCCCTGTTATGCCGCGAAAGCTCTTGCGCCTCTCTCTGCTTGTGATACCATCAGCGATCCGAAAAACGCGTCCCATAGTCGATAAAATTCGACAAATTCTTCTTAATTATCTTTATTGAATAATAAAAAATCCCTGACCATAATAAACGGCCAGGGATAGTATTATGTGTGATGATCGCCTGTGGACGGCCAACGATGATGTGGACAGCTTACGGCGCTGGGGGCAAGCCGTTGGTAGCCCCACATCGCGCCTACCTGTCCACACCACCTGCCCGCCCACAGGAAAGTTACGGCTTATTCCCCATGGATTTTAATGCCGTATTTTTTAAAGTAATCTCGTATCGCTTCGTCGAAGATTTGCATTTTCATACTTTTTATCATTTTGCCGTCTTTGTCCGTGGTCAGCTTCTTGAGAGTGGCTAGAATTCTGTTATCAATCCAAAAAGAGTCCAGCGTATGCTCATCCGTAAACTTCGGCTTCGCCCTCTTCTTCTGCAGGCGCTCAATAACATTTACATTATCATTTATATTTTCATCGTTGTTATTAGTTTTATTTTTGTTTTTGTTACTATCAATATTTTCATTATCAATCTCATGATTATTATTGTTTTTATTAACATTTTCAGTTTTATTTTTATTATCAATATTAATATTCTTTTTGATATTATTTTCGTTGTTATTATCATCTACATTATCAATATTATTTACATTCCCCCCACCTGTCAATAAAGCACCTGCTGGGCCGCGGCCAACAGAATCCTTTACGCTTACTCTTTTTACCATATCTACAACTCCTTATAATCATGAATTCAAAGCTAGTTCTTACGGATACGTTCCAAAAGCTCTTTGACGAAAGGAACATATTGTTTCATTCCCAGATCAGCTTCTGGGTTAATCCTTTTTACGACACCCGCATAAGCGAGGCGGCCGGTTGAAGCCTTCCTGCTGATTATCGTTTTAAAACAGTATTTTCCGAGTTCCTGATCGCCAAATATGAGATCCACAAATTCTTGCATGTCGCTTCGACGTCCATCCATGAGAGCCGTAAGAATCCCAAGTGGTTTGAGATTAGGATTAAATGCCTGCACTTCACGAATAGTTTCAAACAGGCTAAACATTGCCGAGTAACAATATTTTTCCGGCTGATAGATGCAGACGACACCATCGGAGGCGACCAGGGCGTTTGTGAGCATGGGGGATAACGCAGGCGCTGTGTCAATGATAACAAAATCGTAATCGGTGTCAAATCTAGCAATCATGTTCTTAAGAACACTGTTTTTGTCCTGAATTTTGTATTCCCTTATTTTTTCGCTAAAGAAACCGGTTCGCTCGTCGCCGATAAGCAAATCGAAATTCTCCGGCAGCCTGTCACTCAATTCATTTTCCTTGACCAAAAATTCTCGAGGATCTTCAGCTGGATTAATTGCATAAATGACACCCAAATAACCATCTAAACGCAGGTCTCGAATAGAAATTCCAGTGAAGGTCTCAGTATAGTTACCCTGCTGGTCTACATCCAGGCCGAGAACTTTATAGCCCATACTAGCGAGTAGGGTAGATAAAACTATAGCACAAGTAGTTTTACCAACGCCTCCCTTCTGACAAATAACTGAAATTACGTAAGGTTTTTTCAATAATGATTTTTTTACTGCCGATCTACTCATACACAAGCCCTCCAATAATATTATTTTTGAATACGTTTTTGATATTATTATTAATATTGATATTATACATAAAAATTCCAAATCCTGCTTATAATATAAAAAATATAAAACCGGAGTCGCGGTCGATCCGCAGCTCCGGTTATGAATATTTCAAACTAAGCTAAGTTTTTCGTCTTTCCAATCATACTTTCAACAACAACTCCGCGACCGGGATGCTTTTCTTTATACTCCTGATAAAACTGACTACTTTCAAGATCGAACGGTTCGTCAGTGGTATCCTCTTCAAATAATGATAGCTCGGGTGGGCCGGGTAAATGCTGCACGTTGACAAACTCCATCGCCCGGCGCTCTTTTTTCTCGGTATCTTGCTCGATGAAGGTATATAAAATCTTTCCTAATTGATCAGACGACTTGCCATTCTTCTTAACCTTGGAGTCAAAGTAATACATGTTTCTACGGATAACGTTCCAAGACTTCTCCTCAGTGACCTTTTTGGCCAGCGACCTGGTGAAGCCTCTCTTGACCAGCTCGTCTGTCAAATCAATCTTGTCCATGTACATTTCAATGGACATGCCCTCTTTCTCCTCGATGGAGAAAGTATACCCCATAGTCTTGTCGCCGCCACGTTTTCCGGTTTCACCCAAAACTTCCTCGACGGTGATGGTGATCGGCGACTTGGGGTAGTTATTTATATCGCGCAGCGCCGGCGCCATGACCGACTGATTGAAATTACTGACGCGGAATAAGGTCTTATTTCCACGTTCTTTCTTAGGTGAAATGACAATTGCCTGCAGCTCGTCAAGCGGGATAAAGAAGCTGTTTTTCTTGCCACTTTCCAAATACTTTTTGACGATAAGAGCCAGGAGACGGAATGAATATTGGGAACGAAAATCATAGAGCATCGACAAGCGATAAATCGGAGTTTTGTCATTAGCTATCATTAAAGGGATAATAAGCTCGTTGAAGATGCCGATAAGCATGTCCGACTCAGCGTCGAAACGGATCTTCTTAAACAGGGGAATACCTTCGTATGAAACCAGGGCGTTGGCAGGCCTTTTTTTATTGCCGGTGCCCGCTAAGTCAAGCCTGTAAAAAGCCGTTTCAGTTAAGGTGATACCGGCCCGGGCGAACTGGACGCGAAGATTGCCGAGTTTCTTACCACTTATCCTGGCGATACCGCGGATATCCACAGGAATCTCCTCACCAGGATAACGAGGATCAAAATAAGCCATCATTGTTTGCACGGCCATTTGTTCCGCTTTATCCAATGGCAAGCTGCCGATAGACATTTCATCGGTGTACGAAACTCGTGTGTTCTCTCTGACAACCAATTTCTTCACGTAAACGACTCCTTTCATCCGGGGTCGATATTATGTTTCTTCTTTCGTAAACTAATTCCTGCATTTGGCAACAATTGATGATTATTTTCTTGCCAGTTATCAGGAGTAGCCCCTGACGGCGCTGTTTGTCTTTCTTTTAAAAATAAAACATACATATAGGGCAAATTTTCCTGTGGATAAGTCCGAGAGGCCGCTACCGGCGCGACTCATACTGGCAAGGAAAATATCTTGCCTTAATGATTATTTCTTTGCCGGTTGAGAAAAAACGTTTTAAGCAAGATTTTAAGTCAAACCGGCAAGGAAAATATCTTGCCGGTTATAGCGGCAAGGGATTAATCGAAATCAAATAACCGGCAATAAAAAAATCACTCAACGAGAATCAAGTAATCAATAGAGAAGGAAGGCGATTTATAACCGGCAAGATATTCAGCACTTTTCTAAGTGGCAATAAAATAATCATACCGGCAATAAAAAAATCACGAATTACATAGAACGCTATATTCATAAATCCTGAGCGATAGTTAAAAGCCGTCTCGGGAGCCATAGGCAAAGAGAACGTTTAAAGCCGCCTACCCCCAAAAAAATTCCCTAATTACATAATAGCATAAAAATAGGAATCGCCGTTCAAATAGATAGTCAGGCAAGGGAAAAAGGTTGCGCGGCTAAGTCATAAGTAGCGAAGACACGGGAACGACCTGTTTTTTCAATAAAGGCATGTGAGCTTGCAATAGCAAGCCAGGGCTAGATCAAATTTATACGGCATTTGCCTTTAACTTGCCTGTATGGCGATAGCGGCAAGAGATTAAGCCCGGTTCGCTACACCTCCAATCCAGGTGACGAGGAACAGGGGTGAAGAGATTCATGATCGCCCCTCCTCAGAATGACTGTATTCTTCAGCGGCCATAAAGAGTAACTGAGTTAACGAGCGGAGCGAGTTAAACCGAAGTCGCAAAATCGGAGCGCCTAATTCGAAGAGGAAAAGCAAATCTTGCCACAAAAACCGGATTATGGTATGCTAAACACGAACGGGGAGGTGCGGAGATTTTCCGACAAGGCGCACTTAGGAGTAACTAAAGTTACTCGTGCGCGGCTTTCGCCGGTTTCCGCCTTCGGCGACGCTTGCCTCGCTACGGCGTTTTTTGCAAAAACGCATCGTAGCGCGTCCCGCTTAGTTCGCCTCGCGAATCAGCATCCCGAGGATGCTAGAGTTTTCTGCGAAAACTTCATGAACAAGCTGACGAAACTAATGACGAGGTTACATTAATGGCCAGTTATCATTTCACAATCAAAACAAGCTCAGACCGTCAAGGGCGAGAGAAGCCGCGCGCCGATCTACGCTCCGATTATATATGCAGGGAAGGAAAATATGCGGAAGGCGATAAGGCGGAGGAACTAATTTACAAGGCGCATGGTAACATGCCGGAGTGGGCGAAAGATAACCCCCGGCGCTTTTGGAGCGCATCCGAGAAATACGAAACATTGGCCGGGCGGACCTCTTTTCGTGAAATAGAATTTGCCTTACCGAATGAATTTTCGTTTGAACATCACAAAGAACTTGTCCAGCGATTCATCGACAAACACCTCGGTCCCGATTTTGTCTACACTTACGCAATTCATGAAAAATCGGCGGCACTTGCCTGGGGCGTCCAAAACCCGCATGTGCATATAATGTTTTGTGAGCGAAAACTGGACGGAATACAACGGGACGCGCAAACATTTTTCAGTCGGGCAAACAAGCTGAAGCCAGAATTGGGAGGGCCGCCCAAGGACGCACGTTGGAACGGTAATGAGCGTTCCGGCTATTTACGGTACATGCGCGAGGATTTCGCAAAAATGCAAAATGAGATTTTGGCAAGGGAAGGGTTTGTCGCCCGTGTCGATCACCGGAAGAAGACAGAGCAGTACCTTGCTGCAATGAGCAGAGGCGATTTTGACGCGGCTCAGTTATTGGATGCTCCGGCCGAAAAACACCTGGGGCCTAAAATGGCGTCAGCGGTTGCCCGGGATTTAAGAACGCTGACGGCCGGGGTTACAGATCCTGAACAACGTAATAAGATCAGAGCGAAGTATTGGCAATCCAGAGCCGAAGCAAATATGCTCAAAGTACAGTTTCTGCATGAATCGAGAAACTTGAAGCAGCTCACCGCGAGTAATATGGCATCGAAGGTAAATGAAAGGAGAAAAACGCGCAGCGCGCATTCTTTTACTATTGCCGAAAAAATGTATTGGATAAAACTGAAGCGGGAATATACGCTCTTGCAGAATAGGTTAAAACTCGAAGCTTTCCGTTTGGAGCGTGCGGCGAAGGAACGCGGGCACGACCCGAAATTACCTTATTGGCGAAAACATTATGATCGCCGCGTGGCTGAGCTGGCGGCCATGAAGGAGAAACTGCAAAACCGGACAATGGATGATGCAACGATAAAAGAAATAGAAACGATGAAGGACGGGATGCTCAAAGCCCAAGGATTAAGTGAGAGTTACGAAAAGGAGCAGTCTCCGAAGGCAATACTCAAGGAAATGTATCCTGATTATAGCCTTGGAGAGCTGCGGCAAATTGCGGTCGTGAGATTGCCTGATTTAATCAAAGAGATCAAGGCCGCAAAGCTAGAACGGAAAAAAGTTTTAAAGAAAATACGCTCCGAAATGAATGCCAAAGCGATAGCAGAATGGCGCTCATCTAAGGGCTTGTTGGCGTCGATTCGTCGTGATGAGAAATTATTGTTCGACGAACGGAAATTATATAAGTTTGAGAAAAAGCGCTTTGATGAGAAACCGGTGCCTGACCAAAATTTGGAGCCTGAAGCTTATAAGGAGCATATGCAGGCGGCGGAAAATTTGAAAACTTGGAAAACTGAGATTAATGACCTTGCTGATTCCATCAAGGCCAGGCGGGCCGGATGGAATGTCGAGAAGGAGAAGCCGGAGATCCGGAATCAAATTCAGGGTATCGTTGATAAGTTTATGGCCCGCAACATGGAAATAAAGAAACAGGCGGACAGTATAGGCGAAAAGATCGACCGGCTATACCAGGAGCGTTCCGAATGGCGCCGGCTGCTCTATTCCCTGAATCGACCCGGCGAGGCCGGCCTGTTCCTCCGCGGCTCGATCAATGGCCAGATGCAAAAAGCCGTACGCAAGCTGCGCGAGGAGCGCGGCAAGGGACGGCTCAGTGGCCTGAAGCTATACCAGAAGGACGAGCTGGATCAGGATAAGTCAGCCGAATAATTAAGCCATAAGCATCAAGCTTATGGCTTATCCGGAGCACCAAATAGAGCTCCGGCCGAACGCTGGGTTTCATCATCATAGCCGACCATGAAGATAATTCGTGTTGTACAGTCTGTACATTGAGTACATATTATGCTATGATTTGAATATACTATACCAAAGAGAGGAGCATAAGGAGATGAAAGCTGCTATGTTGCTTGACTCAATGCCTTTTACCAGTGCCCGCGCCAACCTTTCCAATGTTTTTGATAAACTTATCAGCAACGAGAAAGCGGCTGTCGCCATCAATCGAAAGAACAAGGAAGAAGTCCTGGTGATAAAACGGGAAACCCAGAAGGCCATGCTGGCTGCCTACAGGTTGAAAGCCGATGTATATGACGAAGGTGATCAGTCCGTAACTGTCAGCCTTAACGCCATGGATATTGTTGAGAACGCCGAATCGCTTGAGGCGGCTGTCCAGGCTGTAGTTGATGAGCTAAAGGTATACGCCGCGGATTACATGGAACGTTTGCCTTTATTTGTAAATGCGCCGAATCGGCGCGATCATCTACCTTATATCATGCGCGTCATCCTTGCCGATGATGACACTGAGATTAAAGGCTTTATTGATATAAACCATGCCGCCTAAATTTCGCGACCTAAAAAAATATTGTGACAATACTGGCTGGGTGTTAGTCCGCGACACCGATCACTGGTATTATGAGAAGGTTCTTAACGATGGGACATTGCTGCGCACAAAGATTTCGCATGCCGTAGCCAAGGAAATCCCTCAGCGGCTCTGGCAGGATATATTAAAAAAGCAGCTCCGAACGACACAACAAGAATTTGACGAAAAAGTATAAAACCTCGCGAGTAGCGAGGTTTTATACTTCCTGGAGTTGCGACAAATGCTCCTCATGTTTGAAGTAGCATTTGCCACGCTCCTGGTTTTGGTCATGAAAGCGAAATAACCGCCCCTGCTCAAGTCGTCGGTTATTTCACAACCCCTAATTGAGCTAACCGTTCCCCGGTTAGTCAACCTGTAGGACTGGCGTGCTCACAACACGCCGGTCCTTTGTTTATATTGTACCAGAATCATTGTATATATGCAATGGTGGTCTGGATGCAGCTGCTCTAGTCCACCAGCATTTCCTTGATTATGCTTTTTAGCGTCGATACTTCATCAGCGCCCAGGGCGCCGATTTTTTCGTGCAGCCGGGTTTTGTCGATGGCCCGGATCTGGTCCAGCACAATCCAGCCGGTCACGTCGCCGGCCGTCATCGGAAGACGGGTGGGGAAGCCTTCGCGGGCCCGGCTCGTCACAGGTGCTACGAGGATGGTTTTGAGGTGGGCATTCATTTCCGGAGGAGAGATCACCACGTATGGCCGAGTCTTGTTGATTTCAGCGCTCCTGGTAGGGTTGAGATCCACCCAATATACTGAGTACTGGTCAATCAGCATTCCATTCCTCCAGCAGCTCGTGATCGAGCTCATCGGGTATAAGCAGCTGATCGTCGCCGACCTGCGCCATGCGCTTGAAGGCAAGGGCCCACCCTTGGCGAGGGGTATGGACCGGCTTCAGTATGATTCGGTTGTTTTGGACTTCAAGCTCCACAGTCGTCCCGATGCCGCACTGTTTCAGGACCGCGGCCGGCAGCCGGATTCCCCTTGAATTGCCAACCTTAACAACATCAACGCGCATGCTGTCACCCCGTTAAAAGTTATTACTTTGTGGTTACATTATATCATCGGCGGATGAGACGTGCCAGTGCGGGTCTATCCAACCGTGCCCTTGCCTGTCCGGCGACGCTCATCGTTAGTGCTTGCATCGTTACACTGAACGTGTTATCATTAAAACGATAATAATATTATCAGAACGATAATGGCGGTGATTCTGTGAAGGCTATGATTTATCAACCTAATCCGTTGCGGATTCTTTCTTTTCTGAGCTTGCACAGGAAGGACGACGCGATTTATGGGAGCCGCGTCGCGGCTGAGCTGCGCATCAGTCAGGGAAGCGCCAGCGAGATACTGCGGAAGTTCGCCGACGTCGGCCTGGTACGAGCGGAAGCCTTGGGAAGAACGCTGATCTATCGCGTTCAGGAGAATCACCCGCTTTTGGCGCCGTTTCGCGTCGTGGACAACATTGTTAACTTGCAGACGCTGGTAGCGCGGTTGCGGCCGCTCTGCCGCAAGGTGATTCTGTTTGGCAGTTGTGCGATAGGAAATGATGACCAAAGCAGCGACATCGATCTTTTCGTGCTGACGGACGATCCTGAGGCGGCCCGGTATGAGATAAGTCGATTCGAAGATGGTTCTGAAAGGGAGTTGCGGCCCGTCATCGTAAGCCCGTTGGAATGGATTAACATGGAAGAAACAGACCCGGTTTTCGCGAGGGAAATTGATAAGGGCCGGGTTTTATGGGAGGAGACTGATGTCTAAGATTGCTGAACTCATTAAGAAAAACCGGATAAAGATGGCGACGATCTCGGAGGGTATGATCCGAAAGGAACTTGAGGTTGGCAAGAAAGACATAACCGCAGCCGAAGCGTCACTGGCTTCGGGGAATTTCAAGTGGGCCACCATTCAGGCATATTACGGCATTTTTCACGGTGCCCGCGCTCTTCTCTACGCGGCGGGATACCGGGAGGAGAGCCACCTTGCACTAAGGCAAGCCGTCCACGAGTTGTATGTTGAAACCGGCAGGCTGGGCAGTGAGGCTTACCGGGCCTTGGAGCGGGGTATGGAGCTGCGTGAGCTGGCCGACTACAAAGAAACTTTCTCGGAGGATAGTGCCCGACTGCTCTGCAAGAACGTAAGCGTAGGTTTGGAGGAGATAGAGAAACTACTTGAGGACGCTTACTGGATCGCTCAGGCCGAGGACGGCATCCGGAGCGGTTTCATGGGGCCGGAGAAGACCGCTCAGTTATTGAAGGAGAAACGGGATGGTGAGTAGTTACCTGCTTGATTTATCCAACAAAGCCAGGAAATACCTGGAGGGCTTGGAGAATAAGCATTTTAAGCAAGTGACTCTCAAGATGCTCTCCCTGCAGCGCGATCCGTTCCCCAACGATTCGGAGAAACTTACCGGCTCCAATTACCGGCGGGCGGATATTGGCGAGTACCGCATCATATATGATGTCAAAGATGATGTTGTCCAGATATTGGCGATTGGGCCCAGGAATGACGCTGCGGTCTATAAGAGGTTTTAGATACAGAACCCAGGGATTCGGGAATGTACCCGACCCTGGGTTTTTGTTCTTATCCACGTCACGCCGCCGCGCAGCGCTTCTCTCAAGGAATATGTGAACACCCGGGGTAATTCGCACACGAGCGCGCTCCCCAGCAGTACAATTACCTCTATAGTGATGATTTATATGCTTTTGCGGTTGCATTTCTTTAATGAAAGATATAAAATGATTAATAGGAGGTGGGTATTAGTGTTGAGGTGCAATCTCCGACTTATCTTAGCGGAGAAAAAAATTGACAGCATCACAGAGGTAGTTGAGCTCTCTAAAGTAAGCCGTAACTCAATCGCGAAACTTTATCATGAAAAAGAAATAGAAACGCTCAAACTAGAAACGCTGTTTAAACTTTGTGATGCTCTTCACTGTTCACTGTCAGAGCTAATTGAGTATACGCAGGAGGATGAAAAGTGAGAAGACTCATAGCAGTTTTGCTCTTGGTTGTTTTTGCTAGCATGTTCTTGACTGGCTGCCAAAGCGAAGAGGATAAGCAGCGGAAAAAAGCCAAAGAGATGAGCGAGCAGATTCTCGAACGGCAAGAAAAACTAAAATAACAAAAAAGAAGTCGCCCCCTCCTCGCAAGATAGAGCGACTTCTTCCACAGACATCCCTTTCACGGTCTCCCGCTACAGGTCTGCCTATTTGTCATTGTAGCATATAGGCTCCTCAGCGGGCAAGTTCTATAAGCAATGAGGAGTGATGGTTATGGTGTCCAAACGAGATATTTATCGGATGATCCAAGATATAATCTACATGCTGCGGGCCGGTAACACAGATTTCTCCCGCGGTGCGGCGCGGAAGCTGGCGACGAAGTTGGAACGGGCCATCGTGGCGCACTATCCCGAGATCTCGCCGTCAGGCTATTTTATGGTGAAGAAAGATGGCGTCCTGGTCAAATGCCGTTTCGCCAGGTTGCCCCATGATGTACCGTATCGAGTTACGAAAAAGGGTATCTACTTGATAAATTCCCGGCGTATACCGGAGGATTTGCTTTAACACCAAATCTACATAAGAAACAAGGTGACAAAATGATGCTCAAAACCTATAAGTACCGCATATACCCAACGTCCGCCCAGCGGCAAACCATCGACGCCACCATCGAAACCTGCAGACGGCTATATAACCGGGAGCTCGAATATAAAATCAGCCAGTATCGTGATCACGGTAGCACGGTAGGCCGCAAGGAACTGCAGCAAATGGTGAAGGCCGAAAGAGCGATAAACCCCTATATGCAGGCAGTATACTGCCAGGTGCTGCACGCGGTGGGCAAGACGCTGCTAATCAGCTACGACAATTTCTTCCGGCGGGTGAAAACCGGCACGGAGAAACCTGGTTTCCCTAGGTTCAAGGGGAAGAAGGACTACCACAGTTTTACATACCCTCAGCTCGGCTTTGCCCTAAACGAAAATCGGTTGCAGATCTCGATGATCGGCGAGATCAAGGTGCGGCTCCACCGGCCAGCGGCAGGCGCCATCAAGACTTGCACCATCACCCGGCGGAACGGCAGATATTACGCCTGCTTCGTATGCGAGACGACGGGCGCGCCGCTGCCGGCGACGGGCCGGACCGTGGGCATCGACGTCGGCATCACCGACTTAGCGGTGACTTCGGACGGCGAATTTTTCCCGCGGCTGGCGGCCTACCGAAAGGCTGAAAAGCGGTTGAAATACCTCCAGCGCCAAGTCAGCCGGCGCAAGAAAGGTTCGGGCCGGCGCAGGAAGGCCGTCGCCCTGCTGGCCCGGCAGCATGAAAAAGTAGCAAACCAGCGCCGGGACCTGGCGCATAAGGTGAGCACCAAACTGGTGCAGGAATACGACCTCATCGCCCACGAGGACCTCAAGGTAAAATCCATGGTCAAGAACAAGCATCTGGCGAAGTCGATTCAGGACGCCGGCTGGAATTTGCTCTTTAATCTCCTGGCGGGTAAGGCGAGTGACGCTGGCCGCCGGGTGGTCGTGGTCCCGCCGGCTCACACAAGCCAGATATGCTCCCGTTGCGGCGCTCTGGTTCCGAAGAAGCTCAGCCAGCGGCAGCACGACTGCCCGCATTGCGGCCTGTCGCTTCAGCGGGACGTGAACGCGGCCCGGAACATCCTGGTGATCGCTATGACTATGACCCAAGGCGAAAAGAAAGTTAGTTAGCAACCACAACAACCGGGGCTGGGGCACAGCCTCCGGGGATGCGGCCGGGTTGACGGCAGCAGATGAGCCGGGAAGTTCTGCGCACACGCGCGCGAGCTGCCACCAATAGGGCAGACCTGTTATCATTGAAGCTCGGCGAAGTTCCGCGCGCACGCGCGCGAGTAGCCACCCGAAGAATTATTGCAGAAAATGAAGGATTTTGCGTAATAAAGACAAAAATATACAAATTAGTAACATGAATGATACTAGTATCATGGAGGCGCTATTTTGAGGTTATATATTGCCGAGAAGCCAAGCATGGCTGCCGAGATTGCCAAGCATTTGCCCGGGCCGATGGCCAAAAGAAACGGATATTTCGAAACAGGTGGCGGCCTGGTGACTTGGCTTTACGGTCACGTGCTCCGCATGGCCGAGCCGGGCGAATATGATGCCCGGTTCGAGAAGTGGGCCCTGGTGGATCTGCCGATCGTGCCAATGAAGTGGCACCTGGTGGTTTCGGAAAGCAGTAAGGCTCAATTTGATATCGTTGCTGCGCTGATCGACCGGGCTTCCGAGATTATTCACGCCGGCGACCCGGATAGGGAAGGGCAGCTGCTGGTGGACGAGGTCCTGGAGTTTGTCGGCAACCGTAAGCCGGTGAAAAGACTGCTGCTGAACGCTCTGGACGAAAAGAGTGTGCGGGCGGCGCTGGCGGATCTCCGGGACAACAATGATTTTGCCGGGCTTATGCTGGCCGCGCTGGCCCGCCAGCGGGCCGACTGGCTCATCGGAATGAATGTTACTAGGCTGGCCACGCTGTGCGCCCAGGTACGCGGGTATGGCGAGACGTTTCCGGTCGGGCGGGTGAAAACGCCGACCCTGTCGCTGGTGGTACGCCGCGAAAGGGAGATAGCCGGGTTTAAGCCGGTGGAACATTACGGGTTCAAAGCCGAGTTCAGCCATCATAATGGTTCGTTTACGGCGGGATGGAGGGCGAAGGAAACTCAGCCCGGGCTAGATAGCGAGGGCAGGCTGGTGGATCTCGCCGCTGCCGGCGAGCTGAAGCGCAGGTTTTTGCAGAAAGGCGACGCCGAGATAACCGGTTATGAGACGAAGGAGAAGTCCCGGCCGCAGCCGCTGCCGTTCTCCCTTTCCGCGTTGCAGGTGGCTGCCGGCAAGAGGTTCGGTTACAGCCCCCAGGTGGTTTTGGAAGCGGCTCAGGCCCTTTATGAGAAAAAGTTAACCACTTACCCGCGTTCTGATTGCGATTATTTACCGGAAAACCAGTTGGCGGATGCGCCGGCTATTCTGGCTCACTTGGCGGGTTTAGGAATGACGGAGGCCGACGCGTCGATCCGGAGTCGGGCCTGGGACGATTCGAAGATATCGTCTCACCACGCGATAATCCCCACGGTGCTGCCCTGCGAGGTGCAGCTGCCGGAAACCGAGCAGGACGTCTACAACTTAATCGCTGTCCGGTACATAGCTCAATTTTACCCGGCTCATGTTTTCGACCAGACAAGCGTTGCCCTGGTGTACCAGGGGGAGGAGTTCCGGACTTCCGGCCGGGTGATTAAGGAACCAGGCTGGCGAAAGTTATACGCCGCGGAAGATGAGGATAAGGAAGAAAAGGCCGAAGAGGACGCCGGCGTTCTGCCGGCTATGAAACCCGGCGATTCAGTTTCCTTCATTAATATGCGGTCGCTGAAAAAAACGACGAAGCCCCCCGAGCGCTTCACGGAAAGCACGTTGCTTCAAGCCATGAAAGAGATCCATCGGTTTGTCAAAAACGACGAACTGAAGAAGCAGCTCAAAAGCGTGTCGGGTATCGGCACCGAGGCCACCAGGGCGGGAATTATCGCCGACTTGATAGAGAAGCAATTTATGGAGTTGGAGAAAAAGCGACTGAAACCCACGGAGATTGCCTTCATCTTAGTTGATGCCTTACCAGATGAGCTTACCTTTCCCGATTCCACGGCGGTATGGGAAGACCAGTTAAAGCTCATGGAAGAGGGTGCAGGGATACTTGATGAGTTTATAACCCGCCAGGTGGAGCTTGTGAAAAGGCTATGCAAGTCGTTGACGCCGGCGTCATTCAGGCTCAAGGAGGGCGGGCGACGCTGCCCGACATGCAAGGAGGGCGTGCTGATATGTCGGAAGGGGGGCAACGGGCCTTTTTGGGGCTGCTCCCGATACCCGGATTGCAAGTTTACGGCACCGGACAGGATGGGGAAACCGGATCTGCTAAGTTCTAAGCTAGGCGGCTTATCCCGAATAACTTTCAAAAAGTAGAAGAAAAGGATGATGAGATTATGAAAAAAGTCGATGTCAACGCAACTAGTATAGCCATCTGCCGGCTAGCCGGGGCGGAATTTACCGAAGAGGAGCTGGCTGATTTTGCAAAGGTCGAAGCCGGCGAGATGACCCGGGAAGAGTTGATCCAAAAACAGAAGGACCGCCTTGCGCGCTTACGGGAAAAAGAGCCGACCAAGTTTGATACGGACAACTAGTAGGAATGGCTGCTTTTAAAGATCCTACTGTTTACGCTGGCACCGATGTTCTGAAGAATAAGTTTGGCGTCAAAGACAAAGCCGAGTGACAGAAGACTGAACGGATTTTCGCTAAAGTCCGCATCGATGAGCTGCTATTGAACCCTCTTCCCGGGGACCTGACTTACGAATACTGGAAGGCAGTACATGCGTATATCTTCCAGGACATGTACGAATGGGCAGGCCGTGAACGGCAACACAGTATCGCCAAGCATGATGTTTACTGCTACCCTCAGTACATCAAAGAGAACGCAGTATTATATTTTGGCAGGCTCAAGAACGAGAATTATTTACGCGGGCTCGATCGGGCGACTTTCGCAAAAAAAGCAAGCGACCTGATGGCTGATCTCTACCATCTGCATCCTTTTCGGGAGGGGAATACCCGGTCACTGTGCATATTCATGGATGAGTTGTGCCGGCGGGCTGGATATCAGTTTGAGTTTCAAAGCGTTGACTGGAAGGAGATTCAGGCCGCGCTCTACGAGAGCGTAAAGGGCCATAATCAAAAACTACACTCAATTTTTGTCAATCATGTCGGGCCAATAAATAAGAGTATTGATAAGGAGGATCTAAAGATGGATTTCACGGTGGACCAAACCCAAAAGGCTTATCAGGAGGCATTGGCGTCAATTACGGGAGAGTTAAACCAGTACAGGGAAGGGAAGTTGGTCGAGGGCCTTTTGCGGGATGGCCATGCAGTTGAATCGTTGAAGCAGGCGATCGCAAAAAACAGCCCCCTAGCCAACGCCGAGGGCAAGCTGCCGATGGGTTATGCAACCCATATGGTAAACCGCAGCTCCGAGGTCCTGCAAACGCTCAACGAGGTTAAAGACGTAAAAACCATTGTCGATGCGCGGTCAGCTTATCAGATGGCTTTGCAAAAGCAGCTGGACGACCCAACCGTGAAGCTGAATTCTTCGCTCGATAGCAAGATAGCGGCCGGACTGATCAGAAACGGGTATAGCCTCGAGGAAGTCCAAAGTGCCATCGCTTCAGCTTCGCCAATAGCCAGGGAAGCAGGACGTAGTGTTGATAACTATTCGAAATATGTTGTTGAACAGGCTGTCGTGAGAAATGAGAAGTACGCGGCGCATCAAAATGACCTTGTCGAAAATTACCCTGCTACTGCAAGCGAATACATAAGCCGGATGGAGAAGGCGCGGGAGGCACTGGCAAGTTCGCCGGGCAAGGAGATCACTTCTTTTAATGACGGGCAGATAGTCAGCGATATGCTCAAATCGGGCTGCCCCCGCGACAATGTGATTAAAGCAGTAAGCGAGATCAGCCCGGTTGCCTATAAATTACAAGAAGAAAAAGGGGTTTCCAGCGATAAATATGCACGCGGCGTCGTCCTCCGGGTGGAAGAGTCAATTGGCCGGGAGGAAAAAATCGACCAGGTCGGCCTCATGCCATCGGAGGGGCAAAACGTTCTGGATTATCTAAAGGTAGCGAATCCGGCGTCGGCCATGGAGGCATATCTGTATTCCGCCAAACATTATATGTCCCATAATCCGGAGGCGCATCACAATGCCTTTGTTGATGCGCAGATAAGCCATCCGCTGCTGCAAAAATATCCGGCTGAAGAGATCCAAAAGGCGGTCAGCGAAATGTCGCCGGCGGCTATTCAGCCGGGTCGGAATGCTGAAAATTACGGCGAGTTCGTTGTCAACAAGGTTCGGGAAACTATCCAGAAGGACAATATTACTCTGGCAGAGAGAAAACTGGCGGTTGCTGTTTCGACGGCTGAGAAATCCGGCATAAAGGATATCAATTACGATTACAGCCGCCAGGCCGGGGAACTGCTGACTCAAGGGAAGTGGGAGGGGCAAGGCTCTGACATTGAGGTCGCCAGAAACCTCATGCGAAATGGATACGACAAGTTGCAGGTCACGCAAGCCATCAAAGCCCACAGTCCGGAAGTGTTAAATAAGCCTGCCAAAGAGGCGCAGCAGTACACGAAAACAACGTTGCAGCAGGTTATGACCAAAGATTTTGCCAAAGAGCTTAAAAAAATGCGAACCACGGAGAACAGCAGATAGGCTGAATCTATTCTGTGCTAATGGAATAGCAGTAGGTGATTGGAGGATTGAAAATGGCTATTAATGGGGATTCCGGGCCCCAAATTGCCGGTGATTTGAATGCTGATGAACGGTTGCAGCTAATATTAAAGGAACATACCAAAGAGAACATGTTTGAGGAAAAGGATAATATTTATCAACAATATCTTTCTAATGCAAAAGTTATTATAGGTGACGGTCGTTGGAAAGGAGCAGAAACGGAAAATGAAATAATTACAAGTCTAGTTCATTACGGATATGAACGAAGTGAAATTAAGCAAGCTATAGCCGGGTTAAGTCCATCAACTGCCGGGATAGGTAATGAAGCTGGGTTAGCTTATGCGGAACAGATTTTGCGTTTAAATGCCTTCGAGAATAATTCTCTAGCTGGATCAAATGATTACATAGCAGAGCAATACCTTTTGGCCTTGTCAAATAAACAATGGAATAACTTAGATTCTGACATTGAAGCGATTACAAAACTATATATTGATGGCCATACCTGCAGCGAAATTCAACAAGCTTTACTACAGGGCAGCCCTGCTACGGTTGGATTAAAGTCTGAAGAGGCAGCTAATTACATTCAGAAGGCTTTGGATGGTGCCGGCATATTAACCGATCAAGAAATATCAGCTACTA
Organism: Methanomicrobiales archaeon; assembly: GCA_022841205.1. Lineage (GTDB taxonomy): Archaea > Halobacteriota > Methanomicrobia > Methanomicrobiales > Methanospirillaceae > UBA9949. The sequence continues at coordinate 26,304 of JALHCK010000011.1, read as the reverse complement.
TTCCTTTCCAAAAGGTTGACGGTCCTTTCTCAGTGAAGCAACGATATGAGTTCAACGGACAGGGTTTGGAAATGGATGTACACACAGTTTTAAAGAATGGTCAGGTTGTTAATGAATTTAGTTGCCCGGATATCGCTGGTGGTTCTTATCTTCAAACAATGAATTATGTTGCTGCTGAATTGATGGAAAACCATCCTCAAAACTTGTATTTGCAGGGCTATCTAAGAGAATATAACAGCCTGCTTGTTGAGAACGGAAAAACATTAATTATTAGTCCCGCAGATGTGACTCTCAGGGTTAAGGCTCCGGAAATTGAAGAAATTGCTAATCCGGTGGAAGCCGAAATTGCTGAATTGGTATTGTCAGCAGCAAAACAAGATCAGATTTTATTTCTAAAGGATGCTCCACGTGACCCTAAAATGTACGATAATCCACAGGAAGCCGCTTATTGTGGGTACGCCAACTCATTAATTCAGCACCATGGGAAATGGATTGGTCAGGAGGTTGATGAACAGATATCTTATCTTATGACTGCAGATGGGTTTTCTCCGGCAGAAATTAAAGAAGTGGTTGCGAAATATAGTCCAGAAGTCATGGTGCCTGATGAGATTTTCTCTAGAGCATATGTGAACGAAGTTGTTAGCGAGTCAACTAGGAAAATATTAAAGGAATATGAAAGCGGGATTTATTCCGGTGGAGTACATTCTGAGTTATTGATTGCTGAATATAGGCTAGCAAAGTCAATTAAAACCGCTGAGAAGGTGGGGCTACTGGATGTTAATTCTGATTACAGCCGCCAGGCTCTTGAGCTACTGAGGCAGGGGAAGTGGTCAGGACAAGCTTCTGATATCGAGATTGCCCGAAACCTTATGAAATCAGGACATGATAATCTGCAAGTTACGTTGGCTATAAAGGCCCACAGTCCGGAGGTGCTGAATAAGCCGATGAAGGAAGCCCTACAGTACAGTAAAAGCACTCTTCAACAAGCAGCGACCAAGGAGTTCACTAAAGAATTTAATAGAATTAAAACCCTGGAGAACAGCAGATAGACTGAAATAATTATGAAAGGATGTATCTCATGAATAAGGTGATCCTCGTCGGACGTCTCACCCAGGACCCGGAAGTGCGTTACACCCAAACCGGCAAAGCGGTCGCATCTTTCACCATCGCCGTTAACCGATATACCGGTAGTGGGCAGAAGGAAGCCGACTTCATTCCCGTCATTGCATGGGAAAAACTCGCTGAGATCTGCGGTAACAACCTCACCAAGGGACAGCGTGTCCTCGTCGAAGGGCGCCTGCAAATCCGCTCGTATGAGACCAATGACGGGCAAAAGCGCCGCGTGGCCGAAGTTATCGCCCAGAACATTGAGTTTCTTGAGAAGAAAAAGGGCGTGGAGGATGGCCAGGAGCACCCCTTCGGCGGACAAACCTTCCCGGAAGAAGAGGTGCCATTTTAAAAGCTAATAGGTGAAGAAAGTGTGGATTTTGCGCGCAGACAAACGCTGTCCGCAGAATCCACACTTTTTACCAGGTAATCAAACCACAGGAGGGAAAGAAATGGCGAAAAACACGATTAGCGCGCTTTGCAGGGTATGCAAAAGCACCTGCAAAAACCTCTACAAAGCGCACGATAGAAGCCAGGTGGCTCCCACCTGCTATTATTTAAGGACAATGCAAGATCCGGCGGGTGAGAATACCAAGGAAAAAGAAAAAGGCGAGGGAACGATAGATGATAAAGTTTAGAGCCCGGAACATGAAAGAGAATCGCTGGATTCCCCCTGATAAGTTTTTAATCAATCCCGAAGGAAAAGTTATGACGCGAGCTGACGCAACGGCACCATGGGTTATGGCGACAGACCCGATTTGGCTTTTCCAGTTCACTTGCGTTCCCGACGCGAATGGCAACGAAATATACGACGGTCATATATTGGCACCGGTATCTATCAATCAACACGAACGATTTATTGTGCGTAAACGTGCCGATGGCGCTGGTTTCTTCTTGAAGTCTATAAACGGCGGCAGCGATCGCCCGCTGGAGATAAATACCTATGGCTATGCTCTATACAAAATCATAGGCCATATTTTAGATAATCCCGAATTGCTGGCTGCTTGAGAAAGCCCAGGGCGGCCATGGCCGCCCTGGGCAACATTAATTGGACGGTAGTTACATGCACCCGTGGGATAATCATGATGCTGAAAGGAGGCCGACATGGCCGCCACCGCTGCCGAACAAGAATTAACCGCCCTTCGGCAAAAACTGGCCCTAATCGCCGAATGGATTCCGATAAGCTTTTATAGTCCGGACAAGCATACCAGCATCAATACTTACAAATGCCCCGGTTGCGGCGACGGCCGCATGGTAATCTCAAAGCACTACGACACAATGACCTGGGAAAGCGATAAATACAAAAACGTAAGCTTGGAAGAAGTAACCGGCTTTCATCGGGAAGGCTGTTGGCTGAAGGCGGAAATCGATAAACTCACCGGCGAACTGCCGATATTCCGCTGCCTCAACTGCGGCTGGGACGAGACGCAACGGCGCGGGGTTCTCGACATGCATCACGAGCCTGACGGTCATTTGCTCGCTTGTGAGGTATGCGGCTGGAAACCAGAATCGGCCGCATTTTTTGAAGAACGACACCAACGATGGCTAAACGATTGCCGGCAACGGCATGGATAACTCTTTCGGTGGCCATGTCGTCGGCGCCGGCGCGATCGCGCTAAATGTAGCGCCTAGGCGACCAGCTGCAAGCGGCTGCGGCAGATAAATATATCGGCGGCCGCGCCTTATAAACGCGTCCAGGGTGAATAAATTCGGCACCAGGATAAACCCCTGCAACCGCACCATTGGAAAGATAATCATTCCCCATGGAAAAGGAGGTCTCTCTTCTGGACAACTTACTTCAGCAAGCCGTGACGAATAACGCTTCTGATTTGCATATTACTCCGGGCTTACGGCCGAGGTTTAGAATTGACGGCAATTTAAAGGAACTGGACGGAACCGATATTCTAACCGAAAATGATACGACAAAACTATTCTCTCAGATCACGAATGAAAAACACAGGGAATTGCTTGCAAAACAAGGACATGTGGATTTTGCATACTCCGGGATCTCTCAGCGTCGTTTTCGTATTAATGCCTATAATCAACAGCGGGGCATGTCGCTGGCCGTACGCGTCATCCCCAATAAACTACCATCAATAGAAGAACTTAATCTCCCTTCGGTAGTAACTGAGCTAACCCGTAGGAAGCGGGGCCTGATATTGGTTGTCGGGCCGGCCGGCAACGGTAAATCTACTACGCAGGCGGCTATGTTGAATGCAAGAAATAACGAACGGGCAGACAAGATTATTACGTTAGAAGATCCGATTGAATATCTGCATTCCCACAAAAAAAGCATCATTGACCAAAGAGAACTATATACCAATTTCTATTCCTTCTCAGAAGCCCTCACGGCAGCATTGAGGCAAGATCCAAACGTTATCATGGTAGGAGAAATGCGGGACACCGACACCATAGCCACGGCCATGACCGCCGCCCTGACTGGCGCTTTGGTCATCGGCACTTTACATACCAGCGATTCCGCTCAGTCGATCAATCGGATAATAGACTTTTTCCCGCCTCACCAGCAACAGCAGATGCGCGGGCAATTAGCCCAGGTTTTGGAGGCCATAATTGCGCAACAGCTTCTCCCTCGCGCGGATCAGCGGGGCCGCATAGTGGCCACCGAGATTCTTGTGGCCAACGTCGCCGTAAAAAATCTCATCCGACAAGGGAAAATTGAACAGTTAAATAACGTGCTCGACACAAGCCTGGATACTCAGATGAAAAGCATGGACAGAAACCTCGTAAACCTCACCACTAGGGGCCTCATATCTCACGAAACCGCCCTGGCAAGAGCTATTGATCCAATGACATTTACTCGCCTTATTGAAGGCGGGAAGAGAATGTGATCGACAGGCTACCCTTACGCCCCAGCAGCGGCATGATCAGGCCTCGCCGGGGTGGGGGAGGGGACCGGCCGCCTCCTCTGCTCCCATCGTTATGCAGCATGGCGTCAAAGGGAGATAAACCCGCAAGCGGCCTTTGACTCCACGCAGCCCCAGGAGGGCAGACCGGGGAGGCGGCAACGCACCGGACGAAAGGATTGAAAAGCATGGGAGCATGTAAAGACGGTTGCAAAAACCCGGCCTGGGCGGATACTGCTCCGAATGTCCGCAAGCTCTCGACCCCGAAGAAAGAGCAAAAAGGATAGTCGAACTTACCGAAAAGATCAAACATCTTAACTGTAATCATTATGGTTATTGGGCAGCGAAAAAGGAGCTTGAGTACCTTCAAATGGGAGGGGCTTGATCCCCTTTTTAGTCGGCCGGCCCGAGCTGGTGGCCGACGCCGGCTCTGATCGGCGGCCACCGCCGCCAGGAGACTAGGCGAGCAAAGATTACGTTAAGCCGGCACCAGGCCGGGGGAGGTAAAATGAAAGGTAAATATGTGTGCCCGCTCTGCGGTGGTTCCTTAGTTTTCTGGCGCGAATATACATGTCGGCAGGAACAAGATATTGACTCAAATAGTGGATTACCTAAAAAGCGTATAAAGAAAACTGAACTTGAACCGTCAGACTTAAACGGGATTAGTTGCCGCCAGTGTGAAACTTTATGGAGCGGTAGCGATTGTAGTCAATATAGTCCTACAAATCAGAAATACAACAGCAACAAAATCACTGACGACACAATCCTTGATTTATTTGAAAACTGTAGAGACATTTAACCGGCCTGGAAGGTTTTTACCCGCGCTGCAGGCCGACGCCGCCTTCGGCATGATCGGGCCTCGCCGGGGCGGGGGAGGGGAACGACCCGCCTCCCTGGCCCTTCTCAGTGTACCATACAGCTGACAAGGGGCTGAAGACTAACGTTCGGGACAAGCCCGACCCCGCAGCCGTATGCCCCGCTCCGGGCGACCGGGGAGGCGGGGGACCGCACCGGCGCGAAAGGAAGATCACCATGAGAATCGCTGGTTTCAATCCCGAAAGCATCGTAGACGGCCCCGGGGTGAGGCCGGTACTCTACGTACAAGGCTGCACCCATGCGTGCAAGTCGTGTCATAACCCCTCCAGCTGGGCACTGGACGGCGGGCAGGAAATGACCGTCGAGGAAGTGGCCGACCTGGTGGCCTCGGCCCTCCGGCCGCTCCACCGCGGAGTGACGTTCTCCGGGGGAGAGCCGTTCCTGCAAGCGGCCGACCTGGCCCGCGTTGCCGACGCGATCAAGCTGCCGGTAATGGTTTACACCGGATTCGTGATCGAGGAGCTGCTGGCCAGCCGGGACGCCGGCGTCAGAGCCCTTCTGGAGAGAGCGGAAATCCTGGTTGACGGACGCTTTGTGGCTGAGCAAAAAGACCTGGCGCTGATTTGGCGGGGCAGCCATAACCAGCGGCTGATCGACGTTCCCGCGTCCCTGCGTGCCGGCAAGGCGGTCGAATGGACAAGCCTTGACGCGGCAGGGTAGGCCCGGCTTCGGCACGGCCGGGCCTCGCCGGGGAAGGGGAGGGGACCAATCCGCCTCCCTGGCCCTCCTCAGTCTATCATCTGGCGTCAAGGGTAAAGGCAAAAGCCCCGCAAGGCGCGGCCCTTGCGCACACATGCCGCCGCTCAGGGCGACCGGAGAGGCGGGGGACCGCACCGGTGCGAAAGGAAGATCACCATGTACGAAGAGCAGGAAAGAAAATATAACGAGAAATGCCTTACTTGTACGTTTTGCCCAAATCGAGATAGCTATTGCGAGCTGGCGGAACAGTATTCGTATCCCGACTATGTTCCGTGTGGATATGAGAGCTATCTATCAGCGGTGGTAAGATAACGGTGGCTGCTGAGATAAGGCGGTCATTTATTCTTTGAGACCTGGTGCGTTACGCGCACGGACTAAAAACTTAGCCTTACGACGACCACGGTATAATAAAGATGAGATAGAAATGCCGGGATAAAGGAGAGATAATATTTGTATACCGTGCAGCAGCTTCTTTCGGAAATTTTTCGCCTTGAAGGGCTAGTTCGGTTCTCACATGATGTACTACATGAAACTGATTTGGTTAGATTACAACAGTACAGCAAGATAGCTTTATTTTTTTACCCGGAAGAATGGCAGCCCGATCTTCGACACCAGTTATCACAAATGGGCATGGGCATCGAAATAACTGGTGTATCGCATGATGATAACGTACTAAATTAAATCGATGGCCACTGCCACCAGAAACCTTGAAATGAGTATATTTGACGCGGTTCAGAAGGAGTATAACCATGAAAAAAGAAAATATTATAAGCAATATTGTCGGGATTCAAAGCGTCGATGGCCCAAGTTTTCTCATCGGAACTACGAACACCGGCGCAGATCGGCGGACAAGGAGAAATAAGCATGGAACTTGAAAAGCTGTTCAAAATATCAACCCTGACGCATTTTTATCTTGGGAATGGGCTACACAGCGCCAGGGCGATAGCTCAGAGATTAATGGATAAGCACGGGTATCCGTGGTTGCCTTATAACTACCCAGGCCATAATCTCAGAGTCGAAGTTCAAAGCATTTTCTTGGGTATGGTGGAAAATAGAAAAGGCTTTGTTAAATTGCAATTAAACCCCAAGGATGCCATTTTCTATCCAGTTGTCTCTCCTGGTGAGTTGGTTTCGAGGGATGGAACTAACAGGTCAAATTTACGCCCAAGAGTCGGGCACTGGGTTCGATTTTCCCTTTGGCATGGGAATAAGGCCCCGAATATAAACCAGTGGACCGGGGAGATTATTCAGTTACGCCGCGAAAGCGGGCTGGGATGGTATCAAATTTTGAGGGACTTTGACAGGGAGATCATAGAACTTAGAAAACCGTTTATTTACGCTTATCATAAAGAAAGCTGGCCAGATAAATCTATCCTTGGCCAGCGCTAGATCTGGAATTGATTGTGATACATCTATCTTGCCGGCGACCAGCTGCAGCCGGCAGTAACCGATAAATGTATCTATGTTGCGAAATGCTCAAGTCTGGCGGCAGCATAACCGGTCAACAGCCCGAAATTGAAAGGAGTGAAAACTATGTCGGTAATCTTTGTGAAATCGGAGAACCCACCGGAGATAAGAGCTGTCCACCAACCACCCATGAATTCGTCCAATTCCCATTATTGTCATCAAGCTATGAACCGCTATGGGTACTTACTCCCCATAGGTGAAACGGACGAAACTACCTTCGCAGCTCTTATTGAAGGCGCGTGTCACGGCTTTATAGACAATGAAACGGAAGCCCTAATCCGACAACTCCGGATGATGTAGAAGGTCCCGGCTGAAGCCTGGCGGATCGGCGGCCACGGCCGCCAGGGCGAAGGCGATCACGCAAAAATAGCGAAAAATTTCCAAAAGCTTGACCTACACTTGGAGCCTAAAATATGGTATAATGGGGCTTGTATGCGGGAGATAAGCCCGCCTTCAGGAAAGCGCAAAAACCCCCTACTCCGCGACGTGGAGCCGTGCGTCCGCTGGTGGCGACACTAGCGTTAGCGGAGAGGGGGATGACGGGCATGTCAATAGACGTTCTAGCTGTGGTCGTGACATTCTTATTCTTGGTTGCCAAGATTAAGATTACTATCAACATCAACACTATCACTAGAAAGAAAAAGGACTAACCGCAGAGGTTAGCCGAAAAAACCCTGAATTGCGCCACCATGAAGCATAGGCTCCATATGGGTGAAGGTTGTTAGCGCAACCTTCACTTCTATTATAACCCGTAATTTCGAAAAAACAACACTTCCGAAGTTCAAAAATAATTTAAATCATATTTTTAAATAATTATTTTAAAGGTGTCAATTTTTCAGCGTTCTAGGAGCCGTTTTAAGCCGTTTTTTAAGGGGCCCTGGTATGATTCTATCCCCCTGATCGGCGGGGACAATGGTGATACCGGAATATTGAAAGGCGTTCTCTCTGGAGAACGCCTTTTTATTTTCTGTTCCTGCCTGTCCGCAACGAAAATGCTAAAGGCCCTCCATTTCCGTCAAGGGGCTTTCGCGGCATAAGGGCGGCGACGGCCGCCATTATTCCACGGTCCCCCTGACTGCAACTTCGGGCCGGGTTTACCGTGTCCTCGCCGGACTGGCAGGGAACTGGTTGGCAGCCTGGGCGGCAATAATCAATATTTGGAGGTAGATAGTATGTTAGCATCCCGATTCAATGACTCTTTTGGGCTCCGGTCGAGCAATCCTTTGACCAATGACCAGATTGCCCGCGTAGCGCCGAGTATTTTTGCGGCCGGAAAACACGAATCCCGGTCAGAACGCTACACCTATATTCCCACGATTCAAATATTGGACGGGCTACGTAACGAGGGGTTTCAGCCGTTCATGGTGGCGCAATCCCGGTCGAGGGTTGAAGGGAAGTCGGAGTTTACAAAACATATGATGCGGCTCCGGAAAATCGACCAGATAGACGCGCAGGAAGCTTTCGAGATAATCCTGATTAACTCGCATGATGGCACGTCGAGTTATCAGATGCTGGCCGGGATCTTCCGCTTTGTCTGCCAAAATGGAATGGTGATGGGTGACACCTACCAGGATATTCGGGTTCATCATCGAGGGAATATAACAGAAAACGTCATCGACGCCGCATACACCATTATGAATGATGTGGACGCGGTGCAGGCTTCGATTGAAACCATGAAAGGAACGCCGCTGGCTCTTCCCGAGGCGAGAATTTTTGCAGAGACGGCGCTTTCGCTGAAATATGATAAAGAAGCCCCAATCCGGCCCGACGACTTACTGACGGCCCGCCGGTACGAGGACCGGGTGAACACGGACCTGTGGGCGACGTTCAATAAGGTGCAAGAAAATCTACTGAAGGGCGGCCAGCGCGGCGAGACAGCCACCGGCAAGCGGACCAGGACAAGGGGGGTGACGTCGATCGATAATAACGTCAGGCTGAATAAGGCGCTGTGGACGCTGTCGGAGAAGATGGCAAACCTTAAAGGCACCAGAAACGCGGGATAAACTGCCAGATAATATTCGGGCCAGCCGGGAGCCTTAATCCCGGCATATTTTTTTGCCGTTTTTCCTGGCTGCGCGCAGCCAGGAAAAACGAGGGCCGCTGATCGGGGAGAGCTGCCGCCGACGTTATTCCCAATTTCATTTATTTTAGGTTGAACAAGGTAGTGTTTGCTGTCGGCAAACACTTTTCTGTCCCTGCCCGCCCGGTTTAAAAATGATAATTGGCCTTCGCCGCTCGTCAAGGGGCTTTCGCGGCATAACGGCGACGACCGCCATTATTCCACGGTCCCCTTGACGGCGGCTACAGGCCGGGTTAGACGTGTCCTCGCCGGACTGGCAGGGAACCGGCAAGCCGCCCTGGCGGCGCAAAGCATTGTCTGGGGGTGATGTATGGAATAAAGCAAAATCTCCGCCATCCAGCGGAGATAAGGGAGGGAATCCTGGGTTATCATGGCCCCGGTGGGGCCGCAGGAGTTAGGCTGTTCGCACCAGCCGCGCTCAAGTCAAGTATACCACATTTCATTAAACAGTTAAAGAGAGGGCTGCAAAATGTTAGCAAAAAGCGAAAAAAGCGTAAACGAATTTAAAATCATCGGCAAAATCGAAAAGATATCCAACGCTAAAGGGATAGCCTACGGGTTCGGGGTGAAAACCGAAATCACGTTCCCGAGCGGCGAGAAGCGCGACTACACTTATGTCAGCTTCAGAAAGAAAGACCTCGTCAGGGATATGGAAAACGGAAAGTTAGCCCGCTGGATAGACTGCGCGAGAATCGACACCCATACCGGGAATCTGGTTTTCCAACTCGGTCTTTATTAAAGGAGGACACAGAAATGAGTGAAAATGTCGTAATTCTGTCCGGCCACCTGGGGCAAGACCCTCATATCGAATACTCCGAGGAAGGTAAGCCCAAAGCATATTTCGACTTGGCGGTAAGAAAAGGCAAAGACCGGCCGCCGATGTGGGTTAAAATCAGGTGCGGCGGCAAGCTGGCCGAAACCGTAGGCAACAACCTCTCAAAAGGCCGCCAAGTCCTTGTTAATGGCAGTCTGGATACCGGGAAGTTCGAGGCGGACGATGGGACAAAGCGGGTTTACGTGTCAATCTACGCGCGGAAAATACGCTTCCTGGATAAGAAGCCGGCACCGCCAGCCCAATAGGACAAGTTGAAGATTCGGCAGGGGGCGAAAGCCCCCTGCAAGGAGGATTGACCGTGGATTATCACCAGCTTTCAGACCTTGAACGACTGATGAACAATCAAATCAAATACCTGGATTATATGGAGCAACTTATAAAATTCGACCAGGAGTATGTAGAAGCCAACCCCGGAATTGACCTGCCGCCCCTGCAAAATATCGGGGTGCTGAAAAGCCACTTCACCACTCAAAGGAAAGCCTGTGAGGGGGTTCTGTCGATAGCGGCGCGGCACTTGCCGAGACTGAAAACGGAAAAGGAAGCCCAGGAAGCCCAGAAGAAGGCCGACGCAAAAAAAGACAAAAAGACGTCGAAGGCATCGCCGCCGCCGGCGGCCCTGCAATTGCCGGACGAACCCGACGAGCCGGCAGAAACTGCGACCCCGGAACTAAGTATACAAAGTCTATTTTAAGGAGCTGTTCAGATGCTCAAATTAGCGGAATTAAAAATCACCAAGATATTTTCAGCTTACTCTCATTCGGTCGGTAACAGCACCACGCAATATATGTGCGACCGTTGCAGTCAACAGTTCGCCGCCAGGTGGACGCTCCGGGCGAATTACTTCAATCCGTACAGTTGCCGGGGGAACCACGTCACCTGCCCCTGGTGCGGCGCCCACCACAGTAAGCACATGGACAGCTTCGCCACGGATGAATATGTTCCCTACCGCATGACGCTGACGGTAAGCCAGTTCAAGCATCAGGTCCGGCTGACGGTGAATTATGAAGCCACGGCGTTTACCGGCCTGTTCAAGCAAAAATGGATTGAAGGAAAGGAAATATTCAAGTTCGACGTCAGGAACCGGCAAACTACGTTTTCCAAACAAATATTGAAAACAGACTTGAACAACCAAAATGAGAAAGGCGTCGGCAGGAAGTTATGCCTCGGCTCACCTTTCGACACGGAGATTCTGCGGGAGAGCGTTTTGCGCTTTCTGCGGAACGGCTCCGAGGCAAAGCACCATTACAGCAAAGAGCTTCACCACCTTATAAGGACGTTGCGCGAAGCCGTCAAAAAGATAATCGAAAAACGCGACGGCCGGGCCATGAAAGAAACGATGTATATAAACGCCCAGGCCGCCGATTCGGGCATGGTGTTACTGCCGGTTATGAACCTGGCTTGCCGGGTACTAATTCCGGACTTATCCAAAGATACCTTCCCCTTCGCCTACTGGACAACCACCAAGAGCCTTAAATACAACCAGGGGAAGGGGACTGACGGTTACGGGAGCGAGTGGCTGGCCGGCATCACGGCAGACCTACGAAGGGGGAAGGACTATCTCTCCGCGGTCGTCGCCTCAACGGGTCTACCTGACACGGCCGCAATCCGGCAGATAATCGCGCAGGATATATTCTCCCTTGGGCGGCTAAAAGACGCCTTCTCCTTGGTAACTAACTACGATAAAGCCGTGAGGCTGTACAGGGCACTCGCGGATGAAGAAACCAACCCACGGCTGAAATCCTTCTTGGAGGACATGCTTCCCATCTATGGGGAGAGCGGGATTCTACGGATGGCGGAACGCAAGGAAAAAATCTTCCTCCATGACTGCGTGAGGATGTACCATGATTTGACGCCCGAAAATCTCACCCGTTTCCGGACCGAGCGTATCAGGATAAAAGACCTGCACGACTGGCTGGCCATCGTCCACCGGCGACAGGGAATCGCCAATTTCCAGCTAGATGTGCCGGAACACATTGTAAAGCGGCTCTCCATGCAAACCGACAAAGTCAAGTTTTTCCTTCCGGAAGTCTCCCACGACCTGCTGGACGCAGGGCACTATCTCCGTAATTGCGTGGCATCGTACTGCCATGCGGTCAAAAATGGGGACAAGCTGGTTGTCCTGGTCGCCGATGAGGGGGGGAAACTGGTGGCCTGCCTGGAGATAGAAGAAAAGACGATTGTCCAGGCCAAGGTCAACAGGAACAAGCCCGTTGCCACCGTGGCCGAAATCAACAGGGCCGTTGTCGAGTGGGCTAAAGCGACGAATTTGGCCATAGACACCAAGGACATAGACCTCCTGGCCGATGCCGCCACCAACGAGGAAAAAGTGTCATAGCTCCAAATGCGCCGCGCCCCGCCTGGATTTATCCGGGCGGGGCGTTTGGCCCCCTAATAGGGGGTGCGGGGGTTTTGTCCGAGGGCTTTCCGTAGCGGCACCGGGAACGGCGGCCAGGCGATATTTTCACGCAAGACGTTGACGACGGCCGCAGCTGGCCTTCCCTGACCGCCATGACGGCGAGCTGGCGGCTCTGGATGCGGGGGATGAGGCTGGAGGACGGCGCGACGGTCTTAGGCGGCGACGTTCTTTTCACTGTTCAAGGAACCATATCCCGTCGTCGCAAAACAGGTAAACCTCTTTATTCCTGATACGGCAGGTGTAACGGATGCCCTGGCCGCCTGCTTTCAGCGAGGCGGCCAGGCGCACGTCCATTACTTTGTCGATAGCGAAAATGCGGCCGTCCGCCCATTTGATGGATACCGGCCTGATTGTGCCGCACCTGGTGTGCTCGGCAATTACGTCCAGGTAAATTTTGCCCATGTCATCACCCGCGTTATTTGAAATATGAAACTGGATGAATGGTGTGGTCCGCTTCCGGGTTGAACCCGGTCAGGGCCCTGTCCGTAAGCATGGAGCAGCGTTGGATGGAGAAATGGCCGAAGCGGCCCCTAAGATTGTCTATGGCCATTTCTATCGTTTCCCGGGCGGTTATATCTTCAAATATGGCGAGCTGCACGTGTCCCTGGGCGGTGACCAGATCGGCCGCCCGGACGCCTATGCTGCGAATGGGTTTATTCCAGTTGTAATTGATGGTGAAGAGCTCTATTGCCCGCTGCGCGATATCGGCAGAGATAAACGTCGGCTGAGGTGTTTTCCCTTGCCGTTCGAATGACGATAATTCTTTGTCTCGGACGCTGATCGCCACGGTGAGGCATTTCAAGCCGTGCGCCCGGAGCCTGGCGGCCACGCTTTCCGCCAGGACATAAATGATGAGTTTTACGTCATCGGGAGTGACGAGATCCCGGGGGGTTGTCGTACTGTTGCCGATGCTTCGAATTATGCTTTCGTCGCCAGCGCGGCGCACCGGTGCCGTATCGTTCCCGTTGGCGAAGGTTGACAGGGTTTCTCCCCAAACCCCTAAGAATTGTTTCAGCAGCGCCATGTCGCGCCGGGCAAGATCACCTATGGTGTAGATGGCCCTGTTTTGCAATTTTCTCTTGGTCGAGGAGCCGACGTACAGCAGCTCCTCGACCGGCAACGGCCAAACAATGTCGCGGTAGTTGTCCCGTGAAATTATGGTTGTGGCATCAGGCTTTTTTAGGTCGCTGGCCAATTTGGCAAATATTTTGTTCCAGGAGACTCCCGCCGAGCCAGTCACGCCTAATTCCTCGCGGAAACGCCGGCGAATTTCGCCGGCGATCCGCTCGCCGGGCCCGAAAAGCCGCGTTGACCCCGAGACGTCAAGCCAGGCTTCATCGATGCCAAAGGGCTCCACCTGGTCGGTATAATCGCTGAAGATTCTCCTGGCCATGCGGGAGAAGCGCAGATACTTCTTGAAGTCCGGGGGGCGCACGACCAGCCCCGGACATTTCTGGCGGGCTTGCCAAAGCGCTTCGCCCGTCTTGATGCCATATGCTTTTGCAGGGTAATTCTTGGCGAGGACGATGCCGTGCCGGCTTTCCTCGCTGCCGCCCACCACCAGGGGTTTTCCGCGCAGCTCGGGATGATGCAGGGCTTCGACCGAAGCATAAAAATTATTGAGGTCTACGTGCAAAATTACCCGGTCCGGCACCAATGCCTCCTCCCCTCTTCCTCCTTGCGCAGAACGTATGTTTGGTTTTATTATAGCCGATTATTTCATAATTACAAGCCTACCAGGTGTTGAAAATATTTCCACCCCGCTGAAAAGGCAAAGCCCATGTCCGGTAACTGGTAATTACGGGCCGGGTTAAATCATACATAATAAACTTTTGTATGATTTGCGGAATTGCCTGCGAACCCACGTAAATTATGGCTTCGGCAGGAAAATTATTTGACTAAATTCTGGCTGTTTTGCTTTACATCATACATAATGTGGCTTATAATATAATTAAGTATGATTATTATGGGGTGCTGAAATTGGAATTTGTACAACCTATCCGGGACAAAAAGAAGATAGATACTATCAAAAAAGTTTTGCTGGCCAGCAATATCCGCGACTATTGTTTATTCACGTTGGGGATAAATTCCGGACTGCGGATCAGCGACCTGCTGAGTCTAGAAATATTCGACGTGGTTGACGAGGCCCGCAAGGTCCGGGAGCGTATTACCCTGCGGGAAAAGAAAACTAACAAGACGAAGGATTTCCCGCTTGGCGACGTGGCCCGCAAGGCGATAATGGAATACTTAAAAAGCCGAGAACCTTATGAGCTGGACGAACCCTTGTTTTTATCTCAAAAGAAAAACGCCGGCAAGGCGGCGCTGCAGCGGGACCAGGCTTATAAAATTATCAATAGCGCAGCCAGGTCGATCGGCATCACTGAGAAGATCGGCACGCACACTCTCCGGAAGACGTTCGGTTACCATGCCTATAAATCCGGAGTCCCGGTGGAAGTGATCCAGAAGCTGTTTAACCACACCAGCCCATCGGTCACGCTTAGATATATAGGCATCACCCAGGATGACCTCGACGGGGTTTATCTGAATCTCAACCTATAATAGTCGCCGCGGTCGACGACGGTGGCGCTCATGAGCGCCATGTGCGTCATACTACCTAACCTTAAAACTGAGCCAAAGAAAAGAAAGAGACTATAATAGAAACCGAAAGGGGAGAGATAGATGGACAAGCGTACTAAATGCCAATGTGGAACACCTTTGCCGGCCAGCGCCGGAAAATACACTATCGTAAGCTGTCCAGGCTGTGGCAAAGAATATTTTTATTTACCGCCAAAATACGGCTGGCTGCCCCGCATCAGCGATCCTTTCGAAGAAGAATTTCAGGGTGCGGCAAGCTGGAAACAAGACCATTACCGCGACATTCTCACGCATGGAAAAATAGACGAGGCCAAATTAAGCAACGCGGACAAAAGGCATCTTCTATGGATAGCCGGCTGGGACAATGATACGATAGCCTCGTTTCTGTCGGTGCTTAGAAAGTCCCAGCCGACCGCCGCCGACGCTGATCGGCGGCAAAGCCGCCAGGGCAACAGGGAAAATCAAGAAGGCTAGGGAGGTATGAACGTGTCTTTTGATGTTGACAAGGATATGCAACCTAATATTATAGAGGTTTTACCATTGGTCACAAAGAACGGGCTTGATTTTGAAGCTCTTGAAAAAATGACTTCAAAAGAATTCGTCGATGAAATACGGAAAGAATATAACCAAGGCAAGGACTTATCGGCGTTTACTTGCGAAGTAAAGAAGGTTATTCGCTCGCACAGGGGCGAGGATTACGCGGATACTATTTATGTTTTAATAGGGCATTTTATCTATAGCCATATTTATTCTTACTGCACAAACTTTCCGAGAAAATATAATTGGGAACAAGATCGCCTTATTTTAAACCATAACTACTACATGGAAGTTATTCAGCCGTTTATGGAACAAGTCGATAAAAAGCTTATCTGGAAAAAACGTAAATAGCCGATAGCCAACAACGGGCCAATCTAGCCGGCGCAGATCGGAAGCCGGCGCCGGCAAAAGAACGCCGGCGCAAGGTCGGGGGAGGTAAGAGGCATGGCAGCATGGATGAAAAGCGTGGAGAACGGAAGACTGGTCTATATTCTGAAAGGAACGTACATAGATGTTCGCCGCTTTGATCGAGGCTATCGCCAGACAGATGAACCCTGCTACGCCGTATTTAAAAATGGAGTTATGACAGATGGTGGACCCTATAAGCGCCTAAGTTCCGCAAAAAAGGCGGGGGTAATGGCCTGGGAAAACCGCAACAAGGGGAAATAGCCATAGTATACCACGCCCTGGCGGCCGACGCCGGCGCTGATCGACGAAGCGGCCGCCAGGGCGAACGACAAGATCGGCCCGCCTCCGCCCGCTCTCCCCATCTTACCATACCGGTCAAGTATTCACTTGCTCCGCTGCGCTCCGGCCTGCCGGCACTCGGTATGTCCAGGGGGAAGCGCCGGGGAGGCGGGAACGCACCGGCACGAAGGGAGGATTAGCCGATGTGAACGACGACGAGAGGGTAAAGCTTGTTGTCGAGGTGATTCTGTCTCTCGTGGTTCTCGGAAGGGAGCTGCGGGAGCTGCGGAAAGAGCTTCGACGAAAAGCAAAAGGCTCCCGGAACCGCCGAAAGCCTCGCAAGCGTAAGCGGTAAACCGGAAGCCCCGGGGAGGGGCGAAAGCCCCTTCCCAACCCTTACGTCTAGTATAGCACATCGGGACGCGATGAGCAAAATTAAAGGCTTCAGTACCCTTGTAATCCTAGCGGTTTACTCTCTCGCTCTCCGTGGCCAGAGCGAATGGCAGATAGTCCCGGACGTGTTGGCGGGGCTGACGCTGGCGGTGGTCGCCGTCAGGAATGTTTTCTCATATCGGCGCTGATCGGCGGCCAGTGACTGATTTTCTTGCCGCTATATTTATCGGTGGCCAGGTCGCCGGCGCCGGCGCGATCGCGCTAGATGTAGCGCCCGGGCGGCGAGCTCGAGCCGGCTGCAGCGGATAAATATAGCGGCGACTGCGCCGCCTGTGTGCGCCCGGGGCTGATGGATGCGTCGGCGGGATTGTTGGCTTCGGTTATAAGTGGCAAGAAAATAATCTGTTTTGGAGGTAAACGTATGCGGTGGCTTATCCTTCTTTTTATGATTTGGGGGTTTACGACGACGATAGCAAAAATAATTTCGGAGACTCCCAACAATGTACTCATTGGGTACGCGCTGTTGGTGTTTGTGGCGTTGCCTCTCCTGTGGAAACTCATTGAGAATGGTCTTAACGGGCTGTTCAGGTCGTTCAAATCGTCGCCTAATTATAATTATGCTCCGGCTCCGGCACCGGTGGCGGCGACCAGGTCAGACGACGCGACCGTAAGCTGGCGGTTTGCCAGGCTACAGGCCATCGAGCAGCAAATAACCCAAGGAGTAACCGCGGACCGCGCAAGGGCCCTTTGCGCTGAAGCTAAAGCTATTGCCGCCGAACTGACTGCCGAGATCGAGGGGCTTGCCCGGCATGCAAGATAACAGGGCGGTTGAACTTCCCGTGAATGCTCTGACGATAACCTCTTTTCTCAACAGCATAAGGGCTCCTATCCGCCAAGCGCTCGCTGGTCATGCATATACGGTCGTCGGTGACGTGGAAAGGTTCGGTGAGGGCGATAATTACCTTATAGTTACCTTGGCGGAGAAATCCGCCGGCAGAACCGGCTACCTCACCGTTTACGTCCCGAAACGGATATTGAATACATATTGTTCCTTTGAGAATAATTCAAGCGTACTCGTCACCGGCAGCGTGAATGTGTATAATAACGAGATCCAGCTGTACGCGATTACCGTCCAAGCCTTGGGCCTGGGTAAAATGCAGCAAGACCTTAACGCCTGGAAACAAAAGTATAGTTGGCTCTTTGCCAGACCTAAAAAGCGGCTTCCGTTACTGTGCTCGAATATTGCCGTCATATCAAGCGCCGAGGCTCAGGGTTTCAGCGATTTTGACGCTCATTTGGAGTACGGCCGTATTACATTGTTTCCAGCTAAAATGCAAGGCCAGGAGACTGCCATGTCTGTTGCGCACGCGATTGAGCAAGCCAATGCCCAAGGATTTTTCGATTGTATTTGCATAGTCAGGGGAGGTGGCGGCAGTTCGGAGCTTTTCGAGTTTAACCGCCCCGAGATACTGGAGTCCATTGAACGATCGAAGATTCCGGTGTTGACCGCTATAGGACACGAAACCGACAATCATCTTTGCGATTATGCTGCAGATAGTTACTCTGCGACGCCGACAGCTCTGGCCAATTTTCTTACCGATCACACGCAAGCCTTGTTGGGTTCCGTTTCCACCATGGAAAAAAACATTGCGTCCGCTTACGGTAAGATTCAGGCGAAAGAAAACCACAGAAGCAATATGAGAAACGTTTTGGTAGGCGCATCGGTGATAATTGGGGTGTTAATCTACCTTCTTTTAACCAAGTAGTAATTGATGTGTTTTGGGCGTTTCCCTTCGGGCCGGGCCACAGGCTGAGCGCGAACCTCTTCCAGTGTTTCGCCCCTTCGGGCTAGTGTCCCTAACGCAAATTCTGATGCGAGGTGTTGATTATGTTTCATTCAACATTACACAGAGGGTATCTAAGAGTATTAATGTCGATTATTGCTATGGCTACGTCTATTTTGCTGGTTCGCGTCCTTCTGCTTTCTTTCCCGAAGATCGCAGAATTCATGCCGTATGCAGATTTTATCGTAAGCCATCAGGTCCAGATAGCAGCTTTAATCCTATTATTGGTCACTCCGCTGTTAATGTTTTTTTAAGTATATTTAGCACGAGCAGCGCCGGCGGCCGCCGCCCAGGGCAGATATATTTATCTCCGGAAGTCCAGGATCACCAGGTGGGGACGGGATAGATGTAGCATTCGACGCACGAAAATTATTACCGATTCATTGGGGTCGACGAGAACGTCGATTTATCAGCGATCAAATCTTATACGCATTGATATTCATGGGGTTTCTCGGGTCGACGAGTTATTTATAAGATAATTATATAAGGAAGCGGAACAAGGTAGTGTTTGCACTGGCAAACACTATTTTTTTGTCCCTGCCTGCCCGCTCCTTAAAGGATAATGGCCTTCCGCCTCTGTCAAGGGGCTTTCGCGGCATAACAGCGGCCACCGGCCGCAATTATTCCACGGTCCCCCTGACGGCGGCTACAGGCCGGATTAGACGGTCCTCGCCGGACTGGCAGGGAACTGGTTGGCTGCCTGGGCTGGTACTATATCATAGCTGGGAGGCTGTATTCATGGCAGTAAAAAAAATCGTCATCGTTTTGGAAGGTAATCAGGTCAGTCAAGTCTTGGCCGAAGAGGACACGGAGGTCATTATTATCGACTATGATACTGAGGGCTGGCTACCGGGCGAACAAAATATGATGCGGGTCTTTGAGGATGAAGGCATAGTGTCCCGCTGGCCGGCTGAAACAGCCCCCGAGAGAGTGGCGCACGCCTTTAAAAAGGTGGAGGCATAGCATGAGCGATTACATTCAGATGTACGAAAATCCCCGCTTCCCTTTCGAGAAGGAGGAGGCCGAACGGCTGGCCGGCAACCTGCGGACGGTCGCTACTTACGAAAACGGGATCGCCCGGTGGAGCACCAACGGGAGCATTATCCCGGCCGACTGTGCCCGGTTCGCCGCCCATATCGGGATGCCGATTGACCTGGTGGCCACCGCGGAAACCCGGGACGCTGAAACGGAAATCTTTTTCGAGGATTACCGCAAGAACTACCGGGGGCCTTCGGAGGAGGAAATGGCCGAAATGCGCGCCGCCTTCGGGCCTGGCGAAACGGTCGTCAATATTATCACCGGCCATAAAATCAAGCTTTGATGAAAACGCGATACGGGCTGCCGGGGGCCTTTAACCCCGGCGACAGAAAGGAGTTTGGAAATGAAAGTCTGGGCACGACATATCGACTTATCAGAAGACCCGAACGCTTTATCAGTTGATTCTATCGAAATTGGTATCTGGGAGCCTGTTCCGGATAAGCCGGGTTATGTAAAAGCTGTCGGCAATCGCCCGGTAGGCGATATTCTCACCGAACTTGTTGAAAAGCTAAAAATTCTCTGCCCAAAAGAAATGGAACAGCTGGACTACGGGTTTAATTACGATGGGTTGCACCACGAAGTAGACCCGAAAGACGCCTGGCCTAGTTACCGCTGGATTGCCTGCTATGTTGTCCGGGGCGATTCAGAAGGTCATTACTTGCACATTGACGTGCTGCACGGCGAAGACTGCCGGGGCGAAAAATTCGCAAGAAAAAATATTACCATCGCCAAAACGCTGGACGGCAAGAACAGCGGAATGGCCGCCATGTACGAGATTGCGAAATATGCGGCCATCCTACTCGACGCATAATTATCAGGCCGGCCGGGGGAAATCCCCCCGGCCGGGATGGGAGCCAGAATGAGCCATTACAAGGACATTATCGACCAGATGAAAAAGCCCGCCTACAGCCACGGTACATGGGAAGTCTTCTCCGACTTTCTGGCCCTGTCCGCCATCTCACTTTCCAATGCTGTAGACCTTAGACAGCGCGAAGCACGCGAGGCCGAGTATATGCGGATTATAGGCAAGTACAAACGGGAGGAGGTAGATTGTTTTCCCCGCATGTTCGCTTCGCTCGTGATGGCTATGGAGGAGGAGCCGGGGGATATCCTGGGCCGGATATTCGGGGAACTGAAGCTGGGGAATAAATGGGCCGGCCAGTTTTTCACCCCGGATTCCGTGTCCAGGATGATGGGAAAGATGATGCTCGCCGGCGAGCTGCGCGAGAAGATCGAGGCCAGCGGGTTTATCACCGTCCAGGAGCCGGCCATCGGCGGCGGGGCGCTCGTCATTAACCTGGCCCTGGCCATGCAGGAGGAGGGCATTAATTATCAGCAGGCTATGGTGGTGACGGGAATTGATGTTGATATTAAGTCAATCCATATGTCCTATATCCAACTGAGCCTGCTTCATATCCCCGCAATCCTGGTGCATGGCGACGCCCTTTCGCTGAAGGTTTTTTCGCCGCAATGGCATACCCCGGCGTATATTCTCGGCGGCTGGGCCTGGCGTAGGCAGCGGGAAACCGAAATAACGCCGCAACCGAAGGAAGAACCTCACAACGCCATACCGCTAGTCCTGCCGCTGCTGGAAACGCGTAAGGCGCAGTATGAAGCATTATCCTTATTTGACGAGGCGGTTGGGAAATAAGAGGAATTATGAAAGGAGGTGAGATTATGTCAGTAAGGCAAAAACTCCGCAGGCGAGCGGAGTTTGCAGATGGGGTCCTTATGCTGGCTGGCTATATCGCGGGCCTGATCTGGGCAGCATAGCCAGGGAAAGGGGCGGGTGACACCGCCCTTTTTCTCATTATAGCACAGATTCTATCCGAGTTCAGCCAGGAATGAATTATATATTTCACCGACCCGGATGACGTACTGCACGGTTTCGTCATAGGGTGGGACTCCATTAAATCGGTTGACGGCTTCAGGGCCCGCGTTGTAGGCGGCGGCGGCGAGTGTGGCTTGCCATTCGCCGGTATTCCGGTATCTCCATAGCTGCTCAGCCAGATAGCGGATGCCGCCTTCGATATTTTGTTCCGGGTCCTCGGGATCGACGCCCAATATTGCGGCTGTCTCCGGCATGAGCTGCATTATTCCAATGGCGCCAACGAAAGTTCCGTTCTGATCTCGGGAGCGCTTGACAATCCAGCCATAGGGAGTCGGTTCGTACATGCTGAAACCTGACTCCTGCTGCGCTATGGCGGCGACCAGTAGCGGGTCAACCCTGTATTGCTCACAATGATAGAGTATCCGGTTGGCTGTCCAATCAGCCCACTCATGACCGAGAAAAGGCGAAACGCGTAAGACACGGTTGTATATGACAGCATAATATTTTCTGTATTCATTTTGTTGCTCGGCGGCCGCAATATTATTGAAGGTGGTCGCCCAGATAATAATTAGCACTATTATACTGATTCTCTTCATATTGTACCCTCATTTTTCGTCTTGGTCTGGGGAGCTGGCAGCTTGCCCCGCAGATGTCTTGGCGGGGCGGTCTGTCACATGAATCTGTACGTCATATTGGGATATGAAGAAATATACCACTATTACCGCGAAGATGATTTTTCTCATGCCATCCCTCCTCTTCTCCTCTATTTAGTTTATATTTGCCGCATGGTCGGGCATACCGCCTAAAACCTTGAAAAACGCCTGTGTCACGGCAGGGTCGAAATGTATGCCGGCAAATTGCCTCAGATGCTCTAAAACGGTATTTACGGGGATGGGCGGCCGGTATACTCGTGTTGCGGTCATGGCCTCGTAGGTGTCAGCTACGGCGATTATACGCGCTCCCAGCGGTATCTTTTCGCCGGCGAGGCCGTTGGGATACCCGGAGCCGTCCCACCTTTCATGATGATAAAGTATGAGCTCGCCATATTGCTTCAGGTCTTCGAAACTGTTTACGCAAGCGTAACCGTAGAGCGGATGTTTTTGAATCTCTTTGTATTCTTGGGCGGTAAGCTTATCCGGTTTCGATAGGATTTCTTGCGGAACGGCGATTTTCCCGACGTCGTGAAGTAGCGCGGCCGTCGTGATAAACTGCGTCTTTTTCTCTGATAACCGAGCGACTGCGCATATATCTCGGCTGATCTTTGCCACATTTAAGGCGTGGGTATAGGTTCCGCTGTCTACCTGTTTGATTCGTTGCAGGATAAAGCGTAAAGACGATTCAGACTTGAACATTTTCAGCCCCCTCGCACCATTTTTATAGCATTGATCCAAAAGCTATGAGGTAGTGCGGTATAAATTGCGACCCCTGCGGCTAAGACCGGTGCGAACGGTATGAGCTCGTCCTTAACCGGGGAAAGGCGCTTCGTCAGGAAAGCGGCCAGGATGCCGGCAAGCAGGCTGCAGTAGATTATAACCATGAACCCCCAGGCACCGTAGATGAACCCAAGCAATAATATTAACGGATAATCGCCGGCGCCGCTGGCATCTTTTTTTAGGATGATCTTCAATAGGCGCGAGCTGACATATATTACAGCCGCAACTATGGCGGCCGCGGCAATGCCGCGCAGCGCGAAAGAATAATTGCCCCAATATATCATAAAGATGGTGGCCCATATATAACCGGCCGCGGTGTAGCGGTCGTCGATCACCCGGTCCTTGTAGTCCTCGATGGCGATCTCCAGCAGCAAAGCCGTCACGCCCATGTAAAAAAGCAGTTTAGAGCCAAAGCCGTAGTAATGATAAATGATGCTAAAGCAAGATATTAATACCAGCGAACGGATCAGCATGTGTCGCTCCTTTTATAGGTTACTGCCCGGGGTGATATAGCTTGTTCCGTTTTGCAGCAAGACCGATACCTGGTACTTTAACCTGTCGGCCGAAACGGTGTACGTGTAAGGCAGGAGCGACGTGGATTCCGGCAATATTTTGGCCGTCTGCAGCCTGGCCAGCGCTTCCGGATATTCGCCGCTGTTGTTCGCCGCCCACACGCTGAGTGCGTAATCGATATCGCGGCCGCCTTGGCGGGCCATATCCATGGAAAGGGCGTCGCTCATAACCGTTAAGGAAAAGTCGCTTCCTAAAGCCGTGATAGCAGCCACTAAAAACAGGAATATAAGAAGTTGGGCGAATATGAATCCAGGCCTTTTTTTGAACAATTGTTCTCCCTCCTCAATTCCGTTTTCGCAGTCAATGATATTAGTTTCAGTATTTATGTAATTTTCTTCAGCATGCTTGAAATAAGCATCCCTCAAAACACATTTATAATGACTATAGAGGTGAGGGGATGCAAGAATATGCTGATAAATATCGAGAAATTGGGCGTCGAATTGCTTTTTATCGCAAATACAGAGGGTTGACACAGGACGATCTTGCTTCTCTCATCCATGTGAGTAAGAGTTATATCAGTAAAATCGAGGCTCCAGGGACGGATGTATCTTTCTCCCTCGATGTGATATTCGCGATCGCCGCGGGGCTGGACATAGACGTATCCTGTTTCTTTTTGCCAATCAATGAAGACTTGATATCCGGGAGAGATAATGCTACGCAGTAGTCGCACGCTGTTACCAATTCGTCGGAAACCTTACCGCGCCAGGCGGAAACCATCTATCTTAACCCAAGACTGGATTCGTTCGTGGTATAAGGAGTTCAAAGAACCCCGGCATGCTGTAACTACCCGGCAAGTTCAAACCGTCTATATCGAAAAGCACATCATCCCCTACCTGGGCCATTATCCACTGAGTGAGCTCACGACACCCATTATTCAGGCATTCTTTAATCATTTACAGAAAGCCGGTAATCAAAGTCGCTTAAAACACGTAACGCCGCCGAATCCTGGTTTGGCTAGCTGGACCGTTAAGAAAATCAGGGCTCTGCTTATGTCGGCTTTAGAGGCGGCAATCAAATTCAATCACATTACGACCAATCCCGTCCGTAAAACTGAGCCGATAGTCGTAAAAACACTGACAGTTGCACCTTTCACCGAAGAACAGCAGCGGATATTCTTAGCCGGCACTCGCCGGCACCGACACCATCTGGCGTATCGTTTATTGTTTTATACTGGCTGTCGAAGGTCTGAGATTTTGGGGTTGATCTGGGATAACGTTAATCTAGGCAAACGCGAAATTTACATTCGCAAGGTACTGGTTTGCGTGGATGGTGCACCGATCTTAAGAGATTATCCCAAAACTAAGGCTTCGATCCGGTCTATCCCCCTCCATCCGGATTTATGCGAGGCTTTAGAGGCGCACCGCGTTATGCAGCAGGCCGAGAAAGATAAAGCCGGCGACAATTGGCAGAAGCACGGCTTAGTTTTTTGTAACGCGGACGGCAGCCCCCATAGCCCGACATATTTTTTGCATAATTTCAAGATGGCCATTAGGAAGCTCGGTCTACCTAGATTGCTACGAATCCATAGTACCCGGCATACTTTCGCGACAAATCTGCTACAACAAGGTACTGCGATTGTTGACGTACAAAAGCTCGGTGGATGGTCAGATACTCGCGTTGTATTGGATATTTACGCTCATGCCGTTCAAGAATCACAACGTAGTGCCGTAGAGCAATTATATTCTAATCACCAGCAGCCCAATTAGGGCTGCTTTAGTTTTTATTGCATTTTTCATTATCTTCCCAAGGAACAGTTGCCTCAATTCCTGCTGGCTCTGTAATCTGGTTTGCCGGCAGCACACCACCAACGGGTTTCTTGGAATGTAATGGACAATCTACGGCTGGCTACCCGGATTTGGCCGCGATAGTGGGTGCGAATGTTCCTGACCTGCGAGGTGAATTTATCCGAGGTTGGGATCATGGAAGAGGCGTTGATCCTGGCCGCACGTTTCGTAGCTGGCAGGAAGATAGCTTTAAGGGACATTATCATCATGAAGCATTCTCTGATTGGTACGGACCCATAGGAAGATATGGAAATGATAGTGGTTTCTCTTCTAATCGGACATCATTCGATTCAGGAGGGTTCGACAGCAGTCTTGCTCCGCGAACAGAGACAGTCGGCGGAACTGAAACTCGTGGGCGTAATATTGCTTTATTACCTTGTATAAAATATTGACAATCTTCCCAAGGAAGTGGTGCTGTTCCGTCGGGTACAGTCATTTGGTTTGCCGGCACTACTCCCCCCTCTGGTTTTTTAGAATGTAACGGACAATCAACCACTGGTTATCCGGATTTAGCCGCAATTGTTGGCTCCAATGTTCCCGATTTGCGGGGTGTTTTTATCCGAGGATGGGACCATGGGGCCGGTGTTGATATCGGGCGGTCCTTGGGTAGCTTACAATTAGATGCTTTCCAAAGTCATTGGCACGAACAATGGGCATATACATTCCTTGATCCAGTCTTCAGTGGTGGTGGTTCATACACTAATTCTGTTAACGATAGTTCTCCTTATAGTAATAATGCTGGTAAATCTTCAAAATCTATCAAGTCAGCTATTTCCGATGGCGTCAATGGTATTCCCCGATTAGCTTCTGAAACTCGCCCTAGAAATATTGCGCTTTTGCCGTGCATTAAATACTGACAATCTTCCCAAGGAAGTGGTGGGAGTTCTAAGGTCAAGGATATAGCTATTCTTACAGGTGTAATTTACAACGGTGGCCAGATACCGTTACCTGCCGGGTATACCCAAGATGAATGCTATTGGACCGTTTCTCCATATCAAACTCAAGGATGGCACGGAGCCATGATTAGCCATTGGGTAATGACATATTGCTACACTGATTCTAACCGCGTAGTTACCGTGTATAAATCGCAAGACGGAAGCTATGGTGGCTATGCTAACTACATGATTATCGGCATTAAGAGATAGAATCTTCCCAAGGTAGCGTTACCGGAGTGCCGATCGGTACTATTATCTGGTATCCTGCCAGTACACCCCCGGCAGGATGGCTTGAGTGTAACGGGCAATC
>JALHCK010000046.1 GCA_022841205.1 Methanomicrobiales archaeon | reverse complement strand
TACTGCTTGTTGTTTTTGCTGTTCATTAACTCCATTAGCGTTATATAACTCTTCTAAAGAATTATATCTTACTCCTTTATATGTTGGTTTACAGCTCATTATTGTTCTTTTTTATTTTGATTTTGTGATTGAAAATATAGTGCAGCAGGAGCTATACTCAAAGTCATTTTATTAAATAACTTAATAAAAGCCTCTTTATCTTTTATATAGGGTTCAAATCTACTAAATACTGTATTACCATTTTTAATAGCTTGCTCAAGTTTTTCAGGAGTTAACAATTCGTTATAATTTTTAATTACCCCTGTTTTTTTTAAATCTTGTCTTAAATTAGTAGATAAAAAAGCCCAAGTTTCTGTTGGTCTTGTAACATAGTCAAATTCTTTTTTTCCTATTTCTTGTAAATTTTCAGGATTATCTAAATCTTTTAATATTTTATCTTTTTCAGTAGGGAAATCCTTTGCTGCATATTCTCTTCCTTTTTTTACTTTATTCAAATCTGCTGTTCCTTTTTCAATAAAAATGTTTTTAATATCTTGTTGTAATTTTGGAGATTGGTCAATTATAGATTTATTTATATCATGTGAAAGTTCATGCCAAATTGTTTCTTCATATCTGTCTAAAGGAACAACATCTGATATATAATTTATTGATTTTTCTTGCGAAATAGTTTTATAAAAATCTTTTACTTCCTTAGAATTTTCACCAAATTTTTCTTCTAATATAAATAATTTCAACTTATCTTCAAAGTCCCATTTAGTTGTATTAAGACCATACCAATCTTCATCTGTTTTTTTAACCTGAAATTTTTCATGCTTTCCTATATTCTTTCCATAATCCCATCTTTTTTCAGCTTTTTTATAAGCATCTAATAAATCTATATCATATTCGTCTCCAAATTCTTTTAATCTTTTTAAAGATTCAGGATTATCTAATTCTTTAAAATAAGCATTTCCCTTTTTAATAATTTCCATATTTTTTCTTTCTGTAGAAGATATATTTTTTAAAACATCTTCTATTTTAAAATCTAAAGGTACTTGTTCTAATTTAGGTAGATTTTTAACTACATCATCTGTTTTATTTAAAACTTTACTTCCTACTTTAGTACCATCTATTACTTTATCAGCTTTAGATAATTTACCTACTAAACCTGCACCGAATAAATTTAAAGGGTCTGTTATAATATCTTCTACAATTCCAGCATTATTCTTTTTACCCTTTAAAGCATCTGTAAATGAATAATCATCTTTATAAGTAGATTGAACCATTTTAGAAGGAATTGTTAAAGGATTTAGTATTTTAGCAATGTCTCCTAATGTAGACATTATAGGATGGTCAGCATAATCTTTCAGCATTTCTTGTTTTTCTCTGTTAGTATAATCAGAAGAATTTAATATATTTTGAAATGTTTGTAAAGGATTTTGTTCAACTAAAGAAGTTAATCCCCTTTTAGTATCAGTCCATAGTGAAGATTGGTATTTAGGATTCCTTTTAATAATTTCTTCTTCTTTATCAGACATTTGATTTAACCATTCTGCTCGACTTAATTTACCTTGTGGTTTGTTTTTAACTAATTGCTCTCCTACATAATCCATTGCAGAATTATATCTTTTTTCT
Organism: Methanomicrobiales archaeon; assembly: GCA_022841205.1. Taxonomy (GTDB): domain Archaea; phylum Halobacteriota; class Methanomicrobia; order Methanomicrobiales; family Methanospirillaceae; genus UBA9949. The sequence continues at coordinate 870 of JALHCK010000046.1, read as the reverse complement.
AATCCTTCTTGTTTAAGTTTTTTTCTCCAACCTTCTTGGTCTATTTTTTCAATTTTTTCTCTACCAACAGGATTATTAAATCTATTCTCTACATATTCATCAATATTAAAAGGATTATTTTTTACGTACTCTCTACGGTATTTTAGCCATTCAGGAGCTTCTGCAGTAACAGTTACTTCATTTAATTCTATAGGATTTTCTTCACTACCTTTAAAATAAGAAGGTAAACTACCATCAGGATTAGGGTCTAAAGGATGTTTTTTTGGAGGCGAGTCTGGGGTTAAATATTCAGAATATAAACTACCATCTTGTGCATAATCTTCCATTACTGGCAAAGTTTCTACAAGTTTATCAATACAACTATGACAATTTTCTTTAATCATATCTTGTACTTCTAATCTGTACTTCTTGGGTATAATTACATAATCACCTGCTTTATTTTTTAAAATAAGCTCATTACCTTCAGCTTCTATATTTATATTTTGTTTCATATTATTTTATTTTAGGTAAAACTAATCCATGTTTTGCTTCAATTATACTATTATCTCTTGTAAAGCTAAATCCATTTTTACCAAGTTTAATATCTACTCCACCTTGCGAATGTGAAGGATAACCTTTTAAATCTTTAACTATTTCCCATTGAGAACCTTTAGTAAACTTAGAACTTCTACCACCCATTTTAGCACATGGATTTCCTTCTTCATCTGTATAAGTTATCTCAGACACATTAATAGTATTTAATCCTAAAGCTTCATATACAGCACTAGCTAGTTCAGGATTAGATTCAAATAACTTTTGTACATTTTTAGTAATACTTGATGATAATTTATTTGCTTTACCAATAAATTTTTTAAATCCTTCTATATCTTC
>JALHCK010000010.1 GCA_022841205.1 Methanomicrobiales archaeon | reverse complement strand
CTGAATAACGCATGGATTCCGTTTTAATGAATCGTGAATATGATCACACCCATGGTCTGTTGGGGATCGAGATGCAGACCGTGCTCATCAGGGAGAATCATTGATACAGAGAATCATCAATACCATCGCGTGCCGTATTCCGAACCATTCTGCCGACAGTTCCGGTTCTGGCACAGAGATCGTTTATGCACCTGGGTCCGACTACCTATGGAGGGTGAGGAAAAGATCCTCATCCCACGACAGCCACAAGGAACGCAGAAGTTACCTGCGCTGTTACATTTCCGGGCCTTCCATCGGCTTTTGCCACCAGGCCTGTGAAGGAGCAAAATCATGAAACAATATCGAATGAGAATGGGACCGGTCTTTATACTGATCCTCGTGCTTGTATCCGCACTGATTGGAGTGGCGAGTGCGGCGGATGAGAAAGGAGTCGTCCGATCAGATGCCACCGAAGCACAGTTGAGCCTGATCAATGAACTCCATGGAAAGGATATTACCGTCCTTGAATACATGGAGATGGTCCACCCGGAACATCTTGTCGGGATTCCCGATTCATACAAGGAGAACATGGCAGATCTTGTCGGGATTCCCGATTCATACAAGGAGAACATGGCAGGCCAGAAGATGACCTGGTGGGGAAAAGAGCCAACACCAAAAAATGAACAGCCGGCCCCTGATCGTGCCACGGTTACTGTCAGTGCGAACGGATGCAAGTCTGACTGGAGGACCATCCGTTTTGGGGGTAACTGTACGGCATCAGGATTGGAGAACCCTCCCTGGTACATCTACGTCGAAGCATTCCTGATTGACCGGGACTCCGGACAAACTGTCGATTCGACATCAGCGAGTTCCCAGCAGGGGGTATGGTCGGTTCCCGCATCGAAAGATAAGTTATATCCCGCGAATGGCCAGTACTGTGTCCATGCATGGGGATATATTCCGACACCGTACTATGCAGAGGACTATGACGACACTCCGGTGTTCAGCTTCCCCTAACCATTTTTTCAGCCATGAATAACTATCGACATTCCAACGGTCTCCTGATAGTCATTATCTGTCTGGTCACTATTCCTTTGACTATCAGCGCAGAACCCGTACCTGGAACAGAGGCCGTTCTCTTTACTCTTTCGGAAGAACCGTTCTATATGACCCTGGAAGGAGACCGGCTTTTCTGGCTCCAGGATAATAAATACCTGAGTGCTTCTGAACGGGGGCTTTACGGATATAACCTTACAGAGGACAGCACGATTCCCGTCGTGCACCAGGTTGAAACGACGAAAATCTCTGGTGACCGGGTTGTGTTCAGCGGAAAAGGGATCATGTTGATGAATGTCACTACAGGAACCCTGGTTCAACTTACCAACCAGGATGATGCATCCCTCCCCGTTTCCGACCTCAGGTTCAACCAGAATCCCTCTATTGACGGGGACCAGGTTGCCTGGACCGAGCACGAGGGGCTTGCCCACTCCGGTGTTGACGGGGGAAAGATCGTCATCCTCAACCTGACCACAGGAGAGAGGCAGTACCTCCCGACTGGTTCGCCCGGCAACCAGAACAGCCCCATGATTTTCGGTAACTTCATACTATGGAAAGATTATCGCTCCGGTGGTGTAAACGACCCGGAACTTTATCTCTTCGATCTAAAGGAAGGAAAAGAGGAGCGTCTGCCTACGGAAAACCCGGTAAAGAGCATTCCGTATATTTCTGGCGACGATGTGGTATGGACAGAGAAGATCCATGGGATCCATACGATCATCCACTACTCCATCTCTTCCCGGAACAGGACCATCATTGGGCAGGGGAGCATACACCAGGGACATTTGCCTCCCATCTCGGATGAAAGGATTGTCTGGTTACAGTCCAGGAATCCTCTGGATATCAGGGAAGAGAGAAATGCGATCATGGTAATGGACCTTCGTACCGGAGAAAAGACCCAGATCACTCCTTTCCAGCGTGGGCTTTCCCATCCGGTCATCTCAGGGGAGTATATCATATATACACGTGGTGCGGGAGACGACTGGTCCAGGGAACCTCGCGAGGTCGTGCTTTATACCCTGCCATCACGCCCAGGAGAGCACGGTATGAATGATACGGGCAGGAGCATCTCTCACTCGCCTGTAAATAATTCATCGAACCAGAGCGATGCAGTACCCCCGACATCATCGCCCGGCTTTACCTGTTTTACGCTGGTTGCGGGGTGTATTGCAGCACTGGCATTTCGGAAGGTTCTGCAGTAGGGTGAGATCGGATTCATGGAAAATAATCAAATTTTTACTGTATGGATCGTCGTGTGAACAGTTCCGGTTCTGGCACAGAGATCGTTTATGCACCCAGGTCCGATTACCCATGGAGGGTGAGGAAAATATTGAAAGCCTTTGCAAAACCGCCCGGGCAGCCGGGCACCAGGTAGTCACCGGAGACCCGCATTTCCAGGACGTGAAGGATGCCGTGTACCTTGGGGAGCGGTGAAATCCAGGCCATACCTGCAAGCTCCTCCGGCCGCCATGCGGATGCATTCTTCAGGTGGCCGGGGTCCTGGGAGAGACCATTTCTGATCCACTTATCAGGGATTACATACACGTACTTAACCAGATGATCATCCTCAGGTGTCGCCGGTGCAAGGGCACGGGCATGATACCAAACAGGCAGTACCACATCTGCCAGGCCCTCCCCTCGCACGAGGTAAGGCGGTATTTCCATATCCCGACCGATGAGCAGGCAGGGGAGGATGAGGGCATGCAGCAGGATGCCTGCCGGAATGTGCCCGAGACTGTCGAATGCCCGGTCTGCGAAGGAGCGGGTATGATGGTCTTTGATGAGGACGACTGGGAACTCCAGGTCATCGACGAAGAGGATACGGGAACCGGAGAATAACGGTTTCTTCGGTGGCGGTCAAAGATCCCGGTCACTTTTAATCTCCGATCCGGCAGGCTCTGAAAACGTCACTCCGTGCATATCCCGGCCATCACAGGATTGCCCGGAAAAACTGTTTGTAAAAAACCGTCACAGGTTCCGGAGCTTCTGGCCCAAGTCCGGCAGGAACTCCTTCTTCCGGGACATGACCCCTTCGAGCACTACCGGCTGATCGGCATAACCAAGGGCAGAGAGGAGGGCAGGATCGCCAGCCGCAAAAAGGTGGCTCCTGTTCCTGATTACATCGGTGAAGAGGGCCACGAACAGCTGCACCCGGCTTTCATTCCGGAGCCGCTCGAGGGCAGCTGTTATCTCCTGTGTCCTTCCCTCGAGGAACCCGCCCGAGGTCATCATCACCTGCGATATGGTCAGGTCGATCCCGAAAAGGGAGTAGTCCTTGGTGTCCCGGGAGAGTATTACCTGGACAGGGGTGTTCTCGAAGTCCATCCCCTGCCTGATCAGCTCGGTCCCAAATACAACCGGGTCAAGACCGGTTATCCGGGCCAGCCAGGCGACAGCCTCTTCATCGACCGCGGTGGTGGTCGACATCTTCAGCACCAGGGTGTCGGAGAGAATGCCGGCAAGAAGCAGGCCTGCAACCGGGTACCCGGGCTCGACCCCGGCCTCCATCCACTTGCCGGAAATAATGGTCGATGTGGACCCTACCGGCTCGTTCTGGAACCGCACCGGTTTGAGCGTGGAGATCGAGCCGAGACGGTGGTGATCGATTACCTCCAGGATCTCCGCAGACTCTATCCCGTCCGCGGCCTGGGCGTATTCATTGTGGTCGAGGAGGATCACCTGTTTCTGGATCTCCTCGAGAAAAGTGTTCCGGGAGATCATGCCGATGAGCCGGCCTTCAGCGTCCACCACGCACCCGGTCCGGTACTTCGAGTCGGTCACGAGCTTCTTTGCATAGGCCAACGGGTCGCCGGGGCGGAGAACCGGGACATCGGTTGCCAGCACCTGCCCGGCCGGAAGCGAGAGGTGCATCATCCTTGCCACGGAGAATGCATCGAGCGGGCTTGCAAGGACAGACACCCCTTTCTCCCGGGCAGACTCGATCATGCGGTCCCCCACCGGCGCTCCCTCGGCAATAACGAGCGCAGCAATCCCTGAAGATATCAGTGCCAGCTGGACCGGTTCGTTGTCCCCCACGACAGCGATGTCGTTGCTGGTCAGCCGGGAGAGGGCCACGTGGAGGGCGTCAATCACAATAGCGACTTTGCCCGAGATCTCTTCCTGCCCCCGGTTACAGATCCTGGCATCGAGGATCCGGGCCAGGGACGAAAGCCCGATCGGGCCGATGGAAAGCCGGGCCTCCGTCCGGGGTGTGGCATAGGCCTTGGCCAGCCCGTACTCGGAGACGATCCCCAGGAACCGGCCATCGGAATCGGTTATCGGTATGTTCCTTGTATCGTATTCGTCCATCATGGCCGCCACATCGATGGTCGGCATGTCTGACGCGGCCCTCACTGTATAGAAAAATGGGATGTCGCTCACGCACGGCTCAAGCGTGGTGACCAGGAACGGGTATTCGAGGCCGAAGAATGAGAGGGCATACCGGGTCTCCGCGTTCAGGTCGCCCGAATACGCCGGGATGTATTTCCCGGGGTCGCGACGGTTGAGCAACGCCGTGTACCCGATCACGCTCGCGATGCTGTCGCAATCAGGCTGGCGGTGGCCGATCACGTACACCTGCTTGATGAAGATCCCTCCGTCATAGTCCCACATTACTGGGAAGAGTGGGGGTTTAAGGTTCACCCTTGCGGAGGGAAGTTACGGAGCGGGCTTTCCATGAAGATGATCTCTTTATGCTCCCAGGGAGAACCTGATCCCGCAGATAATGAAGAATATCGTCATCAGGGGAGCACGGCAGCATAACCTCAAGAATATCACCGTCGAGCTTCCCCGGGACAAGTTCATCGTGATCACCGGGCTTTCGGGGTCCGGAAAGTCAACGCTTGCCTTCGACACCATCTATGCCGAGGGCCAGAGGCGTTACGTCGAATCGCTTTCAGCTTATGCCCGCCAGTTCCTCGGGCTGATGAGCAAGCCCGATGTGGACGCCATAGAAGGGCTCTCGCCGGCCATTTCCATCGAACAGAAGAGCACCAGCAAAAACCCCCGGAGCACGGTCGGGACGGTCACCGAGATCTACGACTACCTCCGGCTCCTCTACGCACGGATCGGAGTCCCCTACTGCCCGGAGCATGGCATCCGGATCGAGGCCCAGTCCCCGGAACGCATCGCCGACCTCATTGCCGGCGGGACCACGGGGATGGTCACCATCCTTGCCCCGGTCGTCAGGCAGAAGAAAGGGACATACCAGCAGCTGGCAAGAGACCTTCACCGCGAAGGTTACATGAGGATCAGGATCAACGGGGATATCCGCCGGACAGACGAGGAATTCACGCTCGAACGCTACCGGAAACACGATATCGAAGTGGTAATCGACCGCCTGGATGTCTCCGACCGCACACGGCTCGTCGAGGCCTGCGAGAACGCGCTTTCAAAATCGGGAGGACTGCTGATCTCGGTCGACTCTTCGGGAAAAGAGACCACTTTCTCCTCGACCATGGCCTGCCCGGTATGCGGGATGACCTTCGAAGAACTCCAGCCCCGGATGTTCTCCTTCAACAGCCCGTTTGGGGCCTGCGAGGAATGCAACGGGCTCGGGTTCCGGATGGACTTTGACCCCGACCTCATCATCCCCGACAAATCCCTCTCCATTGCCGATGGCGCTGTTGCCCTGTACCGGAACTTCCTGGACGGGTACCGGAGCCAGTACCTCGCCGCAGTGGCCCGCCACCACGGGTTCTCAATCTTCTCCCCGATCAAGGACCTGACCGTGGAGCAATACAACGCCCTGATGTTCGGATCATCCGACCGTATCCGGTTCTCGATGCGGGTGAAGAACGGGGAAGGCCACTTTGCCCATACCGGTGAATGGGAAGGGCTCGTCCCCCAGTCCGAGCGGCTCTACCACCAGACGCAGTCCGAGTACAGGAAACGGGAGCTCGAGAAGTTCATGCGGATCTCGCCCTGCACGGTCTGCGGCGGCAAAAGGTTGAAAGGAAAGGTGCTTGCGGTCAGGATCCACGATTATTCGATCATCGATATCACCGACCTGTCGGTTTCATCCTGTATCCGCTTTTTCCGCGACCTCGGGCTGACCGCCAAAGAGAGGGATATTGCCCGCCAGATCCTGAAGGAGATAACGAGCAGGCTCGATTTCCTGGAAAAAGTGGGCCTTGGATACCTCACCCTCTCCCGGAATGCCGGGTCCCTCTCCGGAGGCGAAGCCCAGCGGATCCGTCTCGCCACGCAGATCGGGTCGAACCTGATGGGCGTTCTCTATGTCCTCGATGAGCCTTCCATCGGCCTCCACCAGAAAGACAACCAGAAGCTTATCGACACCCTCCGCCGCCTCCGCGACCTTGGAAACACCCTCGTTGTTGTCGAACACGACGAAGATACTATCCGAAGCGCCGATTACGTGGTGGACATGGGCCCGGGTGCCGGGGTGCACGGGGGCCACGTGGTGGCGAAGGGAACCCCCCGCCAGGTCGAAAAGAGCCGGCCTTCCCTTACCGGTCAGTACCTCTCCGGGGCGCTTTCCATCGAGACCCCGGAAACGCGGCGTCCCCATGACCGCTACCTCCGGATTACCGGGTGCCGGGAGAACAACCTGAAAGATATCACTGCCGAGATCCCCCTCGGCGTATTTACCGTGATCACCGGTGTGTCGGGCAGCGGGAAATCGACTCTCGTCTACGACACCCTGTACCAGGCCCTCCAGAAAAAGCTCTACCACTCAAGGGTCACACCCGGCGCATACCAAAGCCTCGAACTCGACTCGGAGATCGACCGGGTGATCGTCATCGACCAGAGCCCGATCGGGAGGACGCCGCGGAGCAACCCTGCCACCTACACGAAGGTCTTCGATGAGATCCGGAGGGTCTTTTCCGAAACGAAGGAAGCAAAGATCCGGGGTTACAAGCCGGGAAGGTTCTCTTTCAACTTGAAAGGCGGCCGGTGCGAGGCCTGCCAGGGAGACGGCCTGATAAAGATCGAGATGAACTTCCTCCCCGACGTCTACATAGAGTGCGAGGAGTGCCGGGGGAGACGCTACAACCGCGAGACCCTTGATGTGAAATACAAGGGAAAATCGATTGCCGACGTGCTGGACATGACCGTTGAAGAGGCCCTCCAGCTCTTTGCCAATGTCCCGTCCATCCGCCACAAGCTCGAGACCCTCTCGGCGGTAGGACTCGATTATATCAAGGTCGGCCAGAGCTCGACTACCCTCTCCGGCGGGGAGGCCCAGCGGATCAAGCTCACCCGGGAGCTCTCCAAGAAAGCCACGGGAAAGACCCTCTATCTCCTCGATGAACCGACCACCGGGCTGCACTTCCACGATGTGAAAAAACTTATCGCGGTCCTGAACAGGCTGGTTGACAAGGGAAACACCGTGGTGGTCATCGAGCACAACCTCGATATCATCAAGTCCGCCGATCATATCATCGATCTCGGCCCGGAAGGGGGCGACGAGGGCGGGTCCATCGTCGCCACGGGCACCCCTGAAGAGGTGGCCTCGGACGACAAGAGTTATACCGGCATGTTCCTGAAAAAGATACTTGAAAAACCATGATCCCCGCCCCGCCCCTCCTTCCCCACGACCCCGGCTGCTACCTCTTTTCAGACGGGGAAGGAAAGGTGCTCTACGTGGGCAAGGCAAAAGACCTGAAGAAACGGGTGGCAAGCTATTTCCGGAAGACCGGGTCTGACCAGAAGACGGCCATGATGCTCTCGGCGGCCACCGGTCTTGACTTCATCGTGACCGGGACCGAGGTCGAGGCGCTCATCCTTGAAAATACCCTGATCAAGCGACACCAGCCACGGTTCAATATCAACCTCAGGGACGCCAAGCAGTACGCATATATCGAGCTTACCAGAGAACCCTTCCCGGCCATCAGGATTGCCAGGAGGGCGACCGGTGACGGCCGGTTCTTCGGCCCCTTTGTCTCGGCATCCGAACGCGACTACATCCGGGATATCGTGCGAAAGACCTTCAGGCTTCGGACCTGCAGGACCCTCCCCAAACGCGCCTGTCTCCGCTACCACATCCACACCTGCAGTGCACCGTGTCTCGGCATGGTGACTGAGGAATGCTACGATGACTCCGTCCGGAAGGCCTCCCTTGTCCTGAAGGGAAAGACAAAAGAGCTCCTCGCATCGCTCCGGGAAGAGATGGGTGCCGCAGCGGCCTCTGAACAATTCGAACATGCACTCCTTGTCCGCGACCAGATCCGGGCCCTGGAACGCCTCTCGGAGCGGCAGGATATCTCCCGGAGAAAGGAAGGCGACGAGGATATCATCAACTATACAGTCCATTCCGGGACTGTCAGCCTCATGCTCTTCAACGTCTACCGTGGGGTTCTTGGGAACAAGAGCGAGTTCTCCTTTGACTGGCACCCGGACTTTTTCGAGGAGTTCCTTGTCCAGTACTACTCGGATAACCCGGTCCCGGCCGAGTTGATCGTCCCCGAAGAGCCCGGAGATTCCCTGGCCGAGTTCCTCTCGGTTAAAAAGGGAAAGAAGGTAACGGTCACCGTGCCGAGGATCGGGGCCAAGAAGCGGCTGCTTGACCTTGTTTCCCGAAACATCGAGGCGGTATTCCTCGGAGGCCAGGCAAAGATCCTCGAGCTCCAGGAAGCGCTCACCCTAGATTCGCCCCCGTCAGTCATCGAGTGCTTCGATATCTCGCACCTCTCAGGCTCATCGGTGGCAGGGTCCATGGCCCGGTTCCGGGACGGCCGCCCCGACAAGAGCAACTACCGGCGGTTCCGGATCAGGACCGTTGAAGGGATCGATGACCCGGCATCGATCGCCGAAGTGGTGCGGCGGCGCTATACCCGCCTGGTAAAAGAGGGAGGCGAGTTCCCCGACCTGATCCTCATCGATGGCGGCAGGACACAGATGAATGCCGCACAGAAAGTGTTGAACGAGTTAGGGCTCGGAGTCCCGGTGATCGCCCTTGCCGAGAAGAACGAAGAGGTCTATGTCCCTGGCAGTGCACACCCCCTGCCACTCTCCCGAAACGAGAAGGCATCGCTCTACCTCCAGGAGATCAGGGACGAGGCCCACCGTTTCGCCATCGCCTATCACCGGCTGCTCCGGAAAAAGGAGATGACGGCATGACAGACTTTTCGCTGCATGCCCCGTTTCCTCCCCGCGGATCCCAGCCCGGGGCGATCGACAGCCTTGTCGAAGGCCTGGAACGAAACGACCGGTTCCAGACCCTTCTTGGGGTGACCGGGTCTGGGAAGACCTATACCATGGCCAACGTGATCGCCAGGGTCCGGAAACCGACGCTGGTCATCGCCCACAACAAGACCCTTGCTGCCCAGCTCTGGAACGAGTTCAAAGAGTTCTTCCCGGAGAACCGGGTGGAATACTTCGTCTCTTATTACGATTACTACCAGCCCGAGTCCTACATACCCCAGAGGGACCAGTATATCGAGAAGGATGCCCAGATCAACCCCCGGATCGAGCAGCTCCGCCTCTCGGCGACCGCGTCTGTCCTCTCCCGCCCTGATGTCATCATCGTGGCATCGGTATCCTGTATCTACGGTCTCGGCCGGCCGGAACATTACCGGAACATGGGCTTTGAGATCAGCAAAGGAGACCGGGTCAGCAGGAAAGACCTTCTTTCAAGCCTCGTCTCGAGCCTCTACGAGCGAAACGACCTTGAGCTGGTCCCGGGCCGGTTCCGGGTGAAGGGAGATACAATCGATCTCGTCCCCGGGTATTACAATAACATCATCCGGATCGAGCTCTTCGGCGACGAGATCGAGCGGATATCGGAGATCGACCGGGCGACCGGGGACCTGGTGGAGAAGATGACCTACTTCCACGTCTTTCCTGCCCGGCACTATGTCATCCCTGCGGAACTCCAGAAACAGGCACTCTCATCGATCCGCGAGGAACTGGACCAGCGTCTCCCGGAGCTCGGGATGCTCGAATCCCACCGGCTCGAACAGCGCACGCTCTACGACCTGGAGATGATCGAGGAGACCGGGACCTGCAAGGGGATCGAGAACTACTCCCGGCACTTCGACTTCCGGAAACCCGGGGAGAAACCATACTGCCTCCTCGACTACTTCCCCGAAGACTTCCTGCTTTTCATAGATGAGAGCCACCAGACCATCCCCCAGCTCCACGGGATGTACCGCGGCGACAGGTCGCGGAAAGAGGCCCTCGTCGATTACGGGTTCCGCCTGCCAAGCGCGTTTGATAACCGGCCGCTGATGTTCCGCGAGTTCGAGCGGTACATGCGCCACGTGGTCTTCGTGTCCGCGACCCCGGGGCCATACGAGCTTTCCGTCTCGTCAAACGTGGTCGAACAGATCATCCGCCCCACAGGACTGATCGACCCTGTAGTCGAGATCCGCCCGATAACCGGCCAGACCGATGACGTGATGCGGGAGATACAGGTCGCGATTGCCCGGGGCGACCGGGTCCTCCTCACCACGCTCACCAAGCGCCTTGCCGAAGAACTGACCGAGTTTTTAGCCCGCAAAGGGATACGGACCCGCTACCTCCATTCAGAGATCGATACCCTGGAGCGAACAGAGATCATCCGGCAGCTCCGGCTCGGGAAGTTCGATGTCCTGGTGGGGATCAACCTGCTCCGGGAAGGGCTTGACATCCCGGAAGTGGGGTTCATAGGCATACTCGATGCCGACAAAGAGGGTTTCCTCCGCGATGCCCGAAGCCTCATCCAGATAATCGGGCGGGCGGCACGAAACATCAATGCGAAAGTGGTCCTCTACGCCGATTCGGTCACCGATTCCATCCGGACGGCGGTCACCGAGACCGAGAGGAGAAGAGTCCTGCAGATGGACTACAACCGGGTCCACGGGATCGTGCCTGAAACCATCATCAAGGCCATCCCTGAAAAGGAGGTTGACCTGAGAGATACCCGGCATATCCCGCGGCAGGACATCCCGAACCTTGTCATCGAACTCGAGGCGAAGATGAAGGTAGCTGCCGAAAACCTCGAGTTTGAGGAAGCAATCCGTATCCGGGACAGGATCCGGAGCCTGAAGGAGCGGCAGGAACACTAACGCCGGTCAGTTATTCAGAGAAAAGGGTGTAGGGGGAATTCCAACCCTATTCGGGCGGGAATTCCAGGACTTCGATATATCTGGTTTTCGTGATCTCGCTCGACGAACCGAAGGTATCGGTTACATTGAGCGTGACATTGTATGTGCCGGGCTCGTTGAGGGTGTATACTTCCTTACTGTTGCCAGGGTTCAGAACGGTGACACTCAGTCCCTTGTTGATTACCCAGTACCGCTGCACCGGGTGTCCCACGGATGTATCTGTCAGGACAACCGTTAGCGGTGCCGATCCCCTGACAGGGTCGGCATAGAATTCCGCTTTCAGGGGAGACTTCACCACGATGGTCTTTGTAACCGAAGTGCTCGCCACTAGGTCGTGCACGGAAAGGGTGACGGCGTATGTCCCGGGGTTCTGGTAGTTATGGATTGGGTTTCTCTCGTTCGTGCTGAAACCGTCACCGAACCTCCAGGCATAGCTGACCGGCTTTCCGATCGTCCGGTCGGTAAAGGCAACGGTGAGCGGAGCGGTCATGTCATGGTTGCTCACCGTGAAGTCGAAGTCGGCCGTCAGGTGCTGGTTCACCGTGATATAGCCCTCTTTCACCTCGGTGCTTGTACCGGCACTGTTGGAAACGGTCAGCTGCACGGAATAGACGCCCGGATCCGTAAAGACACGGACAGGATTCTGCTCGGTGAACCCTCCGTCATCCCCGAACTTCCATGACCAGCTGGTGGGAGATCCCTCGGAGAGGTCGGTGAACTGGACCGTGAGAGGAGCAACTCCTGCCGTCCGGTTGGCGGTAAACGCTGCCACGGGGCGTGAAGTTGCCCTGACAAGGTCTGTTTTTGTAACAGTATCCGATCCTGCCTGGTTATAAACGGTCAGGGATACAGTATAGTTCCCGGCTTTCTGGTAGAGGTGGTAGGGGTTCTCCTGGGTGGAAAATCCGCCATCGCCAAAGCTCCAGAACCACTTTACAGGCTTTCCGCTCGATGTATCGTTGAACTGCACCAGCAACGGCGAAGTCCCCCGGTTTGGTTCGGCGGTGAAACTCGCGATCGGAGTGGATACGACGGTGATAAATGCCTGCTTCACGAGCTGGGCTGAGCCGCCCCTGTTGGTCGCCTGCAGTAGGACGGTGTACTGCCCGGGTTGCTGGTAGGTATGTACCGGGTTTTGCTGGTCGAGTCCTGCCACGGTCGTCCCGTCACCGAAGTTCCAGAGCCAGAGGCTCGGGCTGTTGGTCGACTGGTCGATGAACCGGACTGTCAGGGGAGCAGTGCCGAAAATGGGCTCTGCCGTGAACTCGGGGACCGGTTGGGGCTGCGTTATTTCAAACCCTGACCCGAGAGCGCCGGATTTCTGGTCGTAGTTGACCACGACAACGTTCCACCTTCCGGGTTCCCTGCCCGTGAGGTTAAACGTGCAGGCAATCTTTGCCGGGCTCTCCACGTTCACAGATGTTGCGGTGATAGGGGCTGCGCCGGCCTTTGTAAGGTGGACTGAAGCACCTTCAAGGAACCCGGTGCCGGTGACAGAACAGTTCAGGACGGCGGTATTATTCGCACCCCTGCTGGGAGTGATGCTGCTCACCGTGGGATACGGGTTTTCGATGGTGAAGGCGTTTGTCCGGATGCCGTACTGTGAATCGGTATTGCTCACCACCACGTTCCATGGCCCGGTTTCCCTTCCGGAAAGATCGACTAGGCATGTAATCCTGCCGGAATTCACGACCGTGACACCCGTGGCGACGATGTCTGACTGGTTGATCCTTGTCAGCCTGACTGTCGCATTGGGCAGGAACCCGCTTCCGGAGAGGTTGGTGATGAACTGCGTGCCGTTATTGAAACCTGACGGGGGAGTGATGGCCAGTATTTCCGGCGCAGGGTAGCGGACCGCAAAGCCTCCGGCAAGTGTGCCCTGCTTCCCATCATCATTCCTGACCACAACGTCCCAGTCTCCGGTCTTTGCACCGGCCAGGTTGAAATTGCAGGTGATGCGTCCGGGAGACGCTACCGACACTACTGTTCCCGGGATCGAAGTCTCCCCGGATTTCACCAGGGTCACGGTTGCGCCTGGCTGGAACCCCGTTCCTGAAAGGTTGGTTATTGCCACCGGGCCGGAATTGACACCCGAGGCAGGGGCTATGCCGGTTATTGCAGGAGGTGCCGGATAAAAAACAAAGAATCCGCCGTCCAGTGTGCCGGATAGGTTATCGATATTGGTGACGACGATGTCCCAGGGCCCGACCTTCACCCCGGTCAGGTCAAAGAAACAGAGGATTGCAGTCCTGTTCTCCACCACCGGTACTCCTTTGGCAGAAACGTCAGGCTGGCCGTCCCGGGCAAGCTTCACCGTCGCCCCGTCAAGGAAACCTGTCCCGGTCAGGGTGATGATCCCTGTATTGCCGCTGTTTATTCCCGTGTCAGGTGCTGCATTGCTGACAACCGGTGCAGGGTTGTCCACCTTGAATGCATCCTGGAGACTTTCTGACTGGCCGTCCGGGTTGGTCACGGTAAGGTCCCAGAGCCCGGCTTTTGCCGTGGAAAGGTCGAGCGTGCAGTTGATCTTTGCCGGGGTTACCATGGACACTGTGGCCGATACGTTGGGCTCTCCCGTCCTTGTCAGGGTGACCGTGACATTGGGGCGGAAGAAGTTGCCGTTCACCGCCGCAGGGAGGATCTCTCCCGCTGTCCCGGACAGGGGTGAAATCCCGGTGAGGGACGGTGCGGGATAGGCGATCGAAAACGAATCCGGCAACTCAGCGTCCTGCGAGTCGGGGTTGACAACACGGATTCCCCACAGCCCCGGTTCTGCCCCAAGCAGGTTGAACGTGCAGGAGATGCGTTCCGGGGATTCCACGGTCACGGGGAATGCCACGATATCCGGTTTCCCGGCACGGAAAAGGGTGACTGTTGCCCCGTTGAGAAATCCTGCCCCCGAGAGGTTGGTGATGTTCACCGGGCCGGAGTTGAGGCCGGTTTTGGGAGTAACATCGGAGATGGCTGGTGCCGGGTAGGTGATGGTGAATGCCCCGGCAAGGGTGGCTGACTGGCCGTCCTTGTTTATGACGACGACATTCCAGGTCCCCGTTTTTGCACCGGAGAGGTTAAAATTGCAGGTGAGCGAAGTCGAGCTGGCCACGTCTACCGAAGTTCCCGGTATGTCCGACTGGCCGGAGCGGGTCAGTTTTACCGTGGCATTCGGCTGGAACCCGGTTCCTGACAGGTCGGTAATGGTGACTGTGCCTACGTTCTCCCCGCTGTCGGGATCAATCCCGGTCACGGTCGGTGCTTCCGGATAGAGAATCTGGAACCCGCCAGGGTAGCTGGCATGCTGCCCATCGGGATTTGTCACCACCACGTCCCATGCCCCTACCTCCTTGCCGTTGAGGTCAAAGAAGCAGAGGATCTTTGTCGGAGTGACGATGGGGTTGTTGATGGTGGTGATGTTCGTCTCACCGTCGCGGGTCAGGACAACGGTAGCCCCATCCCTGAAGTTTAAACCGGCAAGGTTGGTGATCCCGATGACTTCATTGTTCTTCCCGGAACCCGGGGAGATGCCGGTCACAGCCGGTGCCGGATAACGGACCCTGAACCCTTCAGCCAGCGTTGCGGACTGGCCATCGGTGTTGGTGACCACAACGCCCCATTCGCCGGTAGCCGCATCGGTGAGGTTGAACTCGCACCTGATCTTGTCCGGACTATCAACCAGCACCCCGGTGCCGGTGATATTGGGTTGGCCGGACATCGAGAGGACAACCCCTGCTCCGGGGAGGAAGTTTGCACCCGACAGGTTTGTTATGGTTACAGTGCCGGTATTCAAACCCACCTTCGGACTGATGCCTGTGACCCCGGGAGCGGGGTTCCGGACAGAGAACCCGGCGGCTAAGACTCCTTCGTCACCACCGGTGTTATTCACAACAACTACGTCCCAGTCACCTGCTGTTGCACCTTTTAGATCAAACACACAGGTGATTCTTTCCGGACCTGTCCACGTGATGTACTGGCCCGTTATGTTGTCCTCCCCGGCGAGCGTGAGCCTCACGCTGGCGTCTTCGGGAAGGTCAGTCCCTGACAGGTTGGTGATGAATACCGTCCCGGTATTTAACCCGTTGCCAGGGGTGATGTTGGTCACTGCAAATGCCCCGGAGACCGGGAGCACGAGCAGGGTGGCTGCCAGCATCACTATTGCAATCTGCAGTACCCCTTTCATGTTCATATGAACACCTCAACATGCATGTGAGTATACATTCGCCAATCACGAAATGAGACCCGTTCCGGGCCTCAAATTCATGATATAAATGTATTCAAGATAACGTCTCTTGTATTGTATATAAACATTTCCCTCAAAGATGACGAAAAATCAGGCTTTATTCCGCTTTATGCGCCTTCATTGGGAATGAATATCAAATGTACAAAAGATCGATGCGGTAACTTGGTATTTCATGACCATGTCTGACATCATCAGGTAATCGAGCCGGTATTTTCAAATTTCAGAATTTATAGATAGTAGCTTAACAATCTGAACTGGATAACTGAGTGGCAAACGACTTCGGATACCAGAACGAGCAGAGAATTGCGGTGGGGAAAGGAAATGCTCCCCGATACTTAAAAGATTCAATGATGGCATTCCCAAGAGCCTTTTCCACTCTCGAATATCGCTCAAATACACTAGTCTCGATCGGAATGTCCCTCAATAATGGTTATCCAAGGCCATATCGTGATTTCAGAGATCGTGGCCTTGTCCCATTCCGATAGGTACGTCTTGACCCTGCCCTCTCATATCTCCCGGCCCCGGCCAGATCATCTGCCACTCTCTGCATCACCTTATTCAGAAACCAGGTGATGACCTTCTTCATTCCCTTTCGTTATCGGTAAGGTAATTTACTACGAGGTCTTCATTATTCATCGCCCTGTATTCCTCCATTTGTCAATTGAGTGTGGATACAGGACTCTTCAATTTTACAGCTTTATCTGCACACTCCCTTCGTTGAACCCGAGTCCGTTCAGGATCATGGCCATGATGATGTCTGAATGGGAAAGCGCGTGGTTCTTTGTCTTGGGGAGTTCCTGGTCCAGTACTTGGGTGATCCCCAGTTCGTATATGATGCCTGAAAACAGTCCAAGATGGCCTATTTGCCGGGATGAGAGATTATCTGAGGCGAATTGGTATTTTTCTTGCACAAAAAAAACATTGCATACTCAGATATAAACCTGAGTATTTAATTCTGCAAAATCACTTGGTCACGTGCGAAAGGTGGGATGATGATTATAATTATGAATTAAGTAGCTCGATACAGAAATAAGCAAGCTTAAATAACTCATTTATTTTACTATTATTTAGAATGAAAATTATTATCAACCGGGATATTCTATTCAGTCTTTCCTCCTCTCCAAGAATCAACATCCTCAAATCATTGAACATACAACGAAGGACTCTTGGTGAATTAGCAAAAATGACCTCCCTGTCAAGAGCGAATACATATTACCACTTACAAAAATTGGTTGAGAACGACCTTGTGATTCCGGTGCAGACGGAAAACATCTGGATTTACTATACACTGACAGAAAAGGGGAAACACCTCATTCAGCCGGATAAAGATGATAATATCGTGTTAATGATCGCTACGGGATTAATTACCTATTCGGCGGGAGTGATCCTGATAACGAATATTTTTTCTTTACCAAGACTATCCGCTTCATCCATATTTCCTATATTGAACCCATATTTGTCTATTCAATTGATTATTGGGGCGATATTTGTTATTATAGGAACAATAATTCTTTTTAAGAATTTTTTCTACAGATTTTATAGTTATTCTTTCCATTAAAATCGTTTTGTACAGATTAAGAATTCTGAAAAGACATAGGGCCTTATTTCTTTCTGGATAATCGAATCATTCAGGTGTAACATATGAAACCCAATCGATTCTTCAGAGGAGTATCTGGATTCCTGATCGTGATACTCCTTGTCGGGCTATGCTCGGCATATGATATCGGCAATAGTGAAATAACGGGAGATTCTGCTATATATTATTCACCTTATCTCATCCAACAAAGCGGAAAGGCAACAGTTCCTGCAGATGATACATTAAAACAGGAATTTTACAGTAATTTACGAACGATTGTTCGTAGTTCCGATGAATCTTTCATGGACCTCTACTATTATCCAAAAGGTCCAATCATTGGACTTGGTTATAATTATCTTGGCGATATAGTCGTTCATGTTGAAGAAAATACCTCGATTTCGAAGGAGACAATGAATGAGATTGAATTCCAAATTCGAACAACGGGAAAAGAACACGGTATCGATGACATATCCCTTGTCTTCATGTCTGATATCATCCCAATTCTTCATAAATCCAGATCTGATGTCTGGCGCCCGGTTATAGGAGGGATTTTGATATCGAACAGAATGGGACAGGGCACCCTGGGGTATGCAGCTCGTGATAGATCTGGAAATCTGGGTTATGTGACTGCAGGACATGTTGCGGGACCTATCGGAACCACGATCTTCCAACCCGGATCTCCATCCCAGGCTGGAATTGTTACAAAGGTTGGTGGAATACATTCTGATTCGGCGTTTGTACAATTCCCATCGGTTCAAGCAAGCATTTTTGAGTCCGAAGCAATTCAACGAGATATCAAATATGTACTTGATCCAGGATTTGTTACATGTACAATGTCTGGTATTTCTTCGGGGGCCGTATCAGGGCCTGTAATTGAATACGGGAGTCTTTACAATTCCTATTTCGGTCGAACCCTTTTTGACCAAATATATCGATTACATGGATGCCTTGGGAGATAGCGGGGCGCCAGTTTATTATTTCTCTTCCGGAAATTGTGTGTTGGGTGGAATACACTGGGGTCACGGTAGATATTCCGTTGCATCACCCATTTCTCAAGTCTGGAACGATCTTGGTGTTGTCGCGCTGACGCGATGAAAACCGATTCTTCCATTTTTATAATAGACGATATTCAAAGTTGAAGTGCCAATTCAAAACCGGCTGGTTATCATGGTTGTTGTTCAATAAATATTCAATCGTAGAAACTGCCTTACAAATTCGTTCTTCATAGGGAGTTACGGGATGAAAAAATCGATAGAATTGCAGGCTTTCAGGGTGTTATTGCAGCCTTCCCTCGTTGATATTCTTTTACTGCTGAACGAACAGGAAAGGTCAGCAACTCATCTCGCCGGTTTACTCGAAATGAATACCGTTGATGTGCAGTATGCTTTGCAGTTACTGGTAAAACAAGGCCTTGTCAGGCAAAGAGAAAACAACTCTTTGGGATATATCTATGAAATAACATCGAAGGGAAGACAAATATTCGATATCAAAAGGTTCAGGATTATTATTTTATTGGGCATTTCTGCATTTATTGTGTATTCCCTGGGCCTGATTATCTTCATCAATTGTTTCTCCAGCCCGATTTATGACGTTTCGTTCATGATGCAGCTTCAAGATGAAATGGTCCGGCAACAGTTCATTATTGGCGGAGTTGCAGCATTGTCGGGATTGACCGTGGTTATCTATTCACTTTGTAAATTAATCTACGGCTAATCTGTTCCATGTAAATTTTTTTTATACACTTTCAGTTTGTTGATGTATTCTTTAACAAAATATTCCAATGGAGGATTGCAGTGAGTTCGCAGGAAAAAAGAAACGCCGGCTGGTTGTGGTTTAAAATTATTATTGTTTTTTTAATTGGTCTGGCGATTATTACCGTTGTCGACGGCTTTTGGCAATCAACCGGCGATCCGGGAATAGTCCCGGAAATACATGAGGATCCGGTGCATTCCGATGCCCCCTATTATCAGGACCATCTCATCCGACGAAACGCAAACAAGAACTCTCCTCATTCTGAAGAGGGTTTCTCCTCTTTTATAAACCAGTCATCTGAGAATCGTAAGACTCTTACAAGTTTGCTCCCCGAGCAGTATTATTATCCTAACGGACCTGTTGTGGGTCAGGGGTTCAATGCAAAGGGTGAAATAACGGTGCATATCCTGGAGGGATACGAGATTTCAAATGAAACGATGGACGAAATTGAATATGCCATCAGATCTGAGTTTAAACCCCTTGGAATCACTGATACACACATCGTGTTTTATTATGATATAGTGCCCGTTCTGTCAATAAAAAGATGGGGCGAGGAATCCACAAGTATACAACGAGACCTGTCAAAAGACGGTCTGTCTGAATGTACTTTTACTCGGGCTCGTCATTTCCTTGGGTTTTCATAAAAAGATCGATTTACAGAGGCTCTCTGAATGGTGAGTTGGTAAGGTGGCTAACAGGCAACCGGCATCCAGAAGAATACTGCCGATGCAGGCACCAGCGGATATCTCATCATTCCGACCTTCATTTTTATCTATCAACCTGCCGGGACCGGAACAAACCTCTTCGCCTGTGCCCGGACGGAAACGACCGTACAGTTGGGAATATCGACGTAGACATGTATTGTGTTGTTAATCGTATCGATCATCACATCAGGCGTATTGATCGCTATATAATCCCCGTTTTTAAAAAACCTGGTTCCTGCACGGGGATTAACTCCCACAGCAGTGTAGGGAGACCCAAGATAAGAAAGGACCGGGGAGTTCGTCAATGCGAGCCCATCGAATCACCAAAAAAAATTATGGGTTGACCCAGGTAGCCATTCCGTCAAATCCTCCAGGATATGAATCGCACCTTTTCACGCCAAAAAACGGTAGATGGCCCGCCCTACAGTTTCGGCCTGGTCTTCAGGGCCTGGACCAGGAGCTCTGCGGCATTCGCGACATCGGAGGGGTCGAGGACTTCAACCGGGGAGTGGATGTACCGGGTGGGTACCGAGAGGGTGGTGCTTGGTATTCCTCCCCGCTCGAGGTGGATTGCCGTGGCATCCGTGGTCCCCCCGGACCCGACTTCCAGCTGGACAGGGATATCATGTTTCCTGGCCGTATCCTTGAGCCAGGACACCATGGCCCGGCTGGCGATCAGCCCCCGTCCGCTGGCATCGGCAATGGTGATAATGGGGCCTTTCCCCATCTCCACCGGGACATCTATCTGGTCGATGCCCGGGTGGTCGCCAGGGAAGGTGACATCGGTTGCCACTGCACAGTCCGGGTCGATGGAGTAAGCACTCGTCCGTGCCCCTTTCAGCCCGACCTCCTCCTGGACGGTGAACACACCGTAAACGGTGAACGGCGACCGGACCTGCTGCATTGTCCGAATCAGCACCGCAACCCCGGCCCGGTTGTCGAAGGCCTTGCCGGTCAGCCGGCCGTTGGCAAGCTCAGCCACCTGCCTGTCCAAGGTGGCCGGGGTGCCGACCTCGATTCCCGCCGCCTCGGCCTCATCGCGGTCCCTGGCCCCGATATCGATGAAGAGGTCATCGACTTTTACGCCTTTCTTCCGCTCCTCCTCGTCCATCTTGTGAGGGGGTTTTCCCCCGAGAACGCCCGGGACCGGGCCCTTTGTGCCATGCAGGATGACCCGCTGGTTGTAGAGGGTCGGCGCATACCACCCTCCAAGGGTTACGAACCGGAGAAAGCCTTTTTCATCGATCGATTTGACCATCAGCCCGATTTCGTCGGCGTGGGCGGCGAGCATGACCTTGAAGTCGCCTCCTTTTTTGACGGTGACCAGGTTGCCGAGCGGATCCTCGTACATCTCGTCGACATGTCCTTTCAGTTCGCGCTTCACTATGGTCATCACGCTGCCTTCACTTCCGGAAAGGCCGTGGGCATTTGAGAGTTTTTTCAACAATTCCCTTACCATGATCATTCACTCCGGGCAGCCCGTATACGTTCCACGGCAGTCTGAAGGTCGCTTCGCGAGGCTGCATAGCTCAGTCTTGCATATCCAGGGGCATTCTCGCCAAACGCCTCACCGGGAACGATGACAACCCCCTTCCCGAGGACCCTGCTGGTCAGGTCTCTGCCAAGCGGGGCAAAGAGGTAGAAAGCCCCCTCGGGGAGTGGAAACCCGATCCCCATGTCCTTCAATGCCCCGTAAAGGTAGTCCCGCCGCCACCGGTACTCGTCCCGCATGGAGCCGACACAGTCCTGTGGCCCGGTATAGGCGGTGAGCGCCGCATACTGTGATATCGATGTTGCACAGGCCTGGGCGTACTGGTGGACTTTCAGGCACTGCTCCGTGTATTCTTTCGGTCCGGCAAGGTACCCGAGCCTCCAGCCGGTCATGGCATAGGTCTTGCTTGCGGCATTCACCGTGATGACATCTTCTCCGAAACGGGCAGCGCTCCAGTGGGTCCCTTCATAGATGAAGTGCTCATACACTTCATCGCTCACCACGGTAACACCGGCATCGTTTGCATATTCGACGAGCGCCCGGATGGACTCTTTTGTCTCGACTGCACCGGTCGGGTTTCCTGGTGAATTGAGCACAAAGATCCGTGCACCGTCAAGCAGGGCCTGTGCTTCCTCGAGATCAATCCGGAGGTCTGCACCGAGGGGAACACCCCCGGGCCTTCCACCGGCGATGAGGGCCAGCGAGCCGTAGGACACAAACCCCGGATCGGCAAACAGCACGCGGTCGCCGTCCTCGACCAGGGCCTGCATGATGATATGGAGGGCTTCGCTCGCCCCGGCGGTCACGATGATCTGGTCAGGCTGGTACTCGAGCTCGTTTTCCTCCCTGAACTTGCGGGAGAGCGCTTCCCGGAGTTCCGGGATGCCCATGTTCGAAGTGTACCCGGTCATCCCCTTCCGGATAGCCCTGATCGCCCCGTCCTTGATATGCTCCGGGGTATCGAAATCAGGCTGGCCCAGTCCCAGGTTGATCGAACCGGGTCCGGCCGCTTCAAACAGTTTCCGGATCCCCGATATCTCGATCCCGAGACACCGTTTTGCAACGTGATAATCCTTCATGATTGTTTCCTACTCGATATTCGCATGCCGGTTCTTCAGTTCTTTCTCGTCCACCTCGGAGACCTCCATCAGCTGCGAGATGCAGGCATCGGCAAAGACCATCGATGCGGTCTCAAACAGGGTCCCCAGCGGTGCAAAGGACCTGTGTTCACCGGTCATCTGGCGGACTTCGAACTCAGCGGTCTCATCCCTGATCTCGTCCCGCTGGTTCTCGATGATAACCATTACATCGGCGATAGTGCCGATCCGCGACTGGCGGTTTGAGGTGATTAAAGCGATCCTCCCCCCGATCTCCTTTGCCGTTTCGGCGATATCGGCGATGGTTTTCGTCCGGCCCGAACCCGAGAAGATGACCAGGAGGTCGTTTCTCCGCATCGCGGGGGTGATGGTCTCTCCCACGACAAAAGCCGTCCGGCCGACATGCATCAGCCGCATGGCGAAGGCCTTGGCCACGAGACCCGACCGCCCGGCCCCCATGACATAGATGCGGTCGGCGGCAAGGATCTCGTGGATGAACGAATCGATCTCTTTATCCTGTATGCGATCGGCGATGACCCGGATCCCTGTGGCCATCAGCCGCATCATGTCCTGCACTCCCGGCCTGTGCACCATTTCGGATCAGGATATTCCTGCAAACTACATGACGATTTCGGGTGGTGTCCGGGAAGCGCCCATGGTTTATAATACGGGCGCAAACCTTTATCTGAGACTGGCTGAGGGACAGGGATCCCGCTCAGGAGGACTGGCGATTTCCATGGGCAGCAAGACTTCCGATGGCGTGTCAGCCCTGTCCCTGCCCGATGAGCCGCAGCAGGTGGATGGCAGAAAGGACCGCCCGACAGAAAATATAGCGTGATGTATGATGAAACCCCGTTCAGACCCCGCATCCCGTGCATATGAAATCCTTGACCGGGAATTCCCGGCCCTGGAGCAACTTTACCGTGAGTTCCATGCCCACCCCGAACTATCAGGGCAGGAACACTGGACATCCGCACACCTTGCCGGAAAGCTACGCGATGCAGGCTACGAGGTCACTCCCGGGATCGGGGGTACCGGTGTGGCTGCCCTCCTCCGAAACGGTGAAGGGCCGGTCCTGATGATAAGGGCCGACATGGACGCCCTGCCCGTAAAGGAGGAGACGGGACTTCCCTGGCAGAGCCGGGTGCGGATGATGGATGCCCGTGGCAAAGAAGTGGACGTAATGCACGCCTGCGGCCATGACCTCCACATGACCGCCCTTGTCGGGGCGGCCCGGGCGCTTGCCGCCCTCACCTCCTCGTGGAAGGGGACGCTCCTGATGATCGGCCAGCCGTCCGAGGAATCGGTGTCCGGCGCAGCCCGGATGATGGCCGACGGCCTCTACACCCGGATCGCCTGGCCGGATGCCGCCATCGCCCTGCACGTTGCTCCCGAACTCCCGGTGGGACATATCGGTTACCGGGAGGGCATGATATCTGCCGGCGGGGAATCGCTTGACATGGTTGTCCGCGGTATCGGCGGCCACGCTGCCCACCCGGAGACCACCCGCGACCCGGTCGTGCTCGCCGCACAGATCATACTCGCCCTGCAGACCATCGTCAGCCGGGAGGTTGCGGCAACCTCGATGGCCATCCTGACCGTTGCCGCGGTCCACGGGGGGTCGAAGCACAACGCCATCCCCGACGAGGTTTCCCTCCAGGTCAACATCCGCTACTTTGAAAAAGAGATCCGTGACCACCTCCTCACCGCCATACGCAGGGTTGCCGACGGGACTGCCCGGGCAGCCGGGATGCCCCCGGACCGCCTGCCACAGATCACCATACTGCCCGAATCGGTCCCGCCCATGAAAAACGATCCCGTGCTCACCGGGCGGGTTGCAGCGGCGTTCCTGCAGGTCTTTGGCCCGGACAGGGTCCGGAAGATCGAGCCGGTCACCGGAAGCGAGGATTTCGGCATCTTTGGAATGGCAGACCCCCCGGTCCCGATCTGCTATTTCCGCATCGGGTGCGGTGAGTCCGGCGGATACCTGCACAGCAGCTCGTTTGCTCCCGACCCCTCGGTCATCAGGGGCGCTGCCCATGCCCTGGTCGTCGCAGCTCTGGATGTCCTCTCCCCGCCCGGTCAGGCAGGGTGATAGTGCCGTATATCCCCGTACGGGACAAGCCCGTCTCCTGAAAGGACCGAGACCGGCCCGTGCCCGCAGCAGAGGAGGCAGGATGTTCTGCCGGACTCATACGACCCGGAAGACTCCCGTGCCAGGTCTAGAACCATGTGCCGCTCCTGTTTTGCCAGCTCGCTATCGACATTCACCGATGTGACCAGGATGACGGCAAGGGTGTTGTAGGCCGCCCGGTCCGGCGTGAGGTGGCCGAAGTTGATCACGGTGTCCGCCGTGAAGAGGATGCCTGCCTCCCTGCAGTACAGGTATACCTGCCCGTGCAGGTGTCCCCCGGAGCTTTCGAGGATTTCGAAACGGTACCGGCCCACATCCACCGTCCCGATGACCGGGAATCCCGCCCGGTGCCCGATCGGGTCGGTGCTGAACGGGATTGCCCGGAGGGGCGGGTTGAACCGCGAGAAGAGGTTGATCATGGTCGTATAGATCTCTTCGAGGACCGATGCCTCGCTCCGCGACCTGTAGGCGCGGTTTGCGACCCGGATGATCTCCATGGTCCCGGGATGGAGCATTGCCGGGACGGGGTATGCCCCGCCCGCACCGCAGTGATCTGCATCGGCGTGGGTGATGACCAGCGCAGATAGCCGGGATTTCCACCCGGGGATGAGATCGTCGAGGAGATGTGCGACATCCTCCATGTAGATGCCGTAACCGGTGTCCACCACGGTGATACCGTCCGGCGTATCCATCAGGAAGATGTTTCCGCCACAGGGCGGCTGGATACAGTGCAGGGTGAGATCAGGGGCCGGTTCCAGGGTCTGGATATCGGCAGAGAACCGGTCACCGGTTGTCCCGGTAAGTGTCCTGCCTGTCTGGAGGAAGCTTTCGAAGACCGTTCTTGGGTCCTTGCCAAGGTTCATCAGCTCCTGGACCGCGTGGTTGATGTCCCCGAGAAACGAGAAGAGGAACTGGTCCTGCGGCTCTCCGGAAATCTCCCTGATCTGCTGGGCCAGGCGGAGATAAAAGACGCAATCGTCAAGCTCTTTCCCGGTGCTGTCGTACTCGAGGATCTCGATTGGATACCGTGATTTCAGGGTGTCGAGGAGCCGTTCTGCCGCCGCATGTTCCTCGACGCTCAGCGTGATGGTCACCCGGTCCGGGTGCCTGCCGCGGTCATCGAAATCTATGGCACAGATGTTTGCCCGCGAAGATGTTGTGAAATTGAGAAAGGAGCACAGGGCGCCGGGCTCGTGGGGCAGGGGGAGCGAGAACTTCAGTACATGCAGGGGCTGGAGCGAGTCCTGCAGGTACCCGAGCCGGGCAAGTCCCTTCTCGATCCGGGGCCGCGACTCATCCGGGCATGTTATTTCAAAGAAAACGGTCCGGGGGTCGATCCGCTGATCGAACTGGACACGGTTGATGTTCCCCTGGTAACGGGTTATGAGTTCTGCTGCGGTGTGGAGTGCCCCGGGGTCATTGGGCATTCTCGCGATAAAGGAGTATTTCACCATGGAATCATCGTGGGATAATAGATCTGCTGCAGGAACACATCTTTGTTATCCCCGGGGAGGAAAAAGGGTGGGAGCATGAGGGCTCCGTTCATGCTCTTCATTATCGTGTTTGCCATCGCAGCAACGATCATCGGGCTGCCATGGTATTTTATCGTCGAATTTCCGGCACATCAGGCGGCGGCGACCAGCCAGGTACCGGCGAATCGTGATATGATATGGTGTCAATCCAGGAATGCTTCAGAACGAAATGCATCCGGCCGCCGATGACGGATACCCAGTGTTCAGCACTTTACTCGAGGATCCTGATCCGAAAGTACCTGGGTGAATGCTGCTGCCCCGCTGCCACCGGTCACGGGCGAAAATCCGATCTCCGCGTCGCTTGCATCCCACGAAGGATGGACGGGCATGATTAAAAATCCCGATATGCCTGCTTCCGGTTCTCGGTCCCGAGAACGTGGACAATCAGGACTTCGTCGTGGATGGAGAGGATCGCCCGGTGATACAGACCGATCCGGAAGGTATAGACCGGGTGGTCCGGGGCACTGCCTTCCAGCTTTCTTACGTGCAGGTAAGGATCTTCTCCAAGGGTGTGGATGGTCCGGATTTTACGCCTGGCGGTTGTATCCTGAAATCTGCGGAGATCCTTTTGTGCACGGGAAGTATACAGGATCCGGTACTTCATTTTACACCGAATTCGGCCATGATCTCTTCTTCAGAGTGGAGCCGGCGGTGTGTGATGTCTGATATCGCTTCCTCCAGTCCCCGGATTGCATCGTCGTTCAACGGCTCGGAATCGATCGAGAGCGACACCAGCCGTTCGATGACGTCGTTATAGGATTCTTTGGGGTGACGCTTGAGTTCCTGGAGTTTGTTTTTTCAGATCCTCCCGGATGTAAATGGTGGAGGCGGCCTGCATAAAGATACATATATAGATATCAACCTGTCGATAAAGGGAATCCGAAGGAGAGACCCAACTTTCCCATTTTCCCTACCAACACCACCACTTCTATCGCCGGGAGCAACAGCCCGGGCATTCTCCAGGTAACCCTGCCCGGAGCACGATGAATAGTATCTCCAGGCAGGAAAATTTTGGGATGTGCACAGGTTCCTGGTTAAAAAAGGGCGGCAAGAAGTATTTCGCATACATGAATGGATATGACCGATATGATCACCCACGAAATAATTCTGAAAAAGACAGGGTGCAGGGGTTTCCTGATGGCTCCGTTCATCCGTGGTTGATCTCTTCGTGTTCGAGAAGGAGTGAGCCGTAAATGACCTTTTCGAGCACCTGGGAGATGTATTTTATCTTCTGCGCCTGTTCCATGTCCATGTTCCGGTTGATATCCGAATAGACCTGGAGACGGAGGAGCGCAAACCGGAGACGATCGAGTTCCTCCTCGGAGAAGGTCATCGCCTTCCGGTATATCGGCTCGATCGAGGCCGGGAATAGCTGGATTTCGTCAAGGATTGCCAGGATATCATCATAGATCCCGAGGGGCTCTCCTCCCCCCTCCAGCACCTCCCGGAACCCCATTTAATCCTCAACCGCCTTCACGAGTTCTTCCATCACCGCGTCAACGCTCTTCCAGGTCGGGCTGTCCTTGCTCCGGATGATGAATGGGCGGCCTTCGTCGCCGGCCTTCCGCATTTCCGGGTCAAAGGGGATCGATCCCAGGAACGGGACTCCCAGCTGTTCGGCAATCTTTTTTCCGCCGCCACTGCCGAAGAGATCGATATCCTTGTGGCAGTGGGGGCAGATCAGCGTGCTCATGTTTTCGACGATACCGATTACCGGGATATCGAGCTTCTCGACAAAATTTGCGGCCTTCAGGGCGTCCATGGTGGCAACGTCCTGCGGGGTGGTGACGATGATCGCCCCACGGACGTTTGGCGCAAGCTGGATGATGGAGAGGGCTTCATCGCCGGTTCCCGGCGGAAGGTCGACTACCAGGAAATCGAGCTGGCCCCAGTCCACTTCGGAGAGGAACTGCGAGATCGCCGTCATCTTCATCGGCCCCCGCCATATGACCGGTGTTCCGATATCAGGGAGGAGGAAGCCCATGGAGACCACGGACAGGTTCCCGGTGACCTGTATCGGCTCGATCATGTTTCCAAGGGTGGTGAGCCGCTGTTTCTCGATCCCGAGCATCTTCGGGAGGTTCGGGCCGTGGATATCGAGGTCCATCAGCCCGGTCCTGTACCCGTGGGCGGCCAGGGAGAAGGCAAGGTTCACGGAAACTGTCGATTTCCCGACTCCCCCTTTGCCTGAAAGCACGAGGACAACGTGTTTCACATCGATATCTGCCTTCTTGGGAAGGCCTGCGGTCTTGCCTTTTGCCGAGTCGCAGGTTGCAGAACTCGGGCATCCCTCGCACTGCTGATCGCAGGTTTCAGGTGTTGGATTCTTTTTGTCAGCCATAAAAAGCCTCACTATTGCCTCTCTTACTATCTTAGAGGTATATAAATAAAGACATATACCTGGGGGCAAAACCGCCTGCACTTCATGAACGGTCCATGTGCATATCGAGGACCTGGTTGCAGAGAAGATCGGCCCTTGCGACGAACGGGTGTTCCCGGGGCACCGACCGGAAAGTGACCGCCCGGAAATGGCCGGTGAGGGCCTGTGCTTCCATGTAGAGCGGGCGCAGCCTTTGCGAAGAGACCCGGTATGCGCCGGTCATCTGCCGGACCACGAGCTCGCTGTCCGAACAGACCAGGAGGTCAGATGACCCGAGCCGCCCGGCGGCAGAAAGCCCGGCGATGAGCGCCCGGTACTCGGCCTCGTTGTTCGTGGCCCTCCCAAGAAAACCTGAGCCCTCTTCGACCACTTCGCCATGGCCGGCAACCAGTATGTAGGCAAATGCTGCCGGACCGGGGTTTCCCCGGGAAGCCCCGTCGGTATAGCAGGCAAGAGTGCCGGTTTTGTATTGCTCCATCCTGTTCCCAAGCGTTTCTTGCCGGAGGATAATGGTTCTTTCCCCCTGGGATGCGAACGCCTTAATACCTGCCAGGAGAGATCAGGGAGTCCATGGAAAAACTGGTCGTGTCGCTTGATTTCCTGACTTTTCCCCCCACCCATACCTGCGATGGCGGGAATGAATCCCCGCGGTTGCGGATCAAGGGCCTTTCGGCCGAATCGGTGGCCGTTATGGCCGTGAATCCCTACCAGCAGTCATGCTGCTCGTTTTGTCCCTGGCTGATCTGGAACCTCCCCCCAACCGGTGAGGTACCACCGGGGATCCCGAGAACGGGGACCGTTACCGTGCCCGTTTCAGCGGTGCAGGGGAAAAATGATTTCGGCAATATCGGTTATGACGGCCCGTGCCCCCCACCCGGGTCGACCATCCGGTATACCTTCAAGGTATACGGCCTTGACACCCTCCTCGACCTTGCGCCTGGTGCCACCAAGGGCGACCTTATCGGGGCGATGCAGGGCCATGTCCTCCAGTTCGGCGGCACAATGGCGTTATACACGAGGTAGCGGCAGGTCGGAAAGCAGTTAAAAAAGGACCGGGGCTTTCCAGTCGATCCCGGGCTTCTTTTTTCCCAGGGCCGTGGCACGAGGTAGCGCTTCCTTCTTTAGCTTTTATCGTTGGTGCACCGATGCAGGGGCATGTCACGGGGTAGCGGCCCTTGCAGGTCGGAAAGCAGTTAAAAAAAGACTGGGGCTTTTTCAGTCGATATCGAGCTTCTTTTTTCCAAGCGCCTCGATGTAGGGCAGTTCCTTTCCTATCTCGAAGAGCTGCGCCTTCTCAGGGGGGATTTCAACTTCGAAATTGGTGAAGTCTTTCATGTCCATGAGGGTTGCCGTTGACCCGCTGACGGTGATCACCTGTCCGCTCTTCCGCTCGACTACCGGCACGTAGGTCTTTGCAGAAACCGGCTGCACGATGGACCGTTTGACCCCGTCAAAGAGTCCGACAGCATCGATCCGGGCTTTTGCCGCCCCGTGCTTGCCGGGCTTCGAGATGGATATCCCGAGGATCTTACAGGGTTCGTCATCGATCACCACCCACCGGCCTTCTTTCAGTTTCCCCACTTCTGTCTGCTCTTTCATGGATTCACACTCATAATATGAAGTACTTAATCTATCTGTATCGTATTAATTAAGATACACCCTGCTGTTCACCCGGGATACCACCATGGACTTCCTTACCTGCTGCAATGAAATGGCAAGCGCGGTCTCCGGGGCCATCGCCCCGCTCGTGGGCACAGCGGAAGGCGGCAGGAAGACCGGTATGGGTGCGGACGGGACTCCGACCCAGCAGATCGACCGGGTTGCCGAGTCCTGCATCCTCGCCTACCTTGAAGAGCACCCCCTTGCACGAACGCTCATCAGCGAGGAGGCTGGAAGGGTTGAACTCGGCGGGGATGAAGGGACGATCTTCCTGGACCCGGTCGACGGGACCTATAACGCGGTTGCCGGGATCCCTTTTTATGCGCTCTCCATAGCCTATGCAAAAGACGGCGTTATCCGGAAGGCCTTTGTCCGGGACCTTGCCGGGGGCGAGACGTTCACTGCAGAGAGGGGGAAGAAAGCATTTCTCGATGGAGCCCCGATAACCGTATCAAAGACCACGGTCCTCGAACAGAGTGCCCTCTCGCTCTATGGGAGGAAGTTTGACCCGGCAAAGGCCTTCAACCTCGGCCAGAAGGCCCGGAGGTGGCGACTGCTCGGGGCATCGGCACTCGAACTCTGCTACATCGGCTGCGGGAGGATCGACGGCTTCATCGACCTGCGGGGGACCCTGCGGGTGACGGACGCTGCAGCCGGAATGCTGGTCTGCACCGAAGCGGGAGGTATGGTGAGCGACCTTGACGGGGAACCCCTGGTATTTCCCGAAAAGGTGACCATCGGGAAATGCATGGTGGCCACAAACGGTGTGATGCACCGGAAGATTATCGAGTACCTGAGGTGATGACATGAAATTTCTGCTGGTCTCGCGGATCGACAACCGTGAAGCGCTCTCGTTTGCAGAGTCGCTTGAGGCGAGACTGAGGGATGCCGGGCACAGGGTCTTTTTCGAAGAAGAAACTGCAGCGGCGATCGGCGCCGCCGGGATTCCCTTCGCCGGGGCAGATCCCGACGTGGTCGTCATCACTGGTGGTGACGGCACCATCCTGTTCACGGTGCAGAAGATGCCGCGTCAACTCCCCATCATCGGGATCAACTGGGGGGAGGTGGGCTTCCTTGCCGACGTGGAACCGGCAGAGGCGGCCGATGTCCTCCTCGGTATATCCGATGGTTTCTTAGTCGAGCGGAGGATGCGGCTCTCGTTCATGGTCGAAGGGCGGCATGCCGGTGATGCGTTGAACGAGGTGCTGATCGTGACCAGCCGGCCGGCAAAGATGCTCTCGTTTGGGGTCGTCATCGATGGTGTCCTGTCCGAGCAGTTCAGGGCTGACGGCCTCATCATCAGCACGCCCACCGGGTCGACCGCCTATGCGATGAGCGCCGGCGGGCCGATCGTCGATCCCCGGATCGAAGGGGCGCTGCTCGTGCCGCTTGCGCCCTACATGCTCTCCTCCCGCCCCCATGTCATCAGCAGTGACCGGAACCTCGAGATCCGGCTGGAGAGTGCAAAGCCGGCCACCATGGTCATCGATGGCCAGAAAAGCATCGACCTCGGGCACCAGGCCACCATAGTGGTCCGGAAATCGCGTGATCCGGCCCTCATCGTTGATATCGGGCGCAATTTCTTTGAAAAGGTCGACCAGAAACTCCGGCGGCTCTGACGGAATGGACGAATTTATCAGCTCTTTTGCAGAAAGATCGGTTCATACAGAGGTAATGATCTCATGTTGGAGATGACTGACTTTGCCGGGGCATCACAGGCGCTGAAGGCCTCGCTTGCCCTTGAAACTTCGCCGGTTGCACTCCGGTTTATCCATGCCAAAGATGATATCCCGGCCGGGATCGAGAAGCTGGACAAAACCGTCCGGCACTGCATGATGGTGACAATGGCCCGGAGAGACGGAAAGGTTTTCTACACCACTGACGAAAACCACGAGTGCTTTGGCGGTGCATGGGCCCTCGGTCTCCGGGAGCTGTCCCAGAGCCTGAAGACCGGTGACTTCTACTTCAAGCTTGGCAAGTTCGCAAGTCCCCCGGCGTGCCGGCGGACAATTTCGAGCGTCCCGCACATCGAATCGGGATTCACCCATGCGATTCTCTACGCACCGCTGGAAAAGACCCCGTTTGTCCCCCACGTCATACTCATCGTTGCCCCCCCCCGCGTGATGTTAAAGCTCGCCCAGGCAATGCTCTACCGGCTGGGTGGGAGGATCAAGTCCGGGTTTTCCGGGATCCAGTCGATCTGTGCGGACATCACTGCCCAGACCTATCTTTCCGGAAAACCGAACTTTTCGCTTGGCTGCGACGGTTCACGGAAGTTCTCCGGCATCAAGGATGACGAGATGGTGATGGGGTTTCCGGCAGAGATGCTCTCCGAAGTGGTGGAAGCGGTGCAGATCGTGACCGCTGCCCCGGGGTCTAAAAAGTAATTCCCCAATTTATGTACCGGTCCGCCCGGCAACTATAACGGTGATATTATCCCTGCTCCTTGCCAGGGCTGCTTCGACAAGCGTGTTGCAGACGGCAGGGAATGGTCCTGACGAGGCCACGGCGAATATCTCGTCCTCGGTCAGGCCGTCGAGCAGGCCGTCCGAGCAGACCAGTATCCGGGCGTTTTCCACCCGTGTGATGGTGATATCTGCCCGGTCTTCTTTCCGCCCGATAATGCGGGTCACGATGTTTCGCTGCGGGTGGCACTCTGCTTCCTCCCTTGTGAGGAGCCCTTCATCAACGAGCTCCTGTACCCGCGAATGGTCGCGGGTCAGCGGTTCCAGCCGTTCTCCGACAAGGTAGGCGCGGCTGTCCCCGACGTTTCCGATGATACAGTGTCCTTCACCGCTTACCAGGGCTGCGACAAGGGTTGTCCCCATTCCCTGCAGGCCGTCGCCCTGTTCTGAGGCGGCAATGACCCGACTGTTCGTCTCCCGGAAGGCAAGCTCCACCAGGGACCCAAGCGATGCCGGGTCAGGTTCCGGGAGGGCCAGGAGCCGGTCATTGATTATCCCGGAAAACGTCCGGACCGCCAGGTTGCTTGCCACCTCTCCTGCCGGGTGGCCCCCGAGGCCGTCGGCAATCGCGAGGAGCAGGAACGGTCCCGTCGGGTGGGAGATCCTGCAGACTTCGCATGCATCCTCATTTTCCGGCCTGATGCCGGCTACTGAACGGCTGCATGCATTGAACCGGTATTTATCCATTGGGCCTTTGCTCCGGGGGGGTGAAACTCCGATTACAGGAAGGTGTGCACTATTCCTCTTTTATTCTTTTGAGTGCCGCTCTCTCATTTCCGTAGCACGAGCATCCTCCGGGTCAGGCTCCGGTGGACCCGCTGCGAACAGGAGGCGACGACTTCCATCACCTCGCCGGCCTGGCGCGAGATATCGCGGTGCGTGACCACCACCGCCCTCCTCCCGGGCACGAGCACCCGCCGTATCTCTTCGAGCGCCCCGGTATACAGCGTATCGATGCTTCCGGCGGCAATCGAGACCGACTGGCCATAGGGCAGGTCGGTTGCCACGGCATGGATGCAGGAGTTCCGGACCGGGAGGGCGGTCGCATCGGCGCGGAAAAAGAACCCGCCCGGGACATTCTTCCTGCTCCCGGCCACCATGACCGGGTCAAAGTCGCTCCCTGCACCCTGTGCGCCGACGAGTTCGGCCTCGAGCACCATCCCGCCGGTCCCGCAGAACGGGTCGAGCAGGATCTCCCCGGCCCGGACAAGGGAGATGTTGACCAGCGCTCTCGCCATCCGGGGCATCATGACCCCGGGGTGAAA
The DNA here is from genome assembly GCA_022841205.1 of Methanomicrobiales archaeon. Classification (GTDB taxonomy): domain Archaea; phylum Halobacteriota; class Methanomicrobia; order Methanomicrobiales; family Methanospirillaceae; genus UBA9949. Next base: position 34,947 of record JALHCK010000010.1, on the reverse strand, counting down.
GAATGCCCGGTCTCCCGGCCGACGGCGCCCGAAGGAGGGGCGGTCGATCCTCCGGATCAGCCTGCCAAGGTAACACCGGTCTCCCGAGCACACCGCACGGTATTCGCTGTCAGGGTTTTTGAGCATCACCCTCCCTCCGATGGAAGACCCCATCAGCCGTTCGAGTTCCGGGACCGGTTCGGCAAGGTTGCATCCCGCCACTTTCTTCACCCGGGCGGCATAGGTACCCTCTGCGACCAGGGCCAGGTCTTTGAGCATGCGGGCAAACGAGCCGATATCGGCCTCGCATTCGCCGAGGTAGGTGGAGACGGCATGGGTGAGCGAGAGTCTCGGGAGGCTTTCGGGATTCCTGCAGTCCACGACCGCCACCTGTGGTCTCCGTTCGAGGATCTCACCGACCAGTTCCAGTTCCGCGAACGGCAGTCCCGGGTGCTCCCCGGACAGCTCGGCGATCACCTTCATTTCGTGGTACTGGGTGATGAATGGTGAAAAATTGCTCGGGATGGGGGGGTGGGGGTTTGGATTATTAGAAACTGGAAGATAGTGTAGAGAAAGTTCTGTAATTTCGTGACCCCGATCCTAAGTGACCAGACTGGAGAACGGGGTCATGGAACTATTTGACTTAGTACAAGAATACTTTGATGATCACGATGGTGGTCTCAAAGCGCTCCTAACATTTTTCCTGAACCTGGTGATGGAGCACGAAGCAGAATTGCAAGCTGGAGCGGCTCGGTATGGAATTCAACACTGACCTTGTGTTCGTTTGCCCAGTGATTGAACTCATACCGGACACGAAGGCCCTCCGGGTCCAGTTCTTTCTTCCACTCGGCGAAGGAATAGGAAACCTCGTCCTTTCGCGTCCGGATTTTGAGAAAACCCGGAATGAGCGGCATCATCCTGTCAAAACTTGTGACAATCTTTTACAGGGGTGAAATCTCAAACCCTGATGCAACCGCACCGTTCCCAAAATTCTCCACATTGAGAGGGGCCACAGGATGGATGAAATCGATCGTGGCCCCCATTTTTGTGGCGGACAGGACCCGGGCCAGAGGGCTCCTGCAGGGATCTCCCTCCTTATAATAGAGCCCCGCACTCGCATAGCAATTCGCTGTGGGAACTTTTTCCAGGAGACCACTCCACGCCTTGGGCCAGGTACGCGACGAATCCGTGGTGTGTGGGTGCTGGAGAATGATGGTCGGTCTCTTCTCCAATGCCAGCTGTTTCATCTCTTCCCGGGTTTCCCTGCGCCATGCAGACAGGTTCTCCCATCCACCAACCCGGTTATTGAAAATATGAAGATCGTGGCTTCCGAGGACAAGTGCCGACTGGTCCAGGAGCGGGAGAAAATGAGAGGAGAGGTCGGTGATCCTGACCAGTCGTGATTCCTGCCCGGTATTCGGATACGATTTGCCGGTCCAGGACATCTTCCCGGATTCCAGGTCACATACGCAGACAAACTCGATTTCATTTTTGTTACCCCTCGAGTCTGCCCCGATGGTCAGGCATCGTGTATAGTTATTCAGTTCATCACAGAGATCGGGTGTGAGGAAAGCATCCACTGCTCTTTGCGCCGCATCTGTGAGATCGGCAACCGCATCCCTGTCGGGATATATCGCATCCCCGATACAGGGTACCTCCTCCGGCCAGGGAAACCTGATAAATCCCCCCGGGGTGATCAGGAAGTCGGTCCGGGGGTGACCGGCCCACTTCCCGGCAATGTTGTGAAGGAGGGCGCTGGCTTTCTGTCCATCACCGTCCCAGGGTCCTGCAATGATAATCCGGGCAATGTCAGGATTGGGATCCTTCCGCACGCCGATCCTGGTTCCGGTACCACTGTCGCGTAGCAGAAAATCGCGAATCGATTCACCCTTCTTGAAATCTGCCAAATTAACCACATCTTCTTATTCAATCAACCGTGTTCAGGGTCAGTCCATCCTTTATCAGAGGAACCAGACCCGGGGGTGGATGCTCAGCCGGGGATGAAGTTCGGGATCAGGAGGTCGTGGACCCCGCGGGATGACCGCGGTTTCAGGAGTTCACGGAAGTCAGTACTGTTCCTGCTGAAATTCATCCGGAGTCGGGGAACACTCCCTGACCCTGGTCTTCGACGAATATCCTGTTGGAGCCGATTCCGTTCGCACTATCATACACGATGAGCGAAACCCACGCGGATACACGCCCTCTCCCGACCATCATTCTCAGTCGGGACCCCCCCACCAGAACCACCGCCGGATCTGCGTCCGTGATGGTTACCGTACTGACGTACATTTTTCCCCAGCATAAACGTTCCCTTATGCATTTCTCCGGCCCCGAGGTATACTGCGGAGAACCCGGGCTACGAATATGCTTGAAAGGCTCAATACGAAGATCTCGTGCCATAATACCGATGATGTGCATATGAAAACAGTCCATGTCCCCATCCTTGTCGAAACTGATGAAGATGGGGTCTTCATCGTATCCTGCCCCCCCAGTTCAAAGGCTGTCACACATTCGGTAAAACCATTGATGAGGCTCTTGCCCGTATCAAGGAAGTAATCGAGCTTTGCATGGAAGGTTCAAAGCCCGAACATCTCAATGCATTTGTCGGATTCCGCGAGGTTGAGATCGGAACCGTCCAGGGTTGAACTCCGGCAGGTCCATGATATCCCCCCATCAAAAGTCCTTGTCACAGGACACCAGGCAGAACAGAAGACCACCCCACGATTCCCCTCACTCCCCATCCTCACACAAATCCCTGTAATCGCACCACCTGCATGTCTGGTAATCCGGCGTAGGGGAGAACTCCTCTGCACAAATCGCATTGATCAGCGCCACAACCCGGTCTTCGAATGTCCCGATGCTCTCAGCGGTCGGACGGTAATCATACGCTTTATCGGGCCCAAGATAATACAGCGATGCCCTTACCGGGAGCCTCCCGTAGAGTTCGCGAATTGCCAGGCTGTAGAGATTCATCTGCATGTCTTCCCGGATGGTATTTTTCGACAGGTTTCCTGGCTTTGAGCCCGTCTTGAAATCGACCACCACGATCTCACCACCAGGAGTCTCTTCGATGCGGTCGATCACTCCCCTCAACAACCTTCCGCCAAGGGAGACCTGGAACCTCTTCTCGGCCTCGAGAACGCGGTTGGGGTTGCCTGCCTGCCAGGCAAGGTAGGTGTCGATCAGGGTTTCGGCCATAGCCCGGTCCTTCATCTCGTGGCTCTTCGATTCATACGCTGCCGTGGACCAGGCAGTATCCAGGAGGGAAAGGGCCATCTCCTTCGTTGGAGGAATCCCCTCTTTCTGTTTCCTGGAAAGATGCTCGATGACGGTATGGACGGCTGAACCCAGATCGAAGAAGGTCCGGGGAAGAGACGGGACCTGTACGATATACCGGAACTTGTACTTGAGAGGGCAGCGTTCATAGGTACCAAGCCCGGACGCGGAGAACGTGTGGGATTCCCCGACAAGGCAGGGGGTGTGTCCCTGCACGAGAGCCTCGATCTCGGCATCATTCTCGGTGAAGGCCAGGAATGCATCGCGGTTGAACGATGATGGACTCTTCCCTTCCGCGATGAGCCGCAGTTTTTCCAGGGTGACGATGTGCTGGATAGCGGTCTTGAGATGCAACTGGTGAATTGCCCTCTTCGCCTGGTACTGGAGGGTGTGCTGATACTGTTCAAGGGCATTCCCACCGCGGATGGAAGGGACGGATATCTCCGCAGGCACTTCGATCTTTTTGATAAGTGAAGTGTCCTCAAGGGGAAGCTCGTCAAGGAACTTCGACTGCTTCGTTGGATTCTTGTTGTTCCCGTACCACCTGGCCCTCGTGAGATAGAGAAGATCCTCGGCCCGGGTCATGGCGACATAGAGGAGGCGACGCTCCTCCTGGAGAAAGAGTGCTTTCTCATCATCGGTGGTCTTCAATCCCTTCGAGAGGTCATTTGGGACAAAGAACTCCTTCTCCTGGTACTGGAGCGGGAACCGTTTCAGGGCAAGGTCCCCCACGAACACCACGGGGAACTCTTTTCCCTTGCTCTTGTGCACGGTGAGGACTTTCACAGAATCTGCAACATCGGTCTCCCCCACCTCGATTGAAAACCCTGAGAGGAACCGGAGGTAGGAGAGGAAGCTGTCGACCGTCACATCCCGGGTTATCTCTTCATACTCGCGGGTGATGGTGAGGAACTGGTTGAGGAGGAGGACCGCCTGCCCGGTCTCATCTTCAAGGGCCCTTGCATAGAGGTCAGTTGCCCGCATCATGAGGTGGTGGACAAGCACGGTGAGCGTGCCCAGATCTTTTTCCATGATCAGCCTGTCCAGGGTACCCAGTATCTCACTGACCGCGGTTGCATGGTGAGGGGCAAGGGAATCGATGCTTCGCATCGCCTCGAAAACACCATCGTTGTAGGGATTGCCGAAAGTTGCTTTCCGGGCGACCGCGTTGATCTTCTGCACCTCGGTCTCCGGGATGCCTGAGATTTTCATGACCCGGTTGAGGGGGATTCCTGCGGCGAGGGGATTGTTGATGATCTTCAGGTATGCCAGGAGGTCACGGATCACCGGTGCGGAAAAAAACTCCATCTCACCGACAAATTCCGCAGGAATACCCCGGTCCCGCAGCAGCTGATAGAACTTCGCCCCGTCCCGTCTCCTCCGGCAGATGATCGCGAAGTCCTTGAAGGTGTAGGGACGCTCCACCTTTTCCCGGCGGTTTGTGAAGGGTTTCCCAAGAAGCCGTTCGATCTCCCCGACCACATACGAGGCCTCGGTCGTCTCGTCTTCGCACTCCACTACCCTGACCGGATCTCCGTGAGGATTTTCCGTGAGCAGGCGTTTCTCTCGCCGGTTGGGTGCATGGTGCATCAGGGCAAGAGCCAGGGTGAGGATCGTCTGTGTGCTCCGGTAGTTATGCGTGAGCAGGATCTCTTTTGCGTCCCGGAAGTGCTGGAAAAAGTCCTGCATGTTCGTAAGATACGCCCCCCGGAACCGGTAGATGGTCTGGTCGTCATCGCCTACAACGCAGAGGTGGTCCCCGGCAAGCATCTTGATCAGCTGCAACTGTGCGTAATTCGTATCCTGGAATTCGTCGACCATGATGTGGGTGAACCGCTCCCGGTATCGCTGGAGGATGAGTGGTTTTCGTTCGAAGAGCCGGCAGGCCTCATGGATCATGTCGTCGTAATCGAGCAGCATCTCTTCGCGTTTGAAGCGTTCGTAGGCCCGGTAGACCCTGAGGAGGTCCGAGAGTTTCTCAAGGTATGCCGATTCTTCTGCGGACAGGGCGACCTGTTCTTTACTCTTGAGATAACTGGCAAGTTCATCGGGGGAAACCAGTTCGTCCCGGAAGATGCTGATGCCATCGATAATTGCTTCAACAACGTCGACGGCGTTGTTCCCGACCTCGATATGCTCAAACCCGAACGAATCGATATTCTTCAGTCCCCAGACGAGCTGGTTTGCCCGGCTGATTACGCCCGAGCTGAAGTTGATGCCCGAATCCAGCCGGTTCTCTTCCAGGACCGAGAGGCAGAACGAGTGGAAGGTGCCCACCGTCAGATCGGCACTCTGCGGCACCATGTCCAGGCGGTCCCGCATCTCCTGGGCAGCTTTGTCGGAGAAGGTGAGGGCGAGGATGTCTGACGGGGACACCCCGGTTGAGATGAGGTAGCGGATCTTTTCACCGATGACCCGTGTCTTTCCCGACCCGGGACCGGCGAGGATGAGCTGGATGCCCTGGCAGGTGACGGCATCGGCCTGGGCGGGGTTGAGCTGCATACAATGCTATAACGGAGGGATCCGGGAAAAAGGTGATGGGGTAGATCCACCGTTGGAACCATGTCAATGCGAGTACTACAAGACCATCAATTCTCCTATCCCGAACTTCTGTAGTCTGCGGGCGACCACTTGATGATAATACAAACGGGTTCGATGATAGAAATCTGAATTAAAATTTTTAACTTAAATATAAAACTAATATTAGCCTTGGAAAAGAATATATTTCCCGAGAACTGATGGAAGGAACGTTGTTGGATTTCAACCATCTTAACGGAAGGAAGAAATCCTTCAATGCCATTAACATTAACCAAAGATGATGAGGTAAGATCATGAATAAAACCAGAACGAGCCTGTATGTCGCTGGCGTTTTGTTCCTCTTCATGCTTGTCGTGGGAACAGCCAGCGCCTATGATGCAGATATCGCCTGTAACAGCCTGAGAGAAGTTATGGCGGGAAGCCATGGTGTGACGGAAATCGAATTGGCTATCACGGCTCCGCAAACGGTCAACGTGCTCAGATTCACACCAAACGAGATGATCAATTCTGAGGATATGCTATGCGCATATCTGAAGAGCAATATCCACGAAGCATCAATGAGCGGAAAGCCAATCTCCCAGGTAATCCTGACCCTGTCATATATGAACCCTTCCAGGGTTGAACGTGTTTCGTATGTGCTTTCGCCCAATACCAATATGTTCCTGAGGCTCGAGAACCCCTTCGATCCAACCAGACCCGCTTCAGGAACGAACCGGGTGGATCCATATAATTCCTTCACAAACAGGTTTCTCATGAAGCAGGGCATCACAAAATCATCAGTCTTCGCAAATCTCCAGAGGATGCAGAAAGGTGGGTCTGGCCCGGTGGTGATCACCCAATCGGGTTCCAAGAATGCCCTGATGGAGTCAGCTGCGGGTTACAGCACAGGACAGGGCAACCTTGCATCGATGAAATCCGAGCTGATCAGGAAATACGCATTGAGGTGATTGGTAGCTCGCACCACTTTTTCTTACCGCGATATCCCGCAGGATTCAGGTCGCTCTCCGCAATTGTTCTTGCAATCGCGGTCAGTCCTTTCTTTCTGCTCATGCCCTTTTGCATCATTCAGGTCCGCGAGCCGGATCTCACCCCTTTTCATCAATCAGTGCTCCATTGACCGAAGAGAGGCACTCTGCCAGATACCTGCCTCTTTCTTCAGTTCCTCGAGGTCATTTGCAGTCGGTTCAAAGAGGAACTCTTTTGCTTTTGAGATACCGACTGCGATCCGGGCCTCCGAATAGAATGGTTTTAATCGTTTCACACGGGTGAGGGCTTCGAGAGGGCTGCACTTCTCCTTCATCGAAAAATACCCATATGTGGCTCCAATTTCCAGCAGGACCGGTTTTAATCCGAAAACTCTGCCAAGATCCCGTGCAGTCTCCTTTTCATGCGCATTCAGGTGTGATTCCGTGGCCAGCTGCTCGAAATCATGACGGAAATCATACAGGTCTCTTGTCGGTTCCGGGAAATACGGCCCCCGCACGTACGTGCTGCAGGGGTATCCAAAGCTAAGGACGAAGAAAACCCATTCAGGATTGGAAAAATCAGGAATAGACAGTTCCGCTGTTGACATGTGCATTCGCACAGAATTACGGTAAAATCACCAGACCCTATTCGTTCATGGGCATACCAGCTTCAACAGAGTAGTATACACCAAGCTGGAGGAACATACCGTGTTGCTGCAAACCATGAGATCTATTTGGAAGGACTCATAGTCTAAAATGTCGCGGATTATTCGCAGAAACAATTTAACCAGTGAGGATCATGAATAAAAACAGCACGAGTCTGTAGTTCGCTGACGTTTTATTTCTCCTCCCGCTGGTCGTGGGAACAGCCAGTTGATTCCCGCAGTTTTCTCCATTACCCCGGCTGATAACCACATACTCTTCTCCCTCCCCGCTGCCTGTTTTATTACCTTGACGAACCCGCAAGGGGGCTAATCCATTTTTAAGTAGGAGCAGCACAGACGTTCCAGCATGGTTACAGTGAGCCTCCAGAGATACAGGGAGATTGTCAGGATCCTGACGAAGTATGGTTTTGGTGCATATTTCCTGGAGGAAATATCTCCCGGGCTGGCGAAGATGGACCTCCAGAGACGCCTGCACCCCGAGCTTGAAAGTTACACGAAGTTTGAACTGATGAGGTTCGCCATTGAAGAGCTCGGCCCCGCGTTTGTCAAGTTCGGGCAGATCATGAGCACCCGGCGGGAGATGATCCCACCGGAGGTGTACGAGGAGCTGATCAAGCTCCAGGACAGGGTCGCGCCCGTGCCCTACGAGGCGATCGAGCCCACCATTGTCCGCTATTGCGGGCCGGTAGAGGAGGCGTTCCAGTCCTTCGAGCGGGAGCCCTTCGCCGCGGCGTCGGTGTCCCAGGTCCATCGCGCCGTGCTGCACGATGGGACAAAGGTGGCGGTCAAGGTCCAGAGGCCCGGGATACGGGAGAAGATAGACCTTGACCTCCCGATCATGCGCAGGCTTGCCGGAAGGATCGAGAAGCTCGAACCGGACCTCGCGGTCTACAACCCCACGGGGCTCGTGGACGAGTTCGTGACCCAGATCTACAAGGAACTCGATTTCACGCAGGACGGGCAGAACGCAGACACCCTCAGGAAAAATTTCTCGGAGAACCCGAGGGTCAAAGTGCCGAAGATTTACTGGGACAGGTCTGGGAAAGAGCTTCTGACCATGGAGTTTATCGAGGGGGTGAGGATCGACGATATCGAGGCGATCCGTGCGATGGGCATCGACCCGGTCCAGGTGGCCGAGACGGGGTTCCAGGCGTATCTCCAGCAGATCTTCATCGACGGCTTCTTCCACTCGGATCCCCATCCCGGGAACCTCCTGGTGACCAGGGCCGGAGAACTCGTCTTTCTCGACTTTGGCATGGTGGGGATGGTGAGGCCGGAACGCCGCGACACGTTCATCCAGGTGCTCCTCGCGTTTGTCAGTGCAGATGTGGACGTGCTGCTTGACTCATTCGAGGCCCTCGGGATAAGGATCGAAGAGGAGAAGAAGGAGCAGCTGAAGGATGATCTCTACGCCGTGCTCCAGAGCTCGCAGTCCACCGAACTCGGAAGGATGGACTTTGGCAGCGCCATGAGTTCTGCGCCGGATGTCCTGAACAGGTACCGTGTCAGGGTGCCGTCAGCGCTTATGCAGGTGCTCAAGGTCATCTGGATGATATTCGATGTGGCAATACTCCTTGACCCGAAGTTTAACTTCAATACGCGTGTGAAGCCGCACATGGAAGATATCGTCAGGAAGCTGTACGCCCCGGACAGGTTCCTGAAACAGGTGCCGATGGCAATGATGGACCTCACCAGGGGCTTTGTCGCCCTCCCTAAGGCGATCACAAACGTTGTCACGAAGGTGAGCAAGGGACATTTCCAGTTCGAGATCACCTCGCGGGAGATCGCGAGGTTAAGCACCTCGATCGACGCATCGACCGACAAGCTCGTGATGGGAGTGATTATCGCATCGATGGTGATCGGGTCGTCGCTTGTCCTCAACGCCCCATTTATTTCAGGCTACATGCCCATCTACTGGCTTGCGATCGCAGTGTATGTATCAGCGATCGCCTTTGCCGTATTCACTCTGTTCACCATCATGACGCGTAAGAGGCCTGGAAGATAGGGCACCTATCCCCGCGCAACTGTGAGAAGCCGGTATCCGAAGTAGGTGAGTGCAATCCCAATGATAAGCGAAATTAACCCTGCAAGCTCTTCGACCCAGGGCATTATCTCCGGGATATTGAATATCAGGCTAATGCCGGTCAGAAGAAACAGGATCCCGACAATAAGTGATCCGAGGCCGAGGTAGTCCATGTCCGTTCTCCTTTCATGGACACGTGGTCAATTTTTGTATATCATTCTTTCTTTCGCGTCTTAGGAACTAATCCTCTTTTCTTCGGAGATGGGCAGCGTGTACGAAAGGACTCCAAGGCCCACCCTGACACTGCCTGCGATCCTGACATCGGCAGACCGTTCCAGGGTGAGCCCGGACAGTGCCCCTATCAGTTCCCGGTTCCGGACGGCAACCGGGATCCCGAGTGTGCTCTGCCCCGGCGGTATCCGGTGCCTGCCATGGCGGCCATGCGCAAACGTCCGCTCCCCTGCGCCCGTGACAGCAATTACGTCGAAATCTATCTGTTCGATGGGAATCGCAACAGGGTTGCCATTCTCGATTTCGACCGTCACCCGCAGGTTGATCCCGGACAGTGTCGCTCTCTCTACCGGGACGTCCCTGATCGCGATCCGCGGTCTCCCTGCACCGGTCATGCTCAATCCACCCTGCCCGGACCAGGAGGACGAATCGGGGGTGATCCGGATGGGTCCGGGTGATCGCCTGCCTGCCGGGATGATGGTAAACTCCAGGGGCGATCCCTGCCTCCGGCAGACATGACACTGGCATTCCCGGGGAGCTGATCGAAAGAAAAGTCCAGGAGAACAGTTACACTCAGGCCGACTCCCTCATCATCTTTTCAGTGATAATGTCCTCCTCCGGGCGGAAGCAGAGGTCATCATGCCCTTCCAGTTGGAAAAGATCACTGCCGGCACGCCATTGTCGCTCTCCCCCATCACGAAGGTGGAAGAGCCAGCGTTCCAGGACAACGTCCAAACCGGGACGCCGCTTCTCCTGCCGTTGCCAACCCGGAAACGGCCTACTTCTTTCCCATGAATCCCGAGAAGAACCCCTTCTTCTCCTGCCCGGCCCGTGACCCCTCGATCTCGAGGATCTTCTCGTAGAGCTCCCGGAGCTCAGGTGTGAGCTGGCGGGGGACCCGCACCTTCACCCGCACCAGGAGATCGCCGGGCCTGCCCCTCCTCCTTACCCCCTCTCCGGGGATCTTCAGGGCGGTATCGTGCTGGATGCCGGGCGAAATCGAGAGTTCGATCTCTTTCCTGTCGATGGTCTCGACAGAGATCACCGACCCTGCTGCAGCCTGGGCCGGGCTGATCTCCGCTTCCACCTCCAGGTCATCCCCGTGGCGTGTGAACCGGTCATGGGGCCTCACCATTATCTCGATGAAGAGATCGCCGCTTGCCGCACCAAAATCCCCGGCCTCGCCATACCCCTCCATGCGAAGCCGCATCCCGGAATCGATGCCGGCTGGCACCCGGACCTGGACTTTCCTCCTCTCCTGGGTCACCCCGGTCCCGCGGCAGGCAGAACACCGTTTTTCAGGGACCTTGCCTGTCCCACGGCACTCCGGGCAGGTGCTCATCCTGACAAACTGGCCAAAGAGGGTCTGGCTCATCTGGCGAAGCTGCCCTGTCCCCCCGCAGGCCTTGCAGTTGACCCGCTTCTTTGTCTCGCTCCCTGTCCCATCACAGTCCGGGCAGGGCTCGGTGTGGGAGACCTCGATCTCCTTTTCCGTCCCAAACACCGCGTCCTCGAGGCTGATGGTCATCCTCATGAGGAGATCGGAGCCGGCCCGGGGCCCGGTCTGGCGCTGCCCGCCAAACCCTCCACCGAAAAAGTCGAAGATATCGCCAAAGCCGGAGAAATCGGTGGAAAACCCGCCGAAACCGCCTCCACCCGCATACGACCCCCGGGAAGCGCTGGTATACCCTTCATGGCCGACGTGGTCGTACTGGGCACGCTTCTGCGGGTCTGACAGGACACTGTAAGCCTCGTTGATCTTCTTGAACCGCTCTTCGGCACCCGGCTCCTTGCAGACATCGGGGTGGAATTTCCGGGCCAGGTTACGGTAGGCTTTCTTTATCTCCTTTTCATCGGCATTCTTCGGGATCCCAAGGATCTCGTAGTAGTCCCCGGCAGCCATCGCTCACTCGTCTTTCATGGTGTAATCGGCATCAACAACGGTGTCATCGCCGGCCTGACCCGCTCCCCCGCCGGCCTTTGCCTGCTGCTCGGCCTGTACCTTCTGGTATAACCTGGTGGTCACCGCGTATACCGCCTCGGTGAGCGCCTCCATCTCTTTCTTTATGGCCTCGCTGTTGTCCTCTTCAAGCGCCTTTCTCAGGGCATCGGCAGAACCCTGGATCTTCTCCCGGTCGCCGGGGTCCATCTTGTCCCCGGTCTCCTTCAGCATCTTTTCGGCGTTGAAGACCGCAGAATCGGCCAGGTTCCGGAGCTCGATCTCCTCGCGTTTTGCCTTGTCATCAGACTCGAACTGTTTCGACTCGTCCACCATCCTCCTGATCTCGTCCTCGGATAGCTTCCTGTCGCCCTTGATGGTGATGGCCTGCTCGTTCCCGGTGCCGAGGTCTTTTGCCGATACATGGATGATACCGTTTGCATCGATATCGAAAGTGACCTCGATCTGGGGTATCCCCCGTGGTGCAGGTGGGATCCCGGTCAGCTGGAACCTTCCCAGCGTGAAATTGTCCTTGGCAAGGGCCCGCTCCCCCTGGACAACGTGGATCTCGACGCTGGTCTGGCCGTCTGCAGCGGTGCTGAAGATCTGGCCTTTTCGCGTGGGAATGGTGGTATTCCGGTCGATGAGCTTCGTGGAGATGCCGCCCAGCGTCTCGATCCCGAGCGTGAGCGGGGTCACATCCAGGAGGACGATATCCTTTGTCTCCCCGGTCAGCACCCCTCCCTGGATCGCTGCCCCGAGCGCCACGCACTCGTCGGGGTTGATACCCCTGTCCGGCTCCTTGCCAAGGATCTTCTTTATCGTCTCCTGGACGAGCGGCACCCGGGTCGACCCGCCGACCAGCAGGACATGGTCGATCTGCTCCGGCGAAAGCTTCGCATCGCTCATGGCCTGCCTGATCGGCTGGACGGTCGACTCGACGAGGTCGCCGATGAGCTGCTCGAGTTTTGCCCGGGAAAGCTCCATGTCGAGGAACTTCGGGCCTGACGGGGTCGAGGTGATGTAGGGCAGGTTGATGTCGGTCTTCATCTTCTGGGAGAGCTCGATCTTTGCGTTCTCGGCCGCATCCCGGAGCCGCTGCATGGCGATGGGGTCGGACTTTAAGTCGACTCCCTCCTTTTTCTTGAACTCCTCGACCAGCCAGCCCATTACCCGGGCATCGAAATCGTCGCCGCCAAGATGGTTGTTCCCCGATGTCGATTTCACCTCGAAGACGCCGTCTCCAAGGGTGAGGATGGAGACATCAAACGTCCCCCCGCCGAGGTCGTAGACGAGCACCGTCACATCGTGTTCCTTGTCGATCCCATAGGCCAGCGCACTTGCCGTCGGCTCGTTGATGATCCTCAGCACTTCCAGCCCTGCAATCTTTCCGGCATCCTTGGTCGCCTGCCGCTGGGCATCGTTGAAGTATGCCGGGACGGTTACCACGGCCTTGGTGATCTTTTCCCCAAGGTAGGCCTCGGCATCGATCTTCATCTTCTGGATGATCATCGCCGAGATCTCCTGGGGGGTGTAGGACTTGTCGTCGATCTTTACCTTCTCCGATGAGCCCATCTGCCGCTTTATGGACTGGATGGTGCGGGTCGGGTTGGTGACCGCCTGCCTCTTTGCAAGGCTCCCCACCAGGCGCTCGCCTTCCTTTGTAAATGCGACGACAGACGGAGTGGTCCTTCCGCCCTCGGCGTTTGGTATCACGATGGGTTTTCCTGCCTCCATTATGGCCATGCAGGAGAACGTTGTCCCGAGATCGATTCCAAGAACTTTTTCCTTTGCCAAATCACTCACCTTCTTTTCCTTTCGAAACCGCCACCTTCGCGCAGCGGATTACCCGATCGTTCATGCAGTACCCCTTGCAGAACTCCTCGATGACCGTCCCTTCATCGCTATCCGAGGGGATGGAGGCCACAGCGTCGTGCTCGGCAGGGTTGAAAGGTCTTCCTACCGATTCGAGTGGCCGGATGCCATGCCGTTCGAGGATGGTCCTGAAGAGCTTGTGGATCTGCACCAGTCCTTCCCGGGCCCCTGAGTCTTCCTCTTTTTCGGCCCGTTCGAAGTTGTCGATGACCTCGAGGAGCTCGGTTGCGAACTCTTCGATGGCATACCTGACCCGGGAACTGATATCCCGTTCCGTCCGCTTCCTGAAATTCTCAAAATCGGCAGCGAGGCGAAGAAACCGGTCATTCAGTTCCTGGTACTCTTTTTCAAGCTCCCCAGGCGGGGGGGAGGTCAGTTCAGGGGAAGATTCACCGTTCTTTTCCTGATCCAACCCGATAAATTCCTCCTCCGTGTCCTGAGCCATAGGTCGATCAGATAATTATTGCATTGTGGTTCTATAAAACAGTTTCCTTATATGCACGGCGGAAAGCAATTACTTCAGGTAAATGTCCCCTAAGCCTCGCGGCTAGCTTTTCTTTGCAGGACGGCCTTTCTTCTCCCGGCAAAGCTCCTGCATCTTGGGAGGGGGATTTTCCCATCTCCACAGCCCGCAACCGATGAACTCCGGGGGATGGCCATGCTTTTCTGCATACTCCTGCAGGACCGCGATCCACCGGCGGTGAAGGTCGGGATGGATGGTCTTTACCAGTTCAAACTCGCTCTCGAGCATTGCCGGGCACATCCAGCACCCCACCCGCTCAAACCCCATTTCGTAGAGCGGGTTTACGGCGAGTTTGCGCCACCAGATGTAGAGGAAGACTTCGAGCGCCCGCCAGTTCCGGATGGGCGAGATGTTCAGCTGCCCGGGGTGGAACGGGTTTTCGCAGACCGGTGGGAGCCCGGCTCTCGAAAACGATTCGTAGTACCGGTTTCCCTGTATGGTCACGCACTCGCCGCCTTTGCCAAGCCACATCTTTACCGGGAGGAGCTTCAGGAGCTCGCAGCACCACCGGTTGTCTTTTGCCGGAAGCCCCCGTTCCCTGATGTGGTTAAAAAGACCTCTCCCGGACAGGCGAACCGGGATTCCCATCTCCCCGGCAAACGAGAGCGTCTCGGGAAACTCCATCCCGGTATCGATAAAGTAGCATTCCGTCACGCCGGCCCTCCTGGCAAGCTCGAGGGCCACGGTGCTGTCCTTGCCCCCGGAAAACGATACGTTTGCGCGCGGACGGTCGCTCATGTGCTGGCGGATGAACCGGATGGCGTGCCGTTCCAGGTTTTTCAGGTGGAACCGGTTCATCTCCACCGCGACATCCCAGCCCGGATCGGGATATTCCCTGGGGTGGACCGGGCCAATTTTCCTGATCTTCAGGCTGTCCCCGGAAAGAAACCCGGTCCCGGCCATCCCCTTGTACCGGACGATCACCGGGCCATCCGCAATACCGGTCCGGACCGCTACCTTTTTTCCCCCGATCTTCCGGCCGGAGATCGTCCCTGGTTCCCGGCACGCTGTCTCAAGATCGATGATCCCGGCCCGGGCCCGGGGGAGCAGGAAGGGGAGAGCCTCCTGTTCGGGGACAAAGGACCAGCACCGTGTACAGGGATGAAACGAGAGCCACCCGAACCGGGCCCCGTTGGCGATCACCAGGTCGTTCCGGTCAAGCCCGCCGGTCTTGTTGAAGAGGACTATCTCCGGGAGATCTCCTGTCCCGAACCGCTCTAAGAGCAGGGACGAGAGCAGTTCCCGGTCGTGACCCGGTGCGGGGCGTATATCGTAGGGCCGGAGAAGCGGTATTCGCTCCCCCTCTCCACCGCATGCACAGCTCTGCCCGAGCAGGGGCACGTTGCAGCGTGGACACCAGTACAGCACCTTCTTTTGCGGGGGCTCTCTCATCGCATTTACACATTGCCGTGCCGGGAGGATAACCCTTCACAAGGAAGAAGCCTCCGCTCCGGGCCAGGGTCAACCTGATAACCGATCGTGTCCCAGTAGTTTCCCATGAAATGGGCGCTCATATCAGTATGGGATAAACGGGGGATAGTGGACCTGGCACGGGCGCTTGCCGGGCACGGGGTCGGGATCCTCTCCTCGGGCGGCACCGGCCGGCTGCTACGGGAAGCGGGCATCGGTTTTACCGAAGTTGCGGCGTACACGGGTTCCCCGGAGATGATGGACGGGCGGGTCAAGACCCTCCATCCCAGGGTGCACGGAGGCCTGCTCGGCCGGCGGGGCATTGACGATGCGGCGATGGCCGAACACGGGATCCACCCGATCGACCTCCTGGTGGCAAACCTCTACCCCTTCGTGGAGATGTCGGCAACCATCTCCGATCCGGACAGGCTCACCGGGTATATCGACATCGGAGGCCCGGCGATGATCCGGGCTGCGGCAAAAAATTACCGTGATGTTGCGGTAATCACCAGCCCGGACGATTATGATCTCGTCATTGACGCACTGGCCAGGGGAGGGTTTACCGCGGAGCAGCGGTTCGATCTCGCAAAATCGGCCTTCGCCCTGACTGCCGCCTACGATGCAGCGATCAGCAACCACTTCCAGGGGATCGGCCGCGACCTCCCTGGGATCTTCTCCATGCAGGTGCGGAACGGGAGGAGGCTTCGCTACGGGGAAAACCCCCACCAGAAAGGCGCAGTCTACGGCGAGACCGGCATTGCCGCAGCAGTCCCCCTCCAGGGAAAGGAGATGTCCTACAACAACTACCTCGACCTCCATGCTGCCGCCGGACTGGTACGGGAATTCGATGGACCGGCGGCAGTCATCGTCAAACACAACAACCCCTGCGGGGTCGGGGTCGGCGACCACGTCCTCGAGGCATACATCCGGGCCCGGGACGCCGATCCGGTTTCGGCCTACGGATCGGTTACCGCGGTCAACGGCGAGGTCGGCCTCCCGCTTGCCGAAGAGATCTGTTCTACCTTTGTTGAAGTCATCGCCGCCCCGTCATTTACCCCCGGTGCAATGGAGGCCATGAAGAAGAAAGAGAACATGCGGGTGCTCGTCCTCCCCGGCCCGGCAGGCGGGCCCGAGTTCCGGACTATCGATGGCGGGCTCCTCATGCAGGAGACTCCTCCCTACCGCGAGCACTGGGAGGTGATAACCGACCGCGATGCCACCCCTGACGAGCTTGAAGCGCTCACCCTGGCCTGGAAAGTCTGCAAACATGCGAAGAGCAATGCCATCATCTTTGCCGACCGGAAACGGACTCTCGGGATCGGGGCCGGCCAGATGAGCCGCGTGGACGCGGCAAAGATCGCCATCGACAAGTCCCTCTTCCCCCTTGCCGGGTCGGTGGTGGCATCCGATGCCTTCCTGCCCTTCCCCGATACCCTGGAGGTCGCCGCCGCAGCCGGGGCAACGGCCCTCATCCAGCCCGGGGGATCGATCCGCGATGCCGAGGTGATTGCCGCGGCAAATGCTCTCGGCATGGCCATGATCTTTACCGGGATCCGGTATTTCCGTCACTGAAAAAGCACGATACCTTTTTTAAGTTCATCTGTCTGAACATAAAACAGGTGATTAAAAAGTGGACTTTGGAAAGCTACTTGGAGATTCCTTTGCCTATGCCAAGGACGGCCTCCTTGGCAATCCTGGGACCTGGGTCCTGCTGATAGTGCTGGCACTCCTGCCCGTCATCCCGTTCGTCCTGGCCGTGCTGGCGATGATCCCCCTGCTGATTGGAGGGGGAATGCCGGATATCCCGACGGTGGCCGGACTGGTCATCGTTGCCGTTGTGGCCGCCGTCCTGCTCGGCGCGTTCTACATGGGATATATGCTGAAGATATTCCGGGGAGAAGTACCGCTGCCGGCAGTATCCGGCTTCGGAAAGATGTTTACCGACGGGATCAAGTATATCGTGATCCATATCATCTATGCCATCCCGGTTCTCATCATCCTCGGCATTACCATAGGAGGGGCGATCCTTGCTGCACTGTCAGCCGGCCCTGACATCGGCATGGAAAGCATCCTCCCCGTCATCGGAGGTGCCTTCGCAGGCATACTTGTCGCAGTAATCGTGGCAATAATCCTCGGGCTTATCGCCTACATCGGCATTATCCGGTTTGCCCGGACAGGAAAAATCGGTGAGGCATTCAACTTTTCGGCAATCTTTGCCACGATCGGGAGGATCGGCTGGGGTTCCTACATACTCGCCCTGATAATCGGGGGGGTGGCAATCGTCATCGTCCAGGTCGTTGTGGGACTTATCCCATATATCGGGGGAGTCATCCAGCTGATCATCTCACCGTTCATCACCGTCTTCTTCACGCGGTATATCACGCTCATCTATGAGACCGGTGAGCCGCGGGCGCCTTCTCCGGCCTGAAATTCCCTTTTTTTCCGCGGTATCATCCAAATGCTTAAGTATCTGTGACCGCCAGTTCTATCCTTGTGGTGGAATTTCCATGACAGATCGTTTTATTCTCTGACGGAGTACGCTTTTTTGATACCACCTTACGGGACGGGGAACAGACTCCCGGCGTCTCCTTGAAGCCTGATGAAAAACTGGAGATCGCAGTCCGGCTCTCCGACATCGGCGTGAATGTGATCGAGGTCGGCTCGGCGGCGGCATCGGATGGGGAACGCCAGGCGCTCAGGCTCATCTCGTCTGCCGGTCTTGCAGCCGAGATCTGCACCTATGTCAGGGCCGTGAAGCTGGATATCGACCATGCTGCCGACTGTGGTGCCGATTCGGTGCACCTGGTCATCCCGGTAAGCGACCTGCACATCGAGAAGAAGATGCGAAAGACCCGCCCGCAGGTATTCGGGATGGCCATGGAGGCGGTGAGCTACGCAAAGGAACGTGGCCTCATCGTGGAGCTGTCCGGAGAAGACGCCTCCCGTGCCGATCCGGCCTTCATCCGCGAGGTCTTCCAGGGTGGGCTTGAACGGGGAGCCGACCGGCTCTGCTTCTGCGACACGGTCGGGCTGCTCACCCCTGAGCGGGTCGCAGAGATCATCCCCCCGCTCTGCCTGGCCCCGCTCTCCATCCACTGCCATGATGACCTGGGGATGGGGATGGCCAATACCATGGCCGCCCTCCGGGCCGGTGCCACATCGGCCCATACAACGGTCAACGGTCTTGGCGAGCGGGCCGGCAACGTGGCATTCGAGGAACTGGTAATGGCCCTCGAGATCCTCTACGATTACCGCACCGGGATAAAGACAAGGGAGCTTTACCCCCTGTCGGTCCTCGTCTCCCGCCTGACCGGGGTAGGTCTCCCGACCAGCAAGGCCATCGTGGGAGAGATGGCATTCACCCATGAGAGCGGGATCCACGCCCACGGGGTCCTCCGTGAGCCGAGCACTTATGAACCGGTGCCTCCGGAGATGATCGGGAGGAAGCGCCGCATCCTGCTTGGAAAACACTCGGGTTCTGCCTCGGTCGAAGCGGCCCTTACCGAGCTCCATTACCACCCGGACGAGCACCAGTTAAAGGAGATCCTCCGGAGGATCAAGGAACTCGGTGACCAGGGGATGCGGATCACCGATGCCGACCTCATGGCTGTCGCCGAAGCGGCGATGTCCATCGAATGCAAGCCGGTCCTGAAGATGAAGCAGTTCACCGTGGTTAGCGGGAGCAATGCCACCCCCACCGCTTCGGTCACGCTTGAAGTCCTCGGCGAAGAGATCACCAGTGCTTCCACGGGGACCGGCCCGGTCGACGCGGCGATGGGAGCGCTTCGGAAGTCGGTTGCAGCCGTCGCCGATATCGCGCTCGAGGAATACCATGTCGATGCCATCCACGGCGGAACCGATGCTCTCGTGGACGTGACGGTAAGGTTAAGTAAGGACGGAAAGATAATTACCTCACGAGGCGCCCGCACGGACATCATCATGGCCAGCGTCGAAGCGGTGATCGCCGGAATGAACAGGCTTTTGAGGGAAGAGCATGAAGACCGGAGCAGGAATCCTGATTGAAGGGCTGCAGCGCGAAGGGGTGGAGACAATATTCGGCTACCCCGGCGGTGTAGTGTTGCCGATTTATGATGAACTCTACGAATCGTCATTGCGGCACATCCTTGTACGGCATGAACAGGCGGCCGCGCACGCTGCTGACGGGTATGCCCGTGCCAGCGGACGCGTGGGCGTATGCCTGGCCACGTCCGGACCAGGAGCCTGCAACCTCGTTACCGGGATTGCGACGGCCTACATGGACTCGGTCCCCATCGTGGCCATCACCGGGCAGGTCCCAACCAGCCTGCTTGGAAACGATGCGTTCCAGGAGTCAGACATCACCGGGATCACCCTGCCGATCACCAAGCACAACTACCTTGTGAAGCGCACCGAGGATCTCGGCCACGTGCTCAGGGAAGCATTCTATATCGCGGGTACCGGGAGGAAGGGCCCTGTCCTGATCGATTTGCCAAAGGATGTCTCCACGAAGTCGATCGATTACGAGTTCCCGGAGTCCGAACCGGTCACTCTCAGGGGTTACCAGCCGACAGTCCGGGGGCATGCCCGGCAGATCGACAAGGCGCTCGAACTGATCCTCGAGGCTGAACGGCCCCTCATCTACGCCGGTGGCGGGGTGATCTCATCCGACGCATCGGCCGAACTTATCTCCCTTGTCGATACGATGGGAATCCCGGTCACCACCACCCTGATGGGACTTGGAGCGGTCCCCTGCGACCATCCCCTGAACCTCGGGATGCTCGGGATGCACGGGACCCGTTCGGCCAACTACGCGGTGATCGAGTCCGACCTCCTGATCGCCATCGGGGCCCGGTTCGATGACCGCGTCACCGGGAAACTTGACACCTTTGCCCCCCACGCAAAGGTCATCCATATCGATATCGATCCGGCAGAGATCGGGAAGAACAAGAAGGTCGATGTCCCCATCGTGGGAGACACGAAGTCCGTCCTGCAGGACCTGCTTGCCAAGGTCCGGAAGAAGAAAGAGTATGACCGGTGGCAGGCGAGGATCCGGGGATGGAAGGAGAAGCACCCCCTCACTTACCGGAGGGACGGCGTGCTCCGTCCCCAGCTCGTGGTCGAGAAACTCTCCGAGCTCCTGAAGGGTGAGGGGATAATCGTGAGCGAGGTCGGGCAGAACCAGATGTGGACCGCACAGTATTTCTGCTTTAGGAAACCGCGGACCTGGATCACGTCAGGGGGACTTGGCACCATGGGATACGGTTTTCCGGCCGCCATGGGAGCCCACTTCGCCTGTCCCGACAAGGTGGTGTTTGATATCGCCGGCGACGGGAGCTTCCAGATGAACATCCAGGAACTCTCCACGGTGGCCTGCAACAACATCCCGGTCAAGGTGGCCATCCTGAACAACCGGTTCCTGGGGATGGTCCGGCAGTGGCAGGAGCTCTTCCACGACCGCCGCTACTCCTTCACCGAGCTCCCGCCGGTCGACTTCGTCAAGGTGGCCAACGCCTATGGCGTGGAGGGGATACGGGTCGAGTCCGCAGATGACGTTGTGCCGGCGCTCAAAGCGGCGATCGACACCGACGGCCCGTTTGTCCTCGACTTCCGGGTGGAGCGGGAGGAGAATGTCTTCCCCATGGTCCCGGCCGGGGCAGCGATCAACGAGATGATCGGGGGTAACGTGGAATGAAGGCCCACACCCTGAGCGTGCTCGTCGAGAACAAGGCCGGGGTCCTCTCCCGGGTGACCGGGCTTTTCTCCCGTCGGGGGTTTAACATCGAGAGCCTTGCTGTCGGGGTCTGCGAGGAGCCGGGCATGAGCCGGATCACCATCGTCTGTATCGGGGACGATGCCCAGATCGAGCAGGTGATGAAGCAGCTCAACAAGCTGATCGATGTCATCAAGGTCTCGGACATCACCGAGAACGAGCGGGTGGAGCGGGAACTGGCCCTGATCAAGGTCTCGGCCGATCCGGGGACAAGCCGGGCAGAGGTCATGCAGCTTGCCACCATATTCCGGGCCCAGATAATCGACGTGGGGGCAAAGACGGTGACCCTTTCGGTCGCCGGAGATACGGAAAAGATCGATGCCCTGGAAAAACTGTTGCGGCAGTACGGCGTAAAGGAGCTGGTCCGGACCGGCAAGATCGCCATTCTCCGGGGAACAAAGACGGTGAAAAGCGCGAAATAGGGGTTTTCTGCCGGGCTGATCAGGGAGAGAACCGCAATCCGGCACAAACTCATTTTTTGCCGTGCTGATCGCAAAAGCTCTACAGGTGGAGGGAGATCGCCTATGGCGGGCCAGGCTCTCGACGACCAGAAAGTCCGGGCGGAATCCGGGGTCCCGGTGACTGCAATCGGGAGGAATTGGGACATAGAGAGTCCAGGATTGGCTCCGGAGATCACCTTGTGGTAAACGGAAAGCCGGACCAGCTGGCAGGATGGTCGGGATGGACTGTATGCGAGCCTGACGCACGTTGCATCATTCCTCATCGTGGAACCGGTTTTTGGAAAAGACGATTGGGAGCATTATGGGCCAAACCCCGTGATGCGAGCATGTTCCCGCCACCCTGTCAGTCCCGGGCCGAAAAGAGTATGAGGGACTGCCCGATCTTCCCGATCGTCCCGGTCAGGACTGCAACATCGCCGGCCATCATGGTACAGGTGCCGTCGGGGTGGGGGATGATGGCTCCGTTCCGCCGGACAGCGAGCACCGTGACACCGTACCGCTTCTTCAGGAGTATCTCTCCAAGCGTCTTTCCCGCGATTGGCGACCCGTCGGCAACAGTCACTTCCCTCACCTCCATGCCCGGGATGTCGAGTGCTGCCACAGCAGACGGGGTGATGGTGCTTCGCAGGGCCTGGTAGCTGTCTGCACGGATGTCCCTGACCAGGTGGTCGACACTATCCCCCGCAACCCCGTAGGCGTTCAGCACCCGCGTGAAGATCTCGATCGAGGTCTCGAACTCCTCCGGGATGACCTCGTCGGCGCCGATCTCACGGAGAACAGGTACCTCGACAAGGTAACGGGTGCGGACGATCAGGAAGAGGCCGGGATTCTTCTGCCGGCAGAGCCCCACTATCCGCCGGGTCGCAACCGGATCATTGATGGCCACCACTGCAATCCGGGCGGTGTCTATACCGGCATGGACAAGCACCCCCTCGGTCGTCGCATCACCATAGATGATGGGCTCTCCCTGGCCCCTGGCCTGCCGGACCGAATCCGGGTTCATATCGATGACGGCATAATCGATCCCCCCCATCTTCGCTGCCCGGGCAAGGTTCCTGCCGTTCACCCCGTAGCCGATGATCACGAGGTGGCCGGACCGGGCCGCCCGTTCCTCCCGTGCGACCCACTGGCAGCGGGTGGGAAAGAGCCTCAAAAGGAGGGGACGCGAGCTGATGTAGCCTGCAAAGGAGGGGCCGCCCGCGATGAGGAAGGGGGTGAGGGCCATTGTGGCGAGGGCAATGATCAAAAAGACCTGGTACACCTCGTTTGAGAGTATCCCGAAACCGAGTGCGCTCCTGGTGATGATGAATGAAAACTCCCCGATCTGGGAAAGGGCGAGCCCGGCAAGGATGACCGTCCTCATCTGGTACCCGAGGAAGGCCGGTGCTGCGGCTGCGGCCAGGAACTTGAGAATGAGGACGATTGCGAGGAATACGAGCACGAGGCCCACGTGGTCAAAGAAGAACCCCACGTCAAGCAGCATCCCGATCGAGACAAAGAAGAATGCGGTGAAGATGTCCCGGAACGGTACGATCCGTCCTATGGCCTGGTGGCTGAACTCAGACTCCGAGATGAGGAGGCCGGCGAGCAGGGCGCCCATCGCAAGCGAGAGCCCGGCAAAGGAAGCGAGCCACGCCACGCCAAAGCAGACCGAGATGACAAAGAGCAGGAAGAGCTCGCTGCTCCTGGTCCGTGCGATCTGGAAGAGGAGCCAGGGCATGACCCACTTGGCGGCAATGACCAGGATGACGACGAGAAGGAGGTCCTTCAGCAGCGTGACGTAAATCGGTTCGGACAGCACGTTTCCTATGTTGGCGAGGAAGGGCACGGCCATCATCATCGGGATGGCCACAAGGTCCTGGAAGATCAGGATGCCCAGCGCAAGCTTTCCGTGCGGGCTGTCGAGTTCACCGCGGTCGTGTAGCACCTTGAGCACCACCGCGGTGCTCGAGAGCGAGACAACAAACCCGAGGAGGACGGCCTCGTTCCAGGGCCGCCCGGCGAGAAACACAACCGCCATTGTGGCCACCGAGGCGAATACGACCTGTATTGTCCCTCCCTTCAGGACAAGGGCCTTGATCTCCCAGAGCTGTCGGAACGAGAACTCGAGGCCGATTGAAAAAAGGAGGAGGATGATGCCGATCTCGGCGAGGACATCGACCTGGGCGGGGCTGTGGATCAGGGAGAGGACCGAGGGGCCGGCGATGGTGCCGGCGACGATATACCCGATCATCGGGGGAATGCGGATCCGGCTGAAGAGCAGGCCAACAAGGAGGGAGAGGCCGAATATTATCAGTATGTCATATAGTATCGCGAGTTCCATGAACCGATCTCACTGTGGCGATGACCTCCGGGAAGGGAGTGGTCCCGTGAGTGCATCCTAACTGGTGTATACTCATTAAAAAAAAGGGTTTCGAAAAAAAGCATGCGTCCTGCCGGAGGGTTTCCTTCCAGGAAAACCACAACCCGCCTCCCTTGATCGGCTACCGCGTTTTTTATCCGAAGCCGCATGGGGTGCTGCATTTACAAATGGCTTTTACAGTGGGTGTTTTGACGGAAAAAATGCTTTATATTCGTCGGACCATATTCGGTGCGAAAAACTCCGGTCTCAATAACCGGGTTGTCCACGTGGCAATGTCGCGGGGGGAAACCTCAGGGGGGGATGACCCCGGCAGACCTGGCTGGTTTTGTGCATGAAGCGGCGGATTATGCCGGTCATGCCGGAAAAGAAGCCGCACTCGCTGAA
This sequence comes from Methanomicrobiales archaeon, assembly GCA_022841205.1. Classification (GTDB taxonomy): domain Archaea; phylum Halobacteriota; class Methanomicrobia; order Methanomicrobiales; family Methanospirillaceae; genus UBA9949. The sequence goes on along the minus strand of JALHCK010000010.1, from coordinate 10,567 downwards.
TTCAACCGAAAGGACGGAGCAATCTCCCGTGGCGACCTCTACGTGTTTGCTTACGACTATGACGGGACACTCCTTGCCCACCCCCATTTGAAGGAGGCGATAGGGACCAGCCTGATAGAGAGGACAGACCCGTTCGGGATGAAGAATATCCGGGAGCTCTGTGACACCGGGCGCTCCGGCGGGTTCATCGTCTTTGTCTGGCCAAACCCGGCAAGGGCGGACCGGCAGGAGCTGAAGATCGGGTACGTCCTCCCTGTCGATGACCGGTGGTGGCTTGGCTCGGCGGTCTACTTAAACGAGGTTACGGGCGTGGACAGCTCGTTTCCCCTCCCTTCACCCTGATTTTCCGGACCGCGATGAGGGCCGCCAGACCAGGGCGATATCGCCCAGGGAAACCCCGTCCTGACCTCTCCCTTCAGGCTTCAGAGGGGGAGGAGTGTGACTTTCATTCCGGAGATTTTCCGGTAAACCTTCAATCTTTGCCGGAACGGCTGCCAGGCATAGAAAAAGACACTGATTGGCTGCCACATCGCCACCCACCCTATTATGAGAAGGCTGTTCCGGATAAGGTCATTTATTACAGTGTCTGGTTTTTTGGCAATTGCCAGGGTTGCAAAGATGGTTACAGCAAGAAAAGAAGTGCCGATAACAAGCCCGATTCTCCCCCCTGCGTAAGTATCCTTCGCCTCCCGCTGGGTCTGCGCCGCCCTGTTGCGGAAGTGATCCTGAATGGTTTGCTCAAGCACCTTTGCCACTTCACTCTGCAGGTCCTTTTCTGGAAGGTATACCGCGAGTTCAAGGTCGGTTGTCAAAGGAAAACCCTTGACCGCACTGGTGATATATTCTTCAATATTCCTGTTAATGGCTTTTTCAGGATACGGGGAAGGGTCGAGAGGATCGGCAATCTGCCGGATATCCTGTAACCGGAGTCCGATCAGGACGGTGCTGCCGGCTTTTTTATGGTTTTTATGGGAAACATCAGGATTTTCCATAACTTCTATACAACATTCTGCCTCGTTTCGTATAAACCATGCACCCCGGCAGTCACATGGCCCCTGGTTTTTTTTCGTGACATCTTCACAGCCGGCACCCATCGGTAAGAACTGAAATGTCCGTTAATCTGTCCGGCAGTGAACCGGGACCAGGCACCACATGAGCCCTTTTTCAGTATCACGTGAACCATTGTGCTTTTGGGGGTAAGAACCCCGGAAAAGATCCCGGTTTAAAAAAGCCCGTTTCAAGGACCCGGGCACTTTTTTTTATTTCAGAGCAACCCGCGGGTATATTCCGGGAGAAAAATTGCAATGAAGTAGATCACCATTGCCACCAGCCCGACAGGGATAGCGATCTTTGCCCATTCCCTGGATGAGATTTTGAGCTTCCGGGATGCGATGATGTTTGGGATATTGCCAGGAATCAGCATCACTCCAGCGGCAATCAGCCCCATGAGGGCGCTTTTTATCTGGAGTGGTGTGAGGACAGGGCTGATCTCGGCCGAGGCAAGGGTTGCATTGTCAAGGATCGCCGATACGATATTGAACCAGTAGAGAACTGTTGCCGGGGTATGCGGGAGGATAGCCATGATCAGCGGGTTGAAACCTTCGCCAAGGAGGACGAGGGCCATGATGAACACGTATACTTTCAATGCCCGCACGATGACGTTCCTGATGGGCTCGCGATACTGCCGGCATCGTGGAGAGATCCCCACGGTTCCTGCCCGGGAAATCATCACCATCCCGAGAATTCCGAGGGCCAGGATCCCAGGCAGGACCAGGTATCCGATCGTTTCAACAAGGTACCCGAAACCCGCGTAGTAGGGTGGACCGGCAAGCTTTTCGATGGTAATTGTTGCGAGCGGTTCACCAACCGGGGTGAGTGCTGCACCAAGACCAATGGAAAAACAGGCGATGACTGTCACTTTTATCATCTCCGCCCTTTGCAGCGGGAGAAAGCACACCAGTTCGGCGATGAGGATGGCGGCTACAATCGCAGAGATGAGGCTTGAAACCAGTCCGGGCATGACTATGATGATAAAGGCGATCACCGGTACCGGCACCTGCTTCATCACCCGCATGGCTGCATTTTCGATGGCGGTGAACCCGAAATAAACCGCCAGCCCTGCAACAAGGACGATCTGGACGATCCCTATGGGGATCCCAAAAAAATCCCCGATCCGGATTGGGGCGATCAATGATTCTATGACAATACCCCACCGCCAGCCGGTAATGACCCCCGGAACATGGGCAAAGCCGGCTATGGTCATGGCCAGGACGCCATTTATGAGAAGAAAGATCTCAAGGTTCTCTTCTATTTCCCGGGAGACGAGAGGACCGGAAAGGACGAAAAGGAAAATTAGTACCAGTCCCAGGCTGACGATTGAACTTATTATTGTACCACCTTTCTTATTGTCCCCGGCCGGTAAATGGACTCGCCGGCTGTATCAACCAGGTATTATTACTTCCTTGTTTTAATATTGGACCCCGCTCCCTGTGACCTTCGACAATGTTCGAGACTGTTCCAGGGTGTGATACGGAGAGAGCATCTTGCCGGACAGAAACCTGCCCTTGAATCGATCCTGACCATAATGAACCCGGCCTTATTAAGGGTCGTGGCCGATCTCTCACGTCGCAGATACGGTCACAGAGGAACGCTTGGGAGTGTGGCACCGGGGACCGTCTCATCTTTCACCATTCCTCTGTTATCATCACCAGCCGGTCTCCTGGCCATGATGGGGCCGGTATTTTCGGCCCGGCAAGATATTTATCGGGGGATTGAGAGAAAGTCAGGTAATGGCTGCCCGGAAACTTCTCGGCCTGTTCGACGTTTCGAGTATCGTGATCGGGTCGATCGTGGGTGCTGACATCTATATCGCCTCTGCCATCTCCGCGGGTCTCATCGGCCCTTTCTCCCTTGTCATCTGGATAGTGGCCGGGATCTTTGCCATGGTGCTGGCATTCGTCTTTGCCGAGTGCAGTTCCCTTGTCCCCCGGGTGGGAGGCCCGTTTGCCTACGTCTCTGCTGCGTTTGACGATTTCTGGGGATTTCTCGCAGGCTGGAGCCTATGGATTGCCGAGATGCTCGCCCTGCCCGTCTTCACCATCGCTTTTGTAAACTACCTCGAGTATCTCCTCCCTCTCGGCCCCGCAGAGGAGATCCTTGTCAAAGGACTGTTCGTGTTTACACTGACCGGCATTACCATCGTCGGGATAAAAGCCGCCGGACGGGTCAACGATGGCCTGACCCTGGTAAAGCTGGTTCCGCTCTTCATACTCATCGCAGCAGGGTTCCTGGCGTTGTTCAGGGACCCCGGACTGTTCCTGGGCAATTACCTCCCCTTTGCCCCCCTCGGGTTCCACTCGATCGGCGCATCACTGGTCCTCATCTTCTGGGCCTACGTGGGATTCGAGCTTGCGACCCTTCCTGCCAGTGAGGTCGAGGATCCAAAAAGAGTGATACCAAGGGCGATCGTCATCGGGATGGGCGTTGTCATGGCATTCTATCTTTCCACCAACTTCATTGTATACGGGGCAGTAAACTGGCAGGAACTTGCTACGACAAGGACGCCCCTCATCCTGGTTGGGATCTCGCTCCTCGGGTCCGCAGGCGCCCTCCTCATGACCATCGGTGCACTCTTCTCGGTCTCCGGGTCAAACGAGTCGGGCATGATCGGGACAAGCCGGCTCTCCTATGCGATGGCAATCGATGGCCTGTTTCCACGCATCTTTGCCCGGATTCACCCGGTCTACCAGACGCCGGTTACCGGGATCCTCGTGCAGGGGATCATTGCCTTCCTGCTCTCGCTTTTCTCATCGATATCGGGTTTAATCTCTTTCTCGGTGTTCAACCTTGCTTTTGCGTTCCTGCTCACCTGTTCTGCCCTGGTCGTCCTCCAGGATGATGGCGTGGGAATCGTTCACAGGCTCCTCCCCCTGGCAGGTGTGCTGATCTGCCTCTTTTTGATCCTGGGTGGCACACTGGTCAACAACATTACCGGGTTCATCGTCATCCTCGCCGGGATCCCGCTATACCTGTATTTCTCTCCAAAAAAGGATATCCGTCATCTAAAAGAACTCTTCACCACCGAAGAAGCGATACTCATGCGCCGGCTTGAACATAAAGAACGGTACCTGGCGCATTTCATCCAGATGGTCCACCGGGTGTTCCACCGGAAGGGGTGATGAATAATGAGCCTGCAGACAGAACCGTTTGCACATGCCAAGGTCCACCGCGTGTTCCGCCGGAAGGGGGGATGAATAGGCCTGGCCGGCGTCAGGGCCTTTTCCTGTGCATGGCCGGGGTCACACGGAGGCGGTAGGAACTGGCCAGGAACCCCATCTCCATCTCCGCTGCACGTGCTCTCTATGGAGCCAGGGCGGATTTTTCAGGCGGATGGATAGTTTGGGTGGCAAAAAATAGAATGGGTGGGTTAATGGACCAGATGAGGAGCGGTCATCCCCTGCAAAACCGCCGGCCCTCCGGGACTCGATGAGAGGTTCCCTCTCGCCGGCGCATCGGCTATGCCCGGTGAAAATACCAGGATGTCCTGGCCTGATCCGTCCATGATCACGAGGTTTCCACCATCGATCTTCCACGAGGCAGCCTCTTCGAGGAACTGCAGGTAGTTACTCTCCTGTTTCATGGTCGCCCGGGTGGCATCGGGACAGTACATCATGGTCGAGGCGGCGGGCCCGATATGCAGGGCGGTCCCCGCCTGTTCGAAGGGTGCGGAATAGAGGTTGCAGCCCGAGGTCCCGCCGACCCGGCCTTCCTTCGAAAACCCGGCTGTGATCGTGGTCCCTGCGATGACCGGAGAGATGACTCCTCCCCGGGCCATGCCGGTCAGGGTCCATGACCCGATGAGGGAATTGCCATGGTCCCCGCCATTCTTTGCTGATATGGATAAGATGAAGACCGGGGTCCCCCACATCTGGATTGTCGCGGTGTCCGGAGCGGTCCTCCCGGTAAAGGAGACCTCAAGCCCGTCGACCCGGTATTCCTCCGGGAGGTTCAGCGGGAGATACGACGTCCCGGAAGAGGTGACTATCCCGTAGAACCCTCCTTCGAGGTCGATATACCTGACATGCCCGTCGGCCTTCACTTCCTGGCCGAGCGGCATTGCCGATATGATACGAAGGGAAGTCCCCCACATGTGGATGCCGGCTCTCCCGTTATCCTTCATGCCTGTAAATTTCACCCGGATCCCGTCCACTTTGCAGGACGCCGGGAGCGTATCGGGGATGTAGCGGGCGCCGTCATCGGCGATGATGCCGTAAAAGCCTCCTTCGAGGTCGACGTACATGACCGTGCCCTGGCCTGATACCAGCAGTGGCTTTATGGTCGTGTTACCCGGGAAGCGGCCCTCCACTCTGTCGGGCATCCCGCTTCGGCCGGGAATGGTGAAGCCGGGCTTTGGTGAACTCTTCGTTACTGGTGGAAGCAAAACCTGTACAGGTTTCACCGGGTTTTTGTAAGCGGCAATGATCTCCTCTTTACATGTGCCGGTTGGCCTGGGAAGATCAGCATGGAAATGTGAGAACTGTGCAGGTGCGGGGAGTTCCGGCACCTTGCCAAACGGGCTCTCCATCACCGGGTGTGCTGTAACTTTTTCCGTGAGATCGTATCTCATCGGTGCGGCCTGGGCGGCTCCTATCGCTCCTAAACAAAGCGCGATGAGCATCACCAGGCAGGTGGAGTGAAGAAAAGAACTCCTATACGCCATATATCTGTCTCTCTCCTGTTCCTCAGCTTTATGAGGGAACATCCAGATATTTGGCGCAGATTGGTAAAAAGATGACTTTTACTGCGAAATTTTTCACACCTATCGAGCCATGGGGGGCTGATGCTCATTGTGATAACCTTTCTTTATCACCACGCTTTGTTCAGTCCCTTCGATTTAACCTGGTTGTCATTCGTGAGAGGAGGCGATTAACCCTGGGAGGAAATTCCAGGAGTTCAGAAACCCGGTCTTTTAAAAACAGGAGTGGGGGGGTTCAGGTTACCCTGGTGTAATTTTCCCGCCCGATGTCGCTCGTTGCCAGCCAGGGCAGTACCAGTTGAGGGTCTCTCATTGCGGCATGTGATTCGGGTTAACTGGTTTTCCTGAAAGGCAGGCTTCAGACACCGGAGCGTTCCTGAAAAGCCATCCTTTTCATGGAAAAGAGATTGCCCGGGCCCTTGACAGACAACTTTGCATAAACCATATCCAAACAGACTGGGTGGTGCCTGTTCTTGATCATTGCAGGATATTGCCCCAAAGTGCGATTAAAAAAAATGCCATCCCGGTAAAAAAATTGAAATGCCCTTCCTACCCCTTCCTGAGGGCCTTCAGGATGGCTTCCCGAAGAACCTCTGCAGGGATCGCCTTGAAAACGTCCCGCCCGGGTGCGGCAGTATGGATGGGCCCGGTTTTCTCATTCAGAACCTGGCAGGTACTGCATCCAGAGGAGATGAGACCAGGATCAACGATCTTCTCAACAGGAATCCCGTTTATGAGTACGACATTCGATTCTTCAAGCTGTTCAGGGGGAAGGATGGTATTTTCGATTTCCAGTTCCACTCCATCGAGCAGGTTCTCCTGTCCAAGCGTTGTGACAGCTTCCCAGAGATTCGCCCCGGTATCAGAGCAGTGCCCGCAGAGCGGTTGTCCCAGGTCCACGTGACGCCATTCAATAACTATTCGGGTTGTTCCATTCATCATATCACCAATCAGCGTATAATAAAGGAAAAAGAAATACCTGGCAGGATTTGGAGAGAGAAATGTCAGTATTTCTTCTGTTCTTTTCACTATACGTCATAATGTGTTCCTGATCCCCGGATGGAAGTCCTCCTGAAGATGGACTGGGAAACCTATGCGGGTTTCCAGGGATGGCATAACCGGCCTTAAGGATCATCTCACGAAACGAGCTCATTGATGGCAGGAGTGTTTCAGAATCTGCAAGTTTGTCTCCAGCTTTTTGAACCCTTCTGCAGGCTTCATTAAGGCCAAATGACTCAAAGGAACTCATTACATTAGTTTTGTAGAGCTGAGTTATAGCTTTTGTGGTTGAAATGCATGGGTGTTTATCCGAATCCTCATAATCCCACCGCCGGGAGATATGACCTGGTTTCTGATCATATCCTGGGGAATTCGTTGAAAATTGAAAATGCCGTTCGAGGCAATATTCTGCCAGTAGTGAACACGTTTCCATAGCGAGTGGCACCCTGCAATGTAGTCCTCCCGGTCAGACCGGGGTATCCAGCCTGGTGATACAGGTCTTCTCCGCGGATTTTCCAAAGAAGTGATACCCGGACCCCCCTTCTGCGAGGGTATCCAGCAGTTCGTCGGCACGGGTAACCAGGTCCCCGCCGAGCATGGTCACACCCCGCCGGAAGAAGGCGTCCGGCAGCATGCTCGCGGTGGGGCCTACAACGATGATCGTCGCCCCGGGACGGGCCAGGCCAAGGAGAGGCTCGAGGGTGTTGTTCAGGAGGGTCGTGCCGGTGATGATTAGCATGTCGGCATTTCCAACCGCGTCATCTGCTCTTTCCGGGGGGATAAAGAACGGCAATTCTTCCTTTTTAAGTGTTTCCTTATCAAGTTCCAGTATCCCGAATGGTCTCCCTCTTGCCAGCAGTTTCTTCAGGACCGGGACCAGGGCACCGACCACCACCACGTATCCCTCTTCCGGGAACTCTATCGGGTCAAGTGCATCCCGGCCAGCCTCTATAGAATACCCCGTGGCATTTCGCTCCTTCATGCAGGAGGCAGAGAGCGCGTTGATGATGGCGATTCCTATTGCTTTCCGTAGAGGGGATGCAGATGCAAGGTCCCTGAGGAAATACCCTGCCTTCCGCCCGACAAACTTGCCGGGGTAGGGCAGAGCGCGGGCCGAGCTTGGGCAGCAGACGGCCTCTGGAATCTCCTTGATTGGTGTACACGCAAGGCCACTGGAGCCATTGCTTAGCCGTACACCCGTGAAGAATATCCCGATAACAATCCGTTCAATGGTAATCTCCTCAAAATCGGAGCCAAGTTCGTCCCGGACCTGGTGAATCGTCTCTTCAAGGATCGAACCGGGAGTGGTTAAGGAGGCTTTCATATGATCGTATATCTCCTGTTGTTCCCTTATTCAGAATTATTTTTCCCACTCTTACCCTGCTGGACCAGCGTCTCATGGTGTAGCATCCATTCTCCGGTTTGAGGGCCCTCTCAAGGTAGTTCCTGATCACCGCCACCTCGAGGGTTCAGCTCATGCTGCAGTTCAGAGACTGCCGCTTAGGGCTCTGTTGAAAGCCCCCACATTAAACACTCGCTGCTTTTTTTCAGGAAAACGATCGAGAGAGAAAATGATTGGTTTCAATTCGATCTCTTTTACTTGTTGCGGCTCTTGGAATTTGTTCGGAATATCATTCCATTATCCAACTAACTGATCTACAAGCTGTCGGAAGAGAGGTGACAAATCAAAAATTCCTCCCGGTCAAAACATCATTGACAATTATTATCGTTTCTGATATTCTATACAGAATATATGCCAGACACGATTTATTATGCTCACTCTACAGAAACACCGGATAAATCTGACTGGCAACTTCTTAAAGAACACCTTATCAACGTTGCAGAGCGCGCTTCTGAATTTGGAAAGGATTTCAATGCAGGCCCTGTTGCCTATACAAGTGGGATACTCCACGACCTGGGGAAATATTCCGCCGATTTCCAGAAAAGGCTCGAAGGAAACCCACGCCGGGTCGATCACTCGACAGCGGGGGCCATTGAAGCGTGCAAAAAATATCAAAAAGCGTTAGGCTTGATCTTCGCTTATGTTGTATCCGGTCACCATGGCGGCCTGTTGAACTATGGCAGTATTGCAGACGGGCTCAAAAAACGCTTACATAGCGATGGATTGCCTGATTATTCTGCCTATCGCACAGAGATTGCAATTCCCGACAACATGCCCTCTAACCTTTCACTTCGCCCGCAGCCCGGCAAACCTGGATTTTCAATCTCATTCTTTACGAGAATGTTATTCTCATGTCTCGTTGATGCGGATTCCCTGGATACTGAAAGATTCGTGGATCCCACCAGTTCATCGATACGGGGTAATTGCGAATCTACTGACGCTCTTTACGAAAAATTTGAAGAATTCATGCATAAAATGAATTCCCAGGCAAAGGACACGCCGATTAACCGGGAACGAAGATCAATCTTCAACCAGTGCGTCTCTGCCGGCCAGTCACCGCCGGGCTTCTTCACTCTGACTGTCCCGACAGGTGGAGGCAAGACACTCTCATCGATGGCGTTTGCGCTCGAACACCTGAAACGTCACAAATTAAAAAGGATCTTTTACGTTATCCCCTACACGAGCATCATCGAGCAGAACGCTCATGTATTCCGGAAGGTTCTTGGAGGTAGGAATGTGCTGGAGCACCACAGCAATTTCGATGCGGACAAGATTGAATCTGATGACATGGATACTGGCGCTGAAGCACTTAAGCTTGCTTCGGAAAACTGGGACATGCCCATCGTCGTTACAACGAATGTCCAGTTCTTCGAGTCGCTCTTTTCCAACCGACGGTCCCGGTGCCGAAAACTGCACAACCTGGCGAAAAGTGTGATCATTCTTGATGAAGCACAGATGCTGCCAACCGGATATCTCCTGCCATGTCTTGCAGCGTTGTCCGAACTTGTCTGTAATTATGGATCAACAGTTGTCATCTGTACTGCGACCCAACCCAAGCTCAATGACCTCCTTGGCAAAGGCTTTTGTGCGAGAGAAATTGTTGATTCTCCGGAGCAGTTATATGAGACGTTCAGAAGGGTCTCGGTTACCGACCTTGGCTCACTGGATGATAAGGAGCTCATCGACCGTATAGGTGTTCACCGACAAGCCCTGTGCATTGTCAACACACGAAAACATGCGAAAGTCCTGTTCGATGGATTGGGAGCGTCAGGCAACCGTTATCATCTCAGCGCGAGGATGTGCCCGGTCCACCGCAGGGAGAAGATTGCAGAGATCAAGCAGCTTCTCAAAGAAGGGAAAGACTGCAAGGTAATCTCGACACAATTGATCGAGGCAGGAGTAGATATCGATTTTCCCGTTGTGTACAGGACTATGACCGGGATCGATTCGATCGCTCAGGCTGCCGGGAGATGCAATCGTGAAGGGACGCTGCGAAACGGGGAGGTGTTTATTTTCAGATCAAGTGAGAGGCACGGGAAGGCGACATCATGGCAGAACCTCACTGCAGAGATTGGAGAGATGGCACTCCGGGGATCGGATGACCCTCTCTCTCTTACAACTGTTTCCAGGTATTTCGAAAAATTATATCATTACAAGGAGGATGGGGGTTTAGACGAAAAGAGCATATTACCGTTAACTGAAGAGCGTATCAGGGAACTCGCGTTCCCATTCGAGGATATCGCCGAAAAATTCAGAGAATTTCTATTAACCCATCTCTTTCTCCATCGGGTATCCATTTCTGCTTCCCATACCCCCAAGAGTGCGCCTGTTTCCCCCCTTTAGCCCCGAAGAGTTCAAGAGTTCATGTTTTTTTTTCGAGCGCTCCCGCTATGCAGATCGTTGGTTGAGGG
>JALHCK010000045.1 GCA_022841205.1 Methanomicrobiales archaeon | reverse complement strand
AGTGAAAAGGGGTCGACCATAGGGCTATCAGGCCCACATAGGATGCGAGGATTATAAGCCCAAGATTCTAGCTCTATGTCAGTATCAGTTCGCGGCGATTCCTCAATTATCCCCTGATTACGCAGAATTGCTATATCTTTCTTTCCCATTGCAAAGCATGGTAATGCTCCTGAATCCAACATTGTACAGCTCGAGAGGGCAGAGAGGCCTGCAAGCGGCCATTCTGGATTGGCATAATCCGCTGAGATATAGAATCGTTTCTTAACAGGAGATTGGAGATAAGGTAGTGCAGTTTCCCAGAGCTTCTGTCTCTGAAAAAGGAAATGAAGTGGCCTTGTTTTCCCAGGGATTGTATCAGCCAGGCCAAGAGCGGTAAGCTCTTCAAAAGCTCTGCTCATAGATATTGCGCTGTAAAATCCTGTTCGCGCAAGCTGCCGTACGGTTCCGCCTTCAATAGAAGCATTAAGAAGCTGACATATAATTAAATACTGGGCTGGCATTGAAAGCCTATCTTGTGTAGTGTGTGGCCTCTGAAAATGTTCCCTTAGGTCTATTAAAATCATAGGCATATAGAGCTGTTTGCCAGGAACAATGAATGGAATCTTTGATTCTATAAGGCGTTGTCTATTCCAGGAGCTAAGGCTGGGGAAGACAAACACTGGTTCAAGACTTGATTTTTTGTGGATTTCGACTTGATAATTAGCTAGCTGGGACGGTGTTGGCAGATATTCAGCTTTCAGCGCGCAGAACAGGAATGAGTGCCCCTCCAAGATTCCCGTTCGAAAAGAAAAGATACTATTCAGATAGAAAGGCAAAGATTGGTCGTTGAAATCTTCAAGCCTCAATGTGATGCCTAGCAATCTTTGTATATATTCCGCTAAAGTATTCCACATATTCATATTCTCTTATTGTACCATCTTTATGCATTATACCATAGATTATGGTACAATGCAAAACATGGATACAATAGTAATACGCCATACTAAGGCTTTTTCATGCTTCCTTTTTTAAGCAGATCTAATTGTAATTTATTATAGATGCTAAAGATACAGTTTCTACTATAGGAAAGAATATATTTGGGCTTGATGGCGAGCTAGGATAGCAAAAAATCCAACCAGGAATGCATTCTATAGCGGCAGTTAGGAGTATGATTATTGCGATCCGCCTAAATAGATTTACTCATTGTAAAGAAGAGTACTGAACTAGAGAAAATACAGCCTCATTGCCATTGGCGCTAGATTGTCATGAACCTAATGATGAAATATCAAAATGAAATATATAATTTCTAAGGCCAGAAAAGCAATTCATGAGAAAAATCTGTGAAGCGACATTTTGCAGTATCCTCCCTTTTGAACTTGATTTAGTTTATAATTTTCAAAGAGATATTCAACATATTTTAGGAGATTACCAATGTTGAATGCAAAGATATCATTTTACTTAAGAAACATGTCTTTTTTGCGCAAATTGTCTCAGTTCGCAATGCTATTCCTAATTTTGTGTGGCGTTTCTGCGCAAGAGAAACGAGCGGCGCTCGTGATAGGCAACGGAGCCTATACCAATGTGCCGCGTCTCAATAATCCAGTCAACGATGTCAAGGATGTTGTCGTAGCATTGAAGGTTCTGGGGTTTGAAGTGATCGAAGGCGAAGATCTTGATCTCGCAGGAATGGAAGAATCGCTTCAAGCGTTCAATAAGATTCTTGAGGGCAAGGATGTGGCTCTTTTCTATTATTCTGGTCACGGGGTTCAAGTTCAAGGAGAAAACTTCCTTATTCCTGTGCGTGAGCGGATCGAGAGCGAAATCACAGTTAGGAGCCGAGCTATGCCATTAAGCCAGGTGCTGAATACCATTCGAGATGCGAACGTGTCGACCGCGCTCATTTTCCTCGATGCATGCAGAGATAATCCTTTCCCAGGAGCGAGCAGAAGTGGAGTGCGCGGATTGAGCATCGTCAGTTCTCCTAAAGAAATCGAGACTCTTATCTCGTATGCGACAGAGCCAGGGGAAACTGCATCCGATGGCACAGGGAGAAATGGAATCTTCACCGCTGCTTTCTTGAAAAACCTATCAGAACCTGGATTAGAGATTTCAGAGCTTATGCGAAGAGTCCGGGCGGATGTCATTGAAGCCACGAATGGAAACCAGCGGCCCCGTACGGATATCGGCCTTTCGAAGCCATTCTATTTTGCCGATCCTGAATTGCTTGCGCAGCGAGCAAAAGAAGCAAGCGACAAGGCAGCTGCAGAGCTTTCTTCAATCGAAGAGCAAATAGCCGCATTGCAAGCACAGATCAATAGCACGAAGGATGAAGAGACTAGGCAGAGACTGCTTCTTGATCAGCAAAGACAGCAGGCCATCGAAGCTGCGAAGAAGCTCGAAGCGGCTCAACTTGCAGAGCAAGCACAGAGGCAAGCCGAAATTGCTGCACAAACAAAGGCCTTAGAGGAGAAGCGGAAGAAGGATCTGGCTTCTGCACAAGATTTGCAGAATGCGCTCGCGCAACTCGCTGCAGAAAAGAGAGCAGAACTTGACAAGCTGGCAGCCAATGCTCTCAGTGAAAGTCCAGATGTTCTTGTAGATACCGTAGAGCGCCTTGAAAAGGCTATTGGAGAAGTCGAGAGCGAATATGCCAA
>JALHCK010000044.1:1363-3997 GCA_022841205.1 Methanomicrobiales archaeon | reverse complement strand
ACAAGGGAAAGTATTTCTTATCGATGCCATTGTACTTTCTTAAGACTCGTTTGGCTTGATTCCAGAAGTTTTCTATGCCGTTGATATGATTTTTCTCATTCGCAAATTCTTCTGAATGATTGATTCGATGATGATGGCCGGTTCAAAGGTTCCGTCCCGGTCTCGGGGAACTGCTATCTCAAGCGGGCCCTGATCGGTCCGTACGGTCTTTGTGTTTTTCCCATTTCTTCGATTCTCGGTCCGCTTTTCACCTTGGTCATGTTTTTCATATCCCACATGTTCGGTGAGCTCTGCTTCCATTGCTCGCTCTATCAGTGCTTTAGTAAGTTGCTTCAAGAGCCCTTCTGGACCGGTTATATCCTCCAGTCCCCGATACTCTTTTAAGAGTTCATCCAGTACTTCTTTCGTAATGGCCATACTTACTCCTTCTTGTAGTATAGCCGTTTACACTAAATTTGTTACAGGCTTTGCGAAATCGAATCCCATCTTGCCTCATCTTAAAAACTGCCTCATAATGAAAATTATGACGATATTTGAAACATGTACACCCCGCCAGTCAGTGTTCGATCGACAAAGGCGCGATACAGTGCTGAATCTGAGCGATCTGCTCGATGGTTCCCTCGATGAATCCGCCGCCAGACAGTTTTTCGCAGAAAACTACGTCACCGAAGGCATGAAACTTCTCATCCAGAAGACTTTCGACCGCATCTCCGGCAAGAGCGAACAGCCTGCGGCCTATCTTTTGTCGCAGGCAATGGGTGGAGGCAAGACGCACAGCATGATCGCACTGGGGCTCCTTGCGCGCTATCCCGCACTCCGTTCCATGCTTGGCAGCCACTTCAATCTTGATAGCACTCCCTACACCGTGATTGGTTTTGATGGGCGTGAGTCTGACTACCCTTATGGCCTGTGGGGCGCCCTTGCCGAGCAGCTGGGGAATAAAGATCTGTTCCAAGATCATTATGCACCGCTCAAAGCCCCAGGCGTGTCGAGTTGGGTGCATCTCCTCAAAGACCGCCCCGTCGTCATCCTCCTTGATGAGCTGCCGCCCTACTTCAACAATGCAAAATCCGTACAGATCGGCGATTCCAACCTTGCCGTGGTCACGGCGACCGCGCTTTCCAACCTCCTTATTGCCGCGCAGAAGACAGAGCTCTCCAGGGTCGTCATCATTATTTCCGACCTCTCAGCGACTGCCTATGCGGACGGTACCGGCTACATTAACCAGGCACTGGACAACTTCAAGCATGAAACCAACCGAAGTGTCGTTCCCATAGAGCCGGTTGCCACCCAGGGCGATGAAATCTTCCGCATCCTTCAGACAAGGCTGTTCGAGCGGCTGCCCGATCTTTCCGTTCGTGATGAGGTAGCCAGGCGTTATGCAAACGCGGTGGAAAAGGCCAAGCAGATGGACCTGACGAGCGAGTCTCCTGCTTCCTTTGCGGCGCTCATTCGCGAATCCTATCCATTCCATTATTCCTTACGGGACCTCTATGGACGCTTCAAAGCCAATCCCGGTTTTCAGCAGACGAGGGGCCTTCTTCGCCTCATGCGCACCGTGGTGGCGAATCTCTGGGAATCTGAAAAGGCGAAATCACTAGAGCTTATCCACCCATACGATATTGAACTCAATGACCCCGACATCTACAACGAGTTTTCGACCATCAATCCCAACCTGACCGAAGCTGTGCGCGTGGATATCGCCAACAAGGGCTCCTCCCACGCCGAAGCACTCGATACCAAACTCGGGGGAGGCACTCTTGCGCAGGAGGCGGCGAAACTTCTCTACGTGGCATCGCTCTCGACCGCGCAGAACCCCGAACTCGGTCTACGAGATAGCGAGGTGATCGCCTGGCTCTGCCGTCCGGGTCTCGATGTCTCGCACCTCAAGACCGATGTGCTGGAGCAGCTCCCAAGCCTTGCCTGGTATCTGCACGTCTCCACCGATGGACGACTCTACTTCAAGAACGTGCGCAACCTTGCCGCAACCCTGCATAGCTATGTCGAATCCTACAACAAGGAAACCAGGCTCAAGGAACTGCGTGGCTACCTGGAGCTTCTTTTCAAGCCAAGCCGTGGCGATGTCTATCAGCAGTGCCTGGTGTTGCCTTCTTGGGAGGAAGTACAGATCACCGCAGACAAGACGACACTCGTGGTGACCGAACCCTATCCCGCGCGCGGCGACCAAATACCACTGCATCCCGACTTTCAGACGCTGTACGACAATCTTGAATATAAAAATCGCATTCTCTTTCTGACCGGCGACCGCGACACCATGGACGAGGTGCTGCGCAACGCCGCCCAGCTCAAGGCCATCCACACTATTCTGGCCGAACAAGAAGCCGAAAAGCTCTCCGAGCGCGATCCGCAGCGCACAGAAGCCAAGAACAGCGAAGACAGAATCAACATCAACCTGCGAAGCGCCATCCAGCAAACCTATACGATGGTGGTGTATCCTTCCAGCGGAGGCCTGCGCAAAGAAACCATCCGGCTCACCTTTGAAGGCAACCGCTATGATGGCGAAGACCAAATTCGTGCTACGCTCCTCAGTGTCAGAAAATTCAGCGACGACACCAGCAACCTCGGCACCTGGATTTCCAAAATCGAAGAGCGCCTCTTCGACAGCCAGAACCC
>JALHCK010000044.1:0-1333 GCA_022841205.1 Methanomicrobiales archaeon | reverse complement strand
GAAGGTGACTACGTGCGCAAAGGTCCCTTCCCCATGGAGCCCACCTCGGTCATAGTCCGCGTAAAAAGCCGCGATGAGTCGACAGGGAAAGCGACGCTCGAAATCCGGCCTGTCGGCGGCAGCGTAGTGCTGTATGAATACGGCGACCAAGCTCCCAGCACTGCGAGCGAAAGGGTGCCGAATTATGCCGCGTTTGAAACCGATGCGCTCAAAATCACCTTCCTCTGCAGAGACGAGGACAACCCCCTGCGCGAGGCTCTGCCGTATACCTGGACCAATACGATCACGCTCAAGAGCCGTCTGTACGAGCAGGGAGGCGAACGCTTTCTCGAGCTCATTGCCCGCCCGGAAGCACCTATTTTCTATACTACCGACGGCTCAGATCCGAGAACCCTCGCCGTTGCCCGCAAAGACGGGGTTGAAAGTGAGGTCATGCGTCGTGAGATTACCACATCGGTACAACTCGAGGTTGATCCAAGCAAACCGCTGATCTGGACAAACAAGCGATTCCACAGCCTGCCCACCGCGGATGCCTGGCAGCTCATAAGTCGACTTGAAGAGTACCATAGCCGCGCGCGGGGCATCACCATCTACTTCAATGTTGCAAGTTCAATGAATGAAGAACTGAGCTATACTGCCGCCGACCCGCTTGAAAAGACCGGAGCAGAGCTCAAGAACCTGTGTGAACTCGTTGAGCAGTACGCAGGCAGCGTGAACATCATTATGGATGTCCAGCGCATCTACTTCGAGCGCGGCCAAGACTTCCTCGACTGGGTGAACCGGGACAGAATCCCCTACGATGTCGAGCGCGAGGTGCAGCAGTGAAGCAGCAGTATCCCGGCTTTGGCTTTGATCCCGACAAGTACACTCATTTTTTTTCAGTCCATCTACCCTCGGCCAAGGATACCGGCGCAGTCAAGGTAGTCGAACACTTCGATTGGAAGGGTGAAACCCCGGATGTCGCCGCAGTCGATCCCCACAGCCCCGACCTCAAAGTCATGATCAAGAAGGAGTACTTCCGCGAAGTCGCTGACGCTGTCAAAGCCGAGTTCAACCGCAGGCTCACCGCGCGGGGCCTTCCCACTGGCCGCTGGCCGGCTCGCGGCGGAACCGCACTGCTCTCGCCACGATTCGGCAAGGAACTCGTGCTTCTTCTGTGGGCCATCGAGGAAGTTCAGCTGGGCGACATTCAGACCGCCATTTACAACTGGCTCGGCCTTGCGCCTGAAGAACGCTGGTGGCTTTATACCATGACCAACGCCGCCACCGGCCAGGCCACAACCGGCCGCAACCGAGGCTGGCGCAAAGCCGTGCGCTTTGCCCTCTGCGAAAA
>JALHCK010000009.1 GCA_022841205.1 Methanomicrobiales archaeon | reverse complement strand
ATATATCGGGTCACATTCAGTCCCCCTAGTAAAAATTTTTAAACACCATCATCCTCTTCTCTCTTGTATGCCGCTGACTCCCTCTTTGATTCATCCTCGTAGGGGATGCATCAGATGCATCGAAGTACATCGCCTGGTATTCCCACCAAAAGCACACAAGGATTTGCGACATCATGAACACCCCGAACTGGGAGAGTACGCCTGCACTTACGCAGGAGATGGTCGCCATTACCAGGGATCTGCTGAGGGAGACGGCGATGATGGCCATGGGGATGATCGATTACGTGACCAAGTACGATTCCCCGAACACAATCGGCCAGAACCGGGTCGCAATCTCGGACTACACCACGTCGTACGCATATCTTGACAACATCGCATGCAGCGAGAACATGTACCTGTGCACGTACATCACCCACACCTATATCGGGGATCTTGAGATCTGGCTCGGTTGGAAGGATGAATCGTCACCGACCTATACCGAGGTAAAGATCTGGGATCACCAGGGTGGCGGCACCGATAATCTCGCCTTGTGCATCGGTGCGGTCGGATTCCAGAACATCCACGACTGGAGACTCCGGGTTACCGACAGTTACGGCGGAGACCAGGGCTACATCGAGGAGTTCTGCGACCTCGTCGGATAAATACCCGATCCTTTTTTTTAACTATGGGAGAATCACATGTTATGAAATACCTGCTGGCGCTGACATCCGCAGTATTCTTCTGGATGCCGGTTACCTATGCCCTGTTGCTGGTATTCCCGTATAGCGGCCCGTTCCTGTTTACCGCGGTCCTGATTGCGACGTGCGCCCTTTCCATCGCCGGTACCTTGTTCATCCTTTCAGGGAGATTCACGAAACCGGTACAACGGTATCTCGTCGTCCCGCTCGTCCTAGACCTTCTCGCTGTCCTCATGTTTGGGGTGCTCCTTGTCCTCATCGGCGGATCGATCCCGCGCGGCATTCCGGAGTCAGGTTTGATTGGCTGGGCAGCCGGGATTTTGCTCCTTGCGCCCTGTTCCATGGCGGTGTTCTATGCCATCTCGGCAGACCGGCGGATCCAGTCTGTATCTATCGCACTCACTGCAATCATGTGCGTACCAGCCGCAACTGCCATGGTTTTTATGATACGGGACTTCCCACACGGCACGTTCGAGTCGGCGCTCGGGCTGATGGCGGTATACTGGATCCTATGCATGCCCGTGATCGGGGCATGCTATCTCGCCATGGCGTGGTATGCGAAAGATGGGTGACGGGCTCCGGAAACACCAATCGCATCTCCGTACTTCCGGATCTCTTCAGAGAGCGCCTGAGGGATGAGGAAGAGAGGGACGGGGGCGGTGGAGTGGTGGGAAAGGGCCATCAGACCACGCCCGGTAACCATATCTTTTTGCACCCGAAGGGAGAGGATAGCTTGGGCTCCTTCCGCAATGTCGTTGTGGAAGATGTCATCTGCTGGGGGGAGCCCACTACGGATTCCTGCATCGTTCATCCTCCTTCAATACAAAGAGCCCTTTCCTGAGAAAGAACTCCCCGAGTCCTGCAAACCATGTCCGGCGTTCGTAGGCCTCGATAGATTCCCGTGTGACCAGGAGTGTTTCCATGGTGTTTCATTCCTGCATGCCGGCAAACCGTGCCGCCACATGCACACCAGCATGGCCAAACGGGTGAAATAAGAGTGAACGGGAGATCCTGAAAGTGGGTCAGGATAAGCCTGACTGTATCACATAAAGGGAATCACCTCGGGACCTTCGGGAGCGTGGGGACCTGCTGGAGGGCAGGAGCCAGTTTCTCCCGCTCTTTTGCATGATGAACTCCATCAACTCCGGGCCGTGCTGAGAGATGCTGGGGGAGATGATACCTGGTCTCAGCCCGTCCAACAGATCTTGCCAATGTTTTTATCTCACCGTGTCGTTTATTGGCCGCTTCGTAAGGTCACTATCTCGGGGTTCTCGCCTTTGTAGGATTACTGACTCGAAAATCACATGAACAATCATGTTAATCGATGCGATGCATATCATCACGATGATTAACATTCATCGAACTAATAGGTTAAAACGTTTAAATTTGAAATTCAAGTGAGAAGAGAAAGTATTTCTTTCATTAGGTCTGATTGAGAATTCAGGCGGAGGCTCACCGTGTCCTCAACAGATCGATGAACCTTCCGCTGCCCGAAGGCAAGGAATGATTCGCTTTCTCATATTAAAGGCTTTTTGTTCCTTGCCTCTCGAAAACCACAAAATGGAGGTAAGGAAAATGAAGAAAAAAGGAACGACCGGTATTCTGTCCGTGTTCCTGGCCCTCGTGCTAGTGAGCGGTACAGTGATATCAGGGGTACTGGCAGCTCCGGTTGTTGTGCAACCTCTGTCATTACCCACGGTTGATACCACGATACCTTCGCCAGATCCGTCTCTCTTCATGATAGACGAGAGAATCAAGAATACGACGCCGCATTGGGCATTACTCGCTGCCGACAAGGAAGGGCAGGAGAACGCCTTGAACGATCTGAAGGAGTGTTCCCTTTCCAGTGACGAAGTGACGCGCCTTTCCGACGGACTCCGGAAAATCTGGAGCAAGTATCCCACAGCTATCGTCCAGTCCGACAAGGGACAGACCCTCACATTCGCATCACCGCAGGCAGGTGTCCTGACCTATGAAGAGAATGCACTGCTTACGCAAGCGGATGAAATCCTCGCAGAATATCTCAATGAAAAGATAGGTGGCGGGAACACCATCCTCTGGTGGGGGGACCCGTGCCACCAGGACATCATTGAGATCTCGTGTCTGAAGTGGGGGGTCTCATCGACCTACGCCACGTATGCCCACAACGCGGCGGACGACCCCGATTCCTGGCCGATGATCTGGCCGCCAACAGGATTTGAATGGCTGAATAACTTCATCCAGCAGGTCTGCCATTCGTACGACCACTATTACAACCCCGAATTGGGCACGGGACTGGCCCCGACACAGTGCGCGAACTATGCCAATTCCGCCAAGAGTTACTATGACCAGTCGTCGATGTACAACGCCTATACGTACATGGGCTATTCCAGCCACTTCCTCACCGATGTTGGCAACCCGCTCCACACCGGAATGGAGATCGAACAGGCCCTGAACCGGTGGGTGCACGACGATTATGAGAACTATGTCGGGACGAACTGGGAAGCGGGTTCCGGACAGGGGTATAACTTTAAATCAGTGATCAGTAATAACTGGTACTATTACGCAATGTTCAATCCCGCGACTTCGACACGCTCGCTTGCCGGTTATGCGAAGAACTACGACGATACGTTGTTCTACCTGGTATACAACCACCGGTATACGTTCAGAACTGATCCATCAGTCCGATCAATCACCCAGAGCTGTCTCCTCGACACCGCCAAGCACTCGCTTGGCCTGGTCAAGTATGTGAGGGATTAAAATTACATTTTTTTTTATTTCAGTTGTTTGGGGATCTATATGCTAGATGTTCCCGTGATCCTACTCGGCGCTATCCTCCTCTTCTGTATCCCCGCAATACTCATCGGTGCATTCGTTACCGCCATTTATTTTGCCCTCAGGAAACTTCCTCTGATTGCCAGTGATATTGCACCGGTTGTTATTGCATTCTGTCTCTCGGCGATTACCCCTGCATATCACGAGATGGTGACACTCTTTCCATTTTCATTGTTGATCGAGCTGGTGATTCTTGCAACCGGGGTGCTGACGCCGTATATGTTCCTTGACCGAATCTTCCCTGCCGGAAGCCGAACGAAGATAGTGCTCCTCGGCTCTGTCATTGCCATCACCGGGCGCCTCGTATACGGATTTTCCGGGGTATTCGGTAATGGTACGGAATCCCCAGTCTTTCATCTGGTCACTTCTTTCGCCACGTCCGATGCTATTTTTCTCATTTTAAATTCGATTTCCCTCTATGTGGAGATGGTTATCGGAGCAACAGTGGTATTCGGAATTATATATGCAGCCATGGTCATAATGAGACTTTTACCGAGACGACCAGCAGGCCACTAATATATCTGGTGTCATCGTATCTGATAGATTGAATCGTCCAATCCCGAAGATCAACGCCAGGGACTACAAGCCGCTCGACATCCCGGAGAAGACCCCCTGCTACGTGTGCGGGAGCACCTGGTCGCTCTATGTGGAGAAGCTGACCGAGGAGCGCAGGGGCCGGAAGGACAAGACCGCCCGCCGGATCTGCAAGCGATGTTACCAGGGCGCAAAGACGCGGGCCCAGCGGTATGCGACCATCCTGCCCGGCACCTTTGATGTCGCCAGGATGGAACGCCTCAAAGTGAGCGTGGGGCGCTGCACCATCTGCGATCTGGACCTGGCCGCCTACCTGGACCGGTCGACCGATACCAAGCTCTGCGAGTATTGCTATCAGAGGGCTGTGCAGGCCCAGGCACGCGGGGAGGTGAGCGGATGACCCCTTCAAGGTGCCTGCTCTGCATATCCGACCCGGCGACCCGGCTCGATAAACTCTGGCGGCGGCGTGCGATCATCAGGGAGAAGATCCAGCAGCTCCAGGACCAGCTCTACCTGGTCAATGCGGAGATCGTCGCCATCACCGGGGAGGATCGTGATGCTCTTCTACGACATGCAGGCCCTCTCGGTCGACTTCTTCCCGCCAGCCGATGCCGAGGACCGGCCCCGCTGGGTCGTGACCATCGCCGAGCTGATTGTGATGATCGCCACGGCGCAGCAGAAGGGGCTGCCGAAGTGGAAGCGGTATTACCTCGCGCACCACGAAGAGGAACTTGCCAGGCAGCGGGCGTACCGTGTGGCACACAAGGAGCAGGTCCGGGAATATAACCAGCAGTATTACCAGGCCCGGAGGAGGCGGAAGGATGCGGTAGCGGGGCAGGGTGTACGCGTCCAGCAGGCTGCGAAGTGCTCGACCTGATTCTCGAGGGATGGGACCGGCTTATCTGGTTCTTTTCCGGCAAGCAGGTGGCAACCAGGGAGGTCCTGGCGGAGAGCTCCCCCTCCCGGATCCTGGTTGGATCCCTCTCCACCATTTCGGAGAGTAAGCCGGAATTGCAGGAGGAGCCGGTCGACCTCTCCCGATGGAGAGTCACGAATAACACAGAGTCGCCATTCGATAAGTGCGGGCGGCTCTATGTGGAGGGTGACGACCTGGTGATCCGTTCCGACCTGGACGTTCGCGGCTTCTGCGTCCTGCTCGTTGATGTGGTTGCTGTGCTGTATGGGGAACCGCAGGATATTCGATTGCTGAAGAAAGGGAAGAAGGTCGGAACAGCCAGGTTTTCGGCGTCGGGAAATGCAATGAACTTCTTGATTGAGCCATTCCTGTATACATCGCCACTGGCGAGGGTGTTGGATGTCCTGGAAGGACGGGCGAGGAAAGCGGCGGTGTTTGTGGGGAGGGAGGAGGTGGATAGTTAACAACACAATAAGACTAGAATTCTTTGATTTTCGTAAGATTGGGAAAAATAATTTAATTCAAACCCTAAAAAAGGGATGTTAATTTATTTTCTTAAAACAAGGGTAACAGATTGGTTTTTCGTAGGTAATTGGTCTTTCCTTGGGCGGCACTGGATTACCACATGCATGACAATATTTTTCTTTATACTCCCGGTCTGAAAATTTTGCCCATATCGAGTAGCAGTTATCGCATAGAGGGTGCATCTGGTCGAATTTGATGGTAGCATGACATCTAATACAATATCCTTGACTCGCTCTTTGCGGGGCTTCTTTCAGAATCGGTTTGGATTGTGACTTTGAAGGAACATCTTCTTTTTTAGGTTGTGGAGTATCTACCTTCGTTATTTGGTATTTTTCACTCGCGGCCAAGATCGATTCAACATATTCGAAAATTTCTTGGTAAAGGGCAGGTTCTTCATCTTTTTCAATTTTTATTCCCATTTCCCAGTTATTCTCTTGAGAGTATTGATACAAGTTCATCGAAGTGATTATTGCCGTTTTTTCGTTGAGATAGCATTTCGCATGTAAATTGTCCAATGCGGAAACATTCACATTTTTTAGGTTCTGGAGAAAACTCATATCATCAGCGTTGATTTTGTCCTTCCGGCTGACAATCTTAATACTAATAGACGGGTTACTGTTTTCGACCTGTTGAATGAGAAGTTTTAGATTCTTTGAAATTTGGAGATATGGGCTGATAAGATACAACCTATCCCGAGAGCTAACGATTAATTTCCTTAATTCGGCAGATGCTGCAGTTGTTTCCAAAAATTGAATCATATACTGTGCCCTTTCAATTGAATTGATATAAATTTTCCTGTAATTATATTCCTACCCTCCGAAGTGAGCCCATCACAATTCAAATGGCTCTACCAATGAAGATTGAATGAGCCGATAGAGTTTCCTTGATATGGTAGCCTTTTAATTGAATCCAACTGTAGGGATCTGTGGTTTTATTCATCTTCAAATCGCTCATTTTTGTATTTCCCAATTAATATTTGCTCCGTTTCCCCACCCCCCTCAAAATATATCCCTCTTCTGATTCTACCTCATTCCAGCCCTCAATTGAGGGCAGGAGTATCAGAAATGGCAGATTTTGTTGAACAGAGCGTCATCAAGACCGCAACCCGCGAGCTTACCACTCCGTTTGCGGATATTGCTGCGCGCACCACCGTGGTAAACTCCGTCATCAGTACCAACCCCTTTGGGTGTACTGCCTACGAGTCTGGCGGCCAGCCGATGGACGCGGTTGCCAAGACCCGGGAGTACTACAACGGCCGGGTCATCTTCGAGGATGACGACGCCAAGACCACCGGATACGTGACCATCCGTGCACCGACCGCCGCGGCCTTCGCAACCACGAAGACCGAGGTCATCGGCGACGCCGAGATGGCCGCCGCAATGGGCGGTGACGCATCGGATGACTTCGAACGGGATACCTATTCCGTCACCCTGCGGTGTCACGACCCCTCCGGGGAGCTCTATAACGTGACCTTCACCCGGGACGAGGTCCGCGTCAGTTCCTACAGTGCCGACGCAATCCTCACGGTCATTATACCGCCATTTCCGGTGAATTCCCTGCAAGAATAACCGCGTGGCGGTTTGCGACTATTTCAGTTGTTTTCATGCCAGGGGACCTTCGTCCGGCGCCCCGGGTATCGACCGGTTTACCGTATTATACCCAAGGACGACAAGAACCCCGGTGATGAACGTGATGACCATACAAACGGTGAGGTAGCAGACCCCGTCGGGAAACGGCATTCCCGGAGATGGATACCCGAGATCGAATGCAGCTCCGAATGCCCTTGATAGTGAAATCCCGGGAGAATAAACCAGGTTTATTATCACCGAGGAAGCCGTTGCCGTGAAAACCGAGACAATCATTACCGCCTCCTCAGATTTCTTTGCTTTCATTTCCGGGGTGCGTATAACCAGTGAGAGAAGTATCGCGAATCCAAAAAACAGGACCGAGTTCAACGATCCGTCGATGCTGCTACCCGGGGAAAGAAGACTGGAACTATACGCATCGCCGATTACCAGAGGCAGGATGAGCAAAAGGATCACAGCGGTCTTCACGGTTCCCCTCCCGATCGTGTTGAATAGAGCGAACAAGGAGACGACGAACAAGCCAATGAGCAGCGAAGCTCCGTCGAAAAAAAACAGGATCACGAGTATGGGAACAAGGAGTATCGACAGGATCTGCCGTTTCTTGATATCGTTCCAGAGTGTCTCGCCAAGAAGGAGAAGTCCAAACACACCGGTCGCTGTTACCAGAGCTGTTAGGAACTGGATGAGGAACTGGCTGGTCTTTACGGCATCACCCGTGAGGTGGAGGGTATCGACGAACGACGCCAGGATCGTCGGGCTGCACACTCCAAGCGCACAGCCGAAACCCGGGATGACGATCACGAGATAGGTAAGGATCGTACCGGCGAATATCACCGGTTCCCTGCGGCGTGTTGCGAAGGAGTCCATGAGGAATGGATACGGTACGAGAACTGCCATCGCAATCCCCCCGAAGATAAATAACCCGCCGACCCAGGTCAGGACCGGGATCGGGATAAGGCGGGTCACTGCCGGACTGACAATTGCGAGGAAAATCGCAAGAATCAGGGGAATAATGGAGAGCCAGATGCGACCTGGCCGCAGTTTCCACAGGAGCCAGAACGTGATGACCGGAAGAAAAAGCAGAATAACCATGTCGATCAAGGCAGATTCCTCCGACAGGGCGGAGATATTGTTCTCCCCGGATTTTTTTGCATCTTGCACCTCATGGAAAAAAATGAGTTAGTCCAGGACATACCGGACAAGCCCAAGTACGCGCATTTCAGTCTGGTAGAGGCAGTTATCGGTGATGTTCAGAACATTTGTATTATTCTGAATCTGGCCATCGTTGTTGTAAACCTCCCACCAGAGGGTATCGAGCTGACCACGCGAATACCAGGCAAGATTGGACGTTTGTGCGTACATGTCACTTGTCGGGTAATAGTAATTGGTCTGGAGCAATACCTGCTTGAAATTGTGTCCGCTGTTCCAGTTACTGTATACATAGCCTTCATAGGCGCTGTGAGTCCACTGGAATGCCGCCTGGAAGTCCTCGTACCCGGTATGCATCGGGTTGCCCACATCGGAAATGAAGTGACTGGAGTACCCTATGTTGGAAAATGCCGAATATAGGTTGGAATGGTAGGTGGTCTTTGCAATGCTTCCGTAATAGGTGCACTGGGCCGGTGCAAACCCTGTTGGCGGAGCGCGGTACGGGTTATAGTAGTGGTCCCATGAATGACAGACGGTGCGGATGAGATTGTCAAGCCATTCCCAGCCTGTCGGAGGGACAACCGGTGCCCAATAATCGGGATCGTCGGCAGTCGCTGCGGCCCATCCCGCATAGGTTGAAGAAACTCCCCACTTCTGACAGGCAATGTAAATGATGTCGGGATGTCCCTGGACGTTTGCCCAGTCGATCACCACATCATGGCCGAATTTGCGGTTCAGGTATTCCGATATTACGTTGTCGATATACCCAAGCATTTCATCCTCTTCTCTGTCCAAAGACAGCTTTCCCACCCCTGGTTTGAAAGTAATTGAGATCGAGCCCCTGGTTTTCTCGATAGTTGTCGGATACTTTTTCCAGATATCTTCGAGATATTTCGCTAATTTTTCCTTTTCCTCGCTGGAGATTGAGCATCTTTTCAAGTCTTCCAGTTTGATCTTCTTTCCACTGTCGTCCACTGCCAGAAGGGTCCAGTTTTTTGCCGCTGACATGACTGCCTGATCGATATCGAGGGATGGAACCGCTGCAAGATTCAGCAGGGTGTCGCTCGTGGCTGGCTGGGGGGCTACCAGGTTCCCCGTTTCTGGCGTCGCTGCAGATGCAACCGACAGTCCCATCACGATACAGGTGATGAGAAACAGACATCCGCACCTAAGGATTTTCATTTTCTTCTACCTCTTTTATCTCTACTTCCCCGGAGGCAGGGTGCAAACCTCTTTATTCTGGAAAGCGAAGTACTCCATGCCTTCGGGCAGCGGGCGTACATCGGATCTGTTGAGGACACGGTGGACCCCGCCAACTCAACGTTGGGTTAGTGAAAGAAAAACTTTGTTCTGTGGGTCTGAATTTGCTATTTAAATCATATAATGAATCGGTTCGATGAATGTTAATCGCAACGATGAATATTCATCACCTGATTAGCACGATTGTTCTCATTTCATAAATGAAAAACAAAGGCCGAGATGCCGGAGTGATCTCTTTCTTCGACATCAATGACGAGACAATGACCCGGCCGCCCGAGTCGATCCCGTCCCGGTGCTGGAAGATGGATAACACGTCCACGATTGAATCATCTTCGATCACGCATTATCCGGATTTCAAAACCCCTGCTTTTCCCCAGCTATTTCGTTGCAGAAAATCCCAGTCAAGATTCAGCAAATCTTTCAGCATGGCTTTGATCGCTTCCAAATCAGGATTGTCAATGACAGCGCTGTGATGATACTCGGTGATGAAGTACTGCGAAAGATTGCCCATGAACTGGTTGACCAGGTTCGGAAGAATGGTACAATCGATTGGACTGTCAAGGAAAATGTCAAGGCAAAAATGCGAGGTATGGTCAAACGAATTCTCAATAAGTACATTACCCTCCCGATAAACAGCCTAAAGCTGTCGCCACAATTCTTGAGCAGGCAGAGATACTCTGTGCTGAGATAAGTGCGTGATGGTACAAAGTTACAGTAGTTCCGAAAGTAAAAAGATCTATTCGTTCATAGGGTAATCATGGTTTGTGATCCGTCTTTAAGCGAGACCAATCCTTGTAACCAAAGTTATCGGTCATGGGATTAATCACTGTAATGAATATTCATTGAACCATCAAGTTATTGATGTTATTTTGAAAGTTCAAGGCACTCAGAAAGGTTTTCTAGGTTCAAAACAACCGAAAATTGTTGCTTGGGGTTCACCTCACCAAGAATGAAAAAACCCCTTTGCGGCCCGTAGGCACGATGGAATCAGCTTTTCACAATAAAAGGCTTTGTATCATGCCTTCTCGAATCCGAGAGAATTGGAGGAAAGAAAAATGAAACAAAAAGGAATATCCGGTATACTAACTGTATTCCTGGCCCTTGTGCTTTGGAGTGCGGTATTAATACCAACGGTGCCAGCATACAATGAATTCGATGAAAATGCAAATCTTATAGGTATCACTGTTCCCGCACCGGAACAGTTCGATGTGTCATCCTATAAGGAATCAATAAATATTGAAGAGCGCGATGACGGATTGATAATCGATGATACCTTCATTTACCTGAATTATTGGAATAAAATATTAAACTGGGGGCAATCTGAAGAGGAGATAAAAAAAATTCCAATATCCTTGAGGATCAAGTGTTAATTAAATATTACGATGTAATCCATGACTATTATGCAATCAAAGATATCGATAAATTCGGTGAAGAATTAGGATCCTCTCTAGGATTAAATGCAGAAGAAACTAGGATCTTTATCGAGTCACAAAAAGAACAATTGATAAAAGATTATCAAAATTTCGACCTTAAAGACTATCCCTCTGAAAAAACAATTCTGGATTACATCTCTCCCAGTAGTCAATCAGCACCATTTGCTATTGGAAAATTATATTATTTGTATATAATTACAGATTTTCAGATTCCAAGCAGTGATGGTCCATGGACAGTATGGGATCGAAATGACGCCATGTATGATTCCTATTTAGGAACAATGGCGATTCAAATGCAAGCACCCGGATCTGCGAACGTAGTCAACGATGGCGGTTACTATATTGTCACCGTTTCTGGAGAGAATAGCGGCGACAATATCTATGCATGGGGTGTGAATGGTTGGATGGAAGAAGCAGCGAGAAATATCGGTTACTATGATTCCAATGGGGATGGAAGAACAACAGACGATATGGCTCGATCAATAAAGACCTGGTCTGGAGCGGATAGTGTCATAGTTCTCTACTATACCCATGACGATATGGGTGCCTATGCTGTTGGTCCTGACCAGGGGTATGCAGATAAAGGCGCGATTTCCTATTGGGGGAGATCTATCTATGGGAGATTTTCCTCGGTTCCTGGCAGTTATGAACATGAATCCTTGCACCTCTATGGTGCTCTTGACGAATATGCAGGAGCCAGCTATTGTGGACAGCAGAGCATCCTTTCAGTCAGTCCAATGCATGAGATGTACTCAAATACAAACCATGTAAACTGTCCCTACTCTACAAACAGCGTCATGAGGGATCCATACAGTACCAACGGCATCAGCTTATCAAGCATGCGATTCATCGGTTGGGGAGATTATGACAGTGATGGAATTCTTGATCCGCTCGATGGTACACCCTGGGGGTGATTCCCCATATTTTTTCAAAGGTCGGGTTATCACCCAATCCTGCATAGTGATAATCTTCATTGTTTTCATGATGTTACCTTCGGTCTGCTCGGGTCTCCCCTCTGGCCTGATACAGTCTCACCAAGAACCAATAACAATTTCAGTATCTCAACCGACTCATGAATCAGTTATCTGGATCGATGTCGTTCCCCCCCACGTTCCAGTGATCGGCGAAGTCACTACTCTTTCAGGAATTAAGGATATATCTGTCACAAGAGGGGGAGAAATTGTCTCATGTGGCTGCGAAACGAAGTTCGCATGCTCTGTACCTGTTTCTGCGGGAATGAATTCAATCACGGTCATTGCAACCGATAATCTTGGTAACCGGGTGGAAAAGACTATGAATGTGACTGTCCATATCGGGCTACCTCCTCCTCCAGCCATTCACGTATCGGGAAAGGTGCACACTCGCGATGGTATACCGGTTCCAGATGCCTGCGTGAAATTTGAATCTGTGCTGGAATTGGACAACAAGCCACTTTCAGTCAGTAACCTGACCGGGGCTGACGGCAACTATTCTATCATCAATGCTGCCGGATACCGGCAGACTGTCATTGTTCTGAAGGATGGTTATCTCCCATATAAGCGAGAGGTAGTCTTCGAATCCCAAATGAACAATCTCGATCTGGTAATTGAACCAATTCAAAACACTGTCCCAGGATTTGATCTTTCAGTGTGTGTCCCTGCGTTTATTACGGCATTATTGATTTTTTACCTAAAAAAAGGTGAACGTAATGCGAGAGCTTCGTCTTGTTCAAAAGAGCACCAATGTGGTCGTCTAAAAATGGCTTATACATGGATCAGACCGCGAATGGTTTCTCTTTGCTCCTGGTTAATTCTGATAGGATTAAGGGGTTTGCAGCGAGGCCGCATTGTTTTGCTTTTGATGTGGATACGGTTCGCGAGTATCTCCTCCCTTCTCTCCCTCCCTTTGGAGAACGGAGCTGACTGAATGGATTTTTTCACTTTTTTCGTAGTAATCGAGGCAATCGGTATTCTTTCATTTCCTCTGGCAACGATCTTCACCCATAATCTCCGAGATGCAGGATATTCACTTGCCCGACCGCTTGGAATCATGTGTATATCCTTTGTGGCATGGGTACTCTCGTCTCTTCATCTGCTCCCGCTCAATGCGGGTATTTATGCGGGGGTGCTCGCACTCGGTCTCACGGCGATATACATCGTCCACCGTTACCCCCGTGACTGGAGGCCAACCCGTGATATGTTCTTGCAGGAAGGGATATTCTTTTCAACATTTATCCTCGCGACCTTTTTCCTTATGCACAAACCCGAGATCTTTTTTGGATACTCCGAAGACTTCATGAATTCCGCGTTTCTCCAGTCGATATTGCGAACCGATTTCCTTCCGCTTATGGATCCCTGGTATTCGGGGACGGGTCTTTCCTACTATTACTTCGGACACCTGGCCGCGGCCATCCCCATCCTGCTATCCGGAGTGAAAGCAGGAATCGGATATAATCTCGCCGTTGCTGCGTTCTTTGCAATTGGGGTGCAGGCAGCATTCGGCATTGGGGTCAATCTGACAGAAAGGCGTTTGTATGGCTTTCTTGCAGTCTTCCTCATTATGATTTCAGGTTTTACCACTGGATTTGTACAACTCCTGTCGTATGTGAGTAAAACAGAAATCATGCAATTCCATACCTTCGCGGGATCGTTTTCCGAATGGCTCGTTTCGTTCGATTTTGCAGCGGCAACGTGTGTGATCCCCCATGCTATTACCTTGTATCCATTCTTCACGTTTCTACAGGGCGATTTGCATTCCCATTTCCTCTCTATCCCGTTCCTCCTGGTCCTTGTCGGGCTATGTCTTGACCTGTCACGAAAATTCTCATTGCCGGCATTCTCTGCCGCCATTCTTGTCACCTGCGTTCTTGCGGGCATGAATATCTGGATTCTCCCGGTTGCCCTCTTTGTGATAGCATGGACCGGGTACTATGCAACAAGAAAGAAGGCATTCCTTTTACTAATCGGGTTGGAATTTTGTGTATTCCTGGCGCTCCTTTTTTTGGGTGGAATAGGCGTTGTTGACCCCCACCAGAGAACAGATCTTTATGGATTTCTCCTCACATTCGGTGCTTTTGCCCTGTTGTCCGTCATTTATCTTGCTGAATCACACAAATTTTCCCGGGAAGATATCCTGGTTGCAGGTGCCGTCCTTGTTGCAGGGATTATATCATTCTCACTCCATTTCCCGTTGGCAATACTCGCGCTCTTTGCTATTCTCTTCTTCGTTCGCGCATGGTTCCACCAGGAATATCCTGCGGCATTTGCAGGTATCGCTCTTTTTCTTATTGTTTTTTGCGAGGTTTTCTACATTAACGATCCGTACGGTCCACCATTTGAACGTATGAATACCATTATGAAATTTTATCTTCAAGCCTGGGTGTTTTGGGGAATTGCATCCGTGTATTTCCTTTACCGGATTAAAAACCGGGTTCTTGTTGCGGGAGCAGTTCTTGTGATTGGCATCACTCTTGTCCATCCTTTCTGTTCGGTGATTGCCATGCCTAATGCGGATTTCATGGGTAAAACAGGAAATCTCACGCTCGACGGGATGGCGTGGCTCAAGGAGCAGAAACCTGATGAGTACGAAGCACTCTGCTGGCTTTCCATGACAGCGGATTCTGGAGACGTGATCCTGGAAGCCCCCGGCGATGCGTATACCTATTCATCGAGGATAGCAGCATTCACAGGATTTCCCACAGTCATAGGATGGCGTACCCACGAAATAATGTGGGGGCGGGAATGGCCGGAAGTCGAGCAGCGATGTACGGACGTAGATCGCATATATACCGAAGACGAAAATACTGATGCCCTTTTTGAGAAATATAGCGTGAAATATATCTATATAGGAGAGACCGAGAGGAAGAAATACGGATCAAAATTAGATAACTTGATACAAAACGATGGCATTAAATTGGTTTTTCAGACAGGTACTACCAAGATATATCGTGTTATTTGAATGGAATTTGGTAGTTCAATCTTGAGAGAGCAGGAATATTCACGCAACTATTCTTTTCAGAGTAAAACAGCAGGATATATGCCTTGGAGGGGCTATAAAAGGGTCAAATCCACTAAGGTGCGAAACTTCACAAATCGTCGAGGAGCACCCATGATGCTCGTCTACGACCTGCGGGCTATGCAGATCCTCTTTCATCAGCCTGCGGATGCAGGCAGCCGGCCCCGCCGGGTCGTGACCATCGCCGAGCTGATTGTGATGATCGCCACGGCGCAGCAGAAGGGGCTGCCGAAGTGGAAGCGGTATTACCTCTCCCACAGGGAACGGGAGATCGCCCGGCAGACCCGGTACCGGGCAGCCCACTGGGAAGAGGTCAGGGAATACAAACGGCACTACTACCGGAACAGGAAGCAATCCAAAACGATCCGGTCAGGACAGACCTTGCTCATCGACAGCGACAGAGGAGCCGGAGACCGGGACCGCCCCGGTCCTGGCGGAGAGCTCCCCATCCGGGATCCTGGTCGAACCCATCTCCATCACGTCGGAGAGTGAGCGGGAATTGCAGGAGGAGCCGCCGGACCTCTCCCATTGGAAAGTGATGGAATATACAGAGTCGCCGTTCGAGAAGTGCGGCCGGCTCTACATCGAGGGCGACGACCTGGTGATCCGTTCCGACCTGGACGTTCGCGGCTTCTGCATCCCGCTCGTCGAGATATTCTCCTCTGTTATCTCACCGGAGTCATGCGTTGGGTTGGTGCATTGGAGGTCATTGGTCCAAGCAAAGATACGAGGACGATCTGGAATATCGATGAATTCCCCGAAAGGCTTGATGTTCGGCCACTTATCCTCCTGGACCCTGAATATGGTGTCCAGATGGATGCATTGTTCGGGAAAGTAGATTTCTATAAAGATGAGTCTGACAAGGGATATTTCAAAGGATTCCTCCGAGGCAGCCCTGTTAAATTCAAGAAAATTCCGACGGGGAATTGATATCCTCACTTTTACAACAGGCAAAAGAGAATCCGGTATTCCACCCTGTTGATCCAAAGAAGATTGCCCGTATCCCCCTCTATCGTGTTGGGGAAAAGGGACGGAAAAAGCAGGTGACCACCCTGGTGAGCATCCCCGAAGAAGAGGCCCCGACCAAAGAAGAGGTCAAACCTGAAGAAGTATCGCATCACGTCGAGATTCAGTACCTGCTCCTGAAACTCGGGTCTGAAATGGGATTGGACATCTGGGTTGCGCGGAATGACCGATCAAAAATCTGCGGAGGACAGACGCTGGGGAGCATGCCTGGGCCCCGTTATTGTGCATCAAGATCTCTCTGGTCTCCTCTCTCCTGCGATGAGATTCTGACCAGAGGGAGGAATCGCATGGAGCCGGGGTCCCATGCCGCAGGAGGAGGGGCACCGGGGTGGAGGCCTCGCCCCTTCGGATTGGTAGGGGCGGGGTCAGGGGTAGGGGTCGGTCGCAGGGGCGATTATTTGCGCAGTAAGAAAAAGAACAGCATAGAACACTCTGTTCCTGGTCTCATCCGCAGTTCTTGCGATCGAGTGTGGCAGACAGCACGAGGCGGTCTTCTCCCTCTCCAAAATAGCCGGTTGCATACGCAGTCTCCCTGAATCCCATCGCGTGGTAGAGGGCACGTGCGGGCTTGTTTCCGGGAGCGACAGTCAGCAGAACCCGCCGGACATTAGCACGGACGAATGCTGAAATGAGAGCAGAAATGAGGGCTGTTCCTATCGACCGCCGTTGATAATCCTCCGATACTTTCAGGCGGAGAATCCACCCCTCTTCCGGGAAAGCATGGGATAATGCCCCGATTGAAAAGCCAACCACGTTATCGCCACATGCCCCGACATAGAACATCGGGCCAAAGAGGACGGATGCCTGCCTGACAAATACCGAAGCGCTGTAAGGGGAACCTTTTTCGCCCTGCTCGAGTTTACAGACCGCCTGAAAATCATCCGGTGTAAACAGCCTGATGGCGATGTTTCCCGGCAATATTTCAGGAGTGTTCACCGGGAACCCACCGGGAGCCCTCTGCCGTATATTCCTTCTTCCAGATGGGTACTGTTTCTTTGATCCGGTCTATGATATACTCACACGCCCGGAAGGCATCTCCTCGGTGAGGTGATCCGACCACGATCAGCACGATATGATCCCCCACCTCGAGAGTCCCTACCCGGTGGATGATATCCACTGACCTGATGTCAAACCGGGACAGGGCTTCATCCCTGATAGCGCCCAGTTCCTGGAGGGCTGCTTCATGGTATGCTTCAAGTTCGATCGAGGTTATACCGTCGTCCCGCACAATTCCGGTAAACGTAACGATGCCGCCGACCTGGCGTTCCCTGGCTGCATCGATGAAGGCACCGGGATCAAAATTCTCTTCGGTTATCGTAATCATACAAAATCTCCCCGATCAGCCTCCTGCAACAGGGGGATAGATTGCCACTTCGTCCTCTTCGGAAAGAACAGTGGATGCAATGGCATTTCGGGCCAGCCGTCTCCTGTTTACCATGACGATGATGTGTTCCCGCACCCTTCCCTCTTCATCAAACAGGAGATCCCTGCACTCGTGCGACCGTGCACCAAGAGCTGTTAGGAGTTCCTGGATTCCCGATCCTTCCGGGATATCGAGTGTGTTCACGTCACCGACAACCTCGCGGAAACGGGCGAATGCCCGGACCACGACCTTCACTGCCTCTCACCAGTCCTGGTCGCATATGAAGAATTTATGCCGCATGCTCTGCATTCCGGATCCCGCTCGAGATGCACTGTAGCGATTGATGAATCTCTCCCATCCCAGATCAGAAGGCGATTTTCAAGCACCGTGCCAATTCCGGTTATCAATTTTATCGCCTCATGCGCTTGAAGAAGGCCAATGATTCCCGGTGTTGTTCCGATGACCGGGACATCGGATCCTCCCGGAGGATGGGGAAAGATGCATTGCAGGCATGCCGTCCGACCTGGAATTACGGTGGTGATGTGCCCATCAAGGCCACAGACGGCCCCGTGGATGCAGGGAATGCCGTTTTGCAGGGCTGCATGGTTCAGGGCATACCGTGCCGAAAAGTTATCCAGCGCATCGATGATGAGTGAGGCCTGCTCTGTAAGCGCTGGGGCATTCTTCATGGTCACAGTCTCAAAGATATCTTCGATTATCACCCAGGGATTCATCGCCTCAAGTTTCTCCCGCGCCGATATCACCTTGTTCCGGCCGATATCCTTCTCCCAGTGGAGGATCTGCCTGTTCAGGTTCGCAAGTTCCACCTGGTCGGAATCGATGAGGGTCAGGCGGCCGACACCTGCAGCACAGAGGTATGCAGCGGCAGGACAACCAAGCCCTCCTGTACCAGCCAGGACAACGTGTGCCGATTTCAGCCTCTCCTGGCCTTCCTCACCGATATATGATATCTGGCGGGAATACCGCCCTGTCTCCTTTTCACTCAGCATGTTCCCAGTTGAGACCTCAGCTTTATTCTGCACACTATTATGAGACGTTTAACCATAATGTATTTCATGGAAACTTCCCTCTGTGTCGGGTGAAGTCTCAAGAGAAAGGGCGATGTCACGGGTGTCAGAGAAAGAGCAGGTGTTACGGGAGTACCTCTCAAAGCAGAAACGGATCATCGTTGCATACTCCGGAGGTGTTGACAGTGCGTTGCTTGCAGCAACAGCACACGATGAACGTGGCGAATGTGCCCATGTGGTTCTGCTCGATTCTCCCCTTCTTTCCCGGCGGCAGCTTCGCGAAGCCCGGGACAGGGCCTCGGCCCTCGGCATCCCCCTTCACGTCATTCCGTTCCCCGTCCTCGATGACCCCGGCTTCAGGCAGAACCTGAAAGATCGCTGTTACCGGTGCAAGAAACTGGCAGGCAGAATCCTGCGCGAAGCGACGGATGCGGATATCGCAACTGTTATCGATGGTGTAAATACAAGCGACCTGCAGGAGTTCCGGCCAGGCCTCCTTGCCTGCGAAGAAGAGGGGGTAGCGCATCCCTATGTTGAATGCGGTATATCCAAGGACGATATCCGTGAAATCGCCAGATCCCGTAGTCTCCCGTTCTGGAACCACCCTTCATCGGCATGCCTTGCATCAAGAGTACCTTATGGTGAAGAGCTGACTTCGGGCAGGCTGATGGCCATCGAGAGCGGTGAGGATCTCCTTCACTCTTTCGGGCTCTCCCAGATCCGGCTCCGTTCCCATGGGGAGCTGGCCCGGATAGAAGTTATCCCGGAGGAATTCCCAATAGTGCTGCAGTTCCGGGAAAAGATTGCAGAAGGGTTGAGGAGAGCCGGGTTCCGCTACATCACCCTTGATATCGAAGGTTTCCGGAGCGGCAGCATGGATGAAGGTAATGCAGGAACAGAACCCTTACAAAAGAGACGGCAGAACCCGTTCAGGACGGATTGATACCAGATGGAACTTGCAATCTTTCGCTATGCAATTGAGATTTTCGCTCTTTTCTTTGCAATCGCCGGGTCCGTCCTGATCGCCTATGGCGGGCTGTATGCGGTGTATGGGATCCTTTTGCGGGAGCTGTTCAGGCGCTCGTCGATAGATTACAACCAGATCAGGCGCCAGTTCACAAGCAAGATAGTTTTCGGACTTGAATTCTTCATCGCTGCCGATCTGCTGACCACGCTTATTGCACCAACACAGGAAGAACTCATACTGCTTGCGGTAGTGGTAATAATCAGGACGATCCTTGGATATTTCCTTGCGAGGGAGACAAAGGAGTACCTGCTCGAACCCTGAATGCGGGAGAATATAAAAACGATTCGGGAGAAATATGGGGTTGCCTGGAATCCGTTGCCTATCCGGTCCTGGCGGGCTCCAATCTTTTCCTTCCTGCACATACCTGCTGTTTTTTATTGCCTTCCGTGGAACTGTGGATGGGATATGGATATGGAGAGAAATTTCGGAAGTTACCCGGGCAGGACTGGTGGCCCGAAAGAGGAGATATCCGATGGCGCAGGACTTGCATGTGTTGGAAGATACCGCGAAGCCCTCACCGCATTCGATGAAGAATTGAAAAAAGGCATGCGGCCCGATCTCCTGGTCAGGAAAGCCCTCACCCTCGACAGGATTGGATTTTTTCAGGCAGCGCTGGAGTGCTGCGAGCATGCGGTAAGCCTGGAGCCGGCAAACAGCGATGCCTGGTTTGTCCGTGGCCTCACCCTCACCTACCTGGCCAGATTTACCGATGCGTTCCAGTGCCTTGACCATACAGTAGCTCTTGATCCCGGTCATGGCGAGGCATGGTTTGTCAGGGGGAATTGTGCTTACCAGCAGGGTAACTTTGACGAGGCCCTCCGCTCCTACGATATGACCCTTTCTCTCTATCCCGAATATCCAAAAGCATGGTATAACCGGGGAGTATGTCTTGCCGATATGGGGCGGTTCCAGGAGGCACTTGAATCGTATGACAACTGTCTTGGTATGAACCCCGGTGTCAGTGTGGTTTATTCAAACCGGGGTGTTGCCCTTGCCGCAATCGGCAGGGGTGAGGATGCTCTCTCTTCCTTCCGCACAGCGCTCGATCTCGATCCCGGGGATTTGATCGCACTTAACAATATCGGGATCCTCCTCTCCCGGATGGGACGGGATGAAGAGGCCATGGCCTACCTGGACCGGGCACGGGAGCAGGCACGGAATCGCGATATTCTGCGAAGGGTGTGGTAGTGGAGATAATTGCATACCGGGATAATCCTGGGATAAGGATTTGAGAAATTGAGGGGATGATGTGATAACCGTTTCCATGGCTGTTGTAGCCGTGCTCCTTGGGATGGGTACCGGTTTTCTCGCAGCACTGGCCGGTGTCGGTGGCGGGTTTCTCTATGTTCCTATCCTGATCCTGATCTTCGGGCTCGACCCCCAGGATGCGGTGGGCACCAGCCTTGCCGTCATCATCTTCACCACCCTCGCCGCTTCAGCTTCCTACCTGCGCCAGAACAAGGTTTTTTTCAGGAGTGCGGCCTGTATCCTGCCCCCAAGTATTATTGGTGCCGTTGCAGGGGCCTATCTCACGGACTTCATATCCGGAACACTGATCACAGTCCTCTTTTCTCTCTTTGTCGGCCTTCTCGCAATCAAGCTTATCTTCCCGGATTTTCCCCTGGTGCGGGCCTTCCGGAAAGGGCCCTCCTTCATAGAGACCTCCCCTGATACGAATTCCTTTATCGTGGAAACAAATGTCTATTATGTTCACTACGGCATCTGGGGGTTTCTTGCCGGCCTGGCCAGCGGGCTGACCGGGATCGGGGGAGGAATTTTTAATGTCCCTGCCCTGGTGACCACGGGAATGCCGGTGCACTACGCTGTCGCCACCTCATCCCTGGCGGTTCTCGGCACATCCTCTGCAGGGGCCTTCACCCATGCCACGCTCGGGCATATTCAAACCGCCTACGCCCTCACCCTTTCAATTGGTGCGATTGTCGGTGCATATGCAGGAGCGCATACCGCTCCAAAGATACCGGGACATCTTCTCAGGAGCGGTATCGGGTCACTTCTTGCCATGGTTGCCTTCGGGATGCTGGTCTCCATCTTTATCGGTTTGTGACCGGGTGTTTGCAGCCTGAAACGACCAGGGATCCCAAAAAATACAGGTCACCATCCACCAGGGAAACCCCTCGTTCTGTCCTGCAAGTTGTGATGTGGAAGATCTGGCAGGATCCATCGGTTTTTCTCTGGAGAAGATGATGATACCTGCGAAAGGTAGCGGTTAATGTCAGCTGTTCCGGTCATCCCCAGGAGCACCTGCAGGCTCTTTGGTGCTATCAAAGCGCTCGGGACAATGAAGAATACCGCAATTCTCGTCCACGGTCCCCGGGGATGTGTCTACCATGTAGTCTATATCCTCAGTATGAGGGGTGAGCATGCCCCGCGCATCTATTCGACATGCCTTGACGAAGAGGATGTCATTTTCGGCGCCGAGCAAAAGCTTGCAGGAGCTATCGAGGAACTGGATCGGACGCTCTCTCCCGAGCTGATCGCCGTCCTCTCCTGCTGTGCATCAGACATTATCGGTGAGGATGTTTCATCGGCCATCCGCTGTGCATCGGTATCGGCCCGCGTCCTTGCCCTCGATTCAGGGGGTTTTGAGGGCGACCATTCCGGGGGCTACGCCGATACCCTTGCCGCAATCGCCACCACGCTTGCCGGGACGAGCGGGGTCATTGATTCTTCCCGGGTCAATCTCGTAGGAGTCCTCCGTTCAGGACCTGACCTGGCCGAGATTAAGCGTCTTCTTGCGTCAGCGGGAGTGACTACGGGGACCGTTCTCACCGCCGGTTCAGGAATTGACGACCTTGCACGTGCAGGTGATGCAGCATTAAACGTCGTCCTCTGCGAGATATCCGGGCAGAGGGCAGCAGAAGTGCTAAAGGCGCGCTTTGGTACACCATACATAACGGTCGATCTTCCCATCGGGATACCGGCAACCGATCGGTTCATCACCACCGTGCTCCAGGGACTTGACATAGCACACGACAAACCCCCTGCAACGCTGCCGCCTCCTGCCGTTCCAAAAGGCCTTAGTATTGCTATGTTCTCAGGCCCCGCCCGGGCCGTTGCTTTCTCATCATTCCTCTCATGGCTGGAATGTCCACCCCGTCTTGTTGTTCTCGATGTGATGCCGCCATCCCCGGACCGTATCCGCCAGGCTGCCGGTCCGGACAGCGAGATCCTGATCATGCCCACCTGGGAGGAGATTGAGGAGCACCTGGACCGTGCCGGAATCAACCTTATTCTCGGGGGTCTCCTTGAGCGCCCCTTTGCAGCATCGCGCAACATCCCCTCAATCGATGTGATGCACGGGAGCCAGGTGACAATCGGTCCTGTCGGCCAGGAGAACCTTGTCCGCCGCATCAGGGAAGCGGCTGCGCGTTTAGTTAAGGATTGAAAGATGCATTTTTTTTAAAATGTTCAGCTTATCGGTGTTTTCCAGGCCGATCGGGTACTATGAAACGGTTAAACTCGCGAAATCGCATGGGCAGTATGCAGTTTTTCAGTATACAATCGGTTGACCTGTTAGCCGGAGGAGTGTAATCGATTAAAAAAAATCATCGATTCTTTTCTGTTTCAGGTCTCTGGCCTTTAAGCCTGATAGTTTCAGTCCAACCAGGCGTACAGGACGACCATCGGAGAGTTCGGAGAACAATTGCCATGCTGCTGCCCTGATAGCAGGGAGATCGGACCGGGGCTTCTCGATAGTCCTGGATTTTGTCCGCGTGTCAAAATCATGGTAGCGGATCTTGATCGTTATCGTTTTTGCATACATCCCCTCGCGAGAGAGAGTATCCGCAAGATCCCCGGCCATGTGGGAGAGGGTGTTTTGGATTTCCTGGCAATTCCGTGTGTCATTCTCGTAAGTTATCTCGCGGGAAACAGACCTGAAGGTCTCCTGCGGCCTGACCTCCCCCCTGTCAATTCCCCGGGCAAGGTCCCTGAGAAAGACCGCTGTGCGGCCGAACCGTGCGATGAGTTGCTGGATGTCGGCCCTGGCAAGATCACTGATGGTTGAGACTCCCATATCATGGAGAATTTTCGCAGACTTGTTCCCGATACCGGGTATCTTTCCAACCGGGAGGGGGGCAAGGAAGGATGCAGCCTCCCCGGGCGCAACCACCAGGAGGCCATCAGGCTTGGACAGATCGGACGCGATCTTGGCCAGGATCCTCCCGGGCGCAATCCCGATCGAGCAGGCAAGCCTTTCCTTCTCCCTGATTTCATCCTTGATCTCCTGTGCCACTCTCCGGGCAGCCGAAAAATCCCGGAGGTGTTCCATGTCAAGAAAAGCTTCATCGATGCTGACCTGTTCGACAACCGGAGAATATTTCTTGAGGATGCCCATCACTGCCCGGGATGCCCGCTCATAGAGGTCGAAATGGGGCCGGATGAATACTGCGTCCGGGCAGCGGTTATAAGCGTGAGAGATAGGCATTGCCGAGTGGACCCCGAACTTCCGTGCCTCATATGAGCAGGCGACCACGACACCCCTTCCTAAGCCGTCTCTGGGATCGGCTCCAACGATGACCGGCCGGCCGGCATATTCAGGATGCTCCCGCACCTCGACAGATGCGTAGAAACTGTCCATGTCCACATGAAAGATTATCCGCAGGGGTAAGACATTGGAACTTTCCGGTTCTGTCCGAAAAGTCTTCTCACCATGGGCCGGGTCCTGCATCCGCTATCTCCTGTGCCCTCGTCTCCCGAAGAACCTTTTAAGGCGGGGAAGGTTCTGTTCGTAATGGATCGAGAGAGACGGAAGCGTGTAGGGCAGAAAGCGGGCGATCATCGCCGCACCGGTAAGGCCTTTGCCAAGGAGATCTTTCTCGCTCCCGATGACGGTATTATGGTGTTTGAGAATACTTTCGAGGAACTCATCAACCGAATCGGCTCGTGAGCAGGTGACAACGGTCCCATAATCACGGAGAAGATGGGCATCACTTCCCCCAACTATGCCGAGATTGTGCCGTGCAGCGAGGCGGGCAGCCTGGATATTGCCTGAACGGTTCATCCCCCCACAGATAATTTCTACGGCGTCAAACCGTGAAATTGTATCTGGCGGGAGGTAGTTACGCTCAACACACCTGCCGACACCTTTGTTGAAGATGAGATACCCGAAGGGATGTGCCATAGCGCGCAGGCAGTGGTATCCGGACGCGTGGTCGAGGATATCCGATGTCGTGAGCCGGATCGCCAGAAACGGGCTTGCCTGTTTCTTTTTTTCAATGTGACGACGGTAAAAATCAACGAGATCGGAGAGTGCAGAAAAGTAGAACAAAATGTGGGGGCCGTCAAGGGCACTGATCTCAATGCCCGGGATGATAAATGAGCCCGGCGACAATTCGAGAGCTTCCATGCATCCGCTCACCTCGTTGTGATCGGTAATCGAAAGCCCGATACCAAGGGCCGAAGCACGGGAGAGGGCATCTCTCACCCGTACCGGTGCGTCCGAATGGCATGTATGGCAATGCATATCAACCGCACACATCCCCTGTCGTGCGA
This sequence comes from Methanomicrobiales archaeon, assembly GCA_022841205.1. Classification (GTDB taxonomy): domain Archaea; phylum Halobacteriota; class Methanomicrobia; order Methanomicrobiales; family Methanospirillaceae; genus UBA9949. The sequence goes on along the minus strand of JALHCK010000009.1, from coordinate 73,030 downwards.
TCTCTTCAATGACCGGTCTTGTGAACCGGACCCGTTCTGATACTATCTGCTCTCGGGTTGACATGGTTGCTGTCCGGGCATTATCTCCCTGTTCACCTTCCTGATTTGGAAATGTCATACGAAATAGCATTGGATAGGGCAGCATCCCTGGAGTTGTCAGCGGTGCAGTTTTGTGGTGGCCGTGCCCTTGTGGACAACCGCTCTCCGGTATTTACATGTTGCATCCGGTAAAAAGCGCATGAGGAGACAGGAGTGCCGGTCCTGCAGTAATCATCGCCTGGCCTCCTGTGGTGACAAGACAGAGATTATCCCGATCACTCATGGGATCGGTTGCTGCTGACTTATGCAGTGGATTGTCCCGAGACCTTCTACCAGAGCCCGGCAGTCAATTCCTATCACTTCGCGGCCCGGGAAGACCGATGACAGGACTGCCTGTGCCCTGGTATCGTTGCGATGCCCGAATGTCGGCATGAGGACTACACCGTTACTGATGAGAAAATTTGCATAACTGGCCGGAAGGCGTTCGTCATCGCCGACAGGGCCGGGCATGGGCAGGGAAACGACTTTAAGGGGAACTCCTCCCTGGTCCGTTGATTTCCGGAGGATGTGATAATTGGTTTTAAGGGCAGCATGGTTTTCGTCATCCTGATCCTGTTCTACAGCACAGACCACCGTCCTTGCGTCCACAAACCGGGCGATGTCATCCACATGACCATCGGTATCATCGCCGGCAATTCCTTCCGAAAGCCAGATTACCCGGTTGCAACCCAGGAATTCCTTCAGAACCATCTCTATCTCTCCACGAACAAGCCCGGGATTACGGTTGGGATTCAGGAGACATTGCTCAGTAGTAATCAACGTCCCCTTTCCATTGACATCAAACGAACCCCCTTCCATTACAACGCCGGGGGAAAAACATTGGACCCCGAGCTCGCGGTTGATCATGGCGGGAATACAGTCATCGTAAAGCAGTTCAGGGTATTTGTTACCCCAGGCATTGAACCGCCAGTCGACCATCGCCAGATCCCTGCTCTTCCGGTTCACCAGGAATGTGGGACCGTAGTCTCTGAACCAGACATCTGCATAATCGATAATGTGAAAGCGGAGTCCGCCGGGAAATCCTCCACTCATCAAAAAGAGACCTCTCACCCGTTCTTCAGTCTCCTTGTCCCTGACGAGGAGGTCAGCCCTGCCATGGCGGCAGACGGCCCTGATGATGGCCACATAGGCTTTTTCTGCATCATAGAGCTCGGGGAATGTCTGTTCATCATGGGGCCATGAGAGCCAGACTGAATCCTGTGGTTCCCACTCGGCGGGCATGTGGAATCCTGCCCCTCTCGGGGTTTGGACCTGTGTCATGAATCACTCCCTCCCTGTCAGGATATGATAGGTATCAGGCCGGCGGTTCCGGAGAAAACCCCATCCTTCCCTTACCCTGGTGTTCATCGCCGGATCGATTTCGGCGAGCAATACCTGCTCAGTTTCTCCCGCCCTTGCAGTTACCTTCCCGAACGCATCAGTGACAAACGAACTTCCCCAGAAAACGAGGTCTCCTTCGGTTCCAGCCCGGTTGACTGCAGCGACATGAACGCCGTTTGCGATCGCGTGCCCCCGCTGGACCGTTTCCCAGGCATCACGCCAGTCCCCTTCTGACGACTCCCGTTCCCCGTATATCCATCCGATAGCGGTTGGATAAAAGATGATTTCTGCCCCAAGAAGGGTGAGGGCCCGTGCCGCCTCGGGGAACCACTGGTCGTAGCAGATGAGAACCCCGAACCGTATAATGGGCGTTGAATAGACAGCATACCCTGTTCCTGCAGAAAAGTAATTCTTCTCGAAAAAGAGCGGATCGTGGGGTATATGGACTTTCCGGTAAGGTGGTTTGAGAAGTGCACCGTCATGGAGGACGATGGCAGTGTTGAAGAAGCGACCACCCGGTCCGAGCTCGAAGATGGGTACAATGGCCGTGACCTGGTATTTTCCGGTGAAGGAGAGAAAAGCATTTACTGATTCTCCATCGATTGGCTCAGCGAGCGCTGATACATCCTTTCGTTCATATTGGGGGAAATACGGGGTGCGGAAGAGCTCTGGGAGACAGATGATTTCAGCTCCATCGTGGGCGGCTTGTTCTGCAAGTAAAACAGCCCGCTTGAGATTGTCGCCGGTGTCTTCGGTAACCGACAACTGGATGAGACCGATCTTGATTTTGCGGTGTTCCATGGATCTCTTGAGTGTTGTAGGTTATCCCACATCTAGGTGTCCCCCCCTGCTGAAAGCAGGATCCTTTTTTCCGGGATCGCTTCTGCATTCCAGCAGACCGTATCTCTTAAGTAATCCCCTGTCAATCACCATTCACAGGATGTCAGCGGTCAACATAATTACCGGAGATCTATTCAGGCTTCACGATTGTCCAGGGCATCCGGAGTCACAGGATCGGCTGGTGCATGCCTGTTCAGGAATCCCTGAAGGATCTCCTGTTGTGGAACCGGTACCTGCAGGTCGCGACGACCTCCTGCGGGTCCATACTCCTGCATATATCGACCTGATCAGGAACCGATCGGCCGCTGTCCCTGAATATCGCTGCCAGTTCATGGATCCCGATACCTATATAACCTGTCATTCTTACGAGATAGCCCGGTACGCTGCAGGGGCCGGGATCCAGGCTGCACGGATGGCCTGGGAAGGTAACCCAACGTTTGCCCTGGTCCGCCCTCCCGGGCACCATGCCGGGGCTTCAAGTCACCTCGGGTTCTGCATTTTCAACAATGCCGCGGTTGCTGCTGCCTCAGCACTGCGATACGTAGATCGGGTCGCTATCGTCGATTGGGATGTTCACCACGGGAATGGAACACAGGATATCTTTTATTCATCAGATTGCGTTCTCTATTGCTCGGTACACCAGGAATTCCTCTTCCCGGGAACAGGACTTCGGGAAGAGCGGGGAGCAGGGGAAGGAATAGGCTTCACCCTGAATGCACCACTTCCTGCAGGATCCTCGCTTGCCGGATACCGGAAGGTATTCCTGAAATGTTTCCTTCCGGCGGTAAAGGAGTTCGACCCCGGGCTCATTATTGTATCTGCCGGACAGGACTGCCTTGCGGACGACCCCCTGGGGTCCATGGCCCTTTGCCCGGAAGACCTCGGAACACTTGCATCATACCTTGCCGGCACTGGAATACCGCTCGCCCTTCTCCTTGAAGGTGGCTACGGCCCTTCCCATTCTGCAGCAATCGGGGTGATAATCCATGCACTGGAAGGGTTTTAGATTGGCCGGTCGAACAAATTTTCAAGCAGCGATTGGTATATCCGGCACTCTCCTGGTGTGCCGGATTAAAAAAAGAAACATCACGCATAACACCGTGGGAAAAATGCGTTCCTTCGCAAGGTAGCAAAAAAGATGAAAAAGGTATCGTGAATACCACAGGATACCGGTTCTTTCATTGTGCAGGATAGCCAATTGTTGCAAGGCTTTCTGCGATCTCTCCCAGGACGGAAGGATCATCGATTGTTGCAGGAACCCGGTATTCCTGGCCATCGGCAATCTTTTTCATGGTTCCCCGAAGGATTTTCCCTGAGCGGGTCTTTGGAAGACGCCTAACCACTACGGCAGTCTTAAACGATGCAATCGGCCCGATCTTCTCCCGGACCATCTGCACCAGTTCGCTTGTAATCTCGCCCGGCTTCCGGTTGACACCGGATTTGAGGACGATGAAGCCGATCGGGATCTCTCCTTTAAGGGCATCAGCCACCCCGGTCACTGCGCATTCGGCGACTTCGGGGTGAGAGGCCAGTACCTCCTCCATGGCACCGGTCGATAGACGGTGCCCGGCTGTATTAATGATATCATCGGTCCGGCCCATGATCCACAGGTAGCCGTCCTCATCGATGAAACCGGCATCGCCAGTTACATAGTATCCCGGATACTCCGAAAGGTAGGTGCGGATATAGTCCCTGTCGTTATTCCAGAGCGTTGTGAGACATCCAGGTGGGAGGGGGAGGTGTATGACAATGTTTCCCGTCCTTCCTGTTGGAAGTTCGGCTGCCTGATCATCGAGCACGCGGATATCATATCCTGGCACCGGTTTTGTGCAGGAACCCGGCTTTACAGGAAGAAGTTCAATTCCCGCAGGATTCGCACCGATAGCCCAGCCGGTCTCGGTCTGCCACCAATGGTCAATAACCGGCACTCCAAGATGGTTCCGAGCCCATACCAGTGTATCGGGGTCGCACCGTTCACCGGCAAGGAAGAGCGTTTTGAACCCTGAAAGATCGTAGCGTTTGATATAGGTGCCCGCTGGATCTTCCCGTTTGATTGCCCGGAATGCAGTTGGTGCAGTGAACAGGACCGATACCCCATGCTCAGAGATCACCCTCCAGAAGGCCCCAGGGTCGGGCGTCCCTACCGATTTTCCTTCATACAGGATGGAGGTGCACCCATATGCCAGGGGTGCATAAACGATATACGAGTGTCCAACCACCCAGCCCACGTCCGATGCAGCCCAGAATACTTCGTCCGGGGAGAGTCCGTAAATGTTTTTCATACTCCATAGCAGGGCGACGAGATGCCCACCGTTATCCCGCACAACACCCTTGGGAATGCCGGTTGTCCCGGAGGTGTAGAGGATGTAGAGGGGATCGGTTGCGCTTACAGGTGTGCAGGCCACCGGTTGAGAGTCCATCAGCTTTTCCCATGGCCAATCCCGTCCCTGTACGAGTGATGCCTGTTCCTGTGGGCGCTGGAGAACGATACAGGCTTTGGGTCTCATCCCTGACTGCTCGATCGCACTATCGAGTAGCGGCTTGTAAGGGATTACGCGGTTTACTTCAATCCCACAGGAGGCCGAGATTATGACTTTTGGCTGTGCGTCCCGGATACGGGCAGCGAGCTCCCGGGCAGCAAACCCGCCGAATACCACGGAATGGATGGCTCCTATGCGGGCACATGCGAGCATGGCGATGACTGTTTCAGGGACCATTGGCATGTAAATGACGACCCGGTCCCCCTTGACAACGCCAAGTTCCCGGAGACCGCCGGCACAGCGGGCGACGAGATCCCTGAGTTCCCGGTATGAGTACGACCTTGTGGTCCGTGTCACCGGACTGTCATAGATGAGTGCCGTGCGGGAACCGTTTCCTTTCTCGACATGAACATCGAGACAGTTCCTGCAGGTATTCAGTACACCACCGGAAAACCATGAATAAAATGGGGCGCGGCTTTCATTCAGCACAACGTCCCATGGTCGTTCCCATGTCACCGCACTGGCAGCCTGTCCCCAGAACCTCTCAGGCTCCGCTATTGACTGGCGGTACAACGTATCATAACCGTTTGCTACAATGACCTCTCACCTGTCATGTTATGGCATGGCAATAATTTCTTCAGAATGAACAAATATGTATGTTTCCCCCGCCTGGTTGAGCAGAGGCAGGGCGGTTTATCCGCATATTCCGGAAGCATTATTCAGATCGACAATGTATGAGAATCGGAGTTATCCACATAATCCTGTAAACGGGCGCCCATGGCCTTTTACTATCCTGACCGGATCGGTGATGATTGGGACAGCAGCTTCGTATTTGCGTTCATCGGTGTCACGATTGGCGGGCATTTTACCTCGACGCACGATTGTAAAACGGGCCATCCTCACCGGTTTTTCGCATCCCGATCATCACAGTTCTGCATGATAATATCAGCATGAATGCATGAACCCGGATTAAGGCTCGATCGATCGCACGAACCTCATTTGAAATGGGCAAGATTTTTTACTCTCTTGCCAATATACCCGGTTGAAAGCAGGGAGGATCCAAGATGGATATTTACCAGAGCATCTATGACAAACTCGACAGGATTGGAGTCTTCTCCGTGAACCAGTACACAGTGATCGAGAAACCGCCAGATCTGCCGCTCTGCATCGATCGGCTTTCAGACGATGTCTATGCACTATCCCATAACCCGGTGATCGAAGGAGTGGTTGTTGCAGACCCCGATATGGAAATTCGTGTCTCTCACCGCACCAGGACTGCCGAGCCTCTCTTATTTCAGGACCGTTCAGGAAAGCGGGTAGTGTATCCCGAACCGGGTAAAGTGAATCTGACTGTGAAGAACGACCTTGCCGAGTATCTCGATCGCTGGCTTTCCGATCTCCTTTCTAAAGGATATATCCGTTCCCAATAGGGTGGCACACCCATCCTGGATGAAAATATTCATCTTTTCCCGGACAAGAACCTGTGAGAATGATACAGGATTCCCCGGACGACCCCCCGTTTTATCAGCCTGCATTCGAGGAGGCTTTCCGATTTATCATTGACGATTATGTCATCGCTCCGCGGCAGCTCGCAATATTCCTACCCTGTGCTATCCGGAAACCCTATAGCTGCAGTCCGAGCCATTCCCTGTTTTCACAGGTCATCAATTCGGTATTCAGCGAACACGAGTACCATACGGTTGTATTTGGAACGTGCGGCGTGGTTCCGGCCGAACTTGAGCTGATGTACCCGTTTGCCCACTACCAGTATATGCTCGGGAAATGCCAGGACTCCCGGATCAGGCAGGATTTTCTCGAAATTGAGACAGAAAGGATTTCCCTGTTCCTCCAGAAAACCTGTAAGTGTTACCGTGCCAGGGTTGCATATTGTATCGGCCTCTTCAGGGAGGCCTTTGAGCGGGCATGCATCCGGTCAGGTATCTATCCTGATCTTCTCCTCCCGACACGACCTACCATCTGGCGCCAATATAATAAAGACTGCCCGTTTCCGGAGGGGAGTCTTTCCATGCCGGAATATCTCGAAGAATTCAGGCACGGCCTGATAGATGTGAAGGAGATTATTGCCGGCCCCCAGGCATCTCCAGGGAAGGTCACCACTTCCGGGCCTTGTCCGGGAGCTACTGAACCTCTAAACATGACGGTCGGGACATGATCATCGCAAGAATGAAAGGGATGCAGGAAGCTGTTTTTCCTTTGTGGCAGGACGACTGAATTAGATTTTTTCCTTCGGAAAAATCCAAAAGATTTAATAGCCATTCGTATCTACACTATAGCAGGTGTATTAGTGTCCAACTAAGTCACCGAATGAACGTTCAATCCAAGGGTTGACGTCCTGCCCAGAACGGGCAGGGCTGATACCTCCTGATGATGCCACCTTTCCTTTTCTCGCGAGTTGTTCCTCATATATTTGTTTATGTATCCGAGAGAGATCACATCCCTAGCAACCGATACCGTCAATATGCATAGTTCATAGCTTTGGCCAGGGAATGCCAGGATCAATATTCATCTACAGGTATAACGGGATGAATTCAACGTGTTCCTTCGACCCACGGTGATACGGGTGACCATATCAGTTCACGACAAATCCCGGATCCATTAAGGATTACTTGTTGTGTAGAAAAGACAGAGAGCAGGGGCAGAAAACACCGAAAGGAAGAGAAAAGTGCCCAGGATGAATTTTCAACAGGAATCCTGTGTTCGGACCCACGGAACCACGTTGTGTTCCCATCCTGCACAGGTTTCCCTCCCGAAACGGATCAGGCAGATCCAGGTTCCGCACGCTGCATCCCTGTCTTTTCCGGGAGCTCCTGGTGGAGGAATCTTTTCACTGTGGACCGGACTATGGATTTGTATGTAAAACTTAATATGTGGCCAGGTACCGATCAAGTTCCCATGGATGGACAGCAGTCCTGAACAAATCGGTCTCCAGGTTGGCAATACGTGCCAGACCCTCCATGACATGGGGGCCCATGGTCTCTGTCAGGATCTGATCATGCTCGAGTTCATGCTGTGCTTCAATCAGGCTGCCGGGAAGCATTTCGATCCCCATCTCCTTCCGTTTGTCTGCCGCGAGATGGTAGATATTTGCATTCGTGCTTGCGGGAGGCTCGATCCTGTTCCTGATCCCATCGAGCCCGGCGGCAAGCATTGCTGCAAAGGTTAGATAGGGGTTGCACATCGGGTCCGGGCTTCGGAATTCAGCACGGGTGCTGTTGCCGCGTGCAGCCGGGACCCTGACCAGCGCCGACCGGTTGGTCACGCTCCATGAGATATAACAGGGCGCCTCGTATCCTGGGACGAGCCTTTTATAGGAGTTGATGGTAGGATTTGCAACCCGTGTTATGGCCTTTGCGTGTTTCAGGAGTCCCCCGATAAAATAGAGAGCTGTTTTTGACAGCTGCATGGGCTCATCGGGGTCAAAGAATGCATTTTTACCATCCTTTGCCAGTGACATGTGCGTGTGCATGCCACTTCCATTAACACCGAAAACCGGTTTTGCCATGAACGTTGCATGCAGGTTTTTCCGGAGTGCAATGGTTTTTGTCGCAAACTTGAAGGTTATCACTTTATCAGCGGTATCAAGGGCATTGCTGTATTTGAAGTCAACTTCGTGCTGGCTTTCCGCCACTTCATGGTGCGATGCTTCTATTTCGAAGCCCATCTGGGTCAGGGCTAGAACAATATCGCGCCTGACATCCTCGGCAAGGTCGGTCGGGGCCAGATCGAAGTACCCGCCATGATCCTGGACAAGAGTTGAGGGTCTTCCATCGATCATTTTGAACAGGAAAAATTCAAGTTCAGGGCCGGTGTTGAAGGTGTATTTCATCTTCTCTGCTTCTTCAAGTGCCCGTTTGAGGATGAACCGTGGATCTCCTTCGAAAGGTCTGTTCCCATAAGTATATACGTCGCAAATAAACCGGCCCACCCCTGCATCTGCCGGGCGCCAGGGGAGGATAGAATACGTTGCCGGGTCGGGCTTCAGCAGCATATCAGATTCTTCGATTCGTGTAAACCCCTCGATTGAGGATCCATCGAACCAGATCCCCTCATTCAGGGCCTTATCTGCCTGCTGCGCCGGGATGGCAACATTTTTTGGCCGACCCTGGATATCGGTGAACTGGAGGCGCAGGAACTTCACAGAATCTGTATCGATTCGCTCCAGAATTTCACCTATGGCGTCACTGCTCATATTAAAAAAATTTCTTTCCAATCACAGTTATACTTAATGAGCAACCTAGAAAGATCACATCTGCACAGTATGTGTAACCCACAAGAAATCATCACATCTTTCTCGGTTATAGAATCAGAATAATTCATTGAAGAAAAATGATCTGAGAAAACATATCTCAAATAAGAGCAAACCTGTCTTTGCATGGTGATCCGATGAGACCAAATTATGGATGTAAATTGTTGGGGACTGTTCTGGCCCTTTCGTTCCTGGTACTGTTCCCTTCTGTTGCAGATTCCACGCCAACTGCACCCCTGTTACCCCAGACATTCTACGGGTCCATTCTTGCTGGAGAAAGCCCCGTCAACCCTGGACTTACCCTTGAGGCGACTGGTCCGGGTGTGATAACTGAAATTCCGGGAAACCCCATTGTAACAGCAACGGGAGCATATGGCTCTCCAGACCCGATGGGGGAAAAACTCCTTGTCCAGGGGGATATTGAAATAGGAACTCCTATTGAATTTTACGTCGGTGGAGCAAAGGCGGAAGTCTTTTCCGTATCCACGAACGGGCCATGGCTCGAAGCGTATCCGTATGTCCCCGGTGAGGCGACTGAACTGAATTTACGGATTGCATCCCAGCCTGCTGTGGGGGTGACCCGCGAACCAACACCTGTCCAGACACGGATACCATATGGCCAGGTACCGGCCGTTGCGGGATATTCGGGACCCCCTCTCCCGAAACCTGAACTCGTGACAACCTACGTCCCGGGACAGATCCCGGTTGGAACAACCCCGGTCGCGCCAGGCCAGGAGGGATCGGTTCAGCCGGCGTCACCAGGTGGCGTCCCTGGCAGCACACCTGCACCTGGCGGACAGGAGTCTGACCTTCCGGTTTCCACAAAGTCAGCGGGAATGCTCCCCTGCACTGCAATCGGAGCACTTCTGGTAATTATCGGAGCAGCAGCGCATTACAGGGATCGGTTGGTCCTCGAAGGGGAGAACAGGCAACACTGATACGTTTACCTGTTGAACCAGGACCATCCTCTATTTTTAAATGGTATAACCAGTTTTCTGATATAACTAAAGAACGTCTGTGCTGACAACTGCGTTTGGAATATTTTCACGGAGAAATAAATTCCCTCGGATCCGCAGGTGGTTTGTCTGCCTGACCTTATACCAAAGAGGGGAGAAGAAATGAATATACGGCTGATTACACTCCTGGCAATCTTTCTCATCCTTTCCCTTGCATACCCCGTCGTTTCAGTCTCCCCCGAAAGCCTGGTGAATGGAAATCCGGATTCGCTGTCCCCGTTTAACCGGGACTTCATCGCATATCTCGAGAATATGAAAGGCGGATCTCTGATATTCTCCCCTGGCGTAAACAACCATCTCGGGTACGTGCCACCCTCTGTTGATCTATCGTACCTGCAAGGCCAGCAGATCGGTAGTTCTTCCAAAGATTCCCTTATCGTGGAGGAACGATCGGTATTGTTCGATGGCTTGAAACAACAGTACTCCCCACCTGCGGAAACACCAGGAACAACAGGTTTCGATCTGAGAGCAGAAGGGCGGACGACTCCGGCAAGGGACCAGGGGACATGTGGATGTTGCTGGGCGTTCTCAACCCTGGCATCTCTTGAATCCACCATACTCCCAGGAAGAGTGGAAAGTTTTTCGGTAAATAACATGAAAAACTCCCACGGTTACGACTTGTCTCCATGCCAGGGTGGTAATGCCCTCATGTCCACCGCATACCTCGCCCGATGGAGCGGCCCAGTCAGCGACACAAGCGATCCCTATTCAGGAGCTCAGGGCAGTACACCTGCAGTAATACCAAACCCTGCGGCCCAATACCACGTCCAGGAAGTACTATTCGTACCAGGGAGGAGCAGCCCGACCGATAACCAGAACATTAAAAAGATGTTAAAAGATTATGGTGCCGTATATTCCTCAATTTGCTGGGAAGAATCCAGTTACCGGCCATCGACTAATGCATACTTCTATTCCGGCATCTCACCCGCAAATCATGCGATTACCATCGTAGGGTGGGACGATACTTACGACAAGAATAAATTTGTAACAACCCCTCCCGGAAATGGTGCATTTATCGTAAAGAACAGCTGGGGGACGAACTGGGGTGAAAACGGCTATTTTTTTGTGTCGTACTATGACCGGCAGATTGGACTGGATAATGCAGTCTTCATTGGTGAATCTTCTTCAAATTATTATCACATCTACCAGTATGATCCCCTGGGATGGGTTGCATCATATGGTGATACGGGAAATACTGCATACTTCGCAAACGTCTTCACCGCATTAGCCGACGAAGACATCACAGCGATCGCGTTTTATACTCCTTCCCTGAACTCCCAGTATAAAATCTCGCTTTACAAGGGTGTGGGGAACACTCCGGTTTCCGGTCTTGCTCAATCATCCCGGTCAGGCACCATCGGTATTCCGGGTTACCATACGATAACCCTCTCCCAGCCGGTCAGGGTTAAAAAAGGTGAAAGATTCTCCGTTGTCGTGAAGCTTACCACGCCAGGGAATAACTTTCCGGTTGCGATCGAATACCAGTATCCTGGTTTTTCCTCCCGTGCAACCGCCAGTACCGGTGAAAGTTTTGTAAGCAGCGATGGAATTTCGTGGACAGAATTTACAAACATCTATGCAAACTCAAATGTTTGTCTCAAAGCTTTCAGCACACTGCCAGGCCAGGTAAGCCAAACACCAAGCCCGCCCCCAACGACACCCCCAGCTCCGGCACCGACTCCACCCCAGGGAGACAGTATTCTTCCGTCGGTAATAATAACGTCACCAGTGCCATATACCACAGTATCTCCCAGGGAAAACCTTGTGATCACCTGGTCTGCTTCGGACAATGTCGGGGTGGCATCAGTGTCGCTCCAGTATTCTTTGAATGGAGGGACCAGCTGGAACCCTGTCGCTGAAAACCAGCCTCAGGCCGGGTCATATACATGGACCATCCCTGAGGGTTCCGCAACCACCCTGAATATTAAAGTCATAGCAAAGGACAGGGCAGGAAACTGTGGCTCGCAGACCCGGGTCGTTTTTCTGAAAAACTTTGCAGATAAGAAATATACACCGGGACGTATCGGGACGACTGTAACATACCCTGGGCCGTCACAAAAAGAGGCTCTTTTGAGGGAATTGAGCAAGTAGCTTGTTCCAGCGTTAGTGCGTTGTGCAACATTCAGGCAGAATATTCCAGTTCACCCCTTGCGTTTCATACCCTGAATGAAAGGTTCAATTCCCGGCGGGTAAATCTTTATACATCAATGGAGCGGATGCCTGCCCGCGGTTGTGTGCTCTGCCAGCAGGGAGCAAAGATGGTTCTCTTCATTACCGGCATGTGCCGGCATACCTGCTGGTATTGCCCGCTCTCCCGGGAGCGGAAAGGACAGGACAGAATATACGCAAATGAGAAAGAGATATCCTCAACGGAAGAAGCAGTCCGCGTCGCCCAGCGGATGAGTGCGCTTGGAACTGGTATTACCGGTGGAGAACCATTGGACCGGATCGGGCGGGTGATCGAATACTCCCGTGTCCTGAAACAGATCTTTGGGGAAGAGCACCATATTCATCTTTATACAGCGCTTGCACCCGGAGAGGATACGCTTCGAAGCCTGGCCGGACTGGTGGACGAGATAAGAATGCACCCCCCGGCTGAATGCTGGGATAATGTCAGCAGGACCGGATATGTCAAGGCGGCCAGGCGCGCCCGCGAGATGGGGTTTTGCGTGGGGTTCGAAGTCCCGGCACTTCCCGAAGTTGGTATCCTTGAATCTGTCCTGCCGGAACTGGATTTCCTCACCATAAACGAACTCGAATGGGGGGAGACCAATGCCGACGAAATGAGGAGGAGGGGCTATGTTCCGGTGGATTCGGTGCACAACGCCGTCGCAGGTTCCCGGGAGTGGGCCGCCTCGATCAGCAGGAATCCGAAGGTCAGGTTCTGCAGTTCGCAGTTCAAGGACTCGGTCCAGCTCCGGGAACGGCTCATACGTGTTGCCCGGAACACCGCCCGTCCATTCGACGAGATAACACGAGATGGAACGGTTATCTACGGGGTTGTGGAGAGTGTGGAAGGAATTCCTCCAGCGATCAGGGATTATGGAGAGGAGATGTATGAAGCGCGCGAGGGGGTAATTGAGACTGCGTGGTGGATTCTTGCGGAGGAACAGGTCCGGATCGGAGGTAAAAAAGCTGTTATCGAGCGATACCCCGACAGGGGGATAGTTGTGGAGGTGCTCCCGGTTCCATGATCCGCCAGCTCCTCGAACCTGTCTATGAACGGATGCTAGAAGGCCAGATCCGGTTCATCCCTTCTCATATCGCCATCATACAGGATGGGAACAGGCGGTATGCGAGTTCCCAGGGGATCCTGAGAAATGAGGGGCACCGGCTTGGAGCAGACCGGACAGAAGAAGTGCTCGAATGGACGCGTGCTCTTGGGATTTCGCATGTTACACTTTACTCCTTTTCTACAGAAAATTTCAGCCGCGACTCACAGGAAGTCCGGGCGCTCTTTGACCTCTTCAAAGACCGGTTTTCCCGCGTCCTTGACGACCCAAGGATACACCGGAACCATGTCTGTGTCCGCATGATCGGTGACCGGTCCCTCCTTCCCGGGGATTTGAGGACAGCCATCGAGCGCGCTGAAGAAGCGACAGCCGATTACCACGCATATTTCCTGAATATTGCAATAGCTTACGGCGGGCGAAACGAGATCGTGCGTGCTGCCAGGTCAATCCTCCAAAAGGTACGCGAAGGGACTTATACGGTAAGGGACATCAACCGTTCACTTGTTGAACAACATATTTGCGCCGACCATAATCTTCCTCCGGTGGATCTCGTCATACGAACCGGAAATGAGTACAGGACTTCGAACTTTCTCCCCTGGCTTGCAAACGGACACGAATCAGCAGTCTGTTTTTGTGCTCCCTACTGGCCGATATTTCGGAGGATAGATTTCCTGAGAGCATTACGCATCTACTCGCAGCGCCGGGAAGCATCATTGGGTTCCGGCCCCGGGCCTACGTCCCAAACCGCCTGACCCGTGCCTGGTAATCGCGGAGTGCACGGAGAAAATCAGTCTTTCTGAATAATTTCCAGTTTACATCGGAGAAGAAGAGCTCCGAATAGACCGACTGCCAGATGAGGAAATCGGTGAGGTGATACCCCCCGGTCTTGATCACCAGGTCCGGTGTGTACCGGAAGGTCAGGCAGCGCTCGAAGGCTTCTTCATCGACATCATCAGGCATCATTCCATCAGCGGCCATGGAACGGATGCAGGAGACGATTTCATCGCGCCCGCTCGTCCCGACAGCGATCCCGAATTCGATTCCCGCAGTTCCACCCTCTTCATGCCCTTCAGGATACATCACGAGCGATGCATACCTGCGAACCTTCCGTATCTCCCGAAGGAAAGGCACTATCTCTTCGGGATCGGAAGTGCTTATATGGACTGTTACTCCCTCGATGGTTTCCGGGCCTCTGGCAGTTATCCCAGTCCCCGCGACATGACGGTTGACATCGCGGCACCAATGGGCAACATGTGCAAGTTTTTCCGGTGCATTCCTGAGATCTTCCCCGGTGATCATGAAACAGATGTGAGAAGGCAGGATGACAATCCTTTTGAGAAGCACCCATTCATAAAGCCGGTAAATCACGATGCCCACTCCAGGAGTTCGCCCAGGTGCAGGGTATTTAATATATCCGTGGCTCTCGCCCAGCCCCTCCGGCAGGTGGTGACCCCGTACTGGATATGCCCGAATTCGAACGCTTCATGAGCGTCGGTTCCGATCGCAATCCTGACCCCGCGGTCTACAGCCTGCCGGATATGCACATCATCCAGATCAAGCCGGTACGGTGATGCATTGCACTCGAGGGCCGTTGAAGTTTCCCGGGCACGGTCGATTACCCTGTCCATATCGACAGCATAGGGCTGGCGACGCCCGATGATCCTGCCGGTCGGATGCCCGATAATATCGACATGCTCATTGTCAAGGGCCGAGAGGATCCTGCGGGTCATGACATCGCGCTCCTGGGAGAAGCCGGAATGGACCGATGCAACGACAATATCGAGATCTTCAAGTGCCCTTGATGGAAACCCGAGTGTGCCATCGGAGAGAATATCCACCTCGGTTCCATGCAGGATCCGGCAGGACGATGACCGGTTCACCAGTTCTATCTCGTGGGACTGCCGGGCAAGGGCCTCTTCATCAAGCCCGTGGGCGAACCCAAGGGTTGCAGAATGATCGGAGCAGACGAGGTATTCATACCCGAGCTTCTCGCCTTCCCGCGCCAGTTCCTCTATGGTGAGCCGTCCATCACTCCACGTGCTGTGGACATGGAGATCCCCGCGGATGGAGTCCACCGAAACAAGGTCCGGCAGCGATCCTTTGAGGGCCGCTTCAACCTCTCCCCAGTTTTCCCGGAGCTCAGGGACAACCGGCTCCATGGCGAGGAACGAGAAGAGGTCCTTTTCGGCCGCAAAATCTCTTCGAATTCCACCGATCCTGTCTTCGATTCCGTATTCATTCAGCTTGTATCCACGCGAGATGGCAATCTCCCGGAGCCTGATATTGAATTCTTTTGACCCGGTGAGATAGAGAAGCATCGAGCCGAACTGGCGGGGGTGGCAAAATCGGACATCGACCCGTCTTCCAATCACGCGTATGGACGTTCTCTTCTCACCCTCGTCAATCATCTCGTCTGCAAGGGATCGGAGCCGCGAATTGACCGTGTGCGCCGGCTCCGTGGTTACCACGTCGATATCGCCAACTGTGCTTTTTCCACGGCGATAACTTCCGGCAATTTCAAAGGTTCCCGGGGTGAATGCAGACCGGACTCTTTCTACAACCTCATCGGCTTCTAGCCGGTTCATCCGATCAGACTGCTCATGATAGGCGGCGATTGCCTTGAGAAAACCTTCCTCCTTCTTCTCACCAAATCCCCTAAGCGACCTGATGCGGCGGTTGCGTGCTTCCCGCTCCAGGTCATCGATACTCTCAACAGAGAGCTTTTTCCTGAGCGTGGCAACGGTCTTTGGGCCAACTCCATCAAGCCGGAGCAGCTCGATAAGGGAGTCAGGGATATCGGATTTTATCTCCTCGAGTTCCTGGAACGTCCCTGTCTCTACTATTTCGCGGATCTTTTTTGCGATATTTTTCCCGATCCCCGGGATCGTGGCAAGGCTCTGTTCATCAAGGGATGCAAGCGGATTACCGAACCGGTCGGTAATATCTGCAGCGCGGGAAAATGCGCGGACCTTGAACACATTCTCCCCCTTGATCTCCAGCAATTCTGCCATGAGATTCAGTTTCTCCGCGATCTGCTGGTTGGTCCTGTCCATGGTTCCAAGAGCTCCGTCCCGGCTTTCCGTTTTACGTACTCTTGATCCTTCTGCTGATATGCATTTTTCCTGGACCGGGCGGGGATTTTCCTATAACTACACCTTCGCTAATCATCCCTGGCGATCAACATTTCATTGCTGTTGGATGAGCACGTCCACTGCACGCAGGGCTTTGCTGATAACTACAAGAACCCGAAGATCCAGATCGTATACCTGCTGATGTCCGTTTCCTGCGACAGCGCGAAGTATCCGGATGCAGACGAGACCTCTCTGCTCCGGGTGTGCGAAGCTGTCCGCCGCATGGGAGAGGCCCGCACCAGGGGCGAACTCGGTGAGGCCATCGCCCGCGAGGTGGAGAAGTTCACGCTCGCCGAGCTCCAGGCAATCGGCGGAAGCATAAAAAACGAGGTGGATCGGCTCCCATCTCCGTACCGGGAGAAGATCCGGCCGTATTTCCACAAGCAGTTCTTCGGCACTCACCACCAGCTTCTCCGCATGTTTCGTTCCGGGGCATTCAGGCAAATGAAGCAACCGGTTACCGAACCTGAGACCTTCGAAAAGTTTTTAGCCATGGTCCCGGAGGGCTGTTTAGGACAGCCGGCGGATTCCGTTACCGAGTTCCGGTTCGGAAGACCGGTCCGTTCCCTGTTCTACTACCTGCTCTCGGCTTTTTCCATGTTCGTCATGGACGAACCCGGTCATCCGGTGGGCACTCCATTTCCCGGAGGCTTCATGGTAGAATGGCGGGGACAGGAATATTTCTGTCCCATCCGGGACAAGGAAGAAGAGATCCCGTTCTCGATTTGCAACTTCTGCCCGGCAAAACAGATGGAGGGCGTGTAAGCACCGGGCGGAAATTCCCCTGTTTTAACCTGTTCATTGCCTGTTTCGGGCCAATTTCTTTATAGACCCGGCACAGATATCAGATCCATGGTACATCATTCTGCCCTCAGGATCACCGCTGCGGTCATTGCCGGCATCTTTGTCGGCTTCATCCTGTTCTTTGTTGTCGCGCTCATCATCGGGTTATTTTTCGAAACTACAGGCTTTACAGTATCTACCAACTTCTCCGAAAACGCCTTCAGCGCCGTGTTGCTGGCCGGGCTGATCCTGCTCTGCACCGGCGCATTCGTCTGGAAAGTCTGGACCAGCCCTACCGCTGAAGAGACTGGAGAGGAAGCAGTTACTGAAGAGTCCATGGAAGAGTAACCGGTCGTATACCTGAGCCTGGCTCTCTGCAAGGCTCGTGTGTTGATGGGAAAGGTATGCGGGTTGTCATAATGTGGCCCCATTCTTCCCCTCTTTCCTGGCATCGCAGAAACATTAACATCGTTCCTGGCCGAAATTATTGGCACTATGTGGAAGGCAGTGGAGGTCGATTCCTGGATTGCGGGCAGGAAATCAAACCTCGAGGAAGCGCGGGCTACGGTGACAGAGATCATCGGGCGTGTCCGAGAGGATGGTGATGCAGCACTCCGGCAGATGTCCCGGCATGTCGTGCTGGAGGAGATCGCCGTGACCGATGAGGAACGGGAGGCGGCTTATGATGAAGTTGACGATGCGGTAATCGAGAGCCTGGCCGAAGCGAAGGTCCGGATCGAGCGTTTTCACGAGCTGCAGAAACCGCGGGACCTCTGGCTGGAGGAGGTCGGCCCCGGCATCGTGCTCGGGATCAAGACCACCCCCTTGTCCCGGGTCGGCCTCTACATCCCCGGGGGGAGGGCCGCCTACCCTTCTTCAGCGCTGATGTGCGCCATCCCGGCAAAGGTGGCCGGAGTCCCGGAGATCTGTGCCATATCCCCGCCGCCAATCAGCCCCATGACCCTTGTCGCCCTCGACCTGGCCGGGGTAACTGAGATCTACCGGTCCGGTGGCGCCCAGGCCATCGCCGCCCTGGCACTCGGGACCGAATCGGTGAAGCCGGTGCAAAAGATCGTCGGCCCGGGCAACATCTACGTTACTTTAGCCAAGATAATGCTCAGGGAATATGCCGAGATCGATTTCCCCGCCGGTCCTAGCGAGATCGGAATAATCGCTGACCACACTGCCGATGCCCGGTTTGTCGCTGCCGATGTCCTTGCCCAGGCCGAACACGACCCGGACGCCGCATGCATCCTGATATCCACTGATAAAGCCCTCGTGGAAAAGATCGGAGGGGAAGTTGCAACTATGACTGCCAATGCCCCACGGAGGGAGATAATCGAAGCGGCATTGAAGAACTCCGGGTACGTGGTGGTCCGTGACCTGGACGAGGCAATCGCCGTTTCCGATGCTGTGGCCCCCGAACACCTCTCCATCCAGGTTGCAGACCCCTTCCCGGTGGTCATGAAGGTGCGCAATGCCGGGGCAATCTTTGTCGGCCGGTACTCGGCAGTTGCCTGTGGTGATTACGCAATCGGTACCAACCACGTCCTCCCTACCGCAGGGTATGCAAAGACCTACTCGGGTCTCGATGTCCACCACTTCTGCAAGACCGCATCAGTAGAGATGGTCTCCCGTGAAGGGCTGGAGATGATCGGGGATACTGTCGAGACCATCGCCAACGCCGAAGGCCTCCACGCCCACGCCGAATCGGTTCGGGTCCGGCGGCGGCTGGGATAATACTCTTATTTATCTGCCAGCAATTCTACTGGTTCACCTGCCTTTTTGTGGCAATCTTGTCTGTTTGCGCATGCGAGAGTATCTACCTATACGGAGGTCAAAAAGCCCGCCGGATACGATCAACTCGGGAACATACCAGGCGGCATCAAAAGGAATGTCGCTTCGTGGGCAGAATCCCGGGATTGCCCGATCCATGGAGCAACTACCGGGGACAGGCAGAACTCACCTCTGTCACCGCAAATCCTGGCAAAGCTTTTTCATGAGATGCTGCTTTCCTTCAGCCATGCCTGAGGGCCCCTGTTTCAACCAGCTCTGGTCAGAAATTGTGCTCGCCAACGTGACTCCGCGGCGGTCTGATAACCGGGTCAAGAAGATGTGCCGGGAATATTACCTGATCCGGCAAAACACCTTGTTCCGGGATGTTCCAATCACCCTCCCGAGGGCAATGCTGGTCGGGATCGACCGCGAGGCAGAACGAATCCTGATGCCGTTTCGGAAACCCTGCTTTGGTACATCACTGTACGTAATTGATTCCAACCGCGAGGAGATTGAACTTCTCTGTCCTGTTCTTGGTCAACCCGGAACCCGGAAGGAAAAGAGAATGGATCAGACAGCATTTCGTGAATAACGAGAATTCCGGCCTTCGTGTACAAGGTACAAAAAGACATCTTCCCCGGTTCCAGAGAATTTATATAGATGGGTTGATGAGAATCTAAATGGCGGTACTTTATCGGACGGATCCTCTGGTGCTGTGGGGGTCTGTCCCGGGTATCATCAGGGTGGCGTAGTATGGCAATAAATATCGTTGCATTACTTACTAGTATAATTCTCATTATCGGGTTCGTGGGATGCGGTTCTGCAGGAAGTATATGCCCTTTCGATTCGTTTTCGGGATCCATCGGTGCTGTTTGTCCATTTGGTGATACCGGATCCATTGGTGCTGTTTGTCCATTTGGTGATACCGGGTCGGTCGGTGCTGTTTGTCCATTTGGTGATACCGGATCCATCGGTGCTGTTTGTCCATTTGGTGATACCGGGTCGGTCGGTGCTGTTTGTCCATTTGGTGATACCGGGTCGGTTGGTGCTGCTTGTCCATTTGGTGATACCGGGTCGGTTGGTGCGGTATGTTCCTATGAGGACACGGGGATTATCGTTGGGGGATGTCTGATAGAAATTCCAGATATCACCGGGAACTCCGACCAGAACACGGAAAATGAAATGGGCTGTGCTGCAGGCCCTATCGCATTTCCATGGCTGAAAAATCCATCGGATTCACCGGAAGTCGGTACACCGCAGGACTCTGAATTTTACCCTCTCCCAAACGACCTGGATTGTGACGGGTTCTATGAAGACCTGAATGGAAACGGGGAGATCGATTTCACCGATGTTATCATTTATTTCAAGTATATGGACTGGATACGCGAAAATCAACCCGTCAACCTGTTCGACTATAACAACAACGGAGATATCGATTTCAAAGATGTGATCACCCTCTTTTATAAAACCTGAACCGAACGTGAGGGTTCCAGCCTCTTTTTTAAGGGGGGATTGGTGGTTTGATACCCCACCAGGACGGCGTTCTGCCGGATGCCCTTGAATCAATTGCAATTGCTAATTCGAGGGAACACGATCCCCAATGATGCATAGCCGCTATTAAGGAACAGATTGTTTTTGTGTCTGAGCAATTCAGCTGGTCATAACGGATCTATTGGTTATTCAGCAGTATCGGCCATGCTGTAAGATCCAGCGGGTGTTCGCGTCCTTGAATGGAACGATAGAACTTTCACCGCAATTTAAAAAAAATCAGAAATACCTGGAAGAGGTTTTCGAATTATAGATCATTGATTTCGAAAAGCTGGTTATATTCCCTATCATGGCTGTTGTGTCGTCAAATTCCAGGCTCCCGCCGTCTCCCTGTATCGTTCCCCTGATGAATGCAGAGACTGATCCCTGGGACGGGATTCCCGGGGCATATTCGGTCACGAGGACATGATTATGAAGTTCTGTGCCGGCATCGGCCGAACCTGATATGAACCGCTCTCCCATCCGGGTGCTGATGGTCCCTGCCGTAAGCGTAATACTGCTGCCGGTCTCAACCCTGCTGCAAAATGATCCTGCAGATGCCATGCCAAAAATAAGGCACACTAGGCAGAGCAACCCGATTATCCGGTAAATTGGAATCATCGTTTCCCACAGCTGTGTACCTGCTTCATCCTTATGAATGTATCAGATACTCCCTGTTAGATAAATCATGGAAAAGGCGTTAAGACGGCGGCCCAATCCTCGCTTGTAAAGGTCTCAAAACTGTCCGAGGACTGATAATAATCCATCTCTTCCCCTGTGACCAGTTCACATGGATCCTATCACTCTCAATCGTGGATGCAATATGACCTTCCAGGATTGAACTACCGGGAATTATTATCGCACACCGTTCCTTCTGAAGAGTTTTATCCCTGCACCTCTCCGGAAGAGCTACCCCTCGCCAAGATTATATGAATCCTCCCGGACAGATTGAATGTCCGGAGCATGGGCAAAATGTTGTCCGAATGGGTAGAGAAGAACCGGTTTGATCAGGAGTATCTCCCGGTGATGGAAGAGAAACTTTTCTTCGAGGGGGAAATGAGGCTTCGCCAGATGACCAACTATGTCGTCCTCCTGACGCTGGCAACGGTGATCGCCACATACGGAGTCATCTCCGGGTCAACAGCAATGGTTATCGGGGCCATGATCATCGCCCCGCTGATGACCCCCATCATGGCCACTACCCTCGCCATCGTGCTTGGTAACAGTAACCGGATGACCCAGTCGGTGCTGGTCGTGGTCATGAGCACGGCCTATGTCATTGCACTTGCCGTGCTGCTCTCCCTCTTTGTCTCGCCAGTGATCATAGACTTTGGCACAAACCCCGAGATTTCCACTCGCGTCTCGCCCGATCTTTTGGCCCTGTTCGTGGCGATGGCATCGGGTGCCGCCGGGGCTTATGCCGTCTCCCGGGAGGATGTAAGCGACACGCTGCCCGGAGTTGCCATCGCCATATCTCTCATTCCCCCGCTGTCTGTTGCGGGCGTTGCCCTCTCTAAAGCACACTGGATTGATGCCGGGGGGGCAATGCTCCTCTTCGTGACAAACTTTCTCGCCATCATCCTCGCTGGCGGAGCTGTTCTCTACCTTTCCGGAATAAACGCACGCCAGGCGAGCATAGAAGGGACAGTGCGCCGGAAGCATGCCATCGAAATCGCTCTGGTCGGGGTTCTCATTGTTGCCCTCCTGCTCGGGTTCAACGGGTACCGCACACTCGAATATGAAATGGATCTCGAAATGGCACGGGATTCGGTCAGCGAATGGCTCAAAGGCACCTCCTACAACATCCGTGAGGTGTCCATCCGCTACAGCCCTGACGATATGCTGGTGCTTGGTCCCGCCGAGATCATGGTCGCTGTCACCGGGAGCGGGGACCTTCCCGATATTGAAGGGCTGGCAAAGATGATGGAGAAACGGCTGGGATATCCAATCACCCTTGAGGTGCGGGCACGCCCGGAAGAGATTAACCGCTATCCGCCCGAGCTGCCACGGGTTCCCGGTTAGTGGAAGAACAAGGGCGCAGATGGAAAAGAACGGAAATGACGCAGTTACTGGTGGCCGCAACCAGCCATCAGATGGGGCACACGCTGAACCCGGTCTCGGCACATGTCAGCAGGGAGGGGTAGTACCGGTCAACATATTCCTTGACCATGCGCCGGGATGAAAATACAGGGGCAATGCTCTTTATCGATTCCTTCATCATCTGCACCCACCCGTGCGGAATAGAGTCGAGGGAAGCGGAATAGTAGAGTGGGATGATCTCTTTTTCGAGAAGATAATACAGCTCTGCGGCATCCTGCGCGTTCCGCTCGGGAGACCAGCTCTCCCCTCCAAACGCCCAGCCGTTCTTCCCGTTGTAGGCTTCGAGCCACCAGCCATCACGAATGCTGCAGTTAAGTACCCCGTTCAGGGCGGCCTTCATCCCGCTGGTCCCACAGGCCTCCATTGGTGGCAGGGGATTGTTGAGCCAGACGTCAACACCATGGACCAGGTACTGGGCTGTCTGCTCACCATAATCTTCAACAAAGGCAATCCTTCCTCCAAACCCGGGATCAAGTGCATGCCGGTATATCCTCCGGAGGATCTCTTTTCCCTCGGTATCATTCGGATGGGCTTTTCCGGCAAAGACAATCTGGACCGGTAGCCAGCGGTTCGTTACGATCCGCTTCAAGCGATCGGTATCATGGAAGATAAGGTCTGCCCTCTTGTAGGCAGAGAACCTGCGGGCAAAGCCAATGGTGAGGACCGAGGGGTTCAGCATCAGGCCGTCAGCGACAAGGTTGATGGGTTCCTTGAGAAGAGATGCCCAGCGCTGCCGTTTCCGTTCCCTGATCCTGTTGAACAGCTTGGCTTTGAGCCAGAGGTGGAGTGCCCAGAGTTCCTTGTCAGGGATCTCGTCGACCAGCTCCCAGAGCTCGGGATTATCGTGTTCATACTGCCAATGGGGGCAGACCGGGCTGATAGCAGTGGAAAGGAGCCTCTCCATCCGGGGATTCAGCCATGTGGGGATATGTACGCCGTTCGTTATGTAATCGATAGGGGTCTTCTTTTCAGGCAGGTCAGGCCAGAGCTGGCGCCAGAGCTGCCGGGTTACACCGCAGTGCCTCCGGGATACCGCGTTATGGAATGCCGTGAGCTTGAAGGCACAGGCAGCCATGTTGAACCCTCCAGGTGGATCAGTGGGGTTCCTGCCAAGTTCGAAGAACTCCAACCGGTCAGTTCCAAGCGCAGGATAATAACTCGAAAAGTACTTGTCAATGAGGGATAGCGGGAATATATCGTTTCCCGCGGCAAGCGGAGTGTGGGTGGTGAATATCGAAGTCCCCCGTACCCGGTACAGCGCATCAGAAAATGAGAGGCCGTCTTCGACGAGCTCCCTGATCCGTTCGAGTAGGGCGAATGCTGAGTGGCCTTCGTTGAGGTGCACGGCAGAAAAATCGACCCCCAGTTCGCTCAGGACCTTGCGCCCCCCGATACCAAGGACAATTTCCTGGACCAGGCGCTGCTCGCTGTCACCTGTGTAGAGGCGCGAAGCGATGGCCCGGTTGGCCTGTGAATTCTCGGGGATATCGGTGTCAAGCAGGAAAAGGGGGACCTTGCCGATATCGGCGCGCCAGACAGCAACGTAAATCGGTGGTGTTATGTGGGGAACCTCGATTACCAGCTGCTCTCCGGAAGGTGCCATCACCCGTGAAACCGGGGCTGCATCCCGATCCAGGTTCTCCCAGAAGTTGTCCTGCCATCCATCAGGGAGGATGCGCTGGTGGAGGTAGCCCTGTGAGTACATGAACCCAACGGCCACCATGGGAACCCCGAGGTCACTGCACTCCTTCAGGTGGTCTCCTGCGAGAAACCCAAGACCTCCGGCATAGAAGGGGAGGGAGTGGTGTAACCCGTATTCAGCGGAGAAGTAGGCAATGGTGAGTGCCCGGGAGGAGGGGTACTTCTCAGAGAACCATCCATTGCGGTTCTTCATATACCGCGAAAACCGGTCCATTGAGATATCGTAGCGGCGCAGGTATTCGGGGTTTGACGCGACCTTTCTAAAGAAAGAGTCGGGGATATCCTGCAGCATCTTCACCGGGTTATGGATGCTCTCTCTCCAGGCATGGGGGTTTATCTGCTTGAAAAGGATGCGGACCTCGGGATGCCAGCTCCACCAGAGGTTATAGGCAAGGTCTGCCAGACCGTGTATCCGCTCGGGGATCGGTTCCCCTTCCGGCCGGTGTATCTGCACGCTCTGCAAAGGTATTCATCATGGTATCGATGCCAGAACAGGTATAACTTTTCCGTTTTGGGATTGAATCCCCGGTCTGGTGCCATTACCCCTGGAAAATAGGTAGTCATGCCCCAACCTCCCTCAAAAAAAGGATGGAGGCTAAGTGTCCCCGGATGTGACTTTCGTGAGGGAAACCCCGGGAACCAGCAAGCAGTTACCGCCCGGCGCGGGTGGTGTTTTCCAACAGCCATGTCCAGTCATCTGCTCCCGGCTCACCGGGCAAAAGCCTCCACTGCCAGTTCCCTTCCGTTGTTCCAGGAAGGTTCATCCGTGCCCAGCTGCCGAGACAGAGGAGATCCTGGACGGGGATTATCACCAGTCGTGCGGGGGACCCGAGCGCCAGTGAGATCATATCCCGGGCAATCTCGGGGGAAGAGGGAACTTTCTCAAGGGCCGCGGTGATACGTTCTTTTTGATCAGGTCCCGCCTCTTCCTCGAACCATCCTCTCATCGTATTGTTGTCATGGGTCCCGGTATAGAGCACGACATCTTCCCGGATGGCTCCGGGAGCGTGTGGGTTTCCCGGGTCTGGGTCGAATCCGAACTGCAATACCCGCGTTCCCGGGATTCCGAAATGCGCCATCAGTTCCCTGACGTCCGGGGTGATAGTCCCGAGGTCTTCGGCAATCAGGGGGAGGGAGGGCCGCTTTGAGGTGAGGCTGGAGAGGAGGGCGTGTCCGGGTGCCCGGACCCAGGACCCCTCCCTGGCCGTTGCAGCGCCGGCGGGGATCTTCCAGAATGCCTGGAGCCCCCGGAAATGATCGAATCTGAGGCAATCACAGAGCCTGAACATGTGTTCCACGCGGTCCACCCACCACGAAAAACCCTGTTTTTCGATCTCCTCCCACCTGTAGACGGGGTTGCCCCACCACTGCCCGGTACTGCTGAAGTAGTCAGGCGGGACGCCGGCAACAGCAGCGGGTCGCCCGTCGCTGTCAAGCAAAAAGAGGTCGGGATGGGACCAGACATCGGCGCTCTCGTACGCCGGGTAAAACGGCAGGTCTCCAATAATCTGGACACCGTAATTTCTGGCATGCCTGTGGAGGCCATCCCACTGGGTAAAAGCGAGATACTGTATGTACTGTTCTTCCCGGACAGCCGGTTCCAGTTCCGTGGCAATTCTCTCCAGGACTGAAGGTTCACGGCCCCGGATGTCCTGTGGCCATGCTGACCAGTCCACACCCCTGCTACGCGCAATTGCTGAAAAGATGGCGTAATCATCGAGCCATTCGCGGTTCTCTTTTCTGAAGCGCTCGAACCCGGCATCGCCCCGGCCGCAATGGTTTTCCCGTGCTGCAGTCCGGAGAAATGCGAGCTTTATGGGAGCTCCACTGATGAGGCCCCCCCATTCCACATCAGCGAGTGGTTGCATGCCTGGATGCCCTTCTTCGATGATTCCATCACGTATCAGGAGATCGGGGCTGATCAGCAGAGGGTTCAATGCAAAGAGCGAGGTCGCATGGTAGGGTGAGTGCTGATGTCCTCCATCGGTCGGGTGCAGTGGAAGTACCTGCCAGAATGACTGTCCCGCCTTTGAAAGTGAAGTCACGAACCGGAACGCTTCAGGGCCAAGGTCTCCTGCCCCAAAACGGGATGGAAGCGATGTTATGTGCAGGAGAAGTCCCGATGCCCTGCAAAAATCCCTGCAGCAGGGCTCATTGCGGTGGATAGCCGGCCCCTCCCGGAACGCTGACGCCAAGTATCCTGCCGAGTGACTGGAATGCTTCCCACCATGCAACTGCTTCCTCATCCCCGGTACGGGCACCGGCCTCCCATGCACGGGCAGGGCCGTCCCGGACTGGAATGAATTGATTCTGGAGGAGCCATTCCGGATATGGTGCACCGGCGTTCCTTGCCAGCACAAGGCCTTCAATTACCGTATTTAACCGGTCACCATCTCCGGGATCGGAAACCCAGTCTTCCATGAGCCGGGTGATGAAGCGGTTCATTGATGGTTGCACGCCCTGCAGCACCCCCGTCATCCCCAGGTCAAAAACTGCTTTTGTAAGGTTCCGCACATCTTCTATACTGGAATCCGGTGATAAGAAGGCTTCTTCCAGACGGGATGAAAGCATGTACCGTTCCAGGCGAACTATCCAGGGAGGGTAAAGCCGGTGATCCTGTTCCAGGGCTGTGTACTTCTCAAAGAGAACTCCTGCTGCTCTCTCAAAAGCCCGGGTTACCCTGGACAGATGAGAGCGGACAAACATGTGCCGGGCGGCCGGAGGGAATTCATCGATACCGATAACAGGCGAGAAGAGAGCCGCCAGCCGTTCTGCTGCTGCAAAATACCCTTTTTTCAGGAGGAGCCCCTGGACTTCTCCAGCTCGTTCGCCTGCGGGGATTCCACCAGAGACAAGGCCGAGAATGGCACTGTCTGCACCCGGACTCATGAAACAGTACCCGATTGGCTTTACCAGGAGCGAGAGATCGTGTGTCGGCCTGATCTCCCCCGAAGAGAGTAACTCTCCGGAATAGTCGTCTGCATGGAGAACGTGTGCAGATCCCCCGGAAATCTCCATCAGCGCAAGGCAGGCTGCCTGATCCCCGGGGGTAAGTAGCCGGGAAAGGACACAGTCACGGTAGACTGCACCTCCGTCAGGATACTGCGGGCGGTTCCCTGTAATCGCCGAAAGGCTCTCCACGAATGCTCTCTCGAGATGGATCCCGGTCTGTTCACTGGCGATCTGGATCGCACGTGCAGCGGAGCAGAGGACCTGGACCGCCTCCCCATCTGCGATATCGTCAAAGAACCATGCGCAGCTGGTCTTCATCGCAAGGCTCTGCCTGGCCATTTCAAGCAATGCAAGCGCCTTACCCTGCTCTTCTGCCAAAAGGGGTCGGCGGGCATGGTTGTGGAAAAATTTCTCAATGGAATCAGCTGAAGAGTTACTGAACAGATCCTGGCACCCGTCCCTTGCTTCCCCCGGGTCACGGAAGAAGGCCCCTGCCTCCCGGGAGAAGATTTCCGCGAGCCGGAGAGAGAGATCATCGATGGCGGTGTAAAACGGCCCCCTCCACCCGTGGTCCCACCCTGCCTGCCTCCCCGATTCACAGGTGCAACCTCTCCACCACCGATCGATCCCATGGGGACAGCTCCATGACGTGCGCTCGACAATTTCGACCTCCTGTTCGGG
Source organism: Methanomicrobiales archaeon (assembly GCA_022841205.1). Classification (GTDB taxonomy): domain Archaea; phylum Halobacteriota; class Methanomicrobia; order Methanomicrobiales; family Methanospirillaceae; genus UBA9949. The sequence goes on along the minus strand of JALHCK010000009.1, from coordinate 45,124 downwards.
AGGGCGCTCTGCCAGATGCTCCCCATAGACTGTCAGCGTGCCGGGAACAGAGGACTCGATGCGCTCCAGGCACCATCCAAGGGCCATATCTCCAAAGGAGCGGTGATGGCCGTAGGTTTCTCCATCGGTTGCGATACTGACAAGCCCTCCCCGGGGCGATGCGGAGAGGAGGGCATCAGCAAACCTGTCACCGTTTTCGAGCAGGTCACCGAACGCCACCCGCGAGCTCAGGGCAGCATCATGGAAAAAGACAGCTATGCTGGTCTCGCCCGGCAGTGGGCACCGGTACGGAATGGCAGGATCGATGCCAGTGTCTCCTGCGGGATTTTCTTTCGCGGACTGCGTGACACTCCGTCCCTGGTGTGGGGAAAGCACGGTAAAGAGGATGCCATGGTCTGCAAGGACGGAGAGGGTTTCCATATCGACTGCCATTTCAGGGAGCCACACCCCTTCCGGGAATCTACCGAACCGGTCCTCGAAATCACGGATCCCCCACCGGATTTCGGTCTCCTTGTCGGCCCGGGAGAGAAGGGGAAGGATGACATGGTGATATGGGTGGGCGAGGGCACTGCCATGTCCTGAAAACCGGTCCTGTGACAGGGCATCGGCGCGAAGTACGTCCTCGTATACACCTGGTCGTTCACGCTCGAGCCAGGCAAGCAGGGTCGGGCCAAAGTCATAGCTGATCCTTGAGTAGTTGTTGGAGACCACCCTGATGAGGCCCTGCCGGTCGAGGATCCGTGCAGCGGTGTTGGGAAGGTAGCATTCATCAGTGATCCGTTCGTTCCAGTCATGCCAGGGCGCCACGGAACGATCCCGCCCGACAACCCCTGTCCAGGGATTCTCGCGGGGAGGCTGGTAAAAATGTCCATGGATACAGATCTTTTTTTCCATATCATTCATCCTCCTGGTGTTTGAAGAGCAGGAAGGCCAGCGGGGGGAGGGTAAATTCCGCGGAGAAGGGGCGGCCGTGGAACGGGACCGGGACCGTGGCGACCGATCCAAAGTTGCCCATCCCTGACCCGCAGTAGTGCTCAGAGTCGCTGTTGAGGACTTCTGTCCATACTCCCGGAGCCGGGAGGCCGATCCGGTAATCCTTTCGCGGGACAGGTGTGAAGTTGCAGATCGCAAGCAGCTTGTTGCCGGATTCCGGGTGGCGCCGGATAAAACTGAACGCAACGTTGTGGGAGTCCCCGTAGTCGATCCATTCGAAGCCTCCAGGATCGAAATCGGATGCGTGGAGTGCGGCTTCTTCCCGGTATACCCTGTTTAAGTCCCTGATCCAGGACCGGATCCCCCTGTGCGATGGTATATCGAGGAGGTGCCACGGGAGAGAAGACTCATGGTCCCATTCTGACCACTGCCCCAGTTCGTCACCCATGAAGATAAGTTTCTTTCCCGGATGGACAAACATGTATCCAAAAAGCAGCCTCAGGTTGGCCAGTTTCTGCCAGTCGTCTCCCGGCATCCTGTTATAAAGCGAGCCTTTTCCATGGACCACTTCATCGTGGGACAGGCAGAGCACGAAATTCTCAGAGTAGGCATAACAGAGTGAGAAGGTCAGTTCAGGGATATGGTACGACCTGTGCACGGAATCCCTGGAGAAGAACTGGAGAGTGTCATGCATCCACCCCATGTTCCATTTAAGCCCAAACCCAATTCCTCCCGAGTAGACGGGGCTCGTGACCATGGGCCAGGCCGTCGATTCCTCGGCGATGGTCTGGACATCCGGGTAGTGGCCATACACAGCTTCATTGAGGTTCCTGAGAAAGGAGAGAGCCTCAAGGTTCTCTTTTCCTCCATACCTGTTGGGGGTCCATTCCCCATCCTTCCGGGCGTAATCGAGGTAGAGCATGGAGGCGACACCGTCCACCCGCAGGCCGTCGGCGTGGTACATATCCAGCCAGAAAAGGGCACTGCTGATCAGGAACGATTGCACTTCGTACCGCCCATAGTTGAAGATCAGGCTCTTCCATTCCGGATGGAACCCCCGCTCTGCTGAAGCATGCTCGTAGAGGCAGGTCCCGTCAAAAAATCCAAGGCCGTGCTGGTCTGACGGGAAGTGGGAAGGGACCCAGTCGAGGATGACCCCGATCCCATGGCGGTGGAGGTGGTCGATAAGGTACATGAAGTCAGCAGGACTGCCATACCTGCTGGTCGGGGCGAAGTACCCGGTGGTCTGGTAGCCCCATGAACCGTAGTACGGGTGCTCCATTACCGGGAGGAACTCAACGTGGGAAAAGCCCATCTCTGAAAGGTACCCGGAAAGCATGGGGGCCAGTTCCCGGTAGGTGGGGCTTCTTCCTCCCCCGTCCGGGACTTTCCGCCACGACCCGAGGTGCATTTCGTAGATCGAGAGGGGGGCATCGAGGCTCCCCGCATCTCTCCGCCGTGCCACCCAGGCTCCGTCCCGCCACCCGAAACGCGGCCGGGCGATGATGGACGCCGTTGCCGGTGGCACTTCCCAGGAAAAGGCAAACGGGTCACCCCTGTCTGCCGTATGCCCGTTATGGTGGGATACAATGTGGTACTTGTACCGCATCCCCTCGTGTGCCCCGGAGATAAAGCCTTCCCAGATGCCGGACTCATCATAACGTACCTGCAGCATGTCATGGGAGGGGTCCCATCCGTTGAAATCTCCGATAACACTGACCTCCCGGGCATTGGGGCTCCATACACAAAACCATGACCCGTGTTCCCCGTTTATCGTGACAGGATGGCTTCCCATCTTCCGGTAGAGACGGTAATGTTTCCCCTGCCTGAAGAGATAGATGTCAAAGTCGGAAAGGAATGGGGAGTCATCATCCTTTGCGGGAATTGCCACATCCACGTTCATGATGTCCCGGGATTTGTCATCTGCCATCGATAACCCTTGTGTAGACCATATCCATCATCCTGCCGATCCTGGCCCAGTTGAACCGGGAAAGGACTTTCCGTTTCCCTGCAACGCCCATAGCCCGGATCCTGACCGGGTCTTCGATAATGTAGCTGATCGCCCAGGCAAGCGAATCGGACCTTACCGGGACCTTGATGCCATCGACAAAATCATCGATGTTCTCCGAAAGGCCCCCGACATCGGTTGCAACAGCACATTTCTCGGCGCTCCATGCCTCGGTAAGCACCAGCCCGAACGGCTCATTGCGGCTGGGAATGACCACGAGATCGCAGGCGTTAAGGAGCTGAAGGTATTCCTCATCGGGGATGTAGCCGGTGAACCGGACAGGGAGAGTCCGGCAGCGTCTCTCGAGTTCCTGTTTCATGTCTCCCTTACCGGCAATGATGAACTGGACGTCCCAGCGGCGTTTAATCACCTGGGGGACAGCGTCGACCAGGAGGTCCGGGCCTTTCTGGTATACAAGGCGCCCGATGAAGAGCACCAGCGGGGCAAGCGGGTGTATACCATACCTTTTTTTTACCGAGCCCGGGTCGAGTGGAAGGTAATAATGTTCAGGATAGATGCCGTTTGGAACCACGGTTATCTTATGTTCCGGAATACCGTAGAGCCACATGATCTCGGTCTCGGTATGCCTCGAGACCGTGACCACGTGCCGGGCCAGGTGACCACACCTCCACTCTTTTGCAGAGATTGCCTGGAATTCCGGCCATTCTCCAAAATTGTTCCCATTCCTCCCATATTCAGTGGAGTGGTAACTCATCACCGTTTTCCGGCTCCTGAGCTCTTCGAGGGCATCGCTACAGTGCCAGTCGTGAAAGTGGATGATATCAAACGGAGGGGTATCCGATTCACGGAACTTCGTGAGGAGCTTCCTGCTCAGATCCATGCAGTATTCAATGATGGTGTCCCCTTCAGGCTGGCAGAAATGGTAAATCACGTTCCCGATATTCCGGTCCGGCCCGTCTCCCCTGGTAAAGAAGTGCACTTCATGTTTCGTTCCGAGAACTTCTGCAAGGTGTGTGGCGGCCGGGGAGAGTCCCCCTTCACGGACGGAATGCAGGGACTCCCAGCAGAACTGGGCTATCTTAAGAGTTGCCATAATTCCCGGACCCGCTCCCGGACCCGTTGTGCCGCCTGGTCGGACTCTGTGCACCGGTCAATGTTTTCGGCAAGCGTTGTATCTCCAAGCACCTCGGAAATCCAGCGCGGGAAATCCATCCGTTCATGGTGAAACCTGAATACCTCGTCAGGTATGAATTCAAGGATCCGGGAGAACTCGTGCAGGCTGTGTGCCGAATACCCGGTAAACCGGTATCCGGAATGAAAATGGAAGGCTGTTTCGGGGGGCAGGCACTGGAGGGCCCGGGCGGCAGGCTGGGATCGGAGCTTCTCCCGGCATGTCTCTTCACACCGGGCAAGCGTCTGCATGTAGGCAGAGAAATAGTCGTAGGCCTCCTGGCTGGTGGATCGTACAAGGACCCTCCCGCAGGGTCCTGAAGAGATCGCCATGCGGGAAAAGTGATCGGTACTCTGGAGCCGTCGCCATGTCTCCCGATCGGTTACCAGGTCACGGGCATCCTCGAGGCACCAGAATGCCGACTGCTGGTGCATATTATGGATCCCGGTCAGTGCACTGACAGTGTCCGGGGAGCACATGCCGAGTTCCTCGAGGCGCAGTTCTCCCCGCGGAGAGTTCCCGATAACCGATGACGGGAGAGCAGTCGCGACTCCGCAGGAATGCAGGGCATCTGGCAGGTCGCAGATGAACTTCTTAAAGGATTGGGCAGTATCCCCGGTTACCGCGAATAAATCGGCATCGAGACGGATATGGACACAGTCACCAGGGGACTCTGCAATCCAGCGGGCAAACGTTCCTGCGGTCAGCGGGAAGCGGTCCCAGGTGTAATCGTGAAAACGGTGGGCGATGTCATCGGAGAGTCTGCAGTTCCTTAACAGGACGGGGAGATCCTGGCAGGAATAGACATAATTCGGGTTCATTGTTGGAAGCAGGTGTTCTGACCCCTCGGAGTAGAGGGCCTGGAAACCGAGAGTCCGGATCGGATCGATAAGAGCGGAATTGAACACGAATTCCGTTATCTCGAAAACCCGGGGTCGCCTGCCAGACAGGTCTTCGACCAGATCTGCGTGACGGCCGACCTGGTGGGTAAATTCACCGGCATCTGAAAACAGCCCGGCAACGCTCCGGTAGTACGTCTGCCCGATGCTCTCAACAGACTGGTGTTTCAGTAAATCGAGCAGGCAGGTGGCGCTGTCGGTTTCCTCAGCGGCAAGTTGCTCGATCGCAACCCCTGATAGGCTGAGAGCAATGGATTTACCGGAATCGAGCCACGTGGACATGCAGTCCATGGCAGGGAAGACTGCGCCAGACAGGTACTTCCTAAAATCTTCCTTTTGCGTTCGGGAGAAGGTGGAACCACTGTTTGCAGGAACGTTCCCCATGGTCCCGACGAAGTACGGGTAGTGGATACTCAGTTCCATGCAGAGCCTGCGGCAACCCGGTTCATTCATCGCATGTGATGAATACAAACCCGGAGTATATATTCTGAGGGTATCAGGTAATGGAAGAGGCCCGCCATATATGTGTGCAGAGTAGTTCCGGTCGAGACGGGGAATTTCATCGGAGACGGTCACGTCCTTCCAGTCTTCGCAAGGTTTATCCCTGTTAATACGGTTCTCTCTGATGAACGAGTATGACCGAACCAGATCAAAGCCCCGGAAGCGAGGTGACTGCAGAGTCTCCCAAGACCAGTAAGAAACGCATCTCACGTTCCACCATCGGCATTGCGATCGTGGCAGTCATCGTGATAATCATCATCGCTGCCTTCCTTTCTCTATCGGTAGACCCGATGCTGCCGGCCGAACCCGGTTCACATTATCCCTATACCACGACCTATGAGGTCAGGATCCCGGATGGCCAGCCGGTAAAGATTGCAGGAACGCCGATACTGGTACTTACTGCAGGAGACGACCTGATCATGAAGATTGGTGATACCAGTGAACAGTTCGTGATCGGCCAGACCAAAACCATTTCCGAACGCAGAGCAGCGTTCAGGGTGCTTGGAATAAAACTGCTATCCACGAACTACAAGATCGATGCAACCTACCTGGGTCGATCCGATAATTATGCGGAGTTCTACCTCATCATCCAGACCTCCGGGCAGGTACCGTCGTTCCTGATCGAGCGGATCCTCCCGGGCGAAATTCATGCTCATCCTGCCTGAAGTGGTCTGATCTCTCAGGGGGGAGCATATGGCTCCCCGGACTTCTTTTTCCCGTGGGGCCCGATCACGGTGGTGGAAACACTTTTCAGGCAAGAGCCCCGGATCACGGCTATCCACTGTAAGCACGGAAAAGCGGCCCGGAACAGTTTTTGCTGCCGGGACCTCAGTTCACGCCATGGACCTTTGCTTCTGCCGGATGTATCGTGGCGATGGCCTCCCGCCGTCCAACCACTTCTGCCGCTCCTGTCCGGAGGCAGCCTGCAAAGCACTATGGCAGGAGGTGGTCGGGCTTGCGGGATCGAATTCCGGAGAGCCGGTCCCCCTCCCCGGCACCCGTGCCACGATCGCTCCTCACCCGAAGAATCCTCTCTTCGTCCGGTTACGGGTCGGCTGTACCTGGAACCTGCCCAAAGAAGACTTCCTGCACTTCGTCGCCACCGGACATGCGGGAATGGGGCGTAAAGGGAAGCGCAAAGACCCCCGCTCATCGCCCAGCATGACCCGGCAGGAACCCTATGTCCAGGCAATCGTGGAGCTGCTCGGGGGGTGGGCGATACCGGGGATCGTGGCGGTGAAGCGGGTCCAGGAAGGACTCCACTGAAGACCCGGGCGGGTTACGGGTCTCCGGAAAACCAATGGGTTTACTGGCCGGGGAAAAGCCAGTGGCATGAAAACCACATCCGCGGTTTTCATCAGTAAAGAATGTGGCCGGAAAATATTATTTGAGATGGCCTTGAGATGCCATGGGGTCACTTCATTTTATCGGGAAGCACGCAACCGCCCGTGAAATTCAGAGGATCACTGTTTTGGCTCATCCTCCCCGGATTTCTGCTCCATGACCGGGTTTTCCGGTTTCTTCTTTCTTCCTTTCCACCAGCGGTAGATAAGGTAGATGACGACCGCGACAATGACCAGCGGGATGACCGAGATGAGGATGATGACCAGCCCCGCGGTAACGGCAAGGAATCCCGAGATACCTTCGTTTATAACCGAGATGAAGGAGAAGCCCTCCCTTCCACCGACCGGTTCGGGTTCCTCGAGCGTGACGGTGATGGTGGCATAGTCCACGCGGTTGTCGAGGTACTTGAGGCGGCCGTCAATCCGGTCAAGCTCGACCTGCACCCGCTCGATCTGGACCTGGACTTCGAGGATCTCGGAGACATTTCCGGCCTTCTCCATGATACGGTTATACTGGGCAAGCTGGCTCGCGAATGCCGATCGCCTCGCCTGCAGGTCCACGTACTCCTCTGTGACATCATCGGCGGAAAGTGATTCGGATTTCAGGGTGCCAAGCGCCTTTATCTCGGTAATAGCCGGTTCGAATTCCCTGGCGGGGACCCTCATCATGACCGTGGCATAAAGGCGATCCCCGTACTGGGTGCTCGCCGATAAAGAACCGATGTATCCGCCATGGGCAGCGGCAATCGCCCTGACCGGGTCAAGGGTCGTGGTGACATTGCGCACCTCGAGCCTGATCTGGGAATTTTTAATAATTTTCTGGTCTGCGGGAAAATCCTGGGCACTATCCGGGGACCCCCCGGATGAGAAGCTGTACACTGACTGGGGACGGTTTGCGGACTTCTCCATCACAAGGGGACTTCCCCCGTCCTGGTGAGCGGTGAGGCACCCGGCACAGAGCAGGGTCAGGATGATGAGACCGCTGATGATGACGATGCGGCGATTCATACCAGACCATCTCTGTAAAGCGTGATAAACGATTCCTAAACTGCGATATTTTTCGTAACTAACCATGGGTGTGTGAGAACAGACCTGGCAGAATCCTGCGGTACTCTGGAGGCCGCATGGCAGGGTTGCAGGAGTACTTCCACGGGCTTTTCAGGAGAAACCTTCATGGGGAAGGTGTGCTGTAAAGAATGTCTGGTGAAAAGGAAATGACAGCAGGACAGGAGCCCTCCGTGGCAAAAGTTATCGAACTGATCGGAAGCTCGCCAAAAGACTGGTCAGATGCCGCATCAAATGCGGTGAAAGAAGCGGCAAAGACCATCCGTAACATCAGGGGAGTATACCTGAAGGAATGCACGGCCAAGGTGAAAGGCGACAAGATCGTAGAGTACCGCTCTGTGGTGAAAATCACCTTTATCGTGGAGCGGGAAAACTGATCCGGACCCTTTTTTTAATCAACCACACATCTTTTTTATGGACCCGGTCATCGCCGCCATACGTGCCGAGCTTCAGGAGAGATCGGATCCCGCTATCCGGGAGTCCTCGAAGCGGTTCTTCAGGGAACCGGTTGCCTGCTACGGGATGAAGACCGCGACGGTCACCGCGATCGCAAAGCAGCACTGGAAGGAGGTCTCTTCCCGTGACAAGGAAGAGATCTTCTCTTTCTGCGAGGAGCTCTTTTTGTCGGGATTCCTGGAGGAATCTTTCATCGCCGCTACCTGGGTGCAGGCCATGTCGGATAGGTTCGAGGAAGGCGATATCGCGGTGTTCGAGCGCTGGATCGACCGCTGGATCACGAACTGGGCCGCCTGCGATACCTTCTGCAACCATGCAGTCGGGGACTTTATCGCGAAGTTCCCGGGGCACGTTGCCGATCTGAAGCGCTGGGCAGGCTCCAAAAACCGGTGGATGCGCCGGGCGTCCTGCGCATCGCTGATCGTGCCGGCCAAACGCGGCAAGTTTCTATCAACGGTCTTCGAGCTCGCAGATCTCGTGCTTTCCGACCCGGACGATATGGTGCAGAAGGGTTGCGGGTGGCTGCTGAAAGAGGCGAGCCGGAAACACACCTCCGAAGTGTTTGAATACGTTATCCGGAACAGGGCGGTGATGCCCCGGACGATGCTCCGGTACGCAATCGAGCTCATGCCAGAGGAGATGAGAGCGGAGGCGATGCGGAAGGAAAAAAAAGAGCTAAATTGACTTCTCCCACCCCTGTCCAAAGTCGATGAGCGGCCGGACGCCGGTGATCTCGAATTTCACGACAGCATAGACCATTGCTGCCGCTGCCTCACCGGCCACCTTCGCCATCTGGGCCTTGAAAGTGTCAAACACCGGACCGGATGTCACGAGGTCTTTTACCTCCAGGTAGACGCGGAGTCCTTTCCAGTCCATGAACTCCTTTCCCGGTTCCATTATCAGGAACACCGCATGGGGGTTGTCCTGGAGGTTTGACAATGTACGGTTTTCCCCAAGGCCCATGACAACGGTCTTCTCATCGGTCATGTGGGGGGAGCCGAAGACAGCTGAATCGACGTTTCCGGCTCCATCAGCGGTGCTGAGTGTTCCAATCCTCGGCGACCTGTTGAAATACTCCATGAGTTTTGACGGCATGAATCATCCTCCTGTGGCATGATGCTTCGTGGGAAGGAAGTTAAAGGTTTGTGGTGACCGGGTCGATGTTGGATAGGTATATAATCACGGTGCGGGAAAACACCAGCCAGGGTGGGTGTAACCGAATGCCGGAGGAAGAGTGCTGCCGGGAAGAGAAACGTGCCCGGGAATTCAACGAGATTGCGACCACCGTGTTTGCCCCGGTTTACCCTGTGATTGCCGGGCAGGTGCTGGAATGGACGGGTATCCGGGAGGGGAATGCGGTCGATGCGGGGTGCGGCCCGGCACTCCTGGCCATCTCGATTGCTCTGCAGTCCCGGCTGAGGGTATATGCGCTTGACACGTCACCGGCAATGCTCCGGTTGGCATCCGGGCATATCCGCAGTAACGGCCTGGTGAGGAGAGTCGTCCCGGTCCTTGGCGATGTACATGAACTTCCGTTTGATGACGGGACAGTGGATCTTGTCGCCAGCAGGGGGTCCTGGTTCTTCTGGGACGACCTTTCCGGTGCGTTCCGGGAGGTCCAGAGAGTGCTTTCACCCGGCGGCTACGCCTGTATTGGGGGCGGATTTGGCACGCCGCTTCTAAAAGAGCAGGTCGCGGCGGCGATGAAGTCCGGGTATTCCGAATGGGAACGGGGGGTGGAGGAGCGGATGAAAAGGAACAACCCGGTCCGGATCAGGGACGAGTTCAGCAGGGCAGGGATTACGGCATTTCGCCTGATTGAAGACGGAACGGGGCTCTGGGCGGTGTTTGGAAAAGAGTAATCTCCTGGGGCATGGCCGGAAAAAGGCCTTCGCTTACCATGAACGGGATTACAGCCGGTATGCCCATTAAGATGAGGCATCGTCCGGGTTCTTAGGGGCTCTCCTGGAAAACCGGAAGCAATACGGGGTTTCCTTTATCAATACCGGTGAGCACCTAGTACGTGGATTCCCATGGATTTCGAGAAACTGGGCGCGTTCTACCTGGGAAAAGAGTACAGCCTGGGCGAGCGCAAGCTGCTCGACAGGCTCGTCATGTACGATTCCCGCGACCTTACCACTCACGCGGTATGTATCGGTATGACCGGTAGCGGCAAGACCGGGCTTTGCGTAGATCTGCTCGAAGAGGCGGCAATCGATGGTGTGCCAGCCATCATCATCGATCCCAAGGGGGATATCACCAACCGGCTGCTCATGTTCCCCGACCTTGCCCCGGCTGATTTCCTCCCGTGGGTCAACCCCGATGATGCCCGGAGGAAGGGGATGACCCCCGAAGCCTATGCAGCGTCCCAGGCAGAGTCCTGGAAATCCGGCCTTGCATCCTGGGGCCAGGACGGGGCACGGATCAGGATGCTTCGAGACGCTGTCGACCTCGCGGTCTACACACCGGGGAGTGATGCCGGAATACCGGTCTCGGTCATCCAGTCCTTTGCTGCACCGGCACAAAGCTGGGATACGGATGCCGAAATGCTCCGGGAAAAGATCTCCGGCACGGTTACCGCCCTGCTCGGCCTGATAAAAGTGACCGCCGACCCGCTCAGTTCGAGGGAACACATACTTCTCTCCTCGATCTTCGAACACTTCTGGAGGCAGGGGAAAGACCTCGACCTGGTCACGCTGATACAGGCCATCCAGAGCCCGCCGCTCGCCCGGATCGGGGCCTTTGATATCGAGACTTTTTTCCCGGCAAAAGAGCGGCTCCCGCTGGCCATGCGGCTTAATCACATCATTGCCGCACCCACGTTTCGCTCGTGGATGGAGGGACAGCCGCTCGATATCCCGGGGTTCATCGCTACTGCGGAGGGAAAACCCCGCCACGCGATCTTCTACCTGGCCCACCTGAACGAAGATGAGCGGATGTTTTTTGTAACCCTCCTTCTCTACCAGGTCCTTTCCTGGGTCCGGTCCCAGACCGGGACGACCAGTCTGCGGGCACTGCTCTACATGGACGAGATCTTCGGGTTCTTCCCGCCGGTGGTTAACCCTCCGAGTAAAGAGCCGATGCTCACCCTGCTCAAGCAGGCCCGGGCGTTTGGCCTCGGCGTGGTGCTGACAACCCAGAACCCGGTCGACCTCGACTACAAGGGGCTCTCAAACACCGGCACATGGTTCATCGGGCGGCTCCAGACCGTGCAGGACCGGAACCGTGTCCTCGATGGTCTTGAAGGTGCGGTCCAGGGCGGGGCTCTCTCCCGGGCGGCCCTTTCTGACATCCTCTCCTCGCTTGACAACCGGGTGTTTCTCCTGCATAACGTGCACGAGAGCGCTCCGGTCATATTCCAGACCCGGTGGGCGATGAGCTACCTCCGTGGACCGCTTTCCCGCGAGCAGGTCAGGGTCCTGATGAAGGACCGGAAACCGGACACTGTTCAGAGACCGGCAGCAACCTCCCCGAAATCCACGGCGGGGCCTGTTGGAGATGCTTCAACGCTGCCACCGGCCCTCCCTCCAGAAGTCCCGCAGCGCTACCTGCCGGTCCGGGTCAGCCGGGAGACCGCAGGATCTGCTGCTTTCCAGGGAAGGGAGGGGACTATGCAGAAGGCGGTGGTCCAGTACGAGGCCGGGGTATTTGCTTCCGGCCGGATCCATTACAAAGGTGCAAAGCTCGAGCAGGATGCAGTCCGGGACTTCGCACTCCTCGCACCATTCTCCCCTGGGGGAACCGTTGACTGGGAAAACGCCCTCCCTTACTCTGGAGACCTCTTGCAGACCCCCTCTCCGGACGCCAGTTTCTCAGTGAGGGCAGAGACCGTCCGTACCCTGAAGAAATTCTCCACAGTGAAGCAGGAACTTATCAGCTCGCTTGTCCATTCACAGGAACTCAGGCTCTTCACCTGTCCTGCCGTGAAACTAGTTTCGAGGCCCGGGGAGCCTGAAAACGAGTTCCTCCTCCGGGTGCGCCTTGCCGCCCGGGAGCAGCGGGATGCCGAGGTCGACGCCCTCCGGAAACGGCATGAAGTAAAAGCAGGCACGCTGGAGGACCGGCTCCGGAAAGCCGGTCTGGCCGTTGAACGGAAACGGGCCGATGCCGATGCACGCAAGCGGGAAGCGATGATCTCTGCCGGAGAATCGGTTATTGGGATCCTCATTGGGAGAAAGAGCATCCGGTCCGGGTCATCGGCGGCGAGCAAGTACCGCCAGAGCAGCTCTGCCGGGATGAGTGCACGGGAAGCAGAGGAGAATGCCCGGGCCCTTGAAGAGGAGATACGGGAACTCCGGGCTGCTTTCGACAGGGAGGCTGCCGGGATCACGGCCCGCTGGGAGAACGCTGTGAAGGAGATCGGAGAGATTACCGTGAAGCCGACAAAGACCGGCATTGAGGTAACCTCGTTCTTCCTCACCTGGATCCCCTGGTGGCAGCTGGTCTTCAGCAATGGTTCCGGGCACTCCTGGACAGGGCAGATCGATGCATCCCGGTGATGAGGGAGTTGGGCTGCCGCAAAAGAATTTTTTTGAAAACCGGATACTGGGAAAGAAGTGTTCTGTGGGAGAAGACCCCCTGATTCTCCCGCGAAAGTGAGGTCTCGTGGGAATAAACCCTGTATCTGTGTGGAGGGCGCTCCATGACATCCCGGAATAAGCGGGGGATCGCCATCTACGGCCAGCTCTTCCAGGTAAATTCGAGTTCTCTTTCACCGACCCAATGCTACAAATAGGATAACAACCTCCATTGTCACAGAAAGGAGGCAATCACCTATGGAAAACCTGTACTCGCTCCCCAAACTCCCTTACAAATACGATGCACTTGCACCCTATATCTCGGAAGACCAGCTTACCCTGCACCACACCAAGCACCACCAGGCCTACGTGACCGGGGCAAACGCCATCATTGAGAAGTGTTCGAAAGCAAGGAAGGAGAAGGCCGACTTCGATATCAAGGCAACGGCAAAGGAATTGTCGTTTCACATCGGTGGAAACAGGCTTCACGGCCTGTTCTGGGAAAACCTTGCGCCGGCAGGCGCGGGGGGAGGAGGACTACCGGCAGGCAGCCTGGCTTCGGCGATCGATGCCGGGTTTGGAGATTTCGATCGTTTTAAAAAGGAGTTTTCCACGGCGGCTACCGGGGTAGAGGGATCGGGCTGGGCTGCACTTTCGTACTGCAAAGAGACCGGAAGGCTGCTGATCATGCAGATCGAAAAGCACAACCTGAACGTGTTTCCCGGGTACCCGATCCTCATGGTCCTCGATGTCTGGGAACATGCCTACTACCTCGACTACCGGAACGACCGGGGCAAATTCGTCGAGGCATTCTGGAGCATCGTTAACTGGGACAGCATCGGAAAACGACTGGCTGCCGTCCGGCATTAATCCAACCTCTTTTCCGGGAATCCGGCACTCTTTCTGCCGCGAGAACCCGTTCCCGGACTGAAAGTACCAATGGTTTTTGGGTTCGGATCCTCGTGGATTGAAATGCACCGCGGATGCTGCGAGGAGGGTTAGCGAGGAGGGTTAGCTCAATCACGATCAGGATGGCGGTTCCCGCCGATTTCCGGTATGGCTGCATCAGGCAGGCCGGGACCGGGGATGAGCGAGCTATATATTCCGGATCCACGCAACCTTTCCTGTAACGAACTGGTGGGCAGTTGTACCGGCGCATCAAGAACAGGGTATACGAGATCGTTGACGCTGTCAGGGAAGACGATACCACAAGCGCCATATTCAACGGCTTTATCATTGCGGTGATCGTGCTCAGCATCTTCGTGATAATGCTCGAGTCGGTCCATTCGGCGTCACTCCGGTTTTCCTATTTCTTTATCGTTTTCGACCTGATCTCCATCGTGATCTTTACCATTGAATATATCCTGCGAATCTGGAGCTCCACCAGCAATCCTGCCTACGCAAAACCTGTCACCGGGAGGCTCCGCTACGCCCTGACCCCGCTTGCCGTCATCGATCTTCTGGCATTCCTCCCATATTATGTCCCCTTCTTTATCCCCATCGATTTGCGCTTCATCCGGATCTTCAGGCTGGTCCGTATCTTCCGGTTGCTGAAACTGGCCCGGTATTCGAGCGCCTTTCACCTCCTTGGCAAGGTGGTGAAGCGGGAGAAGGACATCCTTGCCGTCATCATTTTCGTCATCACCATCCTCATCATCGTCTCATCGACCCTGATGTTCTACATTGAAAACCAGGCTCAGCCGGAAGCCTTCTCCAGCATACCGATCACAATGTGGTGGGCAGTAGAAACCCTGACTACCGTCGGCTATGGAGACGTCTATCCGGTCACGTATGCCGGGAAATTCCTGGGGGCCCTGATCTCCTTCCTGGGAATCGGGCTGTTCGCGTTGCCTGCCGGCGTTCTGGCGGCAGGGTTTATCTCGGAACTGAAGGCTGAAGAGGAAAAAGCGGCCGGCAATGGGTCACCGGAACACGATCTTGAACTCCTGGAACGGCTGGTCCACCTGAAAGAGGCCGGTTATGTTACTGATGAGGAGTTCCAGCTGGAGAAAGCCAGGATTATCGTAAGGAAGTGAGTCTTTCTCTGCCCGCCGTTCAGAGTATCGTGGTTTTGCCTTCCACGGGAATGGCCCTGAAAGTTCCTCCCCACCGCTCCGGTATAGCAACGATCCCGATGGGCGGAATCTTTCTTGTGAGCTCTTCCACCGAATCATGATGGGTAACCGAAACCCTCCGGGACGGGTGCACGGCCGGTATCAATAGTTCATCATTTCTCCACTGCTGCCAGTTCCTCGCTCAAGTCCTCCGAGAGGTCAATGGTTGTGAAATCCCCGCTGGTGGGCAGGACCATGAAAAACTCCGGTGTGATGTCGTACTCGGCCAGGATCCCCTCCGGTACAACCATGTCGAGGATGTGGCCCCCGATCTGCCGGTCGTCACTGATGAAATGGAGGTGGTAGCCCGGAACGTTCAGGCCCTTGAAGAAAACCGGGGTGTAGAACCCGACGACAGTGCCCGTGATATCTGTACAGGTATAAACCGACTGGTTTTTGGCCGCTGCAGAGAGTTTTGGGTAGGGTTTCTGCTGTGCCGGGATGGATCGCACGGTCATCGAAGGAAAGGTCCCGTGCATCCGGACCGCGTAGACCAAATTCACGGTGGGCAGCTGATCGGTCATCGCCTGGCAAAAGGCCGTGTAGTTCATAGGCTCTTCGGTCGTGACCACAAAATCGTTCTCGAAACAGGTCACCGTAGCAAACGGTGTGGTGAAAGAATCGGGGGCGATCACCAAGCTGCCGTCGGCGAGTGCCTGGTAGGCGATCCCTTCAAGCATGATCATCTCGCCATCCAGGGCATCGAAGGTGCCGATCCCAAAACAGCCGTTCCGTTTCAGATCTCCGATCGGCAGGGTTCCGTCAAAGACCCCCTGCTGCAGGGCATCGATGGTCGAGACCTGGTAGAGGACGTCCCGGTCCATCGGGGTATTTCCAGATGACAGGCCAAATACTATGGCAACAGCGAGGATAATGACCGCTGCGAGGGCGAACGCGAGTAACACCTGTGGACGATCCATGGTATTTCCCCATCAGCACCGGTGCAAAAAAGGATGGTGATTTTATCCCCGCGTCCTGTTTCCTGCCAGCACACGGATGCCTCCATCGGTGGGCTGATAGAAGCGGGTTTTAGTTCTCGGACACGTATTTCCCTGCTCTTTTGGGGCGAAGATAAAAACATCGTTCCGGCAGGGCAACAATTCATGACACCGTTCCTGGTCCGAAACAAAAACGTGGCAGTCATGCCTCTCATCGGTTAAATAGTTTCAGGTCAGCAGTGGCCCTGGATTGTCAAATGGACGAACTTACGGGTTCATGGGTCCAACCGTCCATATTGTTCCAATATTTATCCCCTTTGCCAGAGCAGATAGGCAGGGGTGCGATCCGGACGGGTGGCACCCTGGGAGGTACATACCATGATTATTACTACAAGAGAACTCGTGGGCGCCCTGGCATGCCGGACCCGGGAGACACTCCTTGCAAAAAGAGCTCTTTATGCCGCTGCAATGATCCAGGTTACCGCAGTCATCATCCTTCTCGCAGGCCTTGCGGTCTTACATCATGTTTACATGGCGTGAACCAGCGGGATGGGAGGAACTGCCATAGAAACCGAAAACTATTTGTGGTTTCGAGACTATAGGGGTGTGCCTCAGGGATGAAAACCGGGGATACAAGCAATGACCTGACCAGCAGGGAGATCAAAACGGCTGGACGATCTCTTTGCGACAAAGAGGTCAGATCAATGGGCCGAACAAATGTTCGGGAAGATCCGATGCAGCGGTGGGATGAACCACTCCATCCAAACGGCTGACGATGGACTGGTGAAAAAGACATTCCTCACGACTGGGCCGGACAGAAATCTCAAGGAACATGATGCCGCAATACCACCAATAATCCGGTCAAAACAGCGGAAGGCCGGAGCATGTCAAAGAGGCAGTACTGCGGGGCTGACCCTGTGTTCCAGTAAGTAACTCCTGGGGCCCCTCCATCTGGAACCTTTCCACAATCAATACTCTCCATTTTCCATTCTCACCATCCTGGAGAATATCTGTTTTCGTGACCGGCGCATCCACGGGCTGGGGCAACGATTGCCTTCACATCCCATACGGGAGACCGGTGTTATCTGCAGGTCAGCCGGGTACGAACTTCACAGCGACAAAGACACCATAGGCAACCAGCATGAACAGGGCAAAGAGCCGGGTCTGCAACCTGCCCCCGTAGAAGAACACAAAAATTCCCACTGCAAACCCGGTCATCACCAGCGTATCGACCAATCCCGGGACAGCAATGGGGGTAAAAAGCGAGTTTATCCCGAGGATGAACAGGAGATTGAAGATGTTGCTTCCCACGATGTTTCCAACCGAGATCGCGGGGCTGTTTTTCACTGCGGCGACAAGGGAGGTGGCAAGTTCCGGAAGCGATGTTCCTACTGCGATAAGGGAGATGCCGATAACATAGGGCGGGATCCCGAAGAGTTCTGCGAGGTCAACTGCTGCGGTGATCAGGAGGTGGGAACCGATGAGGACCGCCAAGAGCCCGGCGACGGTCCACAGCACTGGATGGCGTACAACAGCAGGCCTGGCAGTGTCACTCTCCCGGGAGTTTTTCCTGATAAAGAGGAGGATCCCTGCGAAAAGGATGAGGAACAGGATCCCGCTCATCCAGTCAAGCACCCCCCGAAACGAGAGGCCAACATAGAGTAGGGTTGCGGCAAGCATCAGGAACGAGTCTTTCAGGAACCGCGGCCGGAGTTCCGGGGTGGTGGTCAGCGAGGGGCTGATCAGGACGCAGAAGGCGAGGATCAGGCCGATGTTGGCGATGTTGCTCCCGATGACGTTGGCAAGACCGATCTCAGGGTTACCGGTAAGGATCGCCTCAGTGGTCACCGAAAGCTCGGGAAGCGATGTCCCAAAAGCGATCACAGTAAGGCCGATGGTCATCGGCGATACTCCCATCCGGAAGGCCAGTGCTTCAGCGCCCCGGACGGCTCCATCGGCACCGGCGACAAGGAGAATCAGTCCAGCGGCAAAGAGGATGAGGGTGAGGAACATTGTTTTCCACCTGTTGACGCTTGAGAGAGAAAAAAGTGGATGTTATGATTCCGGCACCGGGGTCGCTTCCCGGTCTACCGGAAATCAGGTGGCGGTGGGGCTCATCACCCGGCCCATGAACAGGATAAGCCCCGTCTCATCGTCCTGTATGAAGAAGATGAACGGATGATCAGCCCGGAATACCGGGACAGGTTCTTCCACCGGGGTGTATCCCCGCCCCCCTATGATAACTGCAGTTGCGGCCGCCGCTTCGGTCCCCTCTTCGTTCACATCGATGAATGCCTGGTGGATCACATCAGTGACCAGGAGGTCTCTTGTGCCGTCCATACCGGAGAAGTCGGCATTGGTGGTAAACGCCGTTGGCATTCCCATCGCCGAGAGGGTCCGGGGAAGGAAGTACTTCGTCTCCATGGTAAAGCGGGGAAAATACACCATGACCCGCTTTTCGGTGAGGTTCTGCTGCAAACCGGTGAGCGTATCAATGGTGAGCGATTGTTCAATGGTAGACAGGGCATCATCCCTGGGAAGGAGGACGAGCATGGACAGGCTCTTCCCGGTATCGGATTCGTACGGCATCCGGAGCACCTGGAGATCTGCAGTCTCAGTATACCCGTAGGTGGCGCTTTTATCAGTACGCTGCATGATCGGGACCCTGATGGCCGTTCCATCCCCGTTCTGGAAATCTTCCATAGTGGTCTCATTCTCATCGAACTGCTTTTGCCAGTTCCCCTTGAAGTAGACCGCGTTGGTGATTACCAGGCGGGTCAGCGGTGTGATGGAACCGGGCGGAATCAGATCTTTTATCTTATCATTGGTCTGCTCCTCGATCCAGCGGTTGATGGTGAGCCGTGAATTATCGGGGTTGTTGATGAAGTCAAGGTTCGTTGCCTTTGCACCATAGGACTGGCTGGCAACCGCGATATAGTCCGGACGGAAAGGATAGGTCTGTTCTGCAAAGAGAGCATTTGCGGCATTGAGTGAATACGCAGAAGAACCGCTGTTGATCCCTGAAATTAACTCTTCGTATCCTCCCCTCATCACAGCGGTGTTTTCCGGGAAGAAGAATACCTCCCGGATCTCGCGTGCCGTATCCCCGCGAGCCCCTTCACAGGCGATTGCCATCGCCGAAGAGATGCTGAACGGCGAGAAGAAGAGGTTCTCCCTGCTGTTTGCCTGATCTCCTGCAAGGTTCTTATAGAGATCCAGGGCAAACTGGTTGTTTGCCAAAACAACATATGCTTCGTTTTCAACAGTTGGGCTGGGAGACGGGGATCTTTGTTCCGGCGTGATACCCGGGCTGGTGCAACCAGCGAGTGCAAGAATTGCCATGAGCAGAGATACCAGCGCAAGGATGGTCATGGTCGCATGGTTCATGGACTTGTACTTGGCAGTGGTTTAATTATACCTGGCGTTGGGTGCGGGAATTATTGCAGTAATCGATGTATGGCAGGACTCATACTCCATGTCCGCATCAAGGATGCAGGACTGTAAAAAAGGTTATCTCATGGGCGGTTACAGCGGACCGGTGAGGGTGGGTAAGAACCATCCGATGATGGTCGTGAGGATCCAGACGACAACGGCAATTACCAGCGATTTGAGCCAGCCGATCTTATAGAAGAACTTCAATGCCATCAGCCAGACAATCCCGGCGATAATGGCCGCGATCCAGCCTTTTCCCATCAGGTAATAGACGACAGTGTAAATGATCGTGCCGGTGAGGGCGGCAAGAAATGCCGTACCTATGCCTTCTTTTTCACCAAAAAATTTTGCAACGAAGTAGATGATGACCGTTGAAATGATCAACGCGACGATGAACATCAGGGCGGTGGTAACCATCGGTTCCATACGTCTCCATCACTTTCCCGGTATTAATGCCTGTCGGGGATAATTCCCGATGACTGGCCGGGAGAACCCGGGTATCCCCTGATACTTAGATCGGTTAGTTGCCCAGCCGCACTGCTCCAGAGCGGGGAGTGGCGGCTTTGGCAAACGGAAATGGTGCGTGGATCCCGGCAGGATCGCGTGCGAGGCTGTTTTACCCAAAACCCCTGGCACCAGATAATAGTAAACTCTGTATCCGGTCAATGCCGGAATACGCTACCCCAATGGAAAATTCCCTCCACCCGCTCCACCAGCTCCCAAAAGATGTCGGCCCTCTTTGCCGGAGTGGCTGTCACCCGGCGGCTGTTCGGTCCGGAAAGACGAACGTTCCCGGGTCCGGCGAGGGTCAAAAATTTTTCTGAACAAGGGGTATGCCCAACGATGTGAACCAGTCAAGAAACCGTTCCGGGTCCTGAAGTCCCGGCAACCTCCCGCTCCGCTGGAGAAAGCCCTCCCTGACTGTGAGCCCGCCCCATGCGGCAAGGATATCCCGACGGACCCGGTATGCCCGGTCCCTGTATTCCCCGACAGGAATGCACCGCTCCAGCCTCCCGGATTGCCCCAGGCGGGCCCTGACAATGGTGTCACGGGGATTGCCGTTCCGCCGGGTATGGGCATTCTCGACCCACCGTTCGGGGGGCACGGATGCGGCAGGGAGCACTTCGTCGATTTCATAGAACCCGATGATCGCATAGACCAGTTCACGATCTTCCGGATACACCGATCGCATCCCTGTATAAAAAACGATGAAATCCCCCGGGACTAATGCCTGCAGCGGGATGTCACGGGGGTGGCGATCGCCGTATGTGAGGTACTCGAAGTCGGGGTCAAGGTGCATGGGTCTCCCGTACAAGTAAGGCGGGAGCGTGACGCCGAAGTCCCTCAGGGAGGGGATCAGTTCGTCAAAGAACCGGCACAGTCCTTTCCTGACAAGCAGGGGTTCTTCAGGGATCGGGACGTAGACGTAGCGCCCTGAACAGGGGTCGACAGGTGAATTCCATCCGCCGGATGTGGTATCGATGCCGACTCTGACGAGAAGCCCATTCATGGATGGTATTTGTAATGGGGAGCATGATTAAATCGAGGGCGGTGGAGCATGGCAAAGGATCCATCCCTATGCAAAGATATGTTCGGAGATACCTGTTGGCAATGATCTTCCCATCATGGATGATATCGCGGGTGTTTGGGGCCATCAGGGCCTGGAGAAGACCGGGAAAGAAGCAGGGGCGTTATTCACTCCAGGGAAGTGGGCGGTTATTCCGTGGCCTGGCATTCCAGGCGGATCTCCTGTTTCGATCCCCCCTGGAAAGCAGGCTTGGATTGGGTGACGGTTTCCGGACGGGCTCCGGCACGCTACAATTAATTAAAAGTCTGAATATCTATAATGATACTTGATTGAGAGATGGACACAACCAAGGCCCTTTTTGAGAAGCTTATCATCCAGCTTGCTCCGACCGGTATGGTGCCGGATAAGACCGACACCCCTTATACATCAATAACATACGGAGAAATTATCGATGATACCTTAGAAACATTTAAAAAAGGCGTTTTATTCGCCCATATGCACACAAGGGATGAACAAGTGGGTGGGTATATGCGTGTTGGGCCTGATTCCATTTATTACGACTATCAAAAGCGTGTACCCGTTACAGATGAACGACTGGTAAGGAATACAGCTGCGATTCCAATTGTATGATAACCCGGGGCATTATGATGGAGATACCATTTTTAACAGTCTTCGATGCGGCATGTAAAGGTCGCAATCCGGAAAAGGTTGCAATTGAAGGTGTTGACAGCAGTCCTCTGACCTATGGAGCATTACGCCATCTGGTCGAAAATACTGTTACGACCCTGAACGACATGGGGTATGGCAGAGGCGACCGTATCGCACTCATGCTTCCGAACGGCCCTGAAATGGCGACGGCCTTTTTATCCGTCATATCAGGGTTCAGCTGTGCTCCCATAAATCCGCTTTACAGGGAGAAAGAGCTTGAATTTTACCTTTCTGACATGAAGGCTTCAGCGATTATTGCATCCCCCGAGTTGGAGCCTTATGCAGGTACAGCTGCATGCCCGCTTGGGATACAGGTCATTACGCTTATTCCGGATGGCAGGACCGCAGGGGCATTTACCCTGTCGGGTAAAAACCAGGAACGGATACATGAAACCGGGTTTGCCGGACCCGAAGATATTGGACTTATCTTGCACACATCCGGAACAACGTCCCGTCCCAAGCTGGTGCCCCTCATACAATCCAGCATCGTTGTCTCTGCGGTAAGTATGGTTGAACCGCTTGGTTTGACCGAACAGGACAAATGCCTCAACGTCATGCCACTGTTCCATATCCAAGCGCTGATAGGCGCGGTAATCTGTTCTCTTGTATCAGGAGGCAGTGTGGTGTGCACCCCCGGGTTCAATGAAGAAAACATGATGAAATGGTTATTTGAATATCGTCCTACGTGGTACACCTCAAGTCCCACGATTCACCAGCATGTACTGAAGCAGGCGGTTTTGCACAAAGACCGGGCACAAATGACAAATCTCAGGTTTATCCGGTCTTCATCAGCATCATTGCCTCCCACCGTGAAGGAAGGACTTGAGGATGTTTTTGGTGTGCCGGTTGTCGAAGCGTATGGAATGACTGAGGCTCCACACCAGATTTCGACAAATCCACTGCCGCCTAATCTGAGAAAAGCTGGATCGGTTGGAATACCAGCAGGGCTGGAAATGGCAATTCTCGATAGCGAGGGGGGATTTTTACCACAAAACGTCACAGGTGAGATCGCACTCAGGGGATCCCGCCTGTTCGGGGGCTACGAGAATAATCCCAAGGCCAATGAAAAGGCGTTTCTGAACGGATGGTTTCTCACAGGAGATCTGGGGCACATGGACGAGGACGGGTATTTCTTTATTGACGGACGGATTAAAGAAATGATAAACCGGGGTGGTGAAAAAATATCACCCCGCGAGGTTGAAGAAGCCCTCCTGTCAAACACTGAGGTGGAAGAAGCTGTCGCATTTTCCGTACCGGATCCTGTGTTAGGAGAAAAAGTCGGGGCAGCGGTTGTATTAAGAGATCCGCGGGATACAAACGTCCATGACCTGAAAAAGCATGTATCCGGCAACCTGGCATATTTTAAGGTCCCGGCCTGTTTCTGGATTGTCGATGAGATCCCCAAAGGTCCAACGGGAAAGGTACAGAGAATCGGCATGTATGACAGGTTGAAAGATCTGCCAGCCGCAGATGACAATCCGACGGACGCGGAATATTTGCCTCCCATCACAGAGACTGAAAAGATACTGGCGGCTATCTGGTCAGATGTTTTAAAAAAGAGCATGATTGGCAGGGATGCAAGCTTTTTCGACTTCGGTGGAGACTCACTGCTCGCGACAATGGTGGAATCTCGTATTGCCAAGGCGTTTGATATGAAGATTGGCATCGCCAGCGTCATGAACCATGACACCATTGCCCGGCTTGGAGACTTCATCGATCGCAGGCTGAATGAAAGGAAATGACGATTCCAGTAATTTCGCCGGGTAGCCACAGAGATTTAACAAGGGCCTCTTTTGCGCAGGAGAGGCTCTGGTTTATCGAGGCTCTTGATCCCCGGAGCACCCTGTATAATGAATTGATCTGTTACCGCATCAGGGGTGTAATCGATCCGGTTCTCTTACAGCTGAGTGTCGCAGAAGTCGTCTCCCGTCATATTGCGTTGAGAATGAACCTGTTGGTTATCGACGGTCAGGTATATCAACGACCCTCAACACGAGTCCCGGAACTAATCACCATTGATCTTTCGGATAAAGAGAGCAGCGCCCTCGATGAGGCAGCTTCTATTATGAATGAATTAGCCAGGCAGCCTTTCGATCTGGCCAATGATCCGTTGATCCGACTTCGGCTGATCCGACTCGGAACCAGTGATCTCCTGCTTGCTCTGATCATGCATCACTCCATCATGGACGGATGGTCGATGAACATCCTGCTAAAAGAGTTGGCGTCCATTTATGACGCGCTCACCAGCGGACTGGATGCCGGGACAGCACTGCCTCCCACCGGGCTACAATACGACCAGTATTCGACCCGGCAGCGTGATGCTTTCGAATCCGGGGAGTATTCCGGGCAGATGGAATACTGGACGAGCAGGCTTAACGGTGATCTTCCTGTACTGGATCTCCCATTCGATCATCCCCGTCCGCATCTCCAGTCATACGATGGTAAAGCCCTGACCCTTGTGCTCCCTTGTGACCTGAAAGATGTACTCCAAAAAGTGGGCCGAAAGGAGAAAGCAACACTATTTATGACCCTTCTTTCGGCGTTTTTTGTGTTGCTTTACCGGTATTCAGGGCAGGAAGATATCATCGTGGGCTGTCCAATCGCCGGGAGGAACCAGTTCGACATCGAGGGGATGATCGGACTTTGTGTAAACACACTGGCAATACGAGGCGCTATCTTTCCAGATCAGTCATTCAGGGAGCTGCTGAGGTATGTCAGGGAAAGGACACTGGAAGCATATGAAAACCAGGACCTGCCTTTTGAGAAACTTGTGGAAAAGCTGTACGTCAGAAGATCGCGAAACATCCCTCCGGTTTTTCAGACGTTATTCCAGCTCCGTAACTTTCCTGCACATCCAAGGACTATCGGGGGATACCCGATTGAGCGTCATGAACCCGAGGACCTGTTGGTCAAAGCAGACCTGACTCTCGAAATTTCCGATACACCAGACGGGCTTTCATGCAGATTTGAATATCCTGTTGCGCTATTCGACCATGGTTCTATAGTCCGCATGGTCGGACACTGGCAGACATTGCTGAAAGATATCGGAAAAGACCCTGATAAAAAGCTATCAGACCTGCAACTTCTCACAGATGAAGAGACATGCGATGTTTTGCAGATGGGAAAAGGTAAAAAATGCAATTTTCCCAGGGAAAACGTTGCAAGGCTCTTCGAGGCAAGGGCAAGGGAGTATCCGGAGGCAATAGCGATCAGGCATTCAGATGAAAAAATGACCTATCGACAGGTCGATGAACGTTCCAACAGCCTTGCAGGCCGCCTGAGAGAGTCAAACGTCAGGAAAGGCGACATCGTCGTGCTCTTCATGGAGCGTTCTGCGAGCATGGTCATTGCCATGCTTGCGACCCTGAAAGCCGGTGGTGCCTATCTGCCCATCAGCCCGGGAGAGCCCGAGAACAGGATCGCACAGATGATGAAAAGTGTAACCGCATGTGCTGCGATTACCGATCCAGGGCTGTCTTCAAGGATGGAAAAATTCATGCAGACTGTATTAACAGTCGACAATGGAGCATTGTCGATGCGGCCTTTCTGCCCTGAAGGAGATTTGGGATCGGATGACCTCGCTTACGTGATGTTCACTTCGGGATCGACCGGTACGCCTAAAGGAGTATGCATCCCTCACCGCGGGATAGCCAGGTTAGTCCTGAATACAGACTATATCCAAATATCCCCCGAAAATACCGTTGGTCACTTGTCAGATCCGGCATTCGATGCATCTACATTTGAAATTTGGGGTGCACTCCTGAACGGTGCAACCCTGGCAGTCATCGATAAAGACGTAGCACTGTCTCCACCCGTGTTGAAATCACAAATAATTGATAGTCAGATCGATGTGCTGTTCATCACGACGCCTCTCTTCCATGCGATTGTTTCGGAGGACCCTTCTGCGCTCTGCGGCCTCCGTTATTTGCTGGTTGGGGGCGAGGTGATGGATCCGGCTCATGCGGGGACTTTCCTGGAGCTTTGCACTACGACGCAATTTGCGAACGTGTACGGGCCTACGGAAAACACCACATTCAGCACATATTATGAAATGAAGCTGGAAGATTGCTCCAACGACAGCATACCTATTGGCCGTCCGATAGCGAATTCCGATGTCTATATTCTCGACAATGCGATGAACCCGGTTCCTGTTGGTATAACAGGGGAAATATACGTCTCCGGGGATGGTGTTGCTTTGGGGTATTTGGACAGCCCCGGGCTTACTGCATTAAAATTTATACCTGATCCTTACGTTCCCGGTCAGATGCTTTACAGGACCGGCGACCTTGGGACATTTCTCACTGATGGTAACGTGAGGTTCCTCGGGCGTTCCGACACGCAGGTAAAAATCAGGGGCTTCCGGGTTGAGGGTGGCGAGGTGACCTCCGTTATGGAGACGCATCCTGCAGTCAGGCAGGCCGTCATCATTCCTTATCGGGATATTGGAGGAACGGTATCACTCTCCTGCTTTCTGGTAAAGAATGCTGACAGCTCGCAAGTACCGGTCGAAAAATTGCGACAGTATGCCGCAGAACGGCTGCCTTTGCACATGGTTCCAGCCATCTTCACCTGGATAGATAGTGTTCCCCTGACATCGAGGGGAAAGATTGACTTTCGCGCCCTGCCAACACCATCTTTTGCCGGACCAGAGACCGGATCCAAGGTGGCCCCTGACGATATGGCGTCCCGCATGGCTTCTGTCTGGAGAAAAGTGATGGGGCTGCAGGATATTGGACCAGATGATGATTTCTTCGATTCAGGAGGGCATTCACTTCTTGCAATCAGGCTCATTTCGAGTATTGAGGAGGAGTTTAAAATCAGACTCCCCGTCAGTGCAATCTTTACATCGCCTACAATCAGGAGTATGACTGCTCTTTTAAGAGACCAGGATAAAGAAAGTCAGTCCTGTACATTTATTCCACTGAGGACGGGAGGTAGCCGGCCTCCACTGTTCTGTATCCATGGTGTCGATGGGACCCTGTTCGATTTTGGCCAGCTTGCACAGATCATTGGCGACGATCAGCCGGTATACGGCATCCAGTCACCAGGAATTGACGGACGAGAACCGCCACTGGAAAGTGTTGGTGAGATGGCTCACCGTTACATCCGGGAACTGCGCAGGGTGCAGCCTCACGGTCCATATCATCTTCTTGCGTATTGTGCAGGAGGATCGATAGCCTATGAAATGGCATGCAGGCTGGAGAGAGAAGGGGAAAAACACGGGGTTCTTGTAATTCTCGACTATGCAGCTCCGAACCAGTACACAAACAGCCATTTCTGGTCATTCTACATGTATATCTGGGAAAATATCCGCGGAGCTCGTTCTCATATCCGGGAGTTTTTCCTGGCGGATCCAGAAACCAGGAATAGATGCATCAAAAAACTGCCATGGTTTATATTAAAGAAAGTGCACAGATTCCCTGGTGAGATATCAGGAACATCAAAAGAAAGGTCACCGGTGACCGTGACACCTGAAGTGGCGCCAGTGGTTGGAAATGCGTCCACACAAGCAGCATCGGATGGAAGGATGGCTCTGGCATACAATTACCCTGAGTGGGTACCGGATCTGCCTGAACCGCAAAGGACAGTCGCCATGAAAAATTATGATGCAATCGCTGCGTACACACCAGGATACTATCATGGAAAGATTACCATTTTTATGTCAACGACTTTGGTCAGGAGATATGGGAGACAGGGTAAGTACTCTCACGGTTTCGGCTGGAAAAAGATAACAACCGGGTATGTTGATTCCCATGTGCTAAAAGGTGATCATCGGTCAATCCTCCAGAGGAAAAGCATAGAGCATATCGCGTTCGCTATCAGGAGAGAAATCGACCTGGTATCTCCTTTACCAAAAGGCCGTGACAATGAGTGAATTGAGCATCCATACCGGCGAGGTGCACCTGCATTACGCTGACCTGCGGAATTATTGCATTGAACGAGCAGAAACCCTGCTGAGCCCGTATGAGATTGAGAGAGCAGGGAGATACCGTTTTGAAAAGGATTCTCTCTGGTTTGTAAGGGGAAGAGGTCTCCTGAGGGAAGTACTTTCCAGGTACAGGAGGTGTCTTCCGGGTGAAATTCATTTTCAGTATGAAAAAAATGGAAAACCCTTCCTGAAAGGAGAACCTTTTGCAGGTCTGCATTTTAATATGACGCATTCCGCCGATATGGTTGCGGTTGCAGTCTCCCGTGGACGTAGGGTCGGCATTGACATCGAGAAGATACGTGATGGCATTCCATGTTCAGACCTTGCTGATCGTTTCTTCTCCGGTGCTGAATCCGACACGGTGAAAACTCTCCCCGAACAAAAAAAAGCAGAGTGTTTCCTCAGGATATGGACGAAAAAAGAAGCGCTCCTGAAAGCCACGGGAGAAGGGATCAGCATGATTTGCGATATCCCTGAATTTTTGGATGGACATAATATTTCGCGAAACGGTATATTATGGCAAATCCATGACCTTGGTGTTTTGCCTGGATATACCTCTTCTCTTGCGATAGAGGGGGAGGAAAGCTTTGTTATGATCGGACATTTTCACACATAGCCCGGCTCACCTGTTTTATGCACAGAGCAGTCGGCTTTTAATAATATGGGTTTTTTGTGCTACAGGGCCAACATATGAATAGATGAAAAGGTCAGGCGACAGAGAATTGAGATATCCTCCTGGATCATATTCATGACGACGTTCCACAATGAAATGCACGAGGACGGATGGCCAAAATTGGGCGTCATTATCCTGAACTGGAATGCTGCAGCCCTGACGATGAGATGCGTGACTTCTTTGCTGAAATGGCAGAGGCTTCAGCCTTTTATATATGTGGTTGACAACGGGTCGACTGAACATGGATTGCACACAATCGAAAATTCCCCAGCCCGCGTGCGTCTTATCCGCTCACCTGAAAATTTGGGATACGCCGGGGGCAACAATCTGGGAATGAGGGAGGCCATCGATGACGGATGTGAATGTCTACTACTCCTGAACAGTGACGCATCGATATCAGAAGAGAACATGGAAAAACTCCTGGAAATATTGCAGAAAGGTGAAAACCTTGGTTGCGTAGGCCCTGCAATATCTGAAGGGACCAAGGTATACCTTGGCGGCAGGGATATCGGGTTGCATATCAATACCAGGAACACCAGGTCGCGAAACGTATCCGGGGATGAAGTTCTCTATGTTGATTATGTCCCGGGCATGGTGTTTCTCACAAAACAGGATGTAGTCCGGGACATCGGATTCCTTGATGAGCAATATTTTTTCAGTGGCGAAATTGCTGATTTCTGTATGAGAGCATGGAAGAAAGGGTATAAATGTGCAATATACACGGCAACGAAGGCTGATCACGAACTTGAAAGAGACAATCCTTTCCGAAGCTCATTATACCAGTATTATTCATTGAGAAACCGTTTTCTGTATATCAGAAAACATCACCCCAACCTGAAATGGATTCTAGAACTGTTCTGGACCATATGGGGCATGCAGAGATATGCAAGAGCAGCTTTAATGGGTCTTTCAAAGGAATCCCTGGCATACCGGATGGCTATTGCTGATCAGGCGAGAGGTATTTTTGGGGACAGGAATGTCCTCTTTTCCGTATAAAGTATCAGTCATCATCCCGGATTTGAATGATCGAAATGGCTGCCTGGATGCCTGAAAGACCCGTGCATGATTTTGAAATTATTGTCATCGATAGCGGATCCAGCGACCAATCTTTTGGCAATATTCGGGATCAGGGCATTGGTCAGCGATGCCATCGAAGGTATATATCGGTAGTGTGACAAAAAACCGGGTAATCTATTGTTGAAACATATCCCCACAAATCTTTTTATTCGTCATTTGGGTCGCTTTTTCTTGGGTATTCATTTTTTATTACCGGCTCCCGCTCTCCTCCGTCAGTGCATATCACTATATTGTAGACTGCCGGCAATTTTCCTGGAAAGGAAGCGCATCCTGCGGGAGATTGTCCTCTCAGATATCGGAATCAAGTCAACATTGCAGATGCCACCACGTGATTGCATCCATGTAGGGAAAATTTCATGAAGATCCATTATTACAGCACCATACCCCCACCGGTATTCCCCGGAACTGAAGCGATGATGAAAGATATTGAACAGCTGATGGGGGAATTCGGGGGAGAGTTCCTGAATCTCTATCCCTTCAGATCTCATATTCCAGGATTTCCACAAGCGTTTATCGGAATGCAGCACATGAAGGAATTACGGTCAAAAGACCGGGATGCTGATATCCACCATGTATTTTTATCCCGGCTCTATTCCCTTCCGGTTTTAAGAACACTAAAAAAGCCTGTTGTCTGTTCGGTGGTTTCAACTGTATCTTCGATGATCGGACCAGTCAAAAATTTCCCATATCATGTGGTGGTTAGCAACAGTGGAGAAGGAGAGTTACTGCGATCAAGGGGGATTACCCGTTTCAGCATAATAACCCCTGGTATTGACACATCGGCCATCCCGCCCGGCAATTTCTCCTATGATGGGGGTGAATTCGTCCTTTTTTGTGGTTCGGCGCCCTGGGTTTCTTCTCATTTCCAGAAGAAAGGATTTGATCTGCTCCTTGATGTAATTGGGGAGAAAAACGATCTCAGGCTGGTTTGTCTCTGGCGTGGCATCCTTTATGATGAGTTCATGACAAGGATTGAGGATGCAGGGGTCACGGCGAGAGTTGAGGTAATCAATAAAAAGGTAGATGTTTTTCAGGTGTTGTCACGGGCCCATGCAGGAATAGTCCTGTCAGAATTACCCGGTGATGTGGCGGCATTTCCCCGGTCCCTTCTGGAATCCCTTGTTGCAGGAATGCCTGTCATTGCCAGCAGGTGTATGGGTATTTCGGAATACATCGCAAGTAACAGGTGCGGATGCGTCGTGGAATCATTCTCCACAGATCACCTCATACAGTGCATTGAAACCATAAAAGCCCGGTATATTCCCATGGTCCGGAATGCAAACGAACGAGGCAGGACGGATTTCTCGAAAGAGAGGATGGTCGATTCGTTCCGCGAGCTCTATTCCACACTAATCGAGCAGCAGAAGTAGGCCTCTGGAATAATATGGCAGTTTAGCTCCTTAGCAAATACCAACCAATAATTCCGGCTGGTCAGACGCGGTTTAGCCAGTAAAACTAATGTAATTAATGGACCAGGCTAAAATAATAAGATATTTCAGAGACTGCGTGGAATTGTCATTATGCTTCCTTTTATCATCCGTAGTTCATGTTTCAGATCCAGGCGTTTGGCATTTTTTCTCCTAATCACCATTCTTTTTATCACCGTTGCGCCCATTTCAGCTGCCACCACTTCACTTCATATCGAAAAGATATCAGCTGACGGAAAGACTGTACTTTCTGCCCGGGACGTTGACGCTGCATGGATGGAGACAAACCTCCCTGTTTATGGGGACGGGGTGACCCATTATTACCACCAGGGCCCCGTGTTCATCGATGACCAGGACCCTGCTGTCGAAGAGAAGCTCAGGTGGAACGTTGCTGAAGATACCAATGTTTTGGAAAAAGACATGGGAGCAGTAAAGGGGACTGCGGTAAAAGACCTGGTCGACCTCGTGGGGGGGATGAAACCGGGAGACACTGTTACGATCAAGGCCACAGACGGGTTTGCAAAGACCTTTGCATACCGCAATGTCTACGAGCCCCCGGAGCGACAGGGGCCAATGGTCATCACATGGTACCACGGGGATGAAGGGTACGTTCCTGATTACAGGACCGGGATGAGACTGGTCTTTTTTGCCGACACGTCATCCAACCTCCAGGGGGTCCATGCCTTCGGAAACTGGGACTGGCACGAATCTGCAGACCCGAAGTATTACTATTACTATATCCAGGGAGGCGAGCAATACCCCACCACCACCGGGCTATCGATCCAGACAGTGTCCGGCATTATCGTTCACCAGAGTCCTGCCTCCCCGGCCACACAACAGACAACACCGCCCGTGACTCCACTCACGCCTCTGATCCCGATCATGGCGTTTCTACTGCTCACAATGGGCGGTGCCACCACCCTCACTACCAGCGAGGTGAAATGAAATGAAACGAATCAAGTCTCACCACTATCTCCTCATTATCCTGCTTGCCGGACTCTGCATGTTCCAGCTGGCATGTGCTGCGCCCACAACAGGAGTTGTTGTATCACGGTATGCTGCCGATGGCACGAGCATTCTCAATTCCACGACTGTCACCTGCCAATGGATGGAGGCAAACCTGCCGGTCCAGGGTGACGGCATAACCCACTACTACCACCAGGGCCCGGTCTTTGTAGAGTCAAAGGAGGGGCAGTGGGACCGGGACGAGACCACCAATTTCAGGGACATGGGGGCCGTGAAAGGGACTGCCATCCGGGACCTCTGTGACCTTGTCGGTGGAATGGGGCCCGGGGATGAAGTCATGGTTAAAGCAGCCGACGGGTACCATGTTGAGTTCCCATTCGAGAATGTCTACGAGCCGGAACCCCGCCAGGGGAATATCACCGTCTGCTGGTATAACGGGGAAGAAGCTGCGGTCGGGGAGCGGCAGGGAACAGGGTACCCTCCGTCATACCACGTCGGGATGCGAATGGTGTTTTTTGCCGACACCTCAGTTAACAGCGAACAAAAACATGTCTTTGGCAACTGGGACATGCACGAAGTGATGCCTGCGGAAAGTATCCATCTTTTCGATAACCTGTATCCTTCCACGGGTGGGTACACGGTGAAATGGGTGGATGAGATCCGCATTTATCCCGGTGGCTATCACGGGTCAACGGGCAACCTTCCCAAGTCCTATGAATCGAAGATGAACGAGGTCTATCCGCCACCTCCGACAGAAAGCCCGATCCTGATCTCCACTGTCCTTGCAGGATGCGGGCTCATCGCTCTTCTCGGGAGGAAGAGATCATGAGCAGGACCTTTTTGCCAGGCGGGATGGCAGTGGTTGCGACAGCCATCCTGCTCTTTTCCATCGTTGCCGGGTGCAGCACACCGGCCCAGGACCCCCTGGCTGCGAAATGGAGGGTGACGGTCAACGGGACAACCGAGAAAGTCCTCTCCATAAAAGACCTGGAGGCCTTCCCGGCAGTAAACGGGCATGGATACTGCGTCTCGACCACGGGTTTCCGGTTCGGGCCGTACCGGTGCAAGGGTGTTGACCTGCGGGATATTGCCGCCACTGTTGGCGGGATACACCCTGGTCAGAAGGTCTGGGTGTCTGCACCGGACGGGTATCTCTGGGTCTTTGATTACGACCAGGTGGAAGGCCGGGGATTCATCACCTTTGATGAGAACCTGAGGGAATTGCCTCCGCCACCGTTGCGCATCATCCTGATGTACGAGCAGGACGGCAAACCCGTCTCCTACGATGACGGAGGCCCTGCCCGTATCGCCATCATATCGGAAAAACCGGGAGTCATTACCGAAGGGAGTGCATGGGTCAAATGGGTAGACCGGATCGAGATACGGGATTGAGGACAGTTGTCCTGGCATCGCTCATCATCGGCCTCATCCTGTGTACGGGGTGTTTCGAACAGGCTTCCCGGCCCACCCAGCTGAAGGTTATTGCTGCCGGAAGCCTCCTCGCCCCCTTTGCAGAAGCCGAGCAGGAGTTCGAAGCGGCCCATCCCGGAGTCGATGTCCAGATCGAGGGGCATGGGAGCATCCAGGTCATCCGGCAGGTCACCGACCTGCACCGGCGTGCAGATGTGGTGGCCGTGGCTGATGCGTCCCTCATTCCCGACCTGATGTACCGTCCGATGGAGGGAACAACTGCGAACTACACGGACTCGTACATAGCGTTCGGGGGAAATGACCTGGTTATTGCCTACACCGGGAAGAGCAGGTATGCGGGCGAAATATCTCCGGAGAACTGGCCGGACATACTCTCAAGGCCGGATGTGCGGGAGGACCCTGATGGTTGTTCAGCTTGCCGAGGGGGAGTATGGAAAACCATCGCTTTTTGATACCATGATCGCAGAGCAGTTCACCCCGCCCCTGCCGGTTACCATGGAAGGCCCGGTGGCAGTCATCACCCTGCCGGAGATCATGCGGCCTTCAGGCGACAAGCTGGTCATCAGGGACGGCAGCATCTACCTCCTGTCGCTGCTTGAAGCGGGGGGAATCGATTATGCCTTCGAGTACCGGAGCGTTTCAGAAACGATGAACCTGCCATACGTGGAGTTGCCTGCATCCATCAACCTCGGTGAAGAGTCGTATTCCGACCAATACGGGAAAGTGAAGGTCATCCTCGGTTTCCAGAGGTTCAGTTCGATCGGACAGGAACGGACCGGGATGCCCATCGTCTATGCCATTACCGTTCCTGCCAACGCACCGAATCCCGGTCTCGCCCATGAATTCATGGAGTATGTTGTCCAGGAATCCGGGAAGGGTCGGCCCGGATGGCCCGCTCCCCTGCCAGAAGGTCTCACCGCATGAACTCCGCCTGTCCAGCCCCGTCCGGGGCAGGCCGATACATATCCGGTCATCCTTGCATCATATCGCGGATTACGCCAGGAGCAGCGATCATCGGCCTGCTGGCCTTCATGCTTATCTCTTTTTCGCCAGGGCTTGCGGCCACAAACCAGGTCCGTATCGTTCTCTATGCCGATGACGGGTTTTCTGTCTTAAACGAGACAACCGTGGATTATCGCTGGATGGAGGCCAACCTTCCGGTACGGGGCGACGGGATAACCCATTACTATGTCCAGGGCCCGGTCTTTGTGGACGATCCCGAAGAGCGATGGAACCCGGAGGAAGATGCAAATGTCCTCGAAAAGGATATGGGGGCGGTGAAGGGGACCGATCTCCGCGATCTCTGCGATCTGGTCGGCGGCATGGAACCCGGCGATACGGTCACCATCAGGGCCTCGGACGGGTTTTCCAAGAACTTCGCCTACGAGAATGTCTACGAGCCATCCTCCCGGCAGGGGACCATGGTGATCGCCTGGTATGAGGCAAACCAGTCTTACGTTCCCGGATATGCCGATGGTATGCGGTTGATCTTCTTTGCCGACACTTCTACCAACAAATGGGGTATCCATGCCATGGGAAACTACGACTGGCATGAATCAGCAGAGGAGGAGTACTGGCATTACTATTACCAGGACGGGCAGGCCTACCCCACGACGACCGGCCTTACTGTAAGGTACATATCCGAGATAAAGATCTGGTCCAGCCGGGAACCAAAGGGATCGATTGCTGTCACTTCAAACCCGGTGGGAGCCCGGGTCTTTCTTGATGATATCGATACCGGATATGACACCCCCTGTACGATCGGAGATCTTTGCGAGGGATACTACACCCTCACTGTCCGGAAGAGCGGATTTGCCACCCCGCATGAAAAGGGCGTGGAAGTGATTGCCGGAAAAACAGTTACGGTCAGTTTTGAACTCGAAGCGGCAGTCCCGGGTGGAGGGTATTCCGGTTCCGGTGAGGGAGGAATGGAAGGACTCATCGGTGAAACCTACCAGGAAGTCCTTTCCGGCGGCCAGTTATCCCCGGCAGGAGACCTGCAGGTCATGGGAGTGTTTGTCCCTTTCCCCTCGGTAACCGATCCTTTCAGTCTTAAAGGAGGAGAGAAACATTCCCTTACCTTTGATGTCGGGAATTCCTCCCGGCAACCAACCCAGGCAATTCTCTATCTCTTCCTTGGTGCGAGCAGTGCCAGTCCCGGGATCAGCACCAGGCCTGACCTTGTGGTTTCTGCCGGGTCCGGGGAGATCGCCCCGGCCCGTTCGTATTCTGAAGAGGATGATGACGGGCGCCTGTACGCCACAACGCTGGTATACAGTCTCCCGGAGTGGAATGAGACCGGGGCCTATCCTGTCCGGAGCAGGAACCAGCAGTCGTGGAATACCACCGTGACCGGAGCCCTCCTCATTGCCGGGTTCGAAGATGACCCGGGGACTGAAAGCCTGGCATGGATATGCGAAGGGGCAGACCTGCTCGGGACATTTCCAGGCCGGGAGCCGCAGATGACCCTGGCCGAGTTCGGGAGCGGGGTCCCGATACCGGCCCTGGAAAATGCAACCATCCTGACCGCTACAACACCCGGGTCAGCGAAAGGAAATCTCAGTTTTTATGTCAATGGGATAGGGATGCCGGCACGAATTGTATCAGGTGACAGCCCGGTCGTTGTCTGTGAGATCTCAGGGTTCCCTGTCCCTGCGCCGGCCGGGATCAGGCTCCATATCACGACCACGGGTGCACCCGTTACGAACAGGGTCGCGGTCCTCATGGCCGGCTCCGGGCCCACACCCCCGGCGATTACCAGCCCGGCCCCTGAGATCACGGCAACGGTCCGGCCTGTCACGACCCGTATCCCCGGGACTGGAGTACCAGAACCGGCACCAGGTGAAATCGTTCCGGGTGGGGCGGTTGGTAGAGATGACCCGGTTGGGAATTTCCTCTGCTGGCTCCTGAATTTGTTCCTGTGGCTGACCGGCCAGCCGGCCGAGCCCTGTCACCAGGGAGAAGTTCCGGAAATTGCAGTCCAGGACACGACCGATACATCCGGAAAAACTCCTGAACCATCTGTCCTCAAAGTCTCGTCCATCCCGGATATGGCGATGGTGTTTATTGACAACCAGCCCACCGGGTTATCGACCCCCTGCGAAATTGATGCCCTTTCCGGCGAACTGCATTTGATCCGGATTGAAAAGGAGGGGTTCCTGCCGTTTTCACAACATGTGAACGGGTCCGGTGAAATCGAGGCTGTTCTCACCCCGGTTCCTGTCGATACCGGAGCTCCGGAAACCCCGGCCCCGGCCCCCGCCCGGTCCCGCCATGGAGGAATCTTCGTCCATACTTATCCAAAGGATGCAGAGATAAGGATCGATGGTGTCGTTGTTGCAGCCAGTTCTCCGCTCCTTCTCACCCCATTAAAGGAAGGGTTCCATACCGTCACGGCAGGGATCTCCGCCGGGGGCAACACCTATTCTTCCCGGCAGACTATCCGGACCTGGGTATTTCCTGATGCCGTCATTCCGGTGGAGTTCAACCTGATGCAACCGGCAGTGGTTTATCCACTGGACGTCAGGAACGACTCACGTAGTGGTGCAATGTTCACGGTGGACGGTTATTACCCGGTAAGGAGGGTGCCGGACCGGATAGAATTTACAGGATACCCGGCTTTTATCACCATCACGGACGGGTCCTCTTATCTCTCCTTTACCATTCCTCCATCGAGCCTGGATGGCGGGCAGTTCATCATTCCCCGCGATGACCCTCCGGTCTGCAACCTCTCAATTGTAAGTGTCCCGGATGGGGCAGAGATCTTTCTTGATGGCATCCGCACCGGGCTCCGGGCCCCTGCCACCATTCCCAATGTATCTGCAGGATACCACCGGATCTCGATTTCTGCCCCGGACAGGTTCCCGGTGACCAGACTTATCAATATAGCCGAAAGCCAGTGCATCACGGGGATTTATTATGTCCGCTACCCGCTCGAATGGTATGCGTCCGGGAGCCTCAATCTTACCAGCGTCCCCCCCGGGGCAGATGTTATCTTCAGGGGCCTGAAGACCGGGGAGGTTACTCCCTGCACCCTTGAAGGTATCCCCCTCGGTGTCTGGGAGATCACCCTTACCCATGGAAAAGACAAGAGGGGGATCGATGCGATCGTGGAACCCGGCAGGACGAGGAGCTACTCAGTGCGGTTCGGCTGACAAGGACCGGAGTGCACCGGGGTTGTACGCTGCACAACCCCCGGTGATGGACTTCACGTCCCCTGCTGCTCCTCAAATATCCGCAATGATCGCGCCAGCACTGCTGTCTTCCCGATCACCGATGCAATGATCAGGCAGTCCCTGATCTCTTCACGGGACACTCCCTCTTTTCGTGCCGCAGCGATATGCACCTTGAGGCAGTCCGGTGCATTGGCTGCTGCTGCAGCCGTTATGGATACCAATTCCGCCGTCTTTGCATCGAGGCTCCCCGGGCGGCAGGCAAGGTAGTCGCCAAGTGCCGAGAGGACGAAGAGATCGGGGCGTTCTTTGAGTGTGCGGAAGATGAACGGGACAACGCCGAGCATCTCTGCCACATCCTGCTCGATCTCATCGGTCAGGGTACTGGAATGCCTGAGGAATTCCTCAAGTATCGTCGCAGACTCCGGTTTCATTGCTGTTGGTTTGAGGGGAGATGAGATGAAGGTATGTAAAAAACCTGCCTGCGGGTGACACCTGAGCCATTACAGCATAAAATATCCGGTACATTCAGAGAGGAGAGGGTGCTGCAGCCTTCTGCAGGGGGAAGGGTTATCTCAACCGTGAAGAAGCATGATATCCCTGCCCCGGATTCTCTTGGGGATATTTATCGGGAGCCCGTTTGTTGCATCCGCCGCTCAAAGATCGTACTGAACGGTCAGGGGTGTGGAAAGAGTTTGCGGAAATTTCCAGGGGAAATGGATCTCAAAATCATTCGCGGACATCTCCCATGTATCCCCATCATCAGGGCAGGAAACAGGAGACGTTCCGAAACGACCCGGCCGGCACATGGATCTCAAACCGGGCGCCCCTGCCATAGGTACCGGTCTCGATAATAGAAATGCCGGTAATCCAAAGGATCTCCCGTGAGAGGAACAGGCCAAGTCCGGTGTGTTCCCCAAACCCGCGCCCGAATATTTTTTCCTTCTCCTCTTCAGGGATGCCCGTCCCATTGTCCTCGTAGATGATAACGAGGTGATCCGAATCCTGCTCGCACCTGATTGAAATGTCTGTCACGTGACCTCCATGTCGCACCGAGTTATCGAAGAGGTTCAAAAAAACCTTCTCAACCATGGGATCAGCGTAGATTTCGGCGTTTGAACATGTGTGCATGAGGGGGACCCCTGGAGGCTGCATCTTCCCGATAATGGCTGCCAGGGAAAACCAGGATGGTTCATGCATGCCGATCTCCTGGTAGGTACGGGTGAACTCTATCTGCCGTGCGATCATGGACCCTGCGTAGTCTATCTTCTCGAGTAGGTTTTTTGTATTGCTGTCAGTTTCTTTTTCCACCGCGAACTGTGCGAGTCCGCGAAGGATTGTCACCTGGTTTGCAACATCATGCCGTGTAATGCTCGACAAAAGTGCGATCTTCTTGTTGATCTCCTTCATCGATATCTCCACCCTCTTGCGCTCTGTGATATCGATGAAACTGGCGAGGCTTGCCACGACGTTACCATCCCGGTCGATGACCGGAGTGCCAAACACTTCCAGGTTCACACGGGTATTATCGGGACGAACAACTATCACGTCATCGACATGGCTCGCCACTCCCCGCATCCCCAGTATGATGGGCATCTCGTTGGCGGGGTATTTTTTGCAACCGTCTGCCTTGAAAGCCCTGTACACCTCCGCGAAGTTATCTCCGGTCGCATCCGGCAGCATCCCCCTGCCGAGGAGGCGGGTTGCCTCGCGGTTGACAAGGATCGGTTTCCCGCCCGGCGCTTCAACCATGAATATGCCGATCGGGACGGTCTCAAGGAGCGTTGTAAAGATCCGATTGCGGCTGTCAAGCTCCTCGCTCCTGGTGCGTAACTCCTCATCAGTCTTCTTTTGTTCTGTGATATCCCTGCCCACTGACTGGTATTCGATGAGTGTTTCCTCCGCGTCAAAGATTGCACGGTCACTCCACCTCTGCCATCGTATACTCCCATCGGGCATGATGATACGATGATCAATACTTCCAACCGGGTGTTCTTTTTTGAGGGATTCGAAGAACTGCTTTACATGTCCCCGGTCCTCTCCAGGAATCACGGGCTTGAACCTGTGCCCGATGACCTCTTCACGCGTAAAGCCAAAATACCTGCAATAGGCATCATTGACAAAGACGTGCGTGCCGTCCGGAAGAAAGCGTGAGATAAACTCGGTCTGGTCTTCGACCACGTTCCGGTACCGCTGCTCGCTCTCTGCCAGGGTCTCTTCAACCAGGATCCGCTCGATTGCTGCCCCTATCTGAGTAGCAACGGTCTTGAGGGCAACACGCCTGTTTTCCGGGATCCCGGTATTCTTATGCGAGGAAACGTTCAGGCAGGCGATACTCCTTTCCTCCGACAGGATTGGGATTGCAGCAATGGAGAGGATTCCTTCCTCGTCTGCCTCGGGTGTGTGGTATAAGGCCGCCATTTTTTCGTAAGGGATGAAGAGGGGAATACCTTCCCTGACAAACCGTGCACTGCAAGAATCCGGAGGGTAATGAGAGACGCTCTTTTTGAATGCGTCTCCAAGGTTGACCGAGGTAAACAGATCAACTGCCCCTGTCTCCCTGCAAACGAGATAGATACCTCCTGAGTCCATCCCGGATATTTCAATTGCCGCCCAAAGACAGGTCTCGAGCGTATCGTGCAACCCATGAACCTTCTGGAGTTTCAGGCCGAGATCGAGCTGGGTTTTTAAGACTGATTCCTGTTCCTTTTTTTCCGTGATATCGCGGAATGTCCCTTCAACCCCGAGGATGTCGCCCCTTTCATCGTAATAGAGATGGCTGCATGTCTCGATAACCACGGGGGTGCCATTTTTCTTCTTCAGCTGTATCTCGTAATTCGTGACTTTTCCATCCTGGTAGATCTCCCCGATAAGAGCCGTCCGGTCCGCAGGGTTGACATAAAAGTCATCGGCGATGTTTCGCCCGATACACTCCAGGAGATCGTCATAGCCAAGGAGCCTTGCCCATGACTGGCTGGCCATGATTAGCCGGCCCTGGACATCACTCCTGTAATATACATCCTGGATCTGGTCGAGCAGGTTTGCATACTCCCGGTTGGCAGAGATCAGCTGTTGCTCAGCCTTTTTCATCCCGGTAATGTCGGTAAGGAACGAGAGGGATGCGGGTGTCCCCGACCACTGCATCAGGGTCGAGTTTATCCAGACCCATCGTTCTTCTCCGGACACTGTGATGACCCTGAACGTGTATCCCGTTGAGGGTGCCTCCCCCTTCATGCGCTGGAGGTGGTGGTTCATCACCATCCCGCGATCATCAGGATGAATGAAATCTGTGAATGGTCTCGAAGTGAGGATATCTTCCGGGTAGCCCAGGAGCCTGACAAGCGCAGGATTGACATGTACCATGCGATCACCCTGCGCCACAAGGATACCTTCAGTCGCAGTCTCGAAGAGGAGCCTGTAATTCTGCTCACTCTCGCGGATCTTTTCTTCAGCACGCTTGATATCGGTGATCTCGATGATGATTCCCCGCAGACCCACAATATCGCCATCCCGCACCACGGGCGATGAGTAGATGGACACGGGAAATGTACTTCCGTCTTTCCTGAGAGCCCTGAACTCCCTGTGTTTCGTAGAGCCGGTTTCCAGTACATTGCGAATCGCGAGTGCTGTCCGGTTCCGGTCATCGGGCGCGATCATGTCCATGGCATTCAGCCCTTTTTTGAAGTCCTCCACGGTATACCCAAACATCTCAAAGGCAATGCGGTTCACATATGTCAACTTCCCATCGGCATCCGCTTCGTAGACTACCTGGGGTAACATCTCTGCAAGTTCGCGGAAGCGCCGTTCGCTCTCGTTCAGCGCTTCCTCTACCTTTTTCCGATCGGTGATCTCACGGATCGATTCAATGGCGCCGATGACCTCTCCCCGTGTATTGTAGAGTGGGGATGCAGTAAACCAGAGGGCAGCACCGAGTCCTTTATTGAAATGTGGAATAGTAACCTCGGAGAAGAGGGTCCTTCCCTCGCGGCGGATAAAGGGGTATTTTGCTGCGGTAGCCGGGTCATCTTTCAGCACGAGGTCGATGAGGATTGGTCTTTGCTCGTGGTAAAAAGGAATGGCATATTCATAGTTTCCCTTCCCCACGATGTTTTCGGCCCTGACGCCGGTCATCCTCTCGATCGCCCGGTTCCATGCGATCACCACGCCGCCTGTGTCGATGGCAAACGTTGCATCAGGCAGGAAGTTGAGGATCTCAGCTTCGCGTCGCTCATGGTCCCGGATGCTTATCTCTGCCCGCCTCTGCTGGACTGCCTGTCGGACTTTATGGGCAAGTTCTGCAAACTGAGATGCCGGTTCACCCCCTTTCTGGAGATAGAAGTCAGCACCCTCGTTCAATGCCTGGATGACGACCTCTTCACGACCACGCCCGGTAAAGATGATGAAGGGAATTGTGTTCCCCGAGGCACGGACCTCCTTCAGGAAATCTATCCCATTCATCACCGGCATCTGGTAATCGGAGATGATAGCATCGAAATCTCTCCGTTTGATGGCCTCAAGAGCGCCTTTTGCAGATGTAACTGTCTTGACCTGGAATTCGCCAAGCCTTTCCAGGTACAGCTTACCTATCTCGAGAAGCGCGGGTTCGTCATCGATGTAGAGGACGGTGATCATGATGCCTGTAAACTGCATCATTATTCCAGAGTATATTGAATGTTGCTCTTTTGGCGAAGAACAGGCTGGCAGACTGCACCCATAAACCTTGCCGGCAGGATTCATGAGATCTATGGGTTCAATCAAACTCCCGTACCCTCATTTCAAGGAATATCGCGTTAATAATCCGGTCCCTGGATTTCACCAGAACTAATCTTTTACCTGCCTGTCTTTACCAGGCAGATCCCTTTCGGTTCCAGGCAATGAAATTCCCAGTTTGCGGAATTGAGTTAAGGATAAGATATTAAGTTAATTCACAGTATTTAATTATTTAATTCGAATAATTATATTTATCACAGCTTCCAACAATTCACCAATGTACTAACTTATCCACTGATTCAAGCGAGTGAGTGGTGGGGGAAGATTTGGATGAACAGATACCTGAGAACAGTTCGCGTGCAAATCCTTCTCCTTATCGCCGGCGGGATACTGGTCTTTTCCGGTATCTGCGGCGACCGAAGAAGTCCGGGTGATCCGGTATGCGGACAACAACAACCCGGTTATCGCGTCCTCTGCGACACGTGAAGCTTGTGGTGACACATCACCACACGAATTAATTTTCCGTAGTGGGTGAACGAAATGAAAAAAAATATCTTCATCATAATTGGGGTTATACTCCTTGTCTTCCCTTCATCAGCCGCAACTTGGACCGTCGATGATTCGGGGGGAGCCGACTTTACTACCATCCAGGCCGCTGTGAGCGCAGCCACCGCCGG
Source organism: Methanomicrobiales archaeon (assembly GCA_022841205.1). Lineage (GTDB taxonomy): Archaea > Halobacteriota > Methanomicrobia > Methanomicrobiales > Methanospirillaceae > UBA9949. Next base: position 2,488 of record JALHCK010000009.1, on the reverse strand, counting down.
CGATGAGATCGTTGTCGGCGACGGGACCTACACGGAGAACGTGGACGTGGGCCGGCAACTCGTCATCCGCTCGGAGAACGGTTCTGCCCACGTCACGGTTACCGCAGCATCGCCAACCCTGCCGGTCTTCGATGTGAACGCAAACGGCATCGTCATCCAGGGCTTCTCGGTCCGCGGTCCGACAAACACCCATGTCGCCGGAATCGAGATCGTGGACTACAACGACTGCCTGGTGATCGGGAACGACTGTTCCGGGTGCTACAATGGCATCCACATCGGTGGGACAGGCACGAACAACACGATCGAGTCAAACTACTGCCACGGGAACACAGAGAGAGGGATCAGCCTCCGCGACACCGCCCATGGCAACTTCGTCCTGAAAAACACCGTGGAGAACAACACCAACGCCGGGTTCTGCATCAAGGACTCAACGTTTGACAACACCCTCTGGCTAAATGACGTCATCGGCAACCGCGTCGAGATCCTTACCGCGACCACTGCTCACTCCCCGGCGCCCATCACCTACACTTACAACGGCGGCACCTATACGAGCCGCCTTGGCAATTACTACTCCGACTACAGTGGGACCGATGCCGATGGGAACGGGGTGGGCACTCCGTCCTATGCCTTCGGGAGCGGCGGTGACAACTACCCGCTGATGGCACGCTCCTCAAACTACGTGGAGACCGGGCCGGCAGCCTTCCTCTGGGGCCCCTACCTCACCGGCAGTTCGACTACCATGACGATTGTGAACCTGAAGACCGATATCCCGGCTGCGGCGACCGTGGAGTATGCGACTGATGCCTACTACACGGTTAATAGCGGTTATGATAAGACTGCAAGCGACGGCCTGACAGATACGTTCCACCATATCGCCCTCACGGCCCTTGAGCCCGGCACCCTCTACCATTACCGGGTGAGCAGCGGCGGTAGGACAACCGGGGACCTCCACTTCAGGACCTTTCCCGAAACCGGAGCGTTTACCTTTGTCGTGTACAGCGATACCCAGGACCAGCTGCCAACATTCAGCCAGCTGGAGCGGCACAAGCTGGTCGCTGACCGGATCGCAGATGAGCCTGGCATCGCATTCGTGCTCAACTCCGGGGATCTCGTGAACAATGCCACCAATCTTTCTGACTGGGACCGGTACTTTGCCGCAGGCAGCATGATGATGGCAAACACCACCGTCTTCCCTGCGCTTGGAAACCACGACAGGTACGAACCCTACTACTCTGAAATCTACGGTGTCCCGGAGTACTACTCCTTTGACTGCGGGGACGCCCATGTAACCGTGCTGAACAGCAATTCCTGGGCATGGCCGGACCTGCCTTCGCAGAGTGCATGGCTCGCCGCCGATCTCGGGACAGAAAAACCCTTCAGGTTCGTCTCGTTCCACCACCCGATCTACAGTTCAGAATCCAAGCATTTTGGAGGGTGGGAGAACCTGCGACTGGAGTGGGAAGATGACTTCAACGAAAACGGGGTCCTCGCGGTCTTCAATGGACACGTCCACGCCTATGAACGGCTCGTTGTGAATGACACCAACTACTTTGTTGCCGGTATAGGAGGGGCGCCTTCCTACAACCTTGCAGACCCGCGGTATGAAGCATCGGTAAACAGCCTCGAGTACATGATCGGGTATACGCGGGTGAGGGTTGATCCGGCCGCCCGCACTGCAACGGCGGAAGTGATCCGGGTTGCAGACATCTCATCGGACTTAAAGACCGTGACTACGGTATACCCGCCGGACACGATATTTGAAACCGTGGTCATGGCCCTTCCCGGGCCGCCGGTTGAACCCCATGCGATTATCCTGTCTCCGCCCTCCCCCCATGTCGCAGAGGGCACGACCTGCGATTTCCAGTTATCCATCTCTTCGCTTCCCGAAGGCCTGTCCGGGTATGATCTTGCCGTCACATTGAGCAATCCCTCCATCGCGGAGATAACAGGAGTCCAATATCCCGGTTGGGCAGGAATGAACAACACGACACCCTTACCACAAACTGATTCCCTGCGGTTAAGCGGGGTTGACCTTGGCAGGAATATTCAGGCAGGAGCAGAAGATGTCCTCCTTGCAACCATCACGGTCAGGGCTGACAGCACGGGAACGAGCGCATTTGTCATATCGAACGTAAACATGGACGCAGATGGCGGAGGCATTATCACACCTGAGATATCTTCCGGTGAAATTGTGGTCTATGCCCCGCTGGTCGCGAACTTCACAGCAAATGTCACGTCCGGCAAAGCATCCCTTGCAAAGCCGCTCTTTGTCCAGTTCACCGATCTTTCTGCAGGAGACCCCCCCGTGTCATCATGGTCATGGGACTTTGATAACGACGGCGTGGTGGACAGCACACTCCAGGACCCCGTGGCATCGTTCAACAGGTCTGGCAACTATACCGTCAATCTCACCGTTCAGAACACCTACAGTTCTGATACCGAGGTCAAAGTCGATTACATCCGGGTCACTTCACTGGTCAAACCGTTC
>JALHCK010000043.1 GCA_022841205.1 Methanomicrobiales archaeon | reverse complement strand
TGGAACATAATAGCCAACTCCACCAGTTTCACCGAGCTCATTGCACCCATGCGGTTTGGTCTCCCACCATTGCAGGAGTTCGTGCGCCTCTTGGGAGGCAGCGACCTTTTTACCTCTGTCTTTGGAATGTTACTGATCCATCTAATCTCGGCGCTCTTATTCGGACCGCGGCAGGGTTCGGTGTTGATGGGGTGCTCATAGGACCAGGTTGCGCGAGCCCCTTCTATCGAAAAGCTATTCGGGCATCGATGGGAAATGTGTTCTCCATTCCAATCTGGACTGTGGATCTGGGTACTCTAGAGGTTTTCCGTCAGAAAAGTGGACAGATAATAGCGAGTGCATTGACAGAGAAAGCAATCCCACCTAAAGAGCTAAAACACAGCTTTCTCCATCGTGCCGCTGAATCTTCGCAGGGAGCAGATTGCTGCTCGAATTCAGCTATCCTCATCATGGGGAACGAGGGTTATGGCCTCTCAAGTGAAGTCCTTGCTCTTGCCAATATCCACGTGGGAATCCCTATGGCGCCAGGCATCGATTCCCTCAATGTAGCTGTAGCTGGTGGAATACTACTGTATGAGCTCACACTAAATAATAAGATAGATAGAAGTCTTTAATGGGATGCACTGGATTTTGGAAAAGATCACATGATGGAACAGGATGTACAGTATAACCTATTGTTTAATTAAGAAATAGAGAGTATTGCAGCTCGAGTTTGGATCAAAAGGAATATCTAATTCATAATGCAAAATCATGAGCATCCTGTTAAAATTGTCCTGTCGATCAACTCAAAGCTTCGTACCATTACGCATCATTCTCTTTAAGGCTTGTGGCAAGAAGAGCAGAAGCGCCCAGCAATACCGCGACTGTAATCAGGGATGCCGTAAACGTTCCGGTTACGTTATTGATTGCTTCCATTGCATAGACTAGTAACACAGAGATCTGACCCGCGAGCGTGACCAAGCCATTGGAGGTGCCTTCGGGCGTTGGACGCGCGACTTCAGCTGCGTACTGCATGCCCACTGGATTTACCGCAATGAGGAAGAAACCTAGCACAAATGCCGAGACAGTAAGAAGTCCAAATCCCGGTGCGAGCGCTAGGCCCACAAGACCGGGAATCGCACCTGTAAGGCCTAATACTATGTAAGGTTTGCGCTTAGTGGCTTTGTCAGAAAAGATCGGAATAATCGCAGCTCCGATAATCCCGCCTCCAAGCATAACAGCGCCGAGAATTCCCGCTTGGGCCGAACCTATGCCACGCGGTCGCACAATACCTTCAACCCAGGTCGTCACACCATTGAAAATTCCCATTCCAACGAACACAATTGCGAGAAATCGCACGAATGATGATGTTTTGAGCGCATGTTTGAGCCCTTCCACCATGAAAGCGCGCTCGCGGCATGCCGATTCGTCAGGCGGAAGCCGCGGTTTTTCCTTAGCCACGAGCACAAACACCAACGCAGCCACACTCGCCGCCGCACCATACACCATCTGCACCTGCGCAATATTCATGCTGCTCGCTAGAATTGGCGATAGCACAAGGCCAATCGCGGTTCCGAGAATGCTCGCAATCGTAATAAGGCCCACCGCGGTAGCCCGCTCGCGCGCCGGAAACCACGCCGCCGGAATCTTTGTCCACGAATTCAGCAAAAATGGTTGTGCCGCTGCAATCCCGCATGTCGCTACCATTGCGCGCGCAAAATGCTGCCCGGCGGCGCCACGCGCTACTCCCAGAAGGCCAACCGCGACCGAAGCCGCGCCTACGGTCAACACATAGCCGTAGCGGTCGATTAGCCACGAAGCAGGGATCGAAAGCGGAATAAAAGCGATCATAAAGCACATCGCAAAGAAGCCCACCGCCATCTCCGATACGCCATAATACGAGGCCGCGCTGCTTGTGATGGGCGAATATGCGATCCACAGTACCTGTATCGTCATATTGACGAACATGGTCGCTCCAAGAATGATCCAGCGATATGGAAAAACTTTATATGTCTGTTGCATTGTCGACTCCATAGTTATGTTGTATATGAATATATGGATGATTGTGAATCATGCAGCTAAGGAGGAGGCAGAAAAATGTCGGCTATAAAAGAAATACTTGCATCGAAGAGAAAGCCAAATGAGATTGTCGAGCTCTTGGCTAGCACGCTAGCTCGCGACAGGAATCTGACTGCTGAAATTATCCAATGCTTTGAAGATGGAACAACCGCGGAGAAGGGCGATTGTATGGAAGCAATAGAATATGTCACCAAAGAAAACCCAGAATTCTCCAAGGATTGCCTTGATTTTGTAGTCGCTCATCTCAACGACAAAGCCCGCGGGTAAAATGGGAAGCGAGCAGAATAATCGCAAATGCGCGCTCAAGAATTTCCCGACAGATCCAAAGATGCTATCCCCAAACTCTTAGAAAATACGCGCGATAAAGGAACATAAGCTAGGCCCTTTTGTCAAAACCACTCTATGAAACTTTTGAAGTGGATACTCCCCTCCATGCGACCTTCATCGCTTGACGAGATCCGCAAGCGCTTTGTTATCGAGTTCGGTGATCCAGGTTTCGCCCGTGGAAATCGCCATCTCGGCTAAATCGCGCTTGGTGGTCAGGATAGCATCGATTTTTTCCTCGAAGCTATCTTTGGTGATAAGGCGATGCACGAACACGTTCTTGCGCTGACCGATGCGG
>JALHCK010000042.1 GCA_022841205.1 Methanomicrobiales archaeon | reverse complement strand
CAGTAACAATTAATTCGATAAACTACACAAAAGATAACATAGTTGGTGCTATATTAGAGCAAGGACAAGAACTTATGTTGAATGATGTAACGATAGAGACAGGATACAATGTAGGAAACGTAATTTTAACATTATTATGACAATAAAAGAAAACATAGAATTTAATCCAGAAGTAAGATTACAAGACCAATCACAGGAGTTTCAGGATTGGTTGATGGAAAATTGTTTATCAAAAATTGTAGGGCTTGACCCAGATATGTGGGATGAATTTGAAAGACCTAAAAGTTATACTTTTCAGGTAGAAGATTTTAATGTAGTATTAATACCCAAATACATGTACTCCACTCGTTCGAGCTGGGCTATAGGTGGTTATAAAATAAATATCAATGGCACAGAATCTATTTAAAACAAGGTATTTACCAAAAAATGATGGTACAGAAAGCACAACAGCACTTACCAACAGTAATACAGCGTTTATTCACACTGTATTGGGGGATGACTATACAGGCGATGGAACAAGAGAAAAACCTTATCAGAGCATGAATAAGGCTTTGCAGTTAAGTAGGGATTATTATCTTTTTAGGGGGGTATTAAATGAGTATTTTATTACTTCGAGAATCATTATAGGGGATGATAAAAATCAGACACTCATTCAAGGGCAGTATTCTCCTGGAGGGTTTTATGGAAATACCCTAACTGCTGATATTAATAATGGGGACAATAATGTTAATGTTATTTTTTTAAATAAAATTACAAAAATATCTTATGGTATTAATAATCGACCATATTATTGTTTGGTTAAAAAAGGAACAGATACAATATTTACTTCTTGGGGAGCGGAACAAAATATAACGTGGAATAATTATTATCTTGTTACAAATAATGTAAAACAATATAATTATAGATATGTAAGAATTAATAATTTGTATATCAATTGTTTATTCAGATTTTATAATACTTCAACTTTAATTGTTGTAACTGATAGTGTATTTAATTCTTCTTCTGTATTTCGCTGGATTGACACAAACTGTGTACAACCTGCGTGGACAAATGATTCTGTTCAGAACATACAACTTGCTAAAGACTGCCTGAAAGCAGCTGGTATGCCACAGGCTTATATAGATGGTTCTTTTCCGAAAGATATATTTGATAATGAAACCTGTAAGATAATTAAAGAAGCAAGGTGCGGTGGCAGCCATCCAAATATACTGAATAAGTATGAAGACAACCTTACGGGTGCACTTTCGCAAGCTATAACAGCAAATAGTGCTAAAACTTCAATTACTCTTATTGTTGATGATACAAGTAAATTCCCTACTGAAGGAAATATATTTCTTCCTTTTATAGGGGATTATATTGCCAATGGGGTTACCATAACAAACGGTTATGAAGTTTTTACATATACTTCTGTAACCATTAATTCCTCTACTTCAATAACTTTCAATGGAGCAAGTTATACCTTTAAAATGGATTATGCACAAAATACAGTGTGTACAAGGTATGGTGATGCAGTAGATTTCACGCTTAATCCTGATCCACTAAACGAAGCATTGTGGGCATCTAGTATTGGTAGTTATGTAGGATGTTTCCCGCCCTCACAAAGAACAGAATTTGCTGATTTTGATTCTGCGGTAAATGTAAATTCTGATGGTTCGGAAGGAGGAGCAGGTGATTTGTTACAGGTAACAAACGGACAGCTTGTGTTTAATGAATCTTCAACTCAAACATGGAATAGAATAAAAAGCAACAAAACTTTTCATTTGTTGCTTGGGCAGAATTTCGGAGGAAGTCATACTATTTCACAAGATGGAACAATCTATGGATTTTATTTGGGAAAATATAGGAATTTAATTAATCCTACTAAAATCTATGCTGGTGAAACGCTGACTGTAGGAAAAAGATACAGAGTGTATAATGATGTTAGTACAGACCCTTCAAAATCTATTTCTTACAATGGCGTAACTTATGCACCGAGATATATTTTCTTGTGTATTTCGGGTGTTACCACATTCAGTCTTTTGAATGAAGGTTCGGGAACTTATGTAAGAGAAGTATTGGCAGACCCAATGGAGAGTATAGAGATTATTCCATATGATGATTTAAACACACCAAGCAGTTATCCAAAATTTTCTGTTCCGTTGGCAAACAATCCTTTGCTTATATTTTACACAGCATCGGGGGCAACCCGCTACGGACACACACAGGGAACTCCCGTTCTTTTCTCTCATTTGAAAGAAACAAACTTCATAGCAGATTTCGGGAATATATCGGATAAGATAGAGTATTATGATGATTTTGCCGTCAGCAATGCAGACCCCGAATTTTATTTGCTTACCAATGCAGGGCTCAGTTCGCAGTTAAGAGGATACTTTACGCAGAGTATTCCTGTAATCAGATATTTAAGAATAGAGATAAATGGACATAAAGACGATTTGTACAAATGGTAGTATTTGAGAATTTAGACATAGCACTTAATATGAATAGGATTGTTCCCGTGAGGAGCTTTCCATTCAATTCTCATTTACCAAATGTTAGGTTGGACATGGGCAGAATACCACCTGTAGGCTCTTTTCATGCAAAATATAATGTAATTGATATTGGTTTAAGTAAAGCAGAAGATTCAACATTAATTTATGAAATAATTTAAAACAAATGATTATGTGGTACGATATGAAAAACTATTTGTTAATGACACTCACAGGGTTGTTGGGCATTGTC
>JALHCK010000041.1 GCA_022841205.1 Methanomicrobiales archaeon | reverse complement strand
CTTGTTCTGCCTAAACATTGCTAAAATTTGCCAAACTGAGAAGATTTGCTCTCCATTATGATGTTTGATTACCGATAACGGTGTAGAATTGACGCTTACCATTCCGCTCCCGAAGGACTTGGCGCTTTTTGTGCATAAGGAGCGAAGCGACTGCACAAAACGTGACAAAGGAATTATCCGGTTGAAGCGTTTGTTAGCTATTTCAATTCTCTTCGAATTCAATGAATAAAGGCATATGATCACTTTTACTTATATAATCGTCGTACTTTCCTATGCTAAACTTTTTAAGTTTATGAATATTATCCATTTTACAGAAGCAATAGTCTATATGATATGGTTTTTGTTTATTCCGTTGCATATACAAGGTAGCTTCCTCTTCTTCACCTTGACTTTTATTATTTAACTCATGATAGATACTGTAAATATTGTATTCTTCTAATATTTTTATCATATCTGAATGATTGTATTCTTTTTTTGACTCAAGATCCCATATTGAATTACTATTAAAGTCTCCTACAATGATAACATTAGGATCTTCTAAATATTCTGAATACTGTTTAAATGCTCTTGCAGCTTGAACAACATAACTATTATATATGCTTCTATTTACAAATTGTGTCCATGTGGCTAATAAAATATAAGACTTTTTATTATGCTTAACTTTTATTGGAATTATATATTCATATTTTTCATTATGATTCAAAAGGTCTATAGAATATTCTCCAAAAGAAAATACCCCTAAACCTTTATTCTTATTTTTCCCATACCAAATAAAATTACTACTACCTAAATCTATTCTATTCTTTTCGAATACATCTCTGCATTCACATTCAGGAATAACGGCAATATCTGGTTTATAAGTAGCAATAATATCTGCTTTCTTTCTAAAAGCCATATTACAATTCCAAGATAATATCTTCATCATCTCTCTTTTAGGGCGCCGAAGGCGTCCAGCTAACGTTCGCTTAACCAGCGAGCCGCCAATTGGCGCGGAGTTTGCTCACACGAGCGGCACCACGATAGTGGCGTAGCGAGTCGCAAACTCCGTGACAACAGGCGAGTCTGGTTCAAGCGGTTGTTAGGCTAAATTTTCTATTTTTCTCATGAAATCATTAATTGTTATAGTTACTTGCATTGCATTTACTACTGCACCTAAATTTAAGTATTCATCACCATCTTGACTTTTATGTTTTATGGTCTCCGTTAATATACCACAGTATAATATTCGCATTCCTGCAATTAATGAGGTTCCTTTTGCATACATACCTTGATTAAAAATGAATACAGGAGATCCACTCGAACCAGGAAAACTAGAAGCATCTATTAAAAATATGTTTTTTCCGTTAAAATGGTTCCATATAGGCGTCGAAGTTATTCCACGCCTAATTATTGGTAGATTGTTTTTTTGGTCCGACAAGCCTCTTGGGTATCCAATAAAAGTAATTTCCTCTATTGCTGATAATTCTTGACAACTATCCTCATTAATAAAAATATCGTCAGATATTGATCTAAAAAAAATGCTTTTACCTTGATTCTGGAAATTATTCAATATGGGCCCAAATGGTATTATTGCAATATCATATTCTTGGGAATAATGTTGTAAAATATAATTTGCATCGAATTTTACAACCAATCTACTTCCAACAATAGGCTTCCCATCTTTACTTTCAGTGAAATGCATTTCGCCAGCGACGCATCCTTCAACGACATGGTAATTTGTAATTACCATTGGTACTTCACCTTTACCTGTTCTCTTTATATAGATATGCCCTGTTCCTGATTTTATTCCATCCTTTGTTTGAATTATTATTTGTATAGTTGAAAACATCAGCTGAGTGGATATCTCTTCAGTGTTAAAAGCCATATAAACTCCTTTCAGTATTGAGGATAATCATCAAGTAACGATTGTGCATCATGTGCCGGCATTTTTATTTTGTCCTTTTTCATAAAAATGTAAACAACAAATAATCCGATAGAGATAATTGGGAAAATGATAAAAAATAGTATGCCTTTAAATTCTATTAGAGAAATTGAAGACGCAAATGCGCTTAACGTACCTCCCAACATTAGTGAAGGAAAAAATAATAGCAAATCTACGAATGGGAATTGTTCCTTGGCCATATTGGTTAAATACTTCTTTATTTTACCCAATAATTGTGCTGAAACCCTGACTTTTGTATTATCTTCATTTGTTGGAATAATAGTAGATATTTCTGCTTGAGATATTACTGTTTGTGCTGTTGTAATCAAAGGTTGTTGATCTTGATTATCAACTACAGCATCTGCTTGAAGATTATCGGGTAAATCACCAATTACACTTGTTCCCACATAAATCTCCTTATTTTATTCTTAGCGCGCGAAGCGTGTCAGCCTAACATATTCTACCTCAAAAAACCCTATAAGTGAACAATCATAAAATTCAGAAAGAATAAAGCGCAATAAGCTTCGCGCAAGAATTGTTGGGCTGTTTTGAAGCGTGAATAAGTTTCTCTACGTCATATTTGATAGAAGCGTGATAAGAAATAAATCAGCTGCGGTGATTTTGTCCCTACGCTTCTTGCCTGCTTTGTTTCAATTGCTCTTTGGGGCTTACCTAGATGGCTTTCGTGGTTAGCTTCATGGTACAGTTGCATAAAGGAAAAGGATCCCTTCATGTCCTCATATTATAATTGAGAGTTGCAATAATATATATCGTGGCAAAATATCTTTCTTCTCCAAAAGGTTATACAAAGGAGGGGTAGAACATGAAAAAGGGCATTGTTTTTTTTGTTATGTTTTTGGTAACCTTATCTTTTGCTATAGCGCGACCTTTTGGCATCAAAATGGGAATGCCTCTTGATGACCTTATCGCTATGGGATGCAATCCGATGGCTCTGAGTGGCAATCCCCATTTGTATTATATTGATTGCTAAACCGCCTAAGCCGCATCCTTCCTTTGCAATATATGGCGTTGAGATAAGCAAAAATTATGGGGTTATTGCAATTATTGCGAGTAGTAAAGACATCACGACTTCTGTATATGGCGAAGCTATAAGGAATGAATTTGACAAAATAAAAAATCAGATAAGTATCTCATATGGGCAAAGCAAGGATTATGATTTTCTGAAAGCTGGTAATATATGGAATGAACCAAAGGATTGGATGATGGCTCTTCTAAAAGAAGAGAGGGCACTTGGCGCTTTTTGGGCTCGAGAATATGGGTCTATTTTGCCTGATGACATTTCTCTTGTTTGGCTTGGCGCTGTGGCGCGGGATACTTCTACTGGCTACTTGATATTACGTTATGAATTAGCAGATTTCGAGAAAGCCAAGGCTGAGATTGAGGCTGAACAAGGCTCAGTATTCTAAATTATAATACGAAGCGCAGTACTTCACGAAACGCCACGCTTTAATACTAGAGTATGGAGAAGCGAATGCTTGATCACGACGAGATTACACGGCACTGTAGCGCGATCACTTGGCAGTATGATCACAGCGAAGTATTGGAGCTTTCAAAGCTGGATAGCATCGAGCAGTACTTTTTGAAGCAAAAGATTATCGGTTGCATGGTATTATTATGGGCAATGATGAATGAACTTAAAGCGGTACATGATAGCAAACACGAACAACATAAGTAGCTATACTAACATTATTTATATTAGGTCTCACAACTGGCTGGAGTCTATTTTGGGTTAGATTTTATGATGAGGCATCGGTATTATTTCGATTAGATTTGCGATGAGGCAATGCGCGCTCTTG
>JALHCK010000040.1 GCA_022841205.1 Methanomicrobiales archaeon | reverse complement strand
TCACGCTCGGTCAAGCTTCGAGAATTCCGGGAGTCCGGAAATCGGATGTTGCGCTTCTGTATATAGCACTCAGCAAGCGTCCCCGCTAGTTAATCTGATATTGCGCTTCTATGTATAGCTATTGCCTCGAGATGGCCTTTGATTGAAATATTGATATTCAACATAAAAGGCCAGAATCTCATTTAATATCATATAGATATATAGGCGCTCATCATTGCCTCCTAAGCAATAGATCGGCCATTCGAATCGGCCCTTGGCCATAAGGAATTAGGTTATATCATTACATTAAAATGGCCATTGTTACTTGCATTTTGTTACCCTTCTTGTCCTATCATATGAATTGCATATATAACCTATATCATTATCTAATATATGATATATAATATTACAAGCTGCTTGTTGAAGCCACGAATTAGAGGCTAGAACCCGACTAAGTCGTTCTAGACCACAGGAGTTGTCCTTATGGCCAGAAAAATCGAGAAGATCCAGCTTGGGAGAAGGATTTCCCTAGGCGTATTCTTCGTTGCGTTTACCGTGCTTACTATTCTGCACCAAAAGGTTGAGAACATGCCCTCTGTTGATTCGCTTTGTCCTTTTGGGGGAATAGAGACACTTTTCAAGTATATTGCTGGTGGCGAATTAGTTAAGAAAATAATGCCTTCGAACCTTGTGCTTTTGGTTGCAATCATAATCCTAGGTGTGGCGCTCTCGCGATTTTTCTTTGGTTGGATCTGTGCGTTTGGTGCACTTCAGGGCATATTCGGTTGGATCGGGAAAAAGCTCTTTAAGAAGCGACGCACTGTACCTAAGAAACTTGACCAGGCGCTTCGCTGGATCAAGTATCCTCTACTCGTAGGAATCGTCTATTTTACGTGGACAACCGGGACATTGATAATCCGCCCCTATGATCCACTTGCGGCGTACGCGCATCTATCGACAGGCATCGCTTCGGTATGGGCGGAGTTTGCCGTTGGGCTGGTTATACTTATTGTGGTGCTTGTTCTGTCAACGCTCTATGAAAGAGCATTCTGTAAGTATCTGTGCCCGCTGGGGGCGGTAATCTCGATACTTGGCCGCATCCCACTCTTCAGGATCAAGCGTGAGTCTAGTACCTGCATCTCCTGTTCCAAATGCGATCGTGTTTGTCCGATGAATATCGATGTATCGACAGTCAAGACAATAACTTCTCCAGAATGTATCGGTTGCATGGAGTGTGTTACCGCATGTCCAACTAAAAAGAGTACACTCTATACGACACTTGCCGGGAAGAAAGTCAAGACCGGTACGATCGTTATCGTAGGATTGGCTATTTACTTGGGTGCGCTGGGTGTTGGTGCACTGACGGGCAAGTTGGATTTTGTCGGTCCAAGCCTTACAGATGAAGCAACCAAGGGAACGCTCAAAATTGAGGATATACGTGGATCTTCGACTTGGGAGGAGATCGCTGAATCGTTCAACGTCAGTCTCATAGAATTGTACAAAGCTGCAAATGTCGATGAGACAAAGGTTCCCCCGGACACAAAGCTTAAAGATACCGGTGCGCTCATTGGCAGAACATTTGAAGCCGATGAAGTACGAATAGCGCTGGCTACCTTGCTTGGCATTTCTTATAGCGGCGAAAATGGTACGACGCCTTCTTCGCCTGTTCAGACTGTTCAAGCTGTTGAGACTGCTCAGCGTGCGCCTGCGGTTCCTGAGAAGATTATAGAACCGACTGAAGCTGCCAAGCCAGCCACCTCTGCAGAACCAGTGGCACCTGTTGCACCTGCCGTTTCCGAGGGTGCACTTGCAGTGCCAGAGGGCTTTGTTCTTGAAGGAACCATGACGATAAAGGATATAGCCACTGCACTAAATGTCCCAGAAGCGAAGGTCATCGAAAAGTTGCAGCTCCCTGCTGATATCTCAGTAACAACGCCGCTTCGCGATATGAAGGACCAATATGGTTATACGATGACCGCCCTTAAGGAGCGATTCGCTCAGTAATGTTAGGCAATTCCAAAATCCGCTTGGAGCAAGCGTCCCGAGGGGATTTGGCTTTTTACAGCAGGCTATTGATGCTTTGTTGATCTCTTGAGGTAGACAAACTAGTACGAGCAAACCACAAAGATCACGCAACCCACGATGTTGCCCAGCATAAGAGGAAGAAGCTTGTTCGCCACAAACGCCCCCCAGTTGAGGTGAACGATCTTCTCAGGCGATACGCCCAAGCCGAGGGCAGCCTGGTACCAGGCGTCGTTGCTTTTGGCAAGAATTTCAGCTGGAATGTGGTACATGTTTGCAATGCTGTGCTCAGACCCAGAGGTCACAAACCCAGAGGTCACAAAGAGCCAGGTGGGGAAAAAGATGTAGAATATTTTGCCGATAGTGTCGTCTGCAGTCGCAGCCATTCCTACGGCGCTGCAGACAATGCAGTTGCGCAAAATTCCCATAAAAAAGGCATTCAGGAACGAAATGCTCGTCTTTCCAGCAGCCATCTTGATGGTGTAACTACCCATGGCGCCTGCGGAAAAGTCGAACTGTCCTGAAGCTTGAATACGCAGGACGACGATCATAGCGCCTATAAAATTCCTGAGGTAGACAAAAAACCAGTTCTGGAGCATTGGGTCGACCGGATGGGATATGATAAATCCTTTTTTAAGGTTTGCCTCCTGACTTTTACAGTTGGTATCCTAAAAACAGCTTATAACCCATTATGTTATCATAAATAGTAAGATTGTCTTTACGATATAGAGTGTAGTCCATCTCC
>JALHCK010000039.1 GCA_022841205.1 Methanomicrobiales archaeon | reverse complement strand
CTATGGTCACAAAATTCAGTTGGATTGAGCGACCTTCCCGAGTGAGCGAATCAGGTGGTCCGGGAGTGTCGGCAGTTTCATGAGATGCCGAAACCCTGGGAGTACTCGATGGGTATCGGCAAGGAACCGGTCTGGTCCCGAGCAGTTGAGCGCCCCCAGTTCGGCAAAGAGTTGCTCAAGGTTTTCCTTTCCGTTGAGGAGGATTTTCATATAGTCGGGATTGTCCAGGTTCTTGACCAGGGGTGTATCGGCGAGCATTGCCTGTAGGGTGCGCGACATAGCATCGTTACCGGTTTTTCGACGATGTGCGTGCCTTTGTCCTCGAAAGAACCTCTCGAGGATGTTGTTGGTGCGTTGAGGGTAGATGAGGACTGGCCCATTGGGGGTATTTAGGTTGATGGGATCGGCAAAGAGCTTGTCGTCGTACTTGTCGATCTGGTCGGCCATCTTTTGGGCGAGGGCATCTTTGGCCAATTTTGGGTCTGTTTTGAGCTCGGAGCGAAACTGATTTACTCGGAAGCGGATGCTGGACATGGTTTCAGGTGTGCCCTCATCGTTGAGGCCATTGCTTCCATCGGCGAGGGCAATGCGCATGGCCTTGCGCAACCGGTCATAGAGCGCGCAACGCCAGGTCAGTTCCTTCACGGCGTAGCGAAGGTCCGAGTCCTCGCCGACGAGGGATACTTGCACTGCCAGCCTCCAAATCGCCTGGTTGTGATCGGGCACTTCGTCGGTCAGGAACAGATCGAGCAATTCCCGCAAGCGAGAGTCGAGCTCCAGTAGCCGTTGAGCAAACTGAAGCAGCGGACGATCAAAGGGAAACCCGTAACCGTCCCCGCTGTGTTTGCCCTGCAAAGCCCAAAGGGTGAGCGAATAGACGGCGGCCTCGGCCAGGAGCACGTTATCCTCAAGGGGAAGGGCATCTTTGATGGTCTTGGCCAGGATGTCACACCTTGAGCCTTGTTCCACCAGATGATGGCGCATATCGCGGGCCAGTGCGTGCAGTTTGGTACTGGAGCCATGGCTTCGGAGACACTTTCGAAGCTGAGCATAAGCGGGTTCAAGGAAGTCTCTGCCGATGTCGCGCAGGAAATGGAAGTGGCAAATGAAATCGGGGATTCCTGGGAAGACCTCCGCAATGGCCTTGAGGATGCCGCCCCCCATGTCATGCACGCAGGCGGTTGGAGTCCCGTATTCGGTTCGGAGCTTACGCAGAAAGGGCATAATGTGCTCTGAATGCTCACTTGACAGCTTCACGTTGGCGAGGACGATTTCGCTCAGGCTGTCCATTCCCGTCATCAGCGCCGGAGCATCCCCTTCGTGCATGGCATCGATGTGGAGCACGTACCCGCCGGATATTTCCATGGCCTGACGAATCCGCGGTGTTGCCTGTTGATGCCCCAAGGCCAGGCAGGTTACGAACTTGCGACCGAGGTATTCGATCTCGGAGACAGAAAGCCTCACGTTGCGGGCAATCAACTGGTTGCGGACTTCCCGGGCGTTGCGATGCCCACGGAACAGTGCCTGCCCCACAAAGACCAGTACGTCATAGGCGACGTTGCACCGGCTTGCAACCAAACGGAGCAAGGCATCGGAGTGAAAGGTGCGGGAGCAAAGACAACATTGAGCCACTGTCTCATGGGCAACGAACGGTCCGATCATGCTCAGCACTTCCTTGCACCGGGTTTTTTGCACCAGAAGTTCACCGCCACAGGGGCAGGTTTCCTTCTCTGGCACAAACCTCACGACCGGAGCCTGCGGGAAGAGCACAGGAGGCCTAGTTTCCCTTGAGAGCCGGCCCAGGGTCTCATTGAGCGTTATCAAGGCCCTGGCGCCGCAGTTTGGATCGTTTTTTTTAGACCGTGCTGATCGAAGAGCTTTTCGATCTGAGCAGCCTTGATGAGAATCCCGTTTCGGCGAGTGATCGCCTGGGCGAGTTGCTCGAAGCTGGAGCCGGGCTTGCGGATGAACTCCACCAAGATCAAAACCGCAATTTCCGCTGGAAGCTGAATGATCGCCAGACTCTCGGCGCTCTCGCGCTGGATGAGTGCCGTGTGGGGATCGATGGCAAGGTAGACGTGAGAGCTGCCGATCTTGTGCCGTTGCAGTCGGCCCTGCCGACACAGCTGAACGAGTATGGAATGGCATCTGCACCGCAGCTTTGCCCCAAGCTGTTCCGCACTCATACCTCCCGCGCTGCGGGTGGTCAAATCCACCAGCGCATTGGTAAGGCTGCCTAGACGGGAAAAACCGATGTCCTCGTGGAACCAAAACCCCTCTTTGTCGAAACGAGGGATCGAACGGAGAGTGTACCAACCTCCATTGTGGGTGAAGCTTCGGTAGTATCCAACTTCGGAGAGAAAGCGCCGAGTGGATGGGATGGAGTAGCTCAATTGGGCGGCCAGAGGTTCGATCCTCCAGCAGAGCTCCTCCAGGAAAAGCCGGGAGAGACGTTCGCTTGGTTTCGCACTGGGCGGCATGGGGGTCTCCTGATAAAGTATTGCATCCTACCCAATATATTGGCATATTGTGCAATACTTTATCAGATAAAGAGGCCTTTGCAAAGCCCTGAGAAGACCAGGCAAAGTTGAAAACACATCCGCTTTTTCTTATTGATTTCGAAGTATTATTCGGCATCATGTCCTGGTGCCCGAGACAACAGACCAAGATGAGAACTGTCCAAAGTCGCTGATCAAGTATGGCATCTCAAACTCAGCGATCGTTGTCATGAAAGGATCCAACTGACATTTGTGTTCATAG
>JALHCK010000038.1 GCA_022841205.1 Methanomicrobiales archaeon | reverse complement strand
GCCAAGGCCGGTAAACCCGGTGTGGCGCTCATAGGCTTCAATAGCCCTGCGTCGAGTGCGAAGCACGTTGTTATGCAATATATCACCTGTATGCCAGCCGTTATCGAGGATGAATCAAAGAGGGAGTTGGCGGCATACAAGAGAGAAGAGGATGATGGTGTTTAAAAATTTTTATTAGGGGGACTGAATGTGACCCTGGAGATCCGTCGCAAACCGAACGGGACCGATAAAGGATGAATGGGAATGAACGGGAGCTTTTGATTTCCAAGTGTCTTGGCTAAAGGAATGTAGGATTTCATTCTGAAAAATGAATTTCAGAAAAAAACCTGTGTTGAGATAATTTTTGATCCTTTACTAGCAACACCAACTCCCAATCGGTTATATTGAGAATTGAGAATATTCGAACGATGACCGGGGCTATTCCTCCACATATCGATAAACTTCTGAGCAACGTTGGATGAACTAGCGTATCCTTCGGTCATTCCAATGTTTTCAGCCACGCCCACTTGATATGATTTATGGATATTATATCCCGCTTTGCTCGCTCTTTCAGAGGGATCATCGCCGTTGAGATTGATGTGCGAGAAGTAATTATTATTCAGCATATCTTGACTATGGGCGCGTGCAATAGCAGCCAATGAGGAATCATACACCAACGGATTTACGCCATTGTTTTTCCTCTCGTTATTTGTCAACTGGAATATCTGATTTTCAATAGTGGATTCAGTTACCTGAGTATTATCTGAAGGTCTTTTTGCCGCCCGTTTTCTTCGGTGACCCATGTTATTCACCTAAAATTCAGATAATATCACCAATGCTCAATCTTACTATGAATCGTCCGCATTCTCCTTATGGTCGGTAAATTCAATGAGAGAATATAATCAAGACTCACGGGACGATAGTCTATCACTTCAACACAGACGTTAATTCGCTTTTTTGACCCGTCAATAAAAGGAAATACACTGGTATTGTGGTTGTGGACATGACCGTAAATTACCCAACCATCCCAGTTTCGAGGTGCATGGAGAGGATTGTGGACAAGATAAAAATTGATCCCTTTATGGTGAAATACCAAATGATGTACCGTATGTTTCATTTTAAAGTCGTGATTTCCCCGGATGAATTTTTTCCGCCCATGCAATCTTCGTATCCAATATCCAATTGAACCTCGGAATACGAAATCTCCCAGGAAAAAAACAATGTCATGTCTTCTGACGGTAGAATTCCACCGTTTCCGAATCGTTCTGTCCATACTTTGAGTGGTTCGGAATGGCCGGTGGCAATAATGGAGGATATTTCGATGACCAAAGTGGGTATCAGAAATGAGAAAAATCTTCCTCGGTTCTTTTTTACGAACCCTCTCAACTTTTTCACGTATCTTCCCTTTCTGCTTTAATATCAGGTTAAAAACATGAGGTATTGCATATATCCCTGCCCCCATCAGAACAAAATAGAGGACTCCGTCGAAGACATTTGAGAGAGAGAGTATCAATCTCACAAGCCAGAACGAGAAACATGTGAGACATCCCCAGAGGATGAATTCGCCATTTATGCTAAATTTTTCATTCTGTGTTCGTGTCCGGATAATTCTTGCAATAACGATAATTCCAAACCCGTTCAAAAGAACAAAGATGAAGAAATTGGTTAGAGATGATAACAATATACTCAACAGCCAAACAGAACAAGAGTGAACTCCAATCCAAAAAATCGACCATTTTATTGAAGGAAAAAAATTTCTTCGTGCCATATGAATTCATCACCACATATAGTGTTCTGGATATTTTACACCAGTATTTTTTTCAAAGATCTACTGCCTCGAATAATCCATGAAACAAATTTTCTTATTCCTTTGAGTTTCTTGAGAGGCGTACAATCGTGTCTAATATAATCATTTTGCCATAATCGTTCATCAAAATGAACTATATCGTGGCAATTTGAGCATAAGGCCACACCATTACTCGAGATCGTCCAGCCTCCATGTGACCAATATTTCTTATGATGGAATTTCGTCGCCCGAAGATCGAGCCAATGATGACATCGGGCACACCGATAATGTTGCTGATGAAGTATCGCTTGTTTCTGTGTTTTAGTAAAGGACCTCCTAGAGTCACGAAAAGGATGAAATGAAATGTGCATCGGGATCACGCATCCTCAATCGTTACATAGGGAAAGGCCGTTGAGAAATCGACTTCTTTCTTGGGCAACTGTTCAAATAATTGGATTGCCTCGTCAGGCTCCAATGGTTTGAGGTAGTCCTGTTCTCCTCTTCTTTTTGTCTGATATTGAGCGAAGTAATTTCCTTTCTGGGTTTTATAGAGGAAGATATTCCTACCTCTCCGTTCCCAATTTCGACCATCCCAAATCGCATCAGATGCGAGGAGGAATGCAGTATCTGTTCTATACCTTTTGCCATTTACGACAACGTTCATTAATTTAGGATACATTCTCTGCCTCCATCACCGGGATGTTACCGGCGTGGTCGGGCACGGTCTCTGCCGTGTTACTGGACTTTGCCAGCCGACATGAGTGAGTTATCATGGAGAGAGATAAATATTTTGATAGTGAATCAAATGCCCTCGATAATAAAAAAATAGATATGGTTTCCTGGTGAAAATACACGTTTACACTATTATCTAAATTGAGTGCGATTCTCCTCGTTCCCTCTCAACCTTGTCCAGGTATTTCCTGAATGTTGAAAAATTGTTCAGCACGAACCGCTGCACAGTCGCCTCCTCTGCAATTGCTTCGGGAGTGAGAGGCTCCATGCAGTTCCGGCAGTACTCCTCGCCGGGGGGCATGATCTGGGCA
>JALHCK010000037.1 GCA_022841205.1 Methanomicrobiales archaeon | reverse complement strand
CATTCCTATGGACGCGCCGCATAAAGTGGATGTTCTCGAGGACGCCGTGGTCGTCGAGGTTTTCAGCCCGACACGCGAAGAGTACATCAAGTACAAGAACGACAGCGATATCATCCGATGACCGAAAGAACTTCCACCGAACAGTCTCGTCTCAGCGGCGCGGGTGCGTCGTTGCGTCAGAGCGTCGTCCCAGAAATTCGCGCCGTGCTCTTCGACATGGACGGCGTGCTCGTCGACTCCGAGCGCCTCATCGCGGAGGCCGCAAAACGCATGTTCGCGGATCATTATGGCCTCGAGGTGAAGCTCGAAGACTTCGTGCCCTTCGTTGGGGCGGGCGAGAATCGCTACCTCGGCGGCGTGGCCGAAAACTACGGCATCCACATCGACATCGATACGGCGAAGGCTTGGACCTACGAGATTTACGGTCAGCTCGCACGCGCGCGTGCGCTTGGCATGCGGGCCATCCCCGGGGCTGTCGACTATGTGCGCGCATGCCGGACTCATGGGCTCAAAACTGCGCTCGCCTCGGCCGCAGACAAAGTGAAGGTGATGATCAACCTCGAATATCTCGGGCTCAGACAGGACGAATTCGATGCGGTGCTCACGGCAGAGGATGTAACACACAAGAAACCAGATCCAGAGATGTATCTCAAGGCCGCCGAACGCCTCGCTGTCGGGCCAGAATGCTGTCTTGTGGTTGAAGACGCAGTGAACGGCACAATC
This sequence comes from Methanomicrobiales archaeon, assembly GCA_022841205.1. Taxonomy (GTDB): domain Archaea; phylum Halobacteriota; class Methanomicrobia; order Methanomicrobiales; family Methanospirillaceae; genus UBA9949. The sequence goes on along the minus strand of JALHCK010000037.1, from coordinate 4,300 downwards.
GCGGGGGTGCGCGCGGGGGCGCGGGTGCTCGGCATCACCTCGAGCTTCACTGAAGAAGCGCTGAAAAAAGCGGGCGCCGCCTGGACCGCCTCAGACCTGGCATGCGCCCCTTTCCCTTGGGAGTTGATGCTCTCTCCTGTGGCCGAGGTCTCTTCACGACGCAGCCTTTAGGTTCACCCCATCTTCTGACTTCTTCAGTTGTTTTTCGAGGGCCTCGCGGTTCTTCCGCTGCTCGGCCTCTTTCATCTTTTGCACCTCGAGGTAGTGAGGCAGTTCTCCTGCCCAGAGCCTTTCTGAGACAGGCGTCCATTTCTCGGCGGCCGGGACACACTTCGCCGTAAGTTTGTCAACGTCTTCTTTGTCCACAGGCTGCGTGGAGTGGGCGCCAGAGGCCTTGACCATCGCGGCGAGCATGCCAGGATTGTCCAGAAGTGGGCAAGGCCTGAGGTGGTTGGAGTTGAATGGCTGGTGGGCCGCATACTCTTTGAACAGCGGCGAGCGCAGCGCATCGAGCAGAGAGACATCCCGTATATTGACATTCGAGTAGTGGATGAAGGCGCAGGGTTCCACATCCCCTGCGGCGTTGATGTGGAGGTAACTTCTTCCCCCGGCGATGCAGCCATTGACATACTGCCCATCGTTCCAGAAGTCGAGGAGGAAGATCGGTTTCGTGTCGCGCATCTTCCGGACCCAGTGGAACATGTACTCGCGCTGTTCTGGTGTGGCGAGCAGGTCTGTATCGGCGTCTTTCCCAAGAGGCATGTAGGTGAAATACCATCCGAAGGTGCATCCCTGCTCGATGAGGAAATCCAAAAATTTCTCGTCGCCGACCGCCTCGGTGTTTTTGGAATGATAGCAGGCACTGAAACCGAAGGGGAGGCCATATTTTTTCATGTTCTTCATGCCCTCGAGGACTTTCTGGTAGGTGCCCTTGCCGCGGCGGAAATCGGTGGCCTCCTCGAAGCCCTCTATGCTGAACGCGAGCGCAAAATTGCCCACTCCGGCGAGCGCCTTTGCGAACGCATCGTCGACAAGCGTGCCGTTGGTGAACGCCAGGAATATGCAGTCGTTGTGCACCTTCGCGAGCCTAATGAGGTCATCCTTTCGCACCGTCGGTTCTCCGCCCGAGTAGATGAAGAAGTAGATGCCGAGCTCCTTGCCTTCGCGGATGATTCGGTCGAGGAGGGCATAGTCCATGGAGTCGGTCTTGTTGTACTCGGCGGCCCAGCATCCCTTACAGTGCAGATTGCAGGCGCTCGTCGGGTCCATCAGAATAGCCCATGGAATGTTGCAGTTGTATTTGACTCTGAGGATAGAGGTCTTATCTGCGCCAACCATCGCGGAGTTGAGCACGAAGTTCGTGATGAAACGCCTGCGAACCTTGGGGGATATCTCCTTGAACGCCCGGAGGATGAGACCACGGTAAGGGTTCTTGGGATCTTCCATGACCTTTTTTGCTGTTGATATCTGACGTTTTACATCTTCCCTATAGGTGAAAGGCATGAGCATATCCACAATCTTCGGGATATTTTTTTCAGGATCTTTGTTGAGATACCGCAACGCAAAGTAAAATCCAGTGCTTCCCAGCGCGTGCGAGATGGCGTTCATAATTCCCTCCTCATCCTGTCATCTTTGAATGACAGATCTGTCAAAATAAATGCAAACTGCATTTTTTTCTCCATCTATCGACACCAGTTTATATACCGAGCATGCGCAGGATTGCGCCTATATTTTGCTGTACGAATGCGCTGTCCGTAAAGAGAGAGCGCATGATGCTGCTCTCCACGAGGGAGAAGAAGAGCGTTGTCACCGCTGCGACCTGTGGGGAAGGCAGAAGGGCCCTTTCGCCGGCAAAGAGCATCTCGATTTTTCTGCGCAGCGATTTCGTGGCATCGTCGAGCGTCTCTGCGGTGGTCGTATCCTCCCGCTTGAGCCGCAGCGCGAGGTCAAGGATGATCGATGTATACTTTCCCTCTCCAAACTCGTAAACCTGGTATATCTTCTGCAGTTTCTGTGCGAGGCTCAGGTCCTGTTGCCGGATGATACTCTCTATGCTCATGCTGAGAGTGTCGAGGAGTTCCTCAACCGCGTAGTGAAAAATTTCGTCTTTGTTTTTGAAATAGTTGTAGACATTGGTGCGGCTTAGTCCGGAGGCAGAGGCAATATCTCCGAAGCTTGCGCTGTGGTAGCCCTGTCTCGAAAATAAATTGAGCGCGGAGTTCACAATTTCGCGTTTCCTTTCATCGTGATTGACAATTTTTGGCATACATCGAACCTCACCACATAATGACCAGCTGTTTTATTCTGACAACATTGTCAAATATAATGCATGCGGAGAGCGGTGTCAACATTTCAGTTTTTCAGCGCCTATCGATCACCCCTGAATGATTGAATGGGCCGACCTGGATAGCGAGCGATGGAGTCAGCGCCCTCGTGTCGTCGACGTTCCCAAGCAGGCTTGCGCCGATGAGTACTCCGTAGTGTTGCGTGAGCCTCACGCTGGCACCCAGGGTTGCGCTCCATTTGAGCGGCCACATCGCGTAGGTGGCCGGGTCATCGTATTCCACCACTCCTCCGACGCTTCCGTTCACGAAGAGATAGATGTCGCCGCCTGTCAATTCGTTGATGACCTTGATGCGGTGTCGGTATTCGAGGCTCCCCGCGAGGACGGAATTCCCCGAGGCGCCCGATGGGGTGTAGCCCAGGCCATAGAACATGAGCGGCTGGTGCAGCGTCGAATAGTAGGAGATTTTCGCGGGTAGAGCTCCAGGTATGAGCCCTGCAAAGTCTGTTCCGCCAAAGAGGCTCAAGTGGAGAGCATCGGCGCTGCCTATGGGCATCACCGCGGAAGCGTTGGTCTCGACCTGCGCGAAGGAGAACTGGCCACCGAAATTGGGGCTGAACCACCGGCCATAGGCGGTGAGGGCGAACCCCCTTCGAGGGAATGCGGTTCTATCCCTCGTGTCGAGTCTCAGGGCGGCCCTCAGTGCGCCTGCGTTTTGCGGCGTAAGGCTCGTCCAGTCGTCGCCGGTGAGCACGTTTTCGAAGGAGTATCCCGCCATAATATCCGCGATATTGCCCAACACGGCGCCACCCCACAGACCTGCACCGTAGGTTCTAAACTTTGATGCAATGGCGATAGGCAGTGACTCGGAGGCGAATATGTCGTATTCAAAACGGAAGCGGGCCCAGGGCATGACAAAGAAGGGCCCCAAGGGCTGGAAATATTCCATGCTCGCTGCAGTTTTGTTCACGAAGGATACCGTCGTCAGTAGTCTGGAGTCGGGGCCGATGAGTCCTTTGGACAAAAGGGCCGAAGACACCACCATGTGGCTGGAAATGTTGTGCGAAATTGCCCCCTCATAGGAAAGCGAACTGAAGAGTTCATTCTCTGTGGGTTTTTGAGGGACGAGGGAGACGACGGCGCGCAGCGTTTCGGAAGTATCGCCGTCCTTCGCTTTTTCGAGGCCGAACTTGACGAGGGCAAAATCGCCATTGGTATAGGCGGCGTGTAGTGCGGCCTCGAGTTCCTCGCGAGCGTAGGAACTGCCGACGAGCGGAGAGAAAATCTTCCTTACTTTTTCTCTCTCCGATGATGTGCCACCTTCAATCCTCAAAGATGAGAAGATGGGAGGAGGACCGAAGGCCTTTCTATTTGGCTGTTCCGAAGGCGCAACGAGCGCTCTTTGGCCTGCAATCTTCGCGGCGAGGTCGCGCAGCTGTGGCATGGCTTCCTCTCCAGCATCTCTTCCGCGGACGATAATCTCGGCGGCGCGGGCGTAGCTTGCGGTTGTAAATTCATGGAGATCCGGTGCAATGACGAGGTCAGCCGCCTCGATGTTCGGCTTCATGTTCTGTGAGATGAAGATGTTGCCTGTTTGGCTCGCAATTTCCACAGAGGAGTTCAACTCGTCGAGGGTATCCGGCGCCTTTCCACGCGAGATCACGGCGATGACAATGTCGGCCCCCATTTGCTTCGCGACATCGACGGGCAGATTGTCCACGATGCCGCCGTCGACGAGGAGCTGACCATTGTAACTGTATGGCATGAAGACGACGGGGATCGACATCGAGCTGCGCATGGCCTCCGCCAAGGCTCCGTGGTCGAACACCATTTTGTCGCCGCTCAGAATGTTCGCGGCGATGGCGCGATAGGGTACGGGAAAAGCGTCGAAGTTCGGCTGTGGGGCCATGTGGATGGTGACTGATAGGAACTGTCATTTCGGGATTTTTGCGGTTTTAGGTTAAAATTTTCGGTTTTTCCCTCGAACTATGACTTTTGTCAGCCCGAACAACTGAT
>JALHCK010000036.1 GCA_022841205.1 Methanomicrobiales archaeon | reverse complement strand
TATGTCAATGGCACTGTCGATGATCCCGCCAACCTCGCTGCGGTAAAGGCAACCGCCACCGCTGCGGTGAAGACCGTGGCCAACACCGGCGGGCCAACTCCCACGGACTGGACGCTCTCGCTCTCCGGTGCACGTTCCCAGGCGGTTACAAAGGCCTACTTCGAGCAGGGTCTTGCATGCCCGTCGTCAGGTCACCTTGTTACCTATGTCGATGGCGATGGAAACGTGTGGGGCGGGGTCCCGCTCTGGCTCCTCGTAGGGATGGTGGATGACAACCCGGATACAGGCCCGGACCACTTTAACTTCAACGATGCGCTTGCCGCAGAGGGCTACTCGGTGAAGGTGACCGCGGGAGACGGCTATTACATCAATTTCGAGGGCACCGATATCGCCCGCAGCAATGACTACATCGTTGCAAACACCCTGAACGGAGAGCCACTGCCTCTGCTCCGTCCCAACAGCACCAAGCCCTGCTTCCCGCTCCAGATGATCGGCCCTGCGGTCTCCTCCGGGAAGCTGGTAGGAAACATCAGATCGATCGAGCTCGTTGGCCTCCCACAGCCGCCGGCAGGGTGGACGCTCCGGATGGAAGGCGACGTGACAGACGTCATCACGCAAAAATACTTCGAGGAAGGCATTGCCTGTCGCCACAACACCACATGGACCGATGGCAACGGGGATGTATGGAGTGGAGTCCTCCTCTGGGAACTTGCGGGTGCCGTCGATGACATCGAGACCGCATCCCACTGGACCTTCAATGACACCCGCGCTTCCGCGGGCTACACCATCCGCGTGATCGCCAGTGACGGGTTCAACAAGACCTTTTCAAGCGGTGATGTCGCGAGGAGCGGTAACTATCTCGTAGCGAATAAAAAGAACAACGTGCCATTGATCGGGGCTGAAGCTCCCCTCCGCCTGGTAGGCGCGAATGCCACCGGTGGGAAGAGCGTGGGCAGCATCTCAACGATCAGGCTCGAAGGCCTGCCTGCATACCCGCCTGGCGACTGGAACCTGCTCCTGGACGGTGCGATCAGCGACACCATCCCCCAGCCTGAGTTCGAGGACTGGGCCGCATGCCACCCGGCGACATACGATGACGGCGCCGGGAATGTCTACGAAGGTATCCCCCTCTGGCGGCTCATGGGATGGGTCGACGACAGGGTCCCCCATGGGTCGAACGGGTTTAACAATGCACTCGCCACTGCCGGGTACAAGGTTATCGTGACTGCCGGGGACGGATACAGCAAGGAGTTCACCAGCCAGGATATTGGGACGGGCAACGGCTTTATCATCGCGAACAAGCTGAACGGGCAGCCGCTTCCCTCCGGAGAAGAGCATGCACCATATCCGTTACGGCTCGTGGGTGCAGGTCTTCCCTCCGTCCATTATAGCGTTGGCAACGTGGTCAAGATCCAGCTGACCGACTTCCAGGAACCAACAGAGATCCCGGCAATCACCATCATCAAGTATGCAGCCGACGAGGTCACGATCATCGACCAGAAGACGGTCAACCACGTCTGGATGGAAGCAAACCTCCCTGTCGTAGGCGACGGTGTGACTCACTATAAATACCAGGGCCTCACCATGGACCCGGCCGATATCTGGGATCCGACCGAGACCAAGGGGATGACTCCCCCCAAGATCGACAACGCGATCAAGGGGACAAGAGTGCAGGACCTTTGCGACCTTGTGGGCGGTATGGAGCCGGGCACCGAGGTGACCTTTGTCGCGACCGACAACTGGGCAACCACGCTCCCATACGACTGTATCTACCCGGATCCGCATGTCTATTCCCATCTTGGCGACACGGTAATTGCCTGGTACGCTGACGGACAGTACGTCCCGGCTTACGGTGACGGACCACGGGTCTTCTTTACCCCTGAAGACCATGTCACAGGGCAATGGGACATGCACGAAGCCCTTGCCGATAAATACTGGCATTACAACTACCAGGGAGGAGTGAACTACCCGTCAGTTGCCGGCCTCTCGGCCAAATACATCAAGACCATCAAGATCTACGATTCGCCGGTAACCGGCTGGTCGTTTGTCCTCGATGGAGAGGATATCGGCGGGCTGAAGAAAAACATCTCGCGGAACTTCTTCGAATCGGCCCTCTCCTGCCAGTTCGGGGCCAACCATGAAGCACAGTATACCGATGGTGCGGGCAGGACCTGGTCGGGAATGCCCCTGTGGTTCCTTGCCGGTTATGTTGATGACGACGACATGCACTCCAAAGATGCCTTCAACCAGACCCTGGCAGCAGCCGGGTACGATGTGGTTGTGGCTGCAGGTGATGGGGTCTTCACCGTCATCCCAAGCGAGCTGATAGCCCGGAACAACAACTACATCGTTGCAAATGCCCTGAACGGGACAAGGATTGCCGAAGACGATTCGAGCTGGCCGCTCCGGCTCGTTGGCCAGAACGTGACCGGTGGTATGACCGTGAAGGCAATCGCCTCTATCAGCCTTGTGTCCCGCCAGACTGGTGGCGAGCCGGAGATCAGGATTGTTCCGGCGCAATCAGCTCTCCCGATTAATTCCACCGGGCAGTATCAGGTCATCCTGACGAGTGCACCAGGTGGCCTTGCCGGGTATGACCTTGTCGTTTCCCTGAGCAATCCCTCCATCGCGGAGATCACAGGAGTCCAATACCCCGGTTGGGCAGTACTTAACGACACAACACCCTTACCACCAACCGATTCCCTGCGGTTAAGCGGGGTTGACCTTGGTAAGAGTGTTCAGGCAGGAGCTGTAAATGTCCTCCTCGCAACCATCACGGTCAGGGCTGACAGCATGGGAACCAGCGCAATAGCCATATCGAACGTAAA
>JALHCK010000018.1 GCA_022841205.1 Methanomicrobiales archaeon | reverse complement strand
GGAATGAATGCCAGACCAGTCGTTCCGGAGAGTATCGCACCTTTTAGCTCGCTGCCCCATAATTCTATGAACCTCTGTGCTATGAATGAGCCCATGCTGTGACCAAAGAAGAAAAGCGGTAAATCGGGATTCTCCTTTTTGATGATCTCTTTCAGCTGGTTCTCATCATTGACCATACCATTCCAACTGTCGATTCCTCCAATACCAGCCTTGGAGCGATCTTTGGCCGTCTTCCAATGACCACGATGATCATCCGCATATACCGCAAATCCAGCCTCGTTTAGGTATTTTGCAAATCGCTCATAGCGCAGGGCATGCTCCGCCATACCGTGTGCTACTTGCACCACCGCTTTGGGCTTCTGGCCATCTGGCAGCCACTCATAGACGAAAATCTCAAAACCATCGGGATCCGTAAATGTGAAAGTTCTAGTACTCATATACGACCTCCTTATATATGCATACAATTGCATGCATTGCATTTAAGCTCTAAAACACTGGCTACGCAAAGAACACGAATTTGGAATTATAATGACTTTCTCATTTCTTAGTTCACCCTAAGGCTGACTCATTTATTATATATCAGATCTTGACTCAATCAAGATATATCATAGACCTAGAAAATCGCTATACTACAGAATCCCGGGAGAGTCTTTTATACTTACCCTTCGCCGATTCGGATTCTGGTCTTGGATTTGGTCTTTTGCCTTTGGTCCTTTGCTATAATTATTTGCTTATTATATATGAATTTGCCCAGAGGGGGACTTGAACGCCCCTTCTATTGTTTCACTTTAGCCTTTATTATCATGGTTTTTAGTATTATGGAACATTCTTTGTCTACGTATAGTTCACATGTACAATGCAAAGTCCCGGCCTTGCCCATGGTTATCAGGGCATAAAACAGGTTTTTGCGGGGCTGGTTGGTCCATTCACGCATCTTCAACCTTCAAGTGCATATCGCTGGGTGGCAAGAGTCCACTTCAGTACCGCATTGGACTTGGGCTTGCAGCATAACTGTCCAAGAAAACGTCCGCACCCCCAAACCGGAAAATTCAAACCGACCTTGACAACTGAAGAGAGACCAACTGATCCGCCACATCGATGCTTTGCTCGACCGTGACAAAACGATACTTTCCTTTTTTATTGTTGATAGAAATATTTCGCAGAAATATGGGCATGATGAAACGCTCAAAAAATTTAAAACATTGCATATTATTTTCAGGAAAGTCTGCCTCATAGATCAGAGAAACTAGTGAAACGAGCCATGAATTCGTATATCGGCTATGCCTACTGGCAAGATTATAAAGAGCGATATGGGATATCTTTTCCGGATACCTTATAGTCCGTTTCAAAAGGCTAAGTATTAAAACATCGTAATGCTCCCCTGCTTTTCAGACCATTTATGCTACTAATTTATTCCTGACCTCAGCTGGCGTGGCATATCCAAACGCTGAAGGCGTCCATCGAACATTCGCTTGACCTGTAATCCGGGATTGGCGCGCAATCTGCCTCAAGGATTAAACTAGTAGATTGCGTATCAGGCCGGATTGACAGGTTGAAGCGATTGTTAGGTTTCTTATAGTTAAGTGTATTTATAAATATAAAATATGGTTTTGAATACTCGCTTCGCAAGAAGTAGCGATCATTCCTTGGCAGAAAAATCTCTTATTGCAGCTTTATCAATATCCAAAGGTAATCCCACTCTCATGAAGTAACGTGCAAAGGCTTGCGAAAGATGCTCCCGATATGGCGGCAAGACTCGTAGACGTCTTCCGCATTTAAGTGCGGCCTTTTTAACATAGCTTTTAGGGAGAGAGAAAATATGGTGGAAACTGACCACAGAATACGGGAAATGAAAAGTTTCGCTCGAATATGAGTTTAGCAAATGATACGACGGTTCTTTCCCTTGCCTCAAGCTCTCTCTTGCGTCTTTGCTAGCAAAGTATGCATTTGCAGCGACCAATTCTTTTAATCCGATAATAGGACATACAATAAGAGAATCTATTTTGTCATTCAATATGTCACATGCTTGGGACAACACTACTACATCAGCTTCTTTAACATCTAACGGTTCATCAACTTCTGATTTTGACGAAATTATTGCATCAAAAGTTTCTTTATTAGGCAAAACAATAGGACACTTATAGATAATATCGCCTTGGGTTATATCTTCGCTATCTATTAGCTCATCATACCATTCAAATGCCATAGATTTCGCCTTATGATCAGCAAGTTTACACGATCTCAAGCGGGCTAGGACTTTTAAGAGATATGCGTACCCGCCCAATGACAGGGAGGGGAACGACTACATCCGTTTCGTCGTAATCGGCATGGTTCAAACATTCATGCATTAATTTCATTCTATAGGCAGAGGTACTATATGCTTCAGCAACGGCATCATCAGCCCCGACACTCATTGGCGCTCCATTATTAACAAAGTACCCGTTTGCCAAAAATGGCGTTGCTGTTCCGACGAGAAGAGAAAGAAACAAGAATACAGTATTTGATGATTTCATGCTTCATCTCCATAGATGGGATTAAGCGTTGCCAGGAATTCGGGCTTTAGTAAATCATAAAAGAGCTCTTTTTCCTTGGTATGAGAGAGAGATGCGACTTCGCGATAATGTTTAAAAAAGTCATCAGCCGATTCATTTAGGTTCGTAATACAATCTATATCGATCAGCGATCCAGTACGCTCTTTCCCATCTGTTGAGATAGAAACAGTACTCCCGATTTGTAATATTTTTATCAACCCTGAGTCCAAAATTTCCGATCGAAAAGTCGTTGATTCGTCTAGTAGGACTTTATCCTTCAGCTTGATTTCTAGTTCAATATTGCTCAATATTCCCTTATCAAAAACATTGATATACCTTAAACCAGTTCTTTCGACATAGTTAATGACATTACTTGTTTTAATATCATCAAGAAGGCTTTCAAAAAAGGAAGACCATTTGCCCCATCCCATATAAGGTCGAATATTCGAAAAAGTAAGGGTTTTCGGCCCTATGCTTAATATCAGATTCCCATTTCCAAGACGATAATGCGGCTGATACGCAAGATCAGGATTTTGAGTTCGAATGGCTTCAGGTAACTGTAAAATAGGCAATGAAACCGGCGGATCTTTGAAATACTTTCCTACAAGCGAGTATAGGATGCCGAAAACGGCATCAACCGGAACTCTTGGTTGATACCGTATCTCGAATACCGATTCGGATATTGGGCATGGGTCTATCGATAGGGGTAATTTTCTCGTTACCATATTGTTCATTATATCATTAACCGTGGGAAAGTATAGAGGTCGCATTGCCTCATCGAAAATCTAACCGAAACAATACCGATGCCTCATCATAAAATCTAACCCAAATTACACTCCAGTCAAATAGTTTGGAGGGAGTATATGGGGCTCAATATGCAAGAACGACATCGGATCATCGCCGAAACCGCAACACGCTACCGTGCAGCGAGTAAGAAAGAAAAGCCTTATTCTGAATGAGCTTATTTCATTGACGGGGTATAGCCGTAAATATGCCCTGCACCTGCTTACCTGGTGGGGGAAAACAGTCCAAAGGGTCATAGGAGGTAGGCGACTTACGATTGTCATTGGCTGTTCTTGGGAACGAAAGAAGCGCAAAGGCAAGAAAAAGTATTCGGAGGCGCTCTATGAGTCGCTGAAGTCTATATGGGCAACCTTTGACTTGCATGTGTGGCAAGCGCCTTTTAGTCTTTATTCGTGAAAATATTGCATTCCTTGCGCTCCATAAGGAGTACACCATTACGGATACCGTCCGCGCAGAGCTTACTGCCATCAGCCCTGCAACCATCAATCGCTTACTTGCCAAAGAAAAACAATCTCCTTGGTTTATAAAGCGCCACTACACGGCGAATGAAGCTGTCAATTACTACAAGACCAAGATCCCGGTTAGGACCTTCTATGGCTTTGGCGAACAGCGGCCCGGATACCTGGAAATCGATACCGTGTTCCACAGCGGGGGGACAGTCGAGCATGAGTTCTGCTGCACTCTCAACGCGACTGATACCATGACCGGCTGAGTCGAGCTGCGTGCCCTGCCCAATCGTGCCCAGCGCTGGGTTAAAGAGGCCCTCGTCGACGTCCGAAGCACCCTGCCATTTTGCCTCATCGCCATCGATTCTGATAATGGCTCGGAGTTTCTCAATACGCAGGTCTATGACTGGTGCAGAAGCGAACAGATTGCCTTCACCCGCTCACGCAGCTACCACAAGAATGACAATCCCTTCGTGGAATAGAAAAACAGCCAATACGTCCGCTTGTGTCGCTTACGGCAAAAAAAGGACTTTCTGTACTCAAAGCGAGCTATGATCCTGTAGTGCTGCGCGCTAACCTCGATACTGCACTCAATAAACTTCATCATGCCCATAGCAATAAAAGACTGGTAGAGATATGCGATGAGAACGCATGAATGGTCAGAAAATATCCTGAGGCATCAATTGCGTCTCGGTTAGATTTTATGATGAGGCATTACGGTTGTCTTCTGCTGAAAAGGAGCTGAAGTGGAGTTGGACGGCATATCTCAAGCATTCCACGTCGCAGGTTTCTTTTCTACTGACTTGCCCCTAACTGCCAGAACTAGGCCAATTCGTGAATACCAAATCTTAGACAAGCCCGAAGTACCTCTCGAAGAATGCCATGAGCTTGGCAATGACACCTTGTTTCTTGGCCTCGCGCCCTCCGCCAAACCTTGACAGAGGTGGCAGCAGTTTGTCGATATCAGTACCCGTCGTCTTGAGCGCCCCATCCCGTAGTGAGTTGTCAACAAAGCGCCTGGTCTCTGCTTCCTTCAGCTTCTCTTCCTGAATAATCGCCGCAAGGTCCGCCTCCTTCCGCTCTCGAACAAAACGGCGCCAGTCCTCCTCGACCTCGGTGTCGACATTGACCGTCTGGACAAAATGTTCGATGAGTTCCTTCTTGCTTCGCAGTTGTAAGCTCGAGTTGACCGCTTTGTCGATCGATACAAGGATACTCTTGTCTTGGCAGTTCGAGTCGCGGTACTTCGCGACTAAGAGCAGAATATAGTCGATGTTGATCTCGACCTGCCGAATGAGTTCGACCTCAAAGACAAGGTCGTCAGTGATCTGTTCCTTGTCGGCTTTCTCGACTGTGATGAATTCCTGATAGAGGTCGATATACTCGCTCTGGTAGTCTTGGAGTTCCCGCTCCGAAAGGATCCCCTTGCCCTCAAACGCGTCAAAGGCCGTGAGGATATTGCGAACCTTGAGGAGCGCCCCAAAGGTTCGTATAAAGTCCTTCTCGTTCTGTTCCCCGATAATCGGCCGGCCCAAGAGAAATTTGGTCGTAAGCTCATCGACAAGCTCGACATACCCAGGATAGTGCTTGCCGTTTTCGTCGTAGCCTTCGTAGTACGCTTCGAAACCCTTAAGAAGCACAATGCCACCAGCATCCTTATTCCCAAACAGGGCAATAGCCTCGTCGGTCGCGTGCTGGAGGTCCCGGAAGCACACAATATTCCCATAGGTCTTTACGGAATTAAGAATGCGATTGGTACGGGAGAATGCCTGGATAAGCCCGTGTTGTTTCAGGTTCTTATCTACCCACAGGGTATTGAGGGTCGTTGCATCAAAGCCCGTCAGAAACATATTGACGACGACGAGAAGGTCTACCTCGCGTCTTTTCATGCGGAGGGACACATCCTTGTAGTAGTTCTCGAACTTCTCCGCTGAAGTGTCGAAGGTGGTATTGAAGTCGGCGTTGTAGTCGGCAATAGCTGCTTCGAGGAAATCTCGCTGAGTTGCATTAAGCCCGCTTGTGTCGAAGTCCTCGTCAGGGAAGACATCCTCAGGGTCAGCTTCGTTGGGGCTATAGCTATAGATTATGGCAACATTGAGTTTACGGCTTTTCTCTGCAAGCTGGTTCTTTATCTCGGTATAGTACTTCATGGCGACCGGAATCGAGCTTGTGGCTAGAATCGCATTGAAGCCCGAAACACGTTTACCTTCGAGGGCGTAGTAGTTATTCCGTTTGGTCTTTTGGTCGAAGTGCTCGAGTATATAACTCACAACCTCATGAAGCCGTTCTGGAGCGGCAAGGGCCCGTTCCGTGTCGATCGCCGATACTTTCTTGTCCTTGACTTCGTCCTTCATCCTGACCGTATTCACGTAGTCAATGCGGAAGGGCAGCACGTTTCCGTCGTTGATTGCGTCCACGATGGTATAGCTATGGAGCTGTTCGCCGAAGGTCTGTTCGGTGGTCTTAAAGGCAGCATTGGTACCCTGCCCCGCGTTGGGGGCAAAAATTGGCGTTCCTGTAAAGCCGAAGAGGTGATAGTTCCTGAAATACTTGACGATCTTGGCGTGCATGTCTCCAAACTGGGAACGATGGCATTCGTCAAAAATGATGACGACGTGCTTCTTGTACACCTCGTGTGTCTTGTTCCGCGAGACAAAGAGCTCGAGTTTCTGGATGGTCGTAATGATGATCTTGGCAGAAGGGTCTTCGAGCTGATGCTGTAGGATTCGCGTCGACGTATTGCTATTTGCCGCGCCCTTTTGGAAGCGGTCGTACTCTTTGACCGTCTGGTAATCGAGGTCTTTTCGGTCAACCACGAAAAGGACCTTGTCGATGTAGGGAAGCTCGGAGGCAAGCTGCGCGGTCTTGAAGGAGGTGAGCGTTTTACCGCTGCCCGTGGTATGCCAAATATAGCCGCCCGCCTTAATGGTGCCGGTCGTCTTATAGTTTGTGGCTATCTGGATACGGGAAAGGATGCGCTCCGTAGCAGCGATCTGGTAGGGACGCATAACAAGGAGCTGGTTTTCGGTTGTAAAGACGCAGTACTTTGTGAGGATATTCAGCAAGGTGTGTTTAGCGAAGAAGGTCTTGGCAAAGTCCACAAGGTCAGTAATCGTCTTGTTCTTGGCATCCGCCCAGTAAGAGGTAAACTCAAAGCTATTGCTGGTTTTCTTACTGCGAACTCGTTCCGATTCCGAAGACTCTCTCACATGATTTAAGCGTGTGCTGTTGGAATAGTACTTGGTGTGGGTACCATTAGAGATGATAAATAGCTGGACGTAATCAAAAAGGCCACTAGAAGCCCAAAAGCTGTCCCGCTCGTAGCGTTTGATCTGGTTAAAAGCTTCTCGAAGGGCAATGCCACGGCGCTTGAGCTCGCAGTGGACCAAAGGGAGGCCATTGACGAGGATGGTGACGTCGTACCGTGTTTTATAGGTACCTGCAGCCTCTTCATACTGGTTAATCACTTGAAGGCTATTGTTATGGATGTTTTCTTTGTCGATGAGGTAAATGTTCTTGGTAGTGCCGTCGTCACGCCTGAGAAGCTGTTTATAGTCGGTTTGAATTTTTCGGGTCTTTTCGACGACGCCTTCGCTGCTATTGGCAAGAGCCTCGGCAAAGAAGCGCTTCCATTCAGTGTCTGAAAACGAATAGCTATTAAGGCGTTCCAATTGGGTGCGCAGGTTTTGGACAAGCTCGGTTTCATGGTGAATGGGTAGGTATTGATAACCCTGTTCTTGGAGGAGCCCGATGAACTCGAGTTCGAGATCGGCTTCGCTTTGGTAGGAATCGGGGCGTGCATACTGAGGAACATATTCAGCGACAACGGTACGCTCTTCGGTAGAAGCCACGACGTTGTACCCGGTCATGCACTCTTCTCCTTGAAGGTAAGGAGCTTGTCTCGGTAGTACTCATACTGCTTCTGGCGAGCTGCTATTTCTGCAGGAAGGCCGCTCGAAAGGTCGTTGCAGAGCGCGTCGAAGCGGTCGAGGATGGCGACGATACGGGATTGCTCTGAAAGAGAAGGCACGGGTATTAGCAGTTTGTTCAACATGGCTTGGGTTAGGCTTGGAACGCCACCGGCGGTATTGAGTCTCTCTAGGTGCTGTGCCTGCAAAAAATAGAAAACAAACTTTGGTTGAACGATTATTGAATTGATCTCTGTGTAGAAAATAGTGTCTACTGTCCAAAAGGGAAAATCGACATAGTATAGTTTATTCAATGATCCTTTTCTTGGAATAAGTACAGACGGTTTATCGTAAACGTATTGATCAATATGGGCAATGATTCCGCCTGAACCGTAGACTGGGACACTTCCTTGTGAGAATTTCTTATAGTCCTTTCCATTCTTTATAGTAAGTACTTCAGCCAATGGCTTATAAGGTACGTACCCAGCAAAATAAGATTGTGTTTGAGTTTTTGGCTCTTGTTCCTTCGAAGACGGGCCCATTTGAATATTGAAAGACAAGAGTTTGTCGCGGTAGCACTCGTACTGCCTTTTCCGCGCGGTAAGCTCTGCGATAAGCTCTGCGATAAGCTCTGCGATAAGCTCTGTGAATGTATCCAGAATCCGCACGATTTCGCGCTGCACGAGGAGAGGGGGAAGAGGAATAATATATTTCTCTATAGTTGTTTTTCTGATTGAGGGCATCGCACCAGAATAATCAGCAAAATTATTTAAATTTACAGAGCTCATCTGATAAAACAAGTATCGAGAAATTATAACTTCACTAGGTATCAATCCCATTATGTTATTATCATAACAAGACTCTTTTGAAAGCAATCGTTTTTTATTTGTCCCAATAGCGGCACCAATTTTGGGGAATATAATCGTTCCCTCGGGTGCAGGTTTACAGCCCAATTGGCTAGCTGTAGAAATATCAATATAATTATTGGCAATGGTCATCAACGTTTCATTACCGGCTAAATTCATATCACTAACTTTATAAAATGGATAATCTCCTTTTAATTTCCCTTGTTCAACGTTAGGGAACCCCCATCCACTTCTAATTTCGCATATTTCTCCTAAGGATTTATATTCCACCCCCTCAGGACACAGCTCCGCTATCAACTCGTCTAATTTACTCATGAGCCTGCCTCAATCTCAGCGATAATCTTCCCGATCTCGTCCCGTAGGACCTGCTCCCTCGCCACAATCTTCTCGATTTCAGCGTTGAGGGCCTTAATATCTACCTTCTCCTTAGTGTCTTCTTGGGTTACGTAGGTCGAAACTGACAGGTTGTACTCGTGAGCCGCTATCGTTGCGTTAGGTACGAGGTGTACAAAATAGTCCTTGCTGGCCCGCTCCGTATAGGCTGTGACTATCGTCTCGATATTCTCCTGGGTCAGCTTATTGCTGTTCGTTACCTTGACGAACTCTTTGGAGGCATCGATAAACAAGGTACTGTTCTCGGCCTTGGATTTCTTCAACACCATGATGCAGGTGGCGATACTCGTGCCGAAGAAGAGGTTGTCCGGCAGTTGGATGACACAATCGATATAGTTGTTGTCGATAAGGTACTTCCGTATCTTTTGCTCCGCCCCGCCACGGTACATCACTCCGGGGAAACAGACGATTGCCGCAGTACCGTTGGTGGCAAGCCACGCAAGGCTGTGCATAATAAAGGCAAGGTCGGCCTTGGATTTGGGTGCCAGGACTCCGGCAGGCGAGAACCGTGGGTCATTGATCAAAAGAGGGTTTGAATCGCCTTCCCAATGGATGGAGTATGGTGGATTGGAAACAATTACCTCAAACGGCTCCTCGTCCCAATGTAAGGGGTCTGTCAGCGTATCGCCATGGGCTATATCAAACTTGGTGTAATCAATGTCGTGGAGGAACATATTAATTCGGCAGAGGTTGTAAGTCGTGAGGTTGATCTCTTGACCAAAAAAGCCAAGCCGGACATTTTCTTTGCCAAGAATCTTGGCGGACTTAAGAAGCAAGGAACCTGAACCGCAGGCAGGGTCGTACACCTTGTTCACTTCGGTCTTGCCAAAGACCGCAATGCGGGTTAAGAGCTCCGAAACTTCCTGGGGCGTAAAGAACTCGCCACCACTCTTGCCTGCATTGGAGGCATACATACTCATGAGGTACTCGTAGGCATCGCCAAAAGCGTCGATCGTATGGTTCTGGTAATCCCCCAATTGCATATCCCCAACGCCATTCAAGAGCTTTACAAGCCGCTGATTCCGTTTGTCAACTGAAGGCCCGAGCTTGTTGCTATTGACGTCGATATCATCGAATAACCCCTCAAAGTCGTCCTCGCTCTGGCTGCCCTTGGCTGAGTTTTCAATGTTCTTGAACACCTTGTCCAAAGTCTCGTTGAGGTTGGGATCGTGAGGGGCACGCTTCCTCACATTCTCAAAGAGTTCGCTCGGCAGGATAAAAAATCCCTTAGTTTGGATCATATCTTCCCTGATCTGTTCGGCCTCGGCATCGGAAAGCTGGGCGTAGTCAAAGTCGGTGTTCCCTGCTTCGTGTTCCCCTTGATTGATGTAGTTAGCAAGGTTTTCGGAGATATACCGGTAGAACAACATGCCAAGCACATACTGCTTGAAATCCCAGCCATCGACGCTGCCCCGCAGGTCGTTAGCAATATTCCAGATTGCCTTATAGAGTTCGGCACGCTCTTGTTCACGGCGGTGTGGCTCTATTTGTTCATTATCCTGTTTATGTTGCTCCACTGAATTCTTCTTTTTTTTGGAATCCATGAAAGATTCTCCTCAATTTTTAGCTAATCTCTATTATTAATCGTTTTAAGAGACATTCCCACTGTATCCTTCTTTATTGCTGCTGTCAAATATTGTTGTATTTATTGATATTTTGACCATGAAAAGTGCTGTCTATGTTTCTTTTCAAAAGCTCAATAATGGCTTGCCCCTTCTCGATTCTATTATTCATAGAGGTAGCTTTTCGCATTGTTTTGTAATCTTCAAACGCTTATATAAGTCGAATATCTATCGACATAGTCCGCCTCCATAATCCTGCCAGCCCGCAAGCATGGCAATATTCTGATTTTCGATACTTGTTTTTTTCGCCAGCGCGATCCTCTGTTCGATAACTTCTGCAATTTTAATCGCGCTTTCTGTCGGATCGAGCCTGTGCCAAGCCTTTAACGCTTCTCTTTTCGTTGAGCCACTAGGTGCTTCGCAATAATCCTTGAAGGCCGATAGCTTTCGCAATAGAATGTCGTCGTTACTTTCAACGCTCGCCACTTTTTCTACGGCTTTAAGCCTAGAATTGAATTCTGAAATCATCGATTTTTCCTCCCGCCTTTACGGCTTCCTCTAGTCTCTCTAATCGCGCTTCATACTCGCCTTCAATTTTTTCGTCCCGCAGGATATCCGCCAGTGCATTCAATATGAAACATAATGCGCGATATTTCTGAATCATGACAGGATCAGGCTCCGCCGCCCTTGCCTCGTGATAAATAGTCGCTAGCTCACGCCTCACGTTCGCAAGACTGTCAAGTTGACGAAGTTTTTTTCTTTGCCTTAAGTCAAGTTCGTTCATATTCTATGCTCCCATCCATGATTTCGCATTTATAAAAAAGTATACACTTAGGTTTTAGGTATTGGTGATAAATCGTAGGCTCCGTGCCAATGTTTCGCGTATTGGCGCAGTGGTTCAACGCACGCTTCTTTGTCGCGCTTTATTAACGCATCTATGACATACTCGTAGAGCTGCCAGCCAATAAGGTGTTCGCTTGCGATACACGCAAGGTCTACTCCGAAATCAGCCGCAAGATCAAAAGCAAGCCATTCTACCTTAACGTCCCTCTCGCTTATCGTTCGTTTCATTTTTTTCTCCTATCTCAAAAAGTAACCGAAACCGAAACTTTTATACCGTATCTCTCTATACTATATAAACATAAGCACGTTTCGCATCGGTTTCGGTTTCGTTTGCAATCCGAAACTTTAGGCCGATAGCCTAACTCTGCCGCCTTCTTGTATGTAATATCCCAGCTCGTCATAGTACTTTTTCGCTGCATCGAAAGCCTCTGAAGTTACGCCTTCTGCCATACATGATAGTTTCCAGTTCGCTATGCACAAGCCATTCTTGTTAGTCTCGATAAGGCGCTGAAACACACTTGCCACAATAGCAAGATCGTCGTTTGTAAAGTTGCCGCTTTCCATCGTCTCTCCTTCAACATCAAGCTCTAGGTTTCGTTTGTCATCCGCAACCGAAACACAACCGAAACTTTGTAAGTTGTTATCAGGCAAAGCATTATCTTGTTTTGTTTCGGGTTTCGGTTGTGTAAGGTATCTCGCAAATAATTCATCAAAGGAATTTTTACTGTAAGCTTTAAATCCTTTTATGCCCTCATGTACCTGCTTTGTGTGTATTTCAAATTTTGCCAGCATTTTAGCAAGCTTGTTTGTACTAATTCCTTTGTGGTTGTTGTAGTCAGCCCACGGCGCTTCATCAAGCGCATTCAGTGCATCCACAAGCGCTTGACTCGGCCACTTCGTTCTCTCTGGTTGTTCGCTGAATATCCTTTGTATATCTGCCAGTAACCGCACGCTCAAGTCGCTCTCATCGCTTTGTTTCGCGCAAAGCTCAAGCGCGGCGATCCGTGCTCTCTGTGGCCATTCGCCGCCTGCTGTGTCCGCTATACGTAAAAGTTCACGCCATACATCTGCCTGCCTATCGCTTAGCACGGCATCTATTTGCGGCTCTCGTGCAAGGATTTTCTCGGCGTTATCCGGCGCCCAGCGTGTAATTCGTGAAGCCAGCGGTGCAAAGCCTTGATCTTTATCGCTTCTGAGGCGTTCGATAGGTTCGTCAGGTAGTCGCCTGCGCATCCGTATAATGACAGAACGGCTTTCTATCGTGTCAGGAAGGTTGCCTATTAGAGCGATAGCCTTCGGCGCGTATACGTTAAAGAGTCTCGGCTCAAGCTCATCGCCCACTATCCTTACCACTTGCGCGGCACTTTTCGTGAAGCCAGCGTTCACTAGCGTGCGTAAATCATCGTTCTGTCTGAACATGGCATCGGCTTCATCAATTAAGAGCGTTGGCGAAAGTAACTCCACGGTTCTGAACAACGCTGCAACGCTAATGCTCGATACACTTAGCGGCTTAGGTACAAGCCTCGAAACGACGTCTAGCGCGGTACTTTTGCCACACGCCTTTACTGCGCTTGAAAAAACAAGATTCGGACATACTGGTGCCTTTTGTGCAATATGCGCGAAAACTGTCCAAAGCGATAT
This sequence comes from Methanomicrobiales archaeon, assembly GCA_022841205.1. Lineage (GTDB taxonomy): Archaea > Halobacteriota > Methanomicrobia > Methanomicrobiales > Methanospirillaceae > UBA9949. The sequence goes on along the minus strand of JALHCK010000018.1, from coordinate 5,526 downwards.
CGCATCAATATTTACTGCATCAGCCACTACAAAACTCCGAATTTGTTTTGCCACGTCATCGAGTAGTTTCTCGCCGTCTTGCGGCTCTGGTGCAGGTATAGGCTCTGGAAGTTCGAGTGCTCGACCTTGCAATTTCGCGCCATTTTCCTGTTTCGCTGCTTGCCTTCGAAGCTTATCCAGTGCAGTAGGTCGAACACCAGCTCTCTGTGCGATCTCGGCTCGATTTTGCTCGTATTCTATCTCGCCCAGTTTAGGAATCAGCGGAAGCGCTGCACTGATTTCTTCAGCCTCAAGGCGCGTGTAAATGTCTTGTAATGTTTGTGATCGTCCGTCCGGTGTTTGAACGATGCCGCTAGAAAAATCGCGCCGTATCGCATTGTAAAACTCAGCTTTTGCGTCAATCATGGCGTGCCCCCAGCCAAGTCAATGGCGATGCCCCAGCATTCGCGCGCATCGAGGTCGGCAGGATCGTTCAAGGCCGCAAGCCTTTCCGAAGCTTCCATATAAACTAGAAAGAATGCAAGCGCAAGTTGCTTTCCGTGTTCGCTGTACAGGCTAGGCTTACCTGTGTAAAGTAGTTGTATATGGCGAGGTGCAGAATCTCGGAAAATCAGCGCATATACTGATGCCGCACGGGCGAAGTCCTCGCGGGTCATGTCCCAGCGTTGACAAAGTGCATTGACGCGACAGTAAAGTTGTGATAAGTTTTTATTGTAGCTTGAATTATTTACTTTCTCGTTTAAGCCTGCTCCGCCAGCAGGCTTTTTTAATCCTGCGGTGCTCATCGCGAGCCTCGCTTGTTCAGCAATGTGACGGCATGGTCTTGAAGCTCAGTATGCGTGCTGACGCGCCCCTTGCGAATAAAATCCTCAAGCTCTCGAGCGTCGAACAGAACGCGGCCTCCGCTAGGCTTATAAAACGGAATTGTTTTGCGGTGAATAAGTTGGTAAATGTAACTCTTTTTGCAGTGAAGAATTGCGCAAGCTTCGTCTACAGAAACAAAATCGCCGATCATTATAGTTCTCCCTGGAGCACAGGAAGCCTACCTGATCGGCGTTGCTCGAATTTAATTTTATTTGCGCCAAGCCATTTAAGGCGTGCCAAGCGCTTTTATATTACTATCAGCGCGCAACGCGCGCAATAATTATCGATCAACCATAGCGCCGCGGGAAACCTTTCCGCGGGAGGCCACTGTGGTGCGTGAGGGCGTACATAAAATACGCGCCGCCATCACGGCGCCTGATCGGTTGTTTTTCTCCCTCAATCCCCGTTATTCCTCCACTATCAGCAGCCCGCTGCATGGCTCGAATCAGTTTTGTTTTTTCTCGAATGTCCTCAGCGGTTTTAAGTTCGATCGAAGCACGAAGGCATTGCATGTCCAGCCTGGTTGGAGGCTCGCCGTTGTGAATAATGCTACCCCAATGACTTGCCGCGCCTCCTAGGTAGCGCTGCAACACGCGTGGCGGTGTTTCTGTCTCAGGAATGCCCAGTTCTCGCAGCGTTCGGAAACTTCCATCAGCCCTCAGGTTTAGCTCGTCATAATGGAGCCTAAAAAACCTGCGAATAAGTGCAAGCGCACATGCACGATCAGCCTTGTTCTGCGCTTCAATATTCATACTTTTATAATATCACAATTGCAAAACGAAATAAAGCCGTCACTACCGAATCTAATCAAAAACTATCTGCTAGTTATTTTGGCTCACTTAATGTTTTAATTGCTTTTGGAGAATATAAATATCTTGTGCTTGCTTAGGAAATTGTACAATCTTCGCTAATCGACATTCAAATAGAAGGCCATAGTGAGGTTCTCTTTGGTTACCAAGGTAATTATCCTGTACAAGTATCCGAACGCATAGCGGCCGTTTTGAGGTACTGGTGATCAAATATCTATAGCGCTGTTCCTACTAGAGAATACGAAGCTATGTTGGCGTTGCTTTCGCTTACTTTAGCTTACGCTTGCTTCGGCTGCTTAAATTCAAAGGTCTTTTGCTCATCTTTAAGCTCAGGAAGGCTTGCAATTATCTCTTTCTTGCGGCTATCTAAGAGGCGCAGGTACACTTCAGTAATCCGTATATCAGAATGCCCTAGCAACCTTGAAACACTATAGATATCGCCACTCGCTTCTAGTGTCATCATCGCAAAAGAATGTCGTGCTGCGTGCCAGCCAAAAGCCCTGTCTATGCCTGCCTTCTTTCGCCACGTATTCAGTGGTATATATACATTGACGCCCTTACTCGCTGTCATCCTCGGAAATACTAGCTCATCGCGGTGGTGCAGCTCTCTATCATCGATCAGTTCCCATGCCGTAGGTGCAAGTGGTATTCGCACTACGTCCTTTGTCTTAGACTGCCGCTTTACGATCATAGGTTCAGGCGCTCGCTCGATATCTCCCCAGGTCAAGGTTTTTAGATCGCTAAGCCGTAAGCCTGTAAAGCATGAAAGCAAAAAAGCACGCCTGCATTCTTCTGCAAGCTCGCCTCCAGGTGCAGGCGTATTGTATAGCTTTTGTATCTCCTCGATGGTAAGGAATGGTCGCTTTTGCTCAGGAACACGGATTGTCTTCATGCCCTTTGCAGGGTTGTGTTCAATAAGCCGCTCACGCTCTGCTTTTGCTAGAAGCGCTTTAAGCGCATCAATGTAGTGCTTCGCTGTCGCTGCTCCTATTGTCTTTTGTCCTAGAAGGTACGCTCGATAGCCATCGACAAAGCGTTCGTTTACATCACAAAGTAAGGTCTCGCCTGCGTATGGTCTTAGGTACTTCAAGGATTTCGGCAAGTGCATCTTCTTGTCATAGGTTGCGGCGACCTTCTCAGCATAGAGGGTCAGTGTTTGCTTAGAGGCGACAGGATCGAGTAGCTGATAGCGCTCAGAGGTTAGTTGTAGCTCACGTTTATGGCGTATCGCCTCAGCAAGGCGCATAGTCTCACGCTTCGCTGCTGCATCTTTAGGTACTCTAAGGTCTAGCGCTTCCCAGCGTCGCTGCCCTTTGTACATGATATCAAGATATAGCTTGCCTCGCTTCTCTCGTATTCTTACACCCATATTGTCCTCCTTACGGAAGGTTTCAGCTTGCATTCTTCTATCAGAATGTTCTAGCTTGGAACATTCACAGATTATAACTTATGCGATTATTTTAAGGTTCAAAGGAATGATAAAATGCTTGATATTGAAGCTAGTTTTGCACCACCCTGTCTTTTTATGCACATGTTGTCCTCCATATAGAATGTTCTAAAACTGAAATACTTAATACTTTATCCCATATATAAATATTCCTATGTCTACATATTATCTACGTATTGCCTACATAAAGCCTACATAATGTCTACACAAAACAGAAGGTTCCTACGTCTACGTATTGCCTACATATTGTCTACATGTTTATGGTAAACTAAACTAAAAAGATATACAAGAGTCTAAAACACAGAAAAGAGTCTAAAATTGAATTGTTCAGCATTATCAATGGTAAAAGTGGTTTTTTGCTTGACTTATAAGGACAATGCCCAGAGGGGGACTTGAACCCCCATGCTTTCGCACTAGAACCTGAATCTAGCGTGTCTGCCAATTCCACCATCTGGGCGGGTTTGCTGCTGCAATTTCGCATTGTAATTCAGTCGATACTCGCTTTCCGTTCTTAGGACTCAGCGATTGTACGGTTTTGTAATTGTGCAGCTCGACTAGCGCGGCTGTATTTATAACGCAGGCAATGGATTGATGTCAAGGGAAGACAAAGACATGCTGCCTGGCTACCTTCTCGATTGCCTTCTATTCCTTACTAAAGCTATTATTTGGCCCAGAACTTTCTATTTTGGGCAAAAAGCCATTCCCACATATCCCAATCATAATAAGCAAAAAGCCAACAATAATGCGGGGTGAAGCCAAATGTCCCTTTAGGATAAACGGTAAACCTAATATTTGTGTTACCAATTGCTTTGATAGCTTCCACCATAGAAATTCCCAACTTTATACTCACCAAATCATCATCTTCAGAATGAAAAGCCCAAATAGGCATATTTTTGATATTAGATACTCTAGAAATATAGTTATCAGGATCAGTTGGACCTTTGCCATTGTCAAAACCGCCACCAGCTAATGGAACGGCAGCAGCAAAAATATCACTATAATCCACAATTAGTTTATAAGTCCCAAAGCCACCTAATGATAGACCAGTAACATAGACACGGTCTTTATCAATGTCTGGAAATTCAGCAATTACTTGTTTGATAATATCGACCTCATTTGCGGCTATCTGTTCAAAAAAATGCGCTTCCTCTAATGGACATTGAATTGCAATAATGTAACAGGGATGTTTCTTTTGCCACCAATCATAGGCAATATTAGTGGCACCTTCTCCGGTTGTTATCCCTAGCTGTGCATTGTTATAATGTCCCCTTTGGCCTGCGCCATGTAGAAAAACTACAAGGGGGACCTTAGTATCATTACGATAGTACGCTCTATTGGGCTTGAATATCCGAAAATGTAGGTAAGAACCATTTCTGCCGTTGTATAATCTATAGCCAAAAGCATCAAAGCTGCAATGATCACCATACACTTCGAATTCTCTAATTGACATGGGATTTGTAGAGGAGAGTCGGTAATATTGCGCAAGAACGCCTCTTCTTACAAATCTGTCTATTCTTGCGTTTTTATTGCTGCTAATAGTATCCAATCCAGACCAATTGACGCCGTTGTCACTATATTCGAGAGCATAATTGTCGTTAACTTCTGTTGCTAGCACTGCCCATCTGGTTATGTAAAGAGGTTCTCCAAAATCAATGCTTATCCAACTAGGACCTGGTTCCGTAGCTTTCCATGCTGTTGGGCCGCAATAATCCTTATCCGTGGCCAGTATGGCATCTTGCTGATTGCTCGAAGCGGTTACTGTTATATAATCTGGATGTTTTTTTGTCCAATTTATGGTGCGTTCCATTTGTTTAGTTACAGTCCATTTGGGAACATCCACCACTTTATAATCAGACCCTGGCAAAACAGGCTTTGTAGCAAGCCAAGGCCCTTCAAAAGCTTCCACATCAATATTGACTGCAACTGATGCAAAAGCAGAAGGATAAGCTCTGTTGAGAGCAATGCATGCTGGTGCGCCTGCTCCCTCTCCTACGCTCCATATTTTTGTTTCAGCTATGCTATACTTGCTTCTTAGAAAACTAACTAGCTCATTGATGATCTCTATATCATATCCAGATTTGGGTTTTTTTATTGCGGCAACAATAGTGAGCTCAATAGCTTGAGTAGAAGCTTTTGCAAATTCATATGCTACCTGTGCTAAGGAGTCATTATCCATTAGTATAATCGCTAAGCCGGCAGCCCTTGGTTCAATATCTTTTGCCTTGTTGGGAACGAAAAGGTAAAAATCCAATTCCCCAAAAGTCTCTTCTGTAAATATAGAAGGAGCCGTGATAGTTAGGTCACTTACTCTGATTACGGGATCTCTAATAGATTGATTTTTAGGCAAATCAGATAAGGAAGGTATGATACTGAATATCGGAAATAATCCAGACACTATTCTTTCTT
>JALHCK010000017.1 GCA_022841205.1 Methanomicrobiales archaeon | reverse complement strand
ATTCTCTGGTGACATCTCGTCCTTCGCAAAGAGCATGGGCTACACCTCGAAGTTCGCATAACCGGAACTTCGAAAGGTGAAACACCGGGGGATATCCCCGGGCCCTTTTTCTTTTTTTAAAAAATCACGTGAGCTCTTGCTGAACAGATTACTGTTACAGAACACGGGGTTGGCAAATCTCACAACAGGAACGATGCGAGTTTAACCTCCGGGAAAAATTCCCGATGTTCCCGGCTTCACCCGGATTCGCTGCGGAATCTGTACCATGTCTGGCGAAATGCCCGAACTACAACGGCGTGACCGGTCTCTGCACAATCTCCTTCTGGTGGAAGGTCTATTAGGTCAGGCGATTTCCGACTCCGGATTTCTGCTTCGGTTCTACATCGGTGGCGTGCAGCAGGCCGGGACTCTGCGGTCAAGTCAACTGGCGGCAGCAATTCCCTTCTTTCAATGCCATGACATACACCCGAGTTATCCGGAGTGCCAGTGTTACCCGTGGCTCTGATTACGGCTTGGTCGATAAAATAGAACTTACCTGCTTGATCTGTGATATTTCGCAACCCTTTATGACCCCTGAAAAATAGCACGGTAATCCTGGAGACGCAATTTTTCACTCCAAGGCATCATTTTCACCTGACAGAGTGACTTTATAGAATGGTCATCAAATTATGTGAACATGAAGTATCCACCGGTAATGGTCATTGGCATACTACTCCTTTGCATTGGCCTGTCCGGCTGTACTGCCCCGGGATTCGGGAACCATACCACTATCAATATTTCAGACCTGGTTTCATCCGGTTTTTTTTCGATGAACCCAAACGAACCGGAAAATATCAATATCTCGAACCCCGGGGAAGTCGAACGGGCGTTGCATGAGTTTGATACTCTCATTGCCAGAGAACCCTCCAATGCAACCTTGTGGGCCAGGAAAGGGATCCTTCTCCAGAAGACAGGAAGGTCTGGTGAAGCTCTCGCTGCGTACAACATGTCATTGCAGCTGGATCCCGGTATGGCACCTGTATGGGCCTACAAGGGGAGTATCTTTATCCTGAATGGTGAACCGGAAACAGCCCTGCGGGTCTATGAACAGGGACTCTCGGAGAACCCTGACTCCCCGGTTATCTGGAGTTGCAAGGGGCAGGCCCTTGCCGCGACAGGCCGGTATAACGAGTCACTGGCAGCATATAATCAGGCACTTTCACTCGACCCAGGGCGGGCAGTTACGGCAAAAGATCGCGGCGACCTGTTGCGGGCACTGGGGAATTTTACCGGTGCAAAGGGATCCTATGAGTATGCCCTCTCGATCGATCCCCGGTTTATACCCGCAGCAAAATCCCTCGCTGAACTCTCGCTTCTCACAGGGGATTTAAGGTCGGCGCTCAGGGAATATGATCGGATATTGCAGTTAAATCCCGATGATATCACGGCATTGTCCGGAAAAGCTTCGCTGCTGGTGAGACAGGGACGTTACGACGATGCACTTACCCTCTATGATCAGGTCACTGAGGCATCTCCTGAAAATACCACTTTCTGGGCGCAGAAAGCTTTTGTCCTGAACAATTTGGGTCGCTACGACGAAGGACTGCATGCGGCAGAAAAAGCTCTTGAACTCGATCCGCGAAACAGCGTTGCCTGGAACAATAAAGGGACCTCTCTCATCAACCTTGGAAAGGGAGAAGAGGCACTTGAGGCGTATAACCAGTCCCTTATTATCGAGCCGGAAAATGCAGTTGCCTGGGTAAACAAGGGGTACCTGCTGGCATACATGGGAAGGTATGACAACGCTCTCGAAGCATACAACAGATCCCTCGAAATTGATCCCTCTCAGAGTCAGACGTGGGGATACAAGGCAAACGCCCTGTACCATACCGGTAACTTTGAAGCTGCGGTCAAAGCAAGCGATCATGCGCTTGCAGCTGACAAAGGGAACTATCCCGCCTGGGTTACCAAAGCAAATTCCCTTGCAGCCTCCGGGAAATTTAATGATGCGGTGCCTGCATACAGGTCAGCCCTGTCACTCAATGAAAATTCTCCGAATGTCTGGTTCAGTCTGGGGTATGCACTCCACACAACAGGTGATTATGAAGGGGCGATCGAGGCATACCGGAAAACCCTTGATCTGAATCCCGGTGATACCGATGCCTGGGCATATGAAGTCTCCGCCCTCAACTCGTTGGGGAGAACGTATGAAGCAATCCATTACTACGATGCGCTTCTCGATAAGGACCCGGAAAACGTACCGGCTCTTTTAAATAAGGCTTATGCACTGGGGATTGCCAAAAACTACGATGAAGCAATAAGATTGTATGATAAAGTGATCCGGATGCAGCCGGACAATGTCGCTGCCAGGCTTAATAAAGGATACATGCTCGTCAATTCCGGCAGCTATCTTGAGGCAATCACCGTCTATGATGATGTTCTTTTCCTCGAACCCGGCAATGTTGAAGCTTATACCTACAAAGGTCTTGCACTCTACAGGACAGGAAGGTTTGAAGACGCCATCGGCATGTTTGACATGGCAATTTCCCTCGATCCACGCAATAGCGATGCATGGTCAAACAAAGGATATGCACTACTGAAGGCGGGAAAAATTTCCGAGGCCGTGAAGGCTTTTGATACCGCACTCAGTATCAGTCCCAATAATAAGGATGCAGAAATTGGAAGAACCCTGGCAATACGGGCAACCTGGCCATCGTATCGTGGTGAATAATTTTTAAGGATTTATAACTAGACACTCCCCTGCCAATTTTTCCCAGGAGGGGGCGGTAATCTTTGAATTCGAAGCTGCTGAGGCCGGGGATAAAGTGATGGCAAATTGAGAAGACACCTTCATATATCCTTGATTTGAAATTACGAAGCCATCTGGAAAAAAACAGGAACGATCTCGCAGTAAATTGCTTAGCATTTTACTTTTATGCACTTCTCAAGGAATGATGTATCAGAAACGGAATACAAAGTGCCCGGAGCGGGCAGAAATACACTCTAAATTCTCTCATTTTTAATAATTGAAATTCAGGAATGACTATTTTCCACAGAAAACTAAAAAAAGTTGTGGGTTAGGATCCACCGGTTGAGAAGCTGAAATCCATGGCCAGATCGATCAAACCGCGAACTGTAATCGTTTGATCGTAACCCATATCAGTACTCACAGCGGTTCCATCCCCGCTGCCTTCTTTTATGTCAGCATCTACGTACGCGGTAGCCGATCCCTGTGCATGATCTCCACCGGTTTGAGCGCTCGGTCCAACGCTAACCGAATATGTCAATTCGACAGGTTCTTCGATAGATGCAGCGGTGGTTCTTGCCGAACTATGTGAAGTAACCTCACCCTCGTACAGGCTCACCTGGCTCCCGGCTGTTATCTGATCACAGGTTGCCGGCAAGGTTGTGTCGTCCCTTTCGCCCCAGTAACAGCATCCTGCCCCGCTCGCTGCGGTCGATGTCGAGGTTACCGTTGTGGACTCACTGGAGAACATATTCCCTGCTGGAGAACCGTCAGATGTGGCCGAGAAATCGATGTACCGGCTTGTTTCCAGGTTGTTGGCCGGATCAATCTGGTTTCCGGTGTCAACCATGACGTCCTTGGTATAGTATGTTGAACCGGACGTCGCCATGGTGTGCTCCTGATAGATGATACAATTGACTCCTTCACCACTGCTGTTAAGAGGCGGATTGTCCCTAAGATCCCCATTGCCCTGGCAGAGAGCCATATCCGTCCGGGCCCTTAAAGAAGTATCCGCATATGCCGTGACTTCAACAATAATAGTGGATGTTTCATTGCTGGCTGGAATGGCTCTCCCAGCCTGTGCCATTCCGACAAATGACACCAGAACGAGAATAGTAAATACCAATAGCACAAATGTTCGTTTCATTACGCCACCTTGATTGTTATTTAACATCGTTGTGAATTTTTATAGTATTTATAATTTTTTAACCAGATGAGAGAAAGGATCATGGAATTTTCATGGGAAAAATTTTTCAGAGGTGGCGTTGAGTGCCAGAAAAATTAGAGGAATGAGATCGAATATTCGAATGTATAGATAGACCCGGACATCGAGACACGGTCGCTGTACTCCATTGCAATACAACCGTTTTCTGTCTTTTGCATGCTATTCATCTTTGAATAGGCAGAAACTGAACCGATGGATGGCATAAAACCGGAGGACTCAAAAGAACCAGGGTTATTGATTTTACCCGTTCCTGTTATTGGTATGGCGTTAATTGTTCCTTTATTGATGTTGTAATCATTCAAAACGGAAAGCTTTGATGGTGAAAACTGGCTTGACGGCAGACCGTTTCCATAGGTGGATACCGATACAGAGTATCCCGTCGCAGCAGCTGCTGGTCCGATGACAGCTGTACATATCAGAATAACGAATGCGATTTTCGCCAGGATTAGTTTGCTGATCATAATTCCTCCATTTCGATGTCCTTTATTTACAAATGAATGGATAAAAACTTTCCCACCGCCTCAGTATCATGAATGAACTACCAAGCTCAATTATTCCTTCCAGGTATGCAGATATCCAAGAGCGGCTGTTACCTTTCCATCGACACGGACGACAGGTTCTGCGATAACAGTCCCGATAACCCTTCCATCCACCCCGGGAACAGGGAGGATCTGGGGCGGACAGGTAAACAACAGCTCGAAGTCTCCTCCACCGTACAGCGCATACTCCCTGCTCCTGACAGGATCGATGCCGTCAATTGGCGGCAGCAAGGTCGAATCGATGGAAAACCCGCACGTGTTTGCATCGAGCATATCATGAAGTGATATAACCAGCCCGTCGCTGATATCCATCATCGCGCTGACACCTGCCTCTGCCAGAATGAGGCCTTCTTCGCACCGTGGCACCGGTTCGAGCAGGAACCGCTCGTACTGGCGGTACCCTTCCAGTGCAGCCTGGGCCCTGCCAAGCACATTCGTAATGCAGATCCTGTCACCGGGCTGTGCTCCGCTCCTCCGGACAACCCTGTCGGCAAACCCAATCCCCGAACTTACCAGGGTCAGTTCGCGGTGGGAATCGAGGTCACCGCCAGCAAGTAGCGCTCCGCAGCGCTCGCAACAGGCTTTTGCTCCCACCAGGATATCCCGGAGCCGGCCGGTCCTGTCGAGTCCGACGGCCATCAGGACCCCTGCCGGGTCAGCACCCATCGCTGCGATATCGCTGAGGGTTACTGCCGCACCCATCCAGCCCTTCTGCCAGTCTGTCATGCCGGGGGGAAAGTCGGTCTCTTCATGCAGCATATCGGTGGTGATGACCATCAGCCTGGCCCCGCAGGCAAAGACAGCACAATCATCGAGGGTGTGCTCGGCGCCGATCACCTCCCTCACTATCCCCTTCAACTCCCGCTCATCCACCCTTCTTCATCTCCTTGCCCCGTTCGGAACGGTACTCCTGGAAAATATCCTCCAGGAGCTGTTCCTTCTTCTCTCGCCTGTACTCTCTCTGCTCCTCCTCCCAGGACCGCACGGCTTCATCGAGGCGGTCGCGGTCGGCATAGGCAATTGTTCCCTTCATGACTATTCCTGCTGATTCGGAGTCGACCAGCGGGACCTCAGCTTCGCGGAACATGGCAGAGAGCTGGGGATCTACCCGGGCGGACTCGGAGGCCCTGATCACCAGGGCATCGATGCCCGTATGCGCAAGGTCCCGGGCAGCACTCCGGCCCCATGTATCGATACGTTGCACGTACAGGATATCCCCTTCCCGTATTCCAAGCTCATCGGTCAGGGCTTTCACTCCTTCCCGGGTCAGGGATGACAGCACCTTGACCGGGATCATCCGCTCATCTGGAGAGCCTCCCTCATGGATCCGCATCTTGTCCATCCGCTTCCGGAGTTTCTGGACCGTCCGCTCCTCCCTCCTGAGTCTTTTTTTTAGACTGGCAATAATCGCATCCCGCGTGGCAAGCTCGGCATCTTTGCGCATCTTCTGGTCTTCACGGGAGCGGATCCGCTTCATCCGCGACTGGAGGCGGATTACTTCATGATCCTTCTTCCGGACCTCTTCCTGAAGTTCCCGTACGACCTCTTTCAGACGTTTGACCGTGCCATCGAGGATACTGATCCGTTCGTCCCGTTTGGCGTCGATCTCGATTTTCGGGGCCTCGACCTCGCGGGGTTTCTCCTTCCCCCTGAGGTCGGCAAGAACCTGCTCGAGCGCCTGGCCCCGGACAATTCCGGCACGGACCTCGTCGAGATCGTATCCCGGAGGAACCCGTCGCAGGAGGTTCTGGAACTTGTTCCTGTGGCTCCGGAAAGCTTCGAGTGCAGCAGCCAGGGCATCACGTTCGTGGTCGTTTTGGTATGGGAAAGATGCGGTCAGTTCGAGCTTTGCCTCAACGCTCATATCCTGCCGGGGAGTGTATGCAACACCGTTGAATGCCCTCCGGATCTTCTCCACGGTAAACGGCATTTCGTGGACATCCGAGGCGATGATAAGGGGTTTTCCGACTTTGTAGATAGCCTCGATTACATCCGACATGGCCATCTGCCGAGAACTTGCCAGGAACTGCAGGTTGCCATCCAGGTCAAGGGCCGCAATTGCCGTCGTCGTCCCGGGATCGATCCCCACGATCAGGTACCGCGGTTTCCCTGATAGGGGGCGAAACGCGATCCGCTCCAGGCGCCGGCCGCTGATACGCACCTGGACATCAGCACCCCGGAAGGTGGTGGCAGGGATCTGGTCACGGGGCGCAGAAACTTCGAACGAGACCCGGCTGTTGCCCCCAAACGCCCTCGTCTCTTTCTTATGGTAGCACAAGCCGGCGGCGACCAGGGCCATTTCCACCTCGCGCGCCTTCTGCTGAACGGCACCATGGATCTTCCTGGCATACCTGTTCTGGCTCCAACCTCCCTTCCCAGGGGAGCGGTGGCGGCTTACCACGATATCGCTCGTGTTTTCAAACGCTATCACCTCTGCTCCTGCACCGAGCGCCGCCACGCGGGCGATGGTCCGGGCCTCATCATAGGGATTGAACCGGTCAAAGCTGATATTGAACCTGCTGGCGACCTTTCCAAGCGTCTCCTTCCGCTCCCCTCCGGTGACCTGTACAAGCTTCACCAAGGGAGGCAGGGACTGGAGGAAGGCATACAGGTCGTGCTGGTCTGCCGCGATCTCCTGGAGGCTGTCTACCGCGAGAAGATCGGGCCGTTCTTCGGTGAGGGTCCGGAAGAGACGAAACCCTGTCACTTCTGACTCGGAAAGGATCTTTCCATCCTCTGTTTTCACCAGGGCAAACACCGGGCGGCGTGAGCGGGACCGGACCGAGCCTTTGATGATATCGATGCCATACACCCTCATCCGGTGACCTCACCCAGGACATCATCAGCTGGAACCTCGATGCCGTATCTCCGCGAGAAGTACCGGGTGATGTTTCCGATATCCCGCACTAACAGCTCTGCCGCGTTGGGGTGATCGATGCTTACCCACTGCGGCCAGTCGATGAGATAGACCCTGGAGCCGTCGTGCATTACGTTGAACTCGGAGAGATCGGCATGGATGATTCCATTACCGTATGCCAGCCGGACATTTTCTAGGATTTCAGCCAGCACCTCAGAAGGCGATTCTAAAGTGCACCGGTTGAGCGTATTCCCGTGAACAAGTTCCATGACCACGGTATGGCGGTTGATATCGACAGGAAGCGGGACGCTGACCGCGGGGTGGAGCGTCCGGAGCGCCTCGAATTCGCGTTCGGCCGAAAGACGGGAGGCAAAGATCCAGGGACAGTGACTCTCCTCGGGCATATATTCCCGCGTGACCCGGGCGGACTGGAACGAGCGCTGGCCGACACGGTGGAATTTGAGGGCAAGTTCAGAGAGCCCGAGGGCCTCGTAGACGACCGCTTCTTTTCCTTCCCCGATGAGCGGGCCGAGAGCCTGGACCGTGCCTTTCCTGGAAAGGGAGATGAGCGCAAGTACATCGTAGCCCATGAAGACCAGAGAATATCCTTCATACGGCACGGCATCGAACCGCACAAGACCTTTTGCCATCAGTCTGCCGAGCCTGTAGGACACCTCCGATTCGGAAAGGCCGATTGTCCTCCTTATAATGTCGAGGGGGACCCAGCGGTATCGCCGCATCAGGCGTTCAAGGATGAGCAGGATACGGACTTCGTAGCGGTGTAGTCCACGGACATGATCAGCAGAAATTCCCATATATTCTACACCATTTTATCTATACGGGAAATAAAGGTTGATCTGATTGCCAGATATCCCCTGCAGCAAATGCCGCCGCCCTGCCATCATCCTCCAGCGCTATTCCGGCCTCCATCTCTGCAGGGGCCATTTTATATCGGATTTCGAATCCAAGGCAAAACGTGCCATCCGGCAGCACCGGTGGATACGCCCTGGCGACCGGATCGGGGTTGCTGTCTCGGGAGGAAAGGACAGCAGTGCACTCCTTCATTTCCTGGTCGGGCTGCTCGGGAAAAGGCGCGACATTACCCTGATGGCGTTAACCATTGATGAAGGCATTGACGGATACCGGGATTTATCGATTGCCCGGCGGATAGCAGAAGACCTGGGGGTCGAGCACATCCATGCTTCATTTGCTGAATGCTTCGGGATAACCATAGATGAGATCGTCAGGAAAAAGGGCGACCGGCTCTCCTGTTCTTACTGCGGGGTGCTGCGAAGACAGCTATTGAACAGGGTTGCAAAAGAGCGGGGTATCACCCGGCTCGCCCTCGGCTTCAATCTCGATGACGAAGCCCAGAGCGTACTGATGAATGTCCTCCGCGGCGATGCTGACCGCCTGCTCCGTCCGGCATCTGCTGCCGAAGGGCTGGTGCCGCGGATCAAGCCGTTCATGTATATCCCGGAGCGGGAAGTGGCTCTGTATGCCCTCCTCCACGTAGAGGGCTTCGAGATCGGACGGTGCCCTTATGCTCACAACGCACTCCGGGCTGACGTCAGGAACCTGCTCAACGATTACACATGGCGCCACCCGGCCACCCGTTACTCCCTGGTCAACCTCGGAGAGCGGTTGCCAGGAGCTGGCGAGGGGGGAATGCCTGCAGTACTCTTCTGCGAGCGCTGCGGCGAACCATTCATCGGGGAGTGCAGGACATGCCGGATGCTCTCGGAAGTGCTTCGATGATCGGTGCCAGGAAAAGATGAGATCCTGGTAGATGGAGATCCATAGAACGTCGTCGGCTGCCCTGTTCACCTAAAAGATTAATCGATACCGGGTGATAGTGTGTACGATGGACGGGAACCGGGGATGTGCAATGGGCCGGATCGAGCAGATGATCCGGTATGCGGTCTGGAGCAGCGGGCTGGATAGGATCGTTATAGGAATATCCGGGGGTATCGATTCGGCAGTGACCGCCGCCTTCTGCTGCCGTGCCATTGGAGGTGAACGGGTGCTCGGCCTCACGCTCCCCACAGCGGTGACATCCCTTGAGGATATCGAAGACTCGCGCCATCTATGCAGCGGGCTCGGGATGGAGCACCGGGTCATATCGATCGATCCGATCCTTGATGCATACCGTGAGCTCCCGGGGTTGACCCTGTCCCCGTACCTGCTCGGGAACCTGATGGCGAGAACCCGAATGGCAATCCTCTACTACCATGCGAACATGGACCGGCGGCTGGTCTGTGGGACATCGAACCGGACCGAGTATCTGCTCGGTTACTGCACAAAGTATGGTGATAATGCCGCTGACATCCAGCCCATCCTGCACCTGTACAAAACAGAAGTCTATGATTATGCCCGTGACCTCGGCATACCAGAAACGATCATAAGAAAACCGCCATCTGCCGGGTTCTGGACAGGTCAGCGGGATGAACACGAGATCGGGCTGTCCTATACCGAGATCGATGCCGCACTCCGGTCACTCTTGCAAAACGGCTGGAAGAGCAGCAATCCTGTCGAAGAACGGGTTCTTTCCCTGGTGAAGGCCAGCGAGCACAAGCGTCTCCCGGCACCTACGCTTCTTGGAACAGACTGAACAGTTCGTTTCCATATTCAGGAAAGTTCAGAAACGCGAGGTAATCGGTTCCCACAAGTTCGTATAGCCCTCCATCCGGGAAGGGCAGACGGGCCTGCAGGTTAGAGGCGTTGATATGGCGAAGCCCGGGTATATCCCCGTATGCCGGGTTCCGGATCAGATCTCCCCCAGAAAGCTCATAGTAGGCCCCACCTCTCTTCTGCTCGTATTCACCATACTCGCTGGAAAACGCCGACGAAACGAGGTTTGCCATGGCTAGGTCCGACTGCCCCGCATTGATGGTCACATGACCGTATCCGGGGGGTATAACGACAATATCCCCCCTACCGGCATGGACCATTAAAATGTCGGAAAGATCCCTCTTCTGCAGGAGGTAATGGGCGCTGCCCTCCAACACTTCGTAAATTTCAGGGTATCGTGTGCCAGACGGAGCGGTGGGGTGGTAGTGACCTTTGGTCTTGGCCAGTTCGCCGCACAGGTCCCGCGGCAATATGACCGTGATATCATAGCTGACACGGTTTTTCTTCAGCCATGTGCGGTCCTGCCCGGTAAGGGCAAGGTCGCGGTACATGAAGTAGAGCGATCCTGTCTCCCTGCAGGTTGGGTCGGCCAGGACCGGTACCATATCTTCAATGGTCCTGATATCAGGAGAGGGAAGGGGCCCTTTCCAGCACTGCATCAGCTCTTCTTCTCTCTCACCATGAAATAATAAATTGCTCCGATTCCGGCAAGTACCAGGATAAGGACTATCACAGTAGGGAGAATGGCCGATGATTGCTCAACGACAATGCTGACTTTCATCGAATCGGATATCTGGCTGTTTTGGAGGGCATCACGATACCGGATCTCCGAATCAAGCCCGTATTCCTTTGGGGTCGCTGAATCGGCCACCGTAACTTTATACCGGGCAACGGCTTTTTCACCGGGGCCTACATCCCCGAGATAGGCAGTGTCGTCATTACTGGTGAAGGGATCAACCGCACTGATGCGGGCCTGAGCGCTGTATGCAGTCGCCCCTCCGGTGTTCTGGTATTCGACTTCGATAACCGTTTTATCACCGGTATGCACCGGTCCGGGATTCCTCGTGACGGCAAATTCGATCTTTCCTTTGACCGGTATTCCAATGGTCACACTATCAGAAGTGACGGTATCGCCAGCGTCATCCCTGTACACAAGGAACACATCAATGGGATAACTTTGTGCCCCCGCTCCCCGGGACACCGATACCTTGAAACGTGTGTCGACAATGGCATTGATAGGAAAATCGCCGATGAAGATGCCGCTGTCCGTGGGGATGACCGGACTGTTGCCGTTTCTGGCTATCTTGAGGATTGCTGAACCAGCTTCTGCATATCCGGAGTTCCGGACCCGGAGGTTGAGATATCCTTCGTTACCGGCATTCAGGTCATCAACGGTGATATCCTCGATTCCGAGGAATGCCTTCGGACTGATGATTACCGGAAGCCCGATAGTCTCGTTGACTTCCTTGTAGGTATAGGTGATGCTGTCCTGGCCGTGCTGCTCCGCTTCGCGGAGATACGTGTATTCCAGGGTGAGTGGAAGGACGTATGTCCCGGCCGAAGCGGTTGTGTTTACCTTTGCAGGGAACAGAACCTGAACATGGGTGCCTCCCCTTATATCACCGATCATCTGGGGATCGGACTTTATGGTGATGGGGGAATTGCCGCTTTCAAGTCTTACCCGGACCATTTTTGCCGTATTGGGGAGGTCGTCCCGCTCGACAATGCCGGACTGGACGAACTTGATATCGATGAGACCGTTATTCTCGATGTTTACCCGGATGGTCGCATCTTCTCCGGGAGCAAGCTCGTTGCTCCCGGCAATCGAGGCTGTCATTTTTGGGCCACCGGACATGTATTTTGTTCCCGCCTGTACCGGGACCATCATAAAACCGATTAAAATAATCAGAATCCCCAGATGAGCGATTTTCATGCTATTTCCTTTGTTGTCTTTGTGATAACAACATTTAAGAATCAACCCTATATATATGTATTCAATGGCAGAACCCCCATCATCCGGGGCATCGATTGCAGAATTGCTCAAGTCCCTCGGTTTGACCAAATACGAAGCACTGGTATACGTCGCATTGCTCCAGGCCCCTGGTGCAACGGCCACCGAGCTCCATGAGCTATCTGGTGTACCTCGCGCATCGGTCTATCCGGTCCTCGAACGCCTCTCCCAGAAACACCTTGTGTCGATTTCTCATGCCACCCCGAAACGCTTCAACCCGGTCAAGCCCGAAGACGCCGTCAATTCCCTGCTGGCGTCAATTGAGTCCGATGCCACGAAAGCAAAGAGCGAGCTATCAAGGATATACCTACAGGCGGCAAGACCGGTGCGGGGCGACCAGGAGCTCATCTGGAGCATTCACGGGGATGAACAGATCCGCTCCCGCCTCCTTGAACTCCTCAGGGGCGCACAGAGCCGTGTTCAGATCCTCTTCTACTGGGACCACCTGAAACAGGAGCTGGTCACGACCCTGCACTCATTGCACGAGAAAGTCCATGTCGACATCATCACCGACAGGTTTACGGCCCCGGTTCCTGACCGGATTCACGTGACGGTCAGGACTCCCCCGGATTCGGGGGGTGTATCCGGGAAATACCTGGCGGGAGGTGTGTTCATCGTAGATGGAAAACAGGCCCTGGTGGTGATGGGATCAAAAGAGGAGGGGTTTACGGCACTCTATTCCGAGGCCCCGGGTTTCATCCGGCTCTTCACCATGTACTGGAACTTTTTCTCAAACTGGCTCCCGGCCTAGAAGTCGAGGGTCCCGGACCCCATCCAGGGCAGGATCCTGATGACATTAACGAGGGACCGGTATCACTGCTTCACGTTACGCTGCAGCCAGTTAAGTTCTCCAGGGAATGCCTCTTTACCGCGGGTTCATCCCGACACTGGCTACTCAAGTATTAGGGAAATACTCACCCGGGTTCCGGTTACCACCCGATCGGGTGTTCGGCATGGAGAGGTTTATCGTTCACTCATCCTTCATCGCAATAGAAAAATTGTTCTATATGCTGAAGGAAATATATGGTTGATGGAAGGAAAGTTGCGGGAAAATGCAGGAAATGCGGTGAAAACCATTCTGGAAACCGCAAGGTTTGAGGTACAGGACGTTGACGCTCCCATCGATTTCTCGGCGATGCGTGAGGGGGAAGTCCTCCTCGTCCTCTGCTCCAACAATCCTTCGGAAATCGAGGAATTCGACAGGACAAAGTTCTGCCTGAAAGTTGAGAATGAGGAGCTCGACTGCAAGAAGCTCCTCTTCACCTTGAATGAGGCTGCCACGGCCGATCACTGTATCCGGTGGGGAGTGAATGAATTTGTCCGGTATGCAGGCGAGGCTGCCCTTGCACGGGTACTGGAGCGAACGCTCTCGCTCTCGTTTGCGGGAGTACAGGAACCTTCTGCGGCATCCGCTGCCCGGGCATCCGCTCCGGAAGCATCGTCCGGGATTACCCTTCCGCACCTGCCGATCAAGGTAAACAGTCAGGCCGCCGAACAGATCGCCGGTTTCCGGGGGACCATATCCCTGCGTTTCATGCCACACTGGTATTACACGTACCAAAGTGCTGGAGAAAAGGTCTACAAGGACCACCGCATCCCATTTGATTCAGAGGGTTCCGGTGCCATCAACGCCATCACTGGAATGCAGGTGGCTGCAGAAGGCCTGAATTTCACCGAGACAGAGATCCCTGCCGCATCCGAGGTAGTTAAACCACATATCTCCAGGGAAGACGCTGCCGAGAAGATAACCCAGGATCTGATCAACAAACTCACCCAGAAGGTCCGGATCAAGCAGGTTAATGGTGATGCCATCTTCTACGAAGAGAAAGAGATCAAGCCTGACCGGACAAACTTCGGGATAGAAATCCGGCAAATGTACGTCCCGGTCTGGCAGATCAAGGGTAAGAAGATCGTGGAAGTAAATGCCAACTCAGGTGAAATCCTTTCCGAACCGATGGATGAAGGAGTAGAGATCCTCTGATGCAGGACGCTGGAACGATCGGAATCCTTGGCGGGGGACCGGCCGGGAGAACGGCAGCGATCCATCTTGCCCTGAACGGACAGGAGGTTATACTGGTCGAGAAGGGAACTATTGGCGGGCAGTGTCTCCATTACGGCTGCATGGTCGTCTGTGCCCTGAACGAGGCTGCACGGGTGCGGACTTCGGCCCGGAACCTTCATTCCCTTGGAATCTTTTCATCGGTGCCGGACATCCAGTTTTCCAATCTTCTTGCCGGGATGAAAGGAGTCCAGGCAAAGATTGCCGGTATCCTCGATGCCGAGACACGGGAAGCAGGAGTCTCGATCATCTATGGAAAGGAGGGGCGGTTCGAGAACGGCACAACATATATCGGAGAAGACGTAATCCCAGCCGAAGCCGTCATCATCGCCACCGGTTCCCGGCCAAACATACCTCAAGTGCCCGGTATCGATCTTCCAGGCATCATAACCCCCTATTCCCTGCCTGATATGCCAGCCCTTCCCAGAAGTCTTGTGATCATTGGAGGAGGGGTCATGGCCGCCGAATTTGCCTATATCTTCCAGGAATTCGGGAGTGAGGTCCAGCTGGTCAGCCGCAGCGGTTTTCTCAAAAAGCTCAACCCCAAAATGGTCCATCTCGCCCGAAATGAGCTTTCCGGGGCGAGAATACTGGAAAATACTGCTTTGAAAAAGATCACGGGAAACACCCGGGTTGAGGGAGTCGTGCTCGAAGGAAAGGGGGGTGCCATAGAACTTTCATGCGATGCCGTGCTGGTTGCGGCAGGCTTGAATGCCCGATCCGATATGATCGTAGGCGTCGATAAGAGGTCCAATGGCGAAATCGTTGTCAACCAGAGGATGCGCACAAGCCTACCCAACGTGTATGCCTGTGGCGATGTCACCGGTTCCCCCTGCCTCACACCTGTCGCCCGGGCAGAAGGAATCGTGGCTGCCGAAAATATCCTTGGAGGGGAGCGGGAGATGGACTATTCGGCGATACCCCAGTCCATGAACCTATCCCAGGAATACGCGTTCGTGGAAGGGGAAAACCCCTCTGCCGTATCGGCCATGATGCCCGGACCGGCCGGGCCGGGAACGTTCTGGTCGGTTCCCGCAGGCAGGACCGGGCTTGCGCGGGTATCCGCAGACCCCGAAACCGGAAGGTTGTGCGGGATCCAGGCCGTTGCACCGGCAGCCGGTATCATTGCCGCATACACTGCATACCTTATACGACAGGGAACCGGCGTCAGTTCATTTGAGGACTTCATCGAGGTTCATCCCATGGCCGACGGGGTATACCCCCTCACGAAATACCTGGCCGGGAGGTTCAGGAATGGAAATACCCCCTGACAGCAGCCATATCTGCCTCTTCCGTTCCCATGCCCCGACCGATAGAGATGGATCAGTATGAGCCATGCAAAGTCATACACGACACTTACCATTGGGATTCAGTCCAAAAATCAAAATTTCTGGAAAGGAAATCGATGAAAATCAATCCATTAATGTCGGACTTGGCGTCCATGCTGGAACAATAATACCGTTTCTGGAAAGCAACGATATAGAATTCCAAAGATCCACATGACAATTATTTGAATGCGAGGGGTGGGATTCGAACCCACGAACACCTTCGTGACGGGATCTTAAGCCTAATACATTCACTTGGCGCCGGATTTGCTTAAGTTCGGACCTTGTGGAGGTATAGGCAATGTATGATCTCAAGGTCTTTCCCGAGCTCGATCCGGTCAACCGGGTCCATTTTGAGCGATATGTACGCCACCTCGATTTGAAGCAGGTGAAATTCAACACTGTCCGGACCAAGTTATGGCGGGTCTACCCATTTCTGAAATGGTATAAATTCCAGGATGCTAAGACCATCACCCAGGCTGTCCTTGAGGATTACTTCATCAAGCGACGGGCATTGGTCAGCCCATTCACCCTCCAGGGAGGTATCCTTGAGCTCAAACTCTTCTTCCGATTCCTTTTACCGAAGAAGGAGAAGCAGCTCTTCCAGAACATTACCATCAAACGACCGAGGCGCCACCTCCCTGTCGATCAGCTCATAACTCGGGAGGACATCTCGAAAATTATCGATGCCTGTGAAAAACCACGGGACCGGGCCCTCTTCATGCTCATGTGGGACTCGGGAGGACGGATCAATGAACTTCTGTAACTATTCAGGACACCCTATGAGCTGCCGTCGGCATGAAGGGTGTTCCTTCGAACACCCCTCTCAGATCTGGTAACACAGGACGGCCATGTTTCTT
>JALHCK010000035.1 GCA_022841205.1 Methanomicrobiales archaeon | reverse complement strand
GTTCACACCGACACCCGGCCTCCCGATGTTGCCGCACAGCATGGAGAGATTGCCCATCGAGCGGACATTGTCGGTACCTGTTGTCAGTTCCGTAATTCCCAGACAGTAGACGATGACCGCGTTCTTGGCTTTTGCATACGTCCGGGCAAGTTCCTTGACTTTCTCAGTCGGTACACCAGTGATATGCTCGGCTTCTGCATATTTCTCGACAGTCTTTTTCAAGTCTTCGAATCCCTTGGTCCGGGTCTTGATGAACTCCTTGTCATGCAGATCCTCCTTGATGATCCAGTACATCATCGAGTTGGCGAGCGCGATGTGTGTGGAGGGGTTGAACCGGATCCAGTCGTCGGCAAGCCGGGCTGTTGGCGTGTATCGGGGATCGAGGACGATGATCGGGATGCCTTTCTTCTTCGCCTGGGCTATCCTCCGGCCTGCCAGCGGGTGAGCTTCGACGGCGTTCGAGCCCCACATGACGATCAGGTCGGCGTTCAGGACGTCCTCGAAGGGGTTTGTTGCCGCTCCCGACCCAAACGAGAGCGAGAGTCCTGCGACAGACGGTCCATGACATATACGGGCGCAGTTGTCGACATTGTTGGTCTTGAAGGCGACCCGGGCGAGCTTCTGCATGATGTAGCATTCTTCGTTCGGAGTCCGGCAGGAGACCTGGAATCCGAGCGACTTTGGCCCGTGCTTGTCGGATATCTCCTTGAACTTCTTTGCCACCAGGTCGAGGGCCTCGTCCCAGCTGGCCTCTTCGAACTTTCCGTTCTTTTTAATCAGGGGTTTCGTCAGCCGGTCAGGGCTGTGCACGAATTCCCAGCAGGTCATGCCCTTGGGGCAGAGCTTTCCCTCGTTGATCGGGCTTCGCCGGTAGGGTTCAACACCGGTCAGTTTCCCGTCTTTCACCACGAGGTTGAGCGTACACCCCACTCCGCAATAAGGACAGGTTGTCTGCACGTATTTCAGCGATGGTACAGATGGCTTACTTGTCATAGAGTCTCTCCTAAGTGAATTGTTAGTGAATAGTGTTTTATTTCTGGAAGTAGTTTAGACAATATAATTGTGTTAGTTTACATTAATAAAATTAGTTATTTTTTCTGAAAAATCGTTGATTATTGGTGGGTCACACCGGTAGGATAAAAAATTAGTTTGAGTATTTTGATGGGCCAAGCTTTGGAGCAAAAGCCCTGTCCGCCTCTTCCCTGATCGCATTACCGAACAGCGCCAGCGGGATCTCCATCGGGCAGAGTTCCTCGCACTGGCCGCAGTTGATGCAACTGTCGGAGATGTGGGCAAACCTGCGCAGGTGGAACATCGGATCTGCGGGAACGACTCCCCTGCGGATCATGGGAGAGTCCTTCTTTAGCATATCGGCAACCGGGAAACAGACCGGGCATTTCTCGATACAGGTGTAGCATTTGATGCACCGTCCGGTCTCCTCGGCAATGACCTCCCAGAGGTTCTCGGAGATAGCTGAAAAGTCCTTCTGTCGCCACTTCTGTCCGAGCTTGAGCATGGCATTCTCGGTCTTTCCCCGGATCTCGATTCCCTTCGGTTCCGGAGCGCTCACTTCGACTACCTTTGCTTTCACCGCTTTGCTCATGAGGTCAGCACCCTTGTCACTGCATACTTCAACGAAGGTGGCTTTCCCGGCCTTGTCGCCGATGACACCCCAGTTTCCGCAGGCAAGGTCTGCCTGGCGTGGGATCTTGTAAAGACAGCGGCGGCAGTTGCTCCTGCGGCCGTACCCCTCGTCCTCAAGGTCGTCGATCTTGATACCCTTGTGACCGCCCTCGTACTCGATGATAAACTGGCCCTTGTCGATCTCCTCCTTGGTAACCTTGTTCGGGTCGACGCCAAACTTCTCAGTGATCATCTTCCGAGCAGTTACCGGACTGACCGTGCCTCCGCAGTTTACCCCGATCATCAGGAGATTGTCCAGGTTGATATCACCACGCTTCGCAAGCTCGAGGATGCCCATCAAGTCACACCCTTTGACGGCGATGCCGAGTTTTTGTTTCTTGGCCCCGTCAAAGTAATTTTTCACCAGCTTTGATGTCAGGAGGGTTCCGCAGTGCAGAGAACCGGCGGTATTTCCCAGGTCTTTGGGATTGGTGATGATTGTCGGGATAGCATCGTAGATGTCTGCGCCCCGCTTCACGGCCAGAACTGCATCGACCATCTTGTTCTCGAGGGCATATTTGAGAAGGCTGGTGACAGCACCGCCGCATTCAGCCTTCTTTGCTATGTCAGAATCAGTGGTCCATGCGTAGAACATGTCCCCCTTCTTTACTTCCGTTTTTCCTCCAAAGAGAGCCATTTATTTCGCCCCCGCAATCTTTTCCACCTTTACGGCACAGTGCTTGAGCTCCGGCATCTTGGACAACGGGTCAAGTGCAGTGTTGGTAAGTGCATTGGCACCCTGGGGGAAGTGCATCGCCATGAACAGCACTCCGGGAGCCACTTCATCAGTCACCCTGGCTACAGGGGTGGTCTCTCCACGGCGGCTCGTAACTTTTATCTTCTCCCCGTTTGCGATGTTGAGTTTCTTGGCATCGAGGGTATTGATCTGGATAAAGCCTTCCGGTACCTCGTAGTGAAGAATTTCTGAACGGTCGGTCTGGGTCCTGGTGTGGTAGTGGAAGATCAGGCGCCCGGTCATAAGGGTGAACGGGTACTCTGCATCGGCAACCTCCGCGGGTGGGCGGTACTCGATGCCAAAGAATGTGCCGAGCCCGTCAGCTGCTGCGAACTTCCCTATATGCAGGATAGGCGTGCCAGGGTGATCCTCGGCAGGGCAGGGCCAGTGCACGGATCCTGGAATATCAATACGTGCGTTGGTGGCTCCGAACATTGACGGGGTGACGCTGCGCATGTCGTCCCAGATCTCCTGGGGTGACTTGAAATCAAAGCCTTTGAGTCCAAGTTTCTTG
>JALHCK010000034.1 GCA_022841205.1 Methanomicrobiales archaeon | reverse complement strand
ACGAGGAGTGGATCACGAGTCGTAGGTATTTATCTGGGTCTGATGTGATAGTGTGTCAGGATACTCGGTTCGAATTTACAGCAGTTTAGATACACTACCTCACTAGTTCTATTCATATTAGAACTTAGTATATTTGTTCCACCTAAGAAAATATAATCTGCCGTTTTAACTAGATCTCGTCCTGCGCTGATATATTCAAGTGCAGGAACGTGATATACGATGTCATGAGGGAACATATTTCGAAAAATTCTCTCGACCGCCTCCATGATGATTTTGTTTCCATGATTGCTATCGTTGACCCATGTGTCTAGTATTACAATTCGCTTCATCATAGATCCTCAGTGATTAGTAATATCGCGACTTGATTATCTCGAATGGACCATAGAGCTGTTGTTATATATTTACATTTTTCCACTTACATCTTGCGTAAAAACCCGGATTTCAGGTGTGCCTAAATTTGAGGTCAGATTAATAGTTTCCTACACACCGTCATTCGAGATATAACCGAAAGCAAACTTGGGTCGATCGAACAGTAAACCTCTAAGAAGTTAGACGCTCTACTTAACTAAATGACTTCTAATTTTTATCACAACATCTTCAAGTATCCTCTTTGGTAATGTCGGGATTTTTTGGAATTTCAGGTCATATTTTCTATCCGCTACAACAAAATAATTTGTCTTCAATGGAATCAATTCGTTTCAAAAGCATTCAAAGCTGAAGCACAGAAGCATGGCATTAAACTCATCTTCGGAAGACCGTATCACCCTCGCGGCCGCGGCAAGATAGAACGATATCACAAGACCCTTTACCGGGAACTCATCGCCCTCAAGGAGTTTCGTTCCCTGAGTCACTTTAAACGAGAACTCTGGAACTTCGACCATCTCTACAACAACTGGCGCAAGCAGGAGAGCCTGGGTTGGCTGACTCCAGCATCAGTCTATAACAACAAAATCAATTTCAACAAAGACCGTAAACTTATCAACAGCGGACAAAAAATCTGTCAACAAAACGGACATTAATTGTGGCACTCTACAAGTAGGTATCTCATCCATCAAATAATTTTTCATATTCAACTCTGGGGAAAACATCTAATAGGCCTCCTTCTGTTGCATTAAATATTTGTGCACTATTTTTGCTTGCGATCTCACGTATCTCTTTATATTGTCTCCATAACGTTATGTAATCTCGAAATTGTCCTTCTAAATCCTCCTGAAACCATTCATTGTAGCCCGATCTCACCATACTGTGATTTTTTTCAGGATAGAAGTGAACGCTCTTATTTATATGCAGAAGCCAATCGTGATCGCAACCAAGCAGGTAAATTTTCTTAAACCCTAGATACAGAGCAACATATAGAGCCATTATGCTAACCGATTGAGGTCCAGGAACCATTCGTGAAATATCGATATTACGAGGGGTATTTCTATCCCACAACCTACCAAATTTTAGATAGTAGATATCCCTGTTTTTAAAACGCCCATGTGTCTCATTCCGGTTTTTGTCGGATATGCCGAAAAACAACTTCGCGTCTCCTGTGTTTTTTTCAATTTCATCCATCCAATTCTGCCATGCATCCTCATTAATTGGAGGATGATAAGGAGCTACACAATAATATTCTGGGTTGATTATTGCATAATCGGGATGAACAAAAAAATTGCTAAGGGCGATACAGTTCTCATCTTGCAACATTTTCAAATCTTGATGTTTTATTGATGGCCCTGTCGCAAGAACGAAACACCGCTCATCTTTACGGGTATCTTTTAGTGCAAGGTTTTTGTTAAAGAGAGCTTTCTCTTGATTACTGTACTTAAATGCATGATGGCACTTCTCCATAAGGTTGTACAATGGCGCCTGAAAGCCTTGGGGAATAAGCCAATATGCAATATCTTTCTTGAAATTGCTCATAGAGACCGTGTTCCATTACTTATGTCTGAGCTTCTTAATGGATGATTGCTCACTGCTATAAACCCGTTTCACCCCATCGCCCATTGCTGTTTCAATGACTCTGATATCCCGCACCAATCGCATTAATCCCCCGGGTTCCACCGAGGCCGCGTGATCGCTCCCCCACATGGCGCGATCAAGAGTGATATGCCGCTCAACAAAGGACGCTCCAAGAACCACTGATGCAAGGGTGGTCTGCAATCCCACCTCGTGGCCGGAATAACCAACAGGGCAGTTGAACTCCTGCTTCAGTGTCAGGATCATGCGCAGGTTCAGCTCCTCGGGTTTGCAGGGGTAGGTGCTGGTGCAGTGGGAGATAAGGAGCCGGCTGCCATCAAGAAGAGAAACGGCGTGCCGGATCTCATCCATCGTGGACATCCCCGTGGATAGGATCATGGGTCGGCCCATCTCATTGGTATGCCTTAACAGGTCATCGTCGGTGAGGGATGCCGATGCAATCTTGTAGCAGGCTGGCTGGAACTGCTCAATAAAATCCACAGAGGGTTCATCCCAGCAGGAAGCAAACCAGGCAATACCCTTCTCACCGCAGTACCGGTCGATCTCTCTGTACTCTTCCGGGCCAAACTCGGTACGTCTCTTATATTCTATGTACGAAAGGCATCCCCAAGGTGTCTCCCGCGGGATCTCCCACTGATCTGCCGGCACACAGAGCTCAGGAGTTCGCTTCTGGAACTTGACCGCATCGCAACCGGCCAGTACCGCTACATCGATGAGCTTCTTGGCAACCTCAAGATCGCCATTGTGGTTTATCCCGATCTCCGCGATGATATAGGTCGGATGGCCATCACCTATGGGCCGGCCACCGATTGTAATCAATTTTGACATGTTTCCTCACCTTTCTTCAAGAAATAATATGCATAATTCGTCTCTGGTTTAAGTATAATTCCAATGGGTTTAAATCCAATTTTGGTGGCAATATTCCAAAATTCTTCGATTGTATACGATGTAAATGTTATTGCGTTTCTATGGTAGTTTCTTGTTTTGGATCTGATCCTGTTTGAACCATCTTCGTATCTAACTTGAATGATAGCGATCCCCTGATTCGAGAGCAGCTGATACGCCACGTTTGTCACTCTTATTCCATACTCTTTGCTCGGAAAATGCTGATATACTGCAGTGGACAGAAAAAAGAGGATTTCGAATAACCCCCCCACCCAAAGTACTTTATCGTCTCCAATCGATCATTTCTGATGAGTACATTTACCAACTTCTTCATTCAGCACGAATAT
>JALHCK010000033.1 GCA_022841205.1 Methanomicrobiales archaeon | reverse complement strand
GGGTAACCGAGTGGTGCCGTTTCTTGGGTAGTTCTTTGTCTACGTAGTCTACAATGCCGAGAGTGTCTATCATGCCGGCCACAATCCCTAAATGGGCGACGGTAACGTTCGAATTCTCGACGATTGGTATGAATCGTTAACCAATTGTACGTACTAAGATATATAATTATGTACTAAATAATAATGAACAGGTGAAATTTACTGCCGACAATCGGATGAACTTTATTCAAAATAAATAAATCTAAAGAATTTATAATTAGGAACGATTGAAAAATGTAGGACGGGGTTCACCTTCTCTCGTAAGTCAGATGAACCTCACCTGCCCGTAGGCATGAGACAATTATCTTCTGAAATAATGAAGGTTTGGGATCATGCCTCTGCAATCTCTCTTGAAAAGGAGGTAATGAAAACATGCATATACGAAAAATTGGCGTCGTCCTGTTGGCACTGCTGCTGGCAGGGATGGCGATAGTACCGATGGTAAGTGCTGAAGACATCTCCCTTTGTCAGGGCACTGATTGTATGACTTCTCACACGTCGGTAGTAAATTCAACGAATGCGGAAGAAAAAATTCAGAACGGACCCACCCATGCACCAGTTGTTTTCGATTACCTGTTGGTTAAGGGTGTTGAAGGAGTACCGAATAATGTCCAGAGAAAAGAGGAATTTCTCTTTCTTGAAATTCCTGCTTCCCTTATATCAAAGAGCAGGAATAACCCTGACAACGATCCAGTCGCAATAACCGTTCCGACATCGTCCTTGGCGTTCAGAGAGGAATTGACCGGCATACCTGCCCCTGTGCCCGACGTTCTGACCTCAGGGGAAAAGCCCATCGATGGACCCGTTGCAATTCTCTGGGCACCGAAAGAGATTTTATCGATTACAACGTCCTGAGATAAAACGACAATCACTTTACCGGAACGGATCCTCCTGAAGTATAAAACCCAGGAAGAGGCCCGTATTTCTGTCAAAAATGCGGCAACGGAAAATCTGCTGATCAGCCATGATACATATCCTGCCGGAGCGTCTTTGAAGCCAGTTCAGAACGCCGTAACAACGTCCGGCGATTTTGCAGAACGTTCATGGTATTATGATGCAAATAGTGCGCATCATGTCACCGGAGTTCAGGGTGTTATTGATCCTTCCTCGTCATACAACAACGGGGAATCGTATTTCAGTTACCATGAGATGGAGGTGTATCTCGAACGGGATACTGACTGCATTGAGTTCGTGAGTTATCACCGTACTGACGGCCAGATTAGAGTGTTTGTCTCGATACACGATGATTATTACCTCTACACGCCGATCGATATCGACGCCACGAATCTCCCCTATGTGAATTATTATCTCTCCATTGATGCCCCGTACTATTATACCACGAGGCTGCAGAACCCGGTTACAGGAACCTGGTATTCGAATTCGTGGACAGATTTGGATAACTTCTCCCGCTACATCAAGAGTCTCCGTGGATCTACCGAACTCCTATCGCTACAGCATGTACCCCCGATCTATTCATTCCACACAGCGACAAACCCCATAACTGGAGATTACATACGGAACTCAACAGGAAGCTGGGTCCGTCCCAATCAGGCGTTTACTGACATGGGAGCTATCCCGAACCAGCAGTATGTACATGGAACAAAGAGCTGGAGCAGCGGAAGAATTGTAACAACGCACGAATGCGGATCCGGAGTCAGCTGAGTTCCTGAGGATCGACCAATGGATAAGAAAACCCTCACTTTTTTTTTAATCTTTCTGGTTATCCCTATCTTTGCGGGATGTACCGGCACCGGTTCCGGTAATCATACTTTCACCACCGAAAAATACCTGTCACATATCCAGGAGGTCAGGAGCTATTCCGCGGATGTCACGAGGACATTTTCTGGAGAAAAAAACGGGACCGATGTTTTCAGAATCCAGGTAAAAAACCCGGACAGATTACGTATGGATTTCCAGCGGTCGGATGATCCCGGTCCAGGGGCACTACAGATTATCACGAAGAATGAATCCTACCAATATCGCCCTGCTGACAACCAGGTGATCGTGATGCCAACCGGTGATCAGGATTGGGTGAACGGGATTACCTGGGCAGAAGCCGATTACTGGAGAATGACCGGGAAAATTGCCGGAGACTCGGAAATATCGCAGCGAACCTGTGGTACAGAGGAAGGGAAATCATACTGCATTCTTGAAATCCGGCCGCGAAATCCCCAGGATCTTATTGACAAGTACCAAAGCAGTTATGCATATTCGGATATTCTGGTCCAGGTGGATGCTGCCACGATGAACCCGGTTACTATCCAGGCATATTACGATAATGGCCGGAGCCAGGTTCAGGTCAGTTACCAAAATCTTACGGTCAATCAGGATATCAGTGATGAGCAGTTCGCTCCTGTTTTCCCTCACGGGGTCGCTGTAATTACACCCCCAACGCACGAGGCTGTTGTCACATATCCCGGTGTTGAGTATCCAGAATAAGTGAGTTTTTTTTGGTCAGGATCCTCTTCCTCGGCATAATTGCCGATCCCGAAGAGACACATGCGGTCTGGGACGGGATGCTGAACACGCTCGGCATCTTCGAACTGCCAGAGCTGACAGACATCGAGCGGCTGACCTATGCTGAGAAGCGGCATTACTTCTGGTTCGGCGAGGTGGAGATGGCCGCGATACTGGCCGGGACCTTCGCGGCCCCGGTCGGGATCTATCTTGCAAGCCGGACCGACACGAGCCTGGCATTCATCGGCGCTGCGGTCCTGTTCCTGCCGCTCTTCGTGTTCCTGCCGAAGCTGATCCAGCGGGCGATGAAGGCGGATACCGATGCAGCGATCGAGGCGTTCGGGAAGAACGAGCAGGTCAAGAAAGTCTTCTGGACCTTCTTCATCTCTATGGCCGGGCTGGTCCTGGCCCGGGTGGTGGACCCGGCAACAGCTCAGCAAATTATCGGGCTGATTACAGGGATGGGGGGATGAGACGATCTCCCTCCACAATTTTCTAATAAAGTATCAGGGAGATTCATTTTACCATCGTAATATTAATCCCGAAACCTTTTTTGATTATACAGAATTTTGATCATTATTTGTATGATTAACATTCATTTGAGAGATTAACATTCATTCTAATGATGAACCCGACATTCGGCATTAATTTTTGAGTGAGTAATATTTTTCCACTGGTGGACCTAGCAAATGAACTATTTCATTTAATTCAGAAGCATAGTTAAGAATTCGACAAACCCGCATATTATTAACAATTTCGTCGATTTGCCCGACCCTCCGAAAAAGGAAATATAGCCATCTTGCGCTGGGCTTTCTGGTCGGCTTCTTGTATGGATCCCTGATCGTTGCATTCTTTTCAGCCAATGTATTTCTGAACTGCCACTCAGAGATTGAATAAACCATGAGACAGAGCACCATGATCATCGCGAGGGCGGCAATCCTGTTCTCATTTTCGAGATAGACTT
>JALHCK010000103.1 GCA_022841205.1 Methanomicrobiales archaeon | reverse complement strand
GTTTCTCTCGATATTTGTAGCATCCACGATATCGACGATAAGGCCCGGCTCACCGGAGAGAATATAATCTCTAGCTATTCGCTCGTCTTCGGAAGCTGCGAATAAGGCATAAATTCCAGGTAAATCTATTAGAGACACTTTCTCCTTGCCCAGTCTTAGAAAACCTTCTTTCTTCTCTACTGTCACACCGGGCCAATTGCCGACTCTCTGATCACTTCCTGTTAGGATATTGAAGAGAGTTGTCTTGCCGCAGTTGGGATTTCCCACTACTGCTATAGTAATTCCTTTTTCTTTCATGCTTTTTCTCCTACTATGAG
The DNA here is from genome assembly GCA_022841205.1 of Methanomicrobiales archaeon. Lineage (GTDB taxonomy): Archaea > Halobacteriota > Methanomicrobia > Methanomicrobiales > Methanospirillaceae > UBA9949. Next base: position 696 of record JALHCK010000103.1, on the reverse strand, counting down.
GGCATCGGCTTCATCCTTTCTCAATGAAAGACCATAGCCTCGTACTTCAATCTCTACGGGATCGCCTAATGGAGCTACTTTTACCAGCTTTATTACGCATCCCCTAGTAAGTCCCATAGAAAGCAATTTGTTCCTATAGCGACGGTCGCCTTCTCCTTCGGTAACTGGCGGTATTTGCCTTATCGCTACCATGGTTGCGCTTCTTAGATCCAACATGAATTTGCCTCCTCTTATTTCCACAAGGAAAGGCCTTCCTCTGCCGCCTTCGAGGATACGAATTCTTGTTCCAGGAAGAAGTCCTAATGACATCATTCTGCAGCGGAAAGCCGGTTTGTTGCATAGAAAGCCAATGAGCTCATATTCACCAGGCCTTGCTTCAGAGAGAATGATTCCGAGTGCGGTCCCGGATCTCTTGGGAAAAGCGGATTCGCTACAAGGCCGATAGAGAAGCCCTTTATCTCTTCTCTTATGCCCATACTTCCTATTTATTCTTGCGCTGTCGTGATAACCAAATCTGTTCATTTATCGCCTTTTGCTTATTGCTTAGTATCTATTAGTTAAATCAACTTATTGATAATGATAATCATTATCAATATGATTGAAACACGACAACTAGAAACTGTCAAGATCAAAAAAGCTTCTTTAGAGAGAAAAAGAGGGCAGATTGAAGGCCGGCTTTACTATGGATTTTTTAGT
>JALHCK010000102.1:485-1079 GCA_022841205.1 Methanomicrobiales archaeon | reverse complement strand
TGTTAAGGGGAATGCACCCTAAGCAAATCCCTTGGGGATCTATCGAATATTTCAAAGAGAACAAATGGCTCATGCTTGGATAGAGCACCAAGCAAAAAATCATCGAGCAGATTGTCCCTCAAGGAGCATGCACAAAAGGAGCATATAAAAATAGAAACAAACCCTTCTTCTCATACCCCGACTGCTTCTGCCGAGGGATCAATAACTGCATCTTTGGCTTCTTTACCGAGAGCCTTCAGTACAATGATCATTGCAGCGAACAGAAGAACAGAAAAGATGATCCAGAAAAGATTATGACCCAGACTAATCTGGTAGAATAATGTGGCCGTCGTCCAAGAAGTGACAGAAATATAAGCGCTAGCTATGAGAGTATATTTCAATCCCATCTCCCTGGTCATCGCGCCAAAGGCCGCTACACAGGGCAAATACAGAAGAACAAAGAGAAGGTATGCATAAGCCTGAAGAGGTCCTCCGGTGAAGTTCGCTCTTAGGCCTGCATAGACACCAGTATCGGCGCCTACTTCCTCTGCTACGGCCTCCTGGTCGCCGCTTACCATTCCGATTCCTAGAGGATCGCCAAGACTGCTACCAATG
>JALHCK010000102.1:0-460 GCA_022841205.1 Methanomicrobiales archaeon | reverse complement strand
GGACTTGGGATTATCCTCGTTGCCAAAACTTCCATCGACACCAAGGGAATTGAGAACAGCAAGAATTGTCACGATGGGAATTATATATTTCGCTCGGCTTATAAAAGCCGTAAGTCTTCGACCTGAATACTGTATGACATTGCTCATGAGCGGCTTATGATACGGAGGAAGCTCCATGACGAAAAAAGAAGCTTCCCCCTTGAATAGAGTGCGCTTCAGTATGAGTCCGGTTCCGATTGCCACCAGTATTCCGATAAGATAGAGAGAAAAGACCATAGCGCCCGATGCTGCTCCGAAGAAAGCTGCACCGAAAAGAGCATAGACTGGCAATCGTGCACCACAGGACATGAAAGGATTCATAAAAATCGTTAAGTACCTATCGCGCTTGTTCTCTAAGGTACGAGTTGCCATGATGGCTGGCACATTGCAACCGAAGCCCACCAGCATTGGAACGAAAGAT
>JALHCK010000016.1 GCA_022841205.1 Methanomicrobiales archaeon | reverse complement strand
CAAGAAACTTGGACTCAAAGGCTTTGATTTCAAGTCACCCCAGGAGATCTGGGACGACATGCGCAGCGTCACCCCGTCAATGTTCGGAGCCACCAACGCCAGAATCGATAAACCCGAGTCCGTGCACTGGCCCTGCCCTGCCGAGGATCACCCTGGCACGCCTATCCTGCATATAGGGAAGTTCGCAGCAGCCGACGGGCTCGGCACATTCTTTGGCATCGAGCACCGCCCACCCGCGGAGGTTGCCGATGCAGAGTACCCGTTCACCCTGATGACCGGGCGCCTGATCTTCCACTACCATACCAGGACCCAGACCGACCGTGCAGCAATACTCCACTACGAGGTGCCTGAGAATTATGTCCAGATTAACACCCTCGATGCCAGGAAACTCAACATCGCAAACGGGGAGAAGATAAAAGTTACCAGCCGCCGTGGAGAGAGCATCCCGATAGCCCGGGTGACCGATGAAGTGGCTCCCGGAGTGTTGTTCATGGCGATGCACTTCCCCAATGGAGCAAATGCCCTAACCAACACCGCACTCGACCCGATGTCCAAGATGCCGGAGCTCAAGCACTGTGCCGTGAAGGTGGAAAAGATCGCTGGAGGCAATTAACATGGTAAAGAAAGGTGATATGTTCTATGCATGGACCACTGATGCCGAGCTCGCCAAGAAGGCTGAGTGTGGTGGTGCGGTCACCCAGTTACTCAAATTCGCCCTGGAGAGCAAAGCTGTCGATGCGGTCCTCGCAGTGAAGAAAGGGGCCGACCTCTACGATGCAGTCCCTGTAGTCATCACCGACCCCAAGGAGCTTGACCAGACCGCCGGATCACTCCACTGCGGGACCCTGCTCCTCTCGAAGTACGTGATGAGATATCTCGATGGGGCCAATAATTACCGGATCGCCATGACCGTGAAAGGCTGCGACATGATGGGCCTTTACGAACTGGCAAAGCGGAAGCAGGTCAACCTCGACAATATCCTGATGATCGGGGTTAACTGCGGAGGATCGGTCAGTCCAATCACTGCGCGGAAGATGATAACCGAGAAGTTCGGTGTCGACCCGAACAAGGTTACCAAGGAGGAGATCGACAAAGGCCAGTTTATCATCGAGTATGAAGGCGGCCACAAAGGTATCTCCATCGATGAACTCGAAGAGCAGGGTTATGGGCGCCGCACGAACTGCCGTCGCTGTAAATTGAAAGTGACCCGGCAGGCCGACCTTGCATGTGGGAACTGGGGGGTCATCGGCGACAAGGCCGGAAAGGCTACCTTCATCGAGGTATGCAGCGAGAAGGGTGCCAACCTGCTCAAGGCAGCCACCGATGCCGGTATGATAAAGACCCAAGCCCCCATTCCGAAAGGAATCGAGATCCGGGCCAAGGTTGAGGCGGCTATGTACAAGCTTTCCGACAAGTGGCGTAAGCACGACTTCGAAGGGCTGGGGACCGGGCGTGACCGTCTGAAAAAGATCGTTTCCGAAACCTCCCGATGCATCAAGTGTTATGCCTGCATTGAACAATGCCCGATCTGTTACTGCGTCGAATGCAGCACCAAGAAACCATACCTGGTCGAGCCGGGCAAGCTGCCGGTGAACTTTATGTTCCACCTGATCCGGTTCGCCCATATCGCCGACTCATGCGTCAACTGCGGCCAGTGCGAAGAGAACTGCCCGATGGAAATACCAAACTCTCTCTTCATGCACGCCCAACAGGTTGAGCTCGAGAAGATGTTTGGTCATGTCCCGGGAATCGACATGTCCTTGCCACTCCTCGCCCTTGTAGAAGAGCGTGAAGAGCGTGATCGCCTTCTTGCGACGGGAAGTGACCAGATCTTCGATATATTCAAATAAGATCTTATTTTTTTATCCCGGAACAAAGGGATCAGGCTCACGTATCATCTCTCTTTTCCGTTTTTCCTTAAAATCCCTAAGATCTAACCCGGAAATAATTCCCGAATCCCCGGTGAGCGTTTCACCAATAACCCTTCTCACTCTATCCCTTCCATCAGAACTATCACCCTCTAAACCTAAAGACGGTACAGATGCAATGCAGTGCACTGGCGAGCGGGAGCAGCGGCAACTGCCTGTATATCGAATGTGGCGATGATGCACTGCTCATCGATGCCGGGCTCTCGAAGCGGGAAATCCTTTCCAGGCTCCAGGGTGCAGGGGGATCAGCGGAGAATATTAGGGGGATCCTGGTCACCCACGAACACATCGATCATATCCGTGGAGCCTATGCCTTGGCCCGCCACCTGAAGGTCCCGATTTACGCTACAGGGGGGACACTCTATGAGATCGCCAGGTGCCGTGGGACGGGAGCAATTTCCATCGACCTGGTCCGGTGCCGGTGGCAGGAGCGGCTGGAGATTGGTAACTTTTTTATCGAAGCCTTCCCGGCATCCCATGATGCGCGGGAGCCCTGCGGCTTCAGGATCTCGGGCAACGGGACGGTGCTTGGCTGTTGCACCGATACAGGGGTGATCACCACGGAGATGGGGGAATGCCTCTCAGGATGCAACCTGCTGGTGCTCGAGAGCAACCACTGCCCGGATATGCTCCGGACGGGCCCTTATCCCGAGATGCTTAAGCGGCGGATTCGATCGAGGAGGGGTCACCTGTCGAACCCGGATGCAGCGGCCTTCATCCGCAGCTGCTGCACCGACCTCGACCGCATCATGCTCGTCCACCTCTCGGAAGTGAACAACACCCCTGAAAAAGCCCTTGCCAGTGCAAAAGAAGGTGCAGGACTGTTTGCCGGCGACCTGGATATCGCAGTGGCCTCAAATCCAGGCCCTGATCCCGGGTGGCCACGGCGGATCCGGCTCTAACCGCTCTCCGATGGGAACTCTTATTCCCTGACCTCGCCAATGCTGTTCCCGGAACGGGAGGCGACGTATGGATTTCACCGAATTTGCACAGATTTGCGAGCAGTTGGAAGGAACTTCCGGGCGGTTGGAGACAATCGATATCATAAGCCGAATCCTCACTGGTCTTCCCGATGATGAATTACCGATCTTCATCCGGTTCGTGATGGGGAGGATCTTCCCTGACTGGAGCCCGAAAAAGCTCGGGATTGGTCCAAACCTCCTGTACGAGGGCATCGCCTACGTGGCTGGTATTCGCCGGGACGATGTAGTCCAGGTCATCAACCGCACCGGGGATGTGGGACGGGCGGTCGAGGAGCTCCTCGCCCAGAAAGAACAAACCTCGTTTTTTTCCGAAAACCTGACTATCACTGACGTGTACCGTGACCTCACCTCTATCGCTGCTTCAGAGGGAAAGAAATCACAGCGTGAGAAGCTTCTCCTTGTCCGGCGACTGTTCACCAATGCCCGTCCGCTCGAAGGGAAGTATCTCTCCCGGATTATGCTCGAGGATCTCAGGATCGGGGTCGGTGAGGGAAATGCCAGGGAAGCCATAGCCAAGGCCTTTGCAGTTGATCCCGTTCTCGTCGAATATGCCTTTCAGGCTGAAAACGACCTCGGAAAGGTTGCCCTCCTGGCCCGGAAGGGCAACAATAGCCTCCGCGATGTCAGGATTGAGCCCTTCCGCCCGGTACGGATGATGCTTGCCCAGCAGGGAACCATCAACGGAGCCGTTGCAGACAACGGGGCGATGGCCGCCGAATACAAGTACGACGGGAGCAGGTTTCAGTTCCACAAGGCAGGGAACCGCTGCAAAATATATTCCCGGAAACTGGAGGAAGTCACCGCTGCACTTCCAGACATCTCCGAGTCCCTGATGGCCGCAACCACCCACGATGTCATCCTTGATGGAGAGGTCATTGCCATCTCCGGAGGAAAACCGATGCCGTTCCAGACTGTCCTTCGTAGGTTCCGGAGAAAACACGGGATCGATTTGATCAGGGAAGAGATCCGGATGGTCCCAAACGTCTTCGATATCCTCTATCTCGATGGTAAGACCCTTATCGACCAGCCACTATCGGAACGAAGGAAGAAACTCGAGGGCGTATTGACCGGGTACCTGGCCCCCCAAATCGTGAGCGATGATACAGATGAGATAGACCGGATGTACCGCGATGCACTCGCCGCTGGGCATGAAGGTTTAATGCTGAAAGTGCCGGGGTCACCCTATACCCCGGGAGTTCGGGGGAAAAACTGGATTAAAATCAAGCCGGACGTTGACACTCTCGACCTGGCAGTCATCGGTGCCGACTGGGGGGAGGGGAAACGGGCACATGTCTTTGGCTCATTCCTCCTCGCCTGCCAGGATCAGGATGAACTCATCCCGCTCTCGAAGGTGGCAACCGGGTTTTCCGATGAGCAGCTCCAGGAGATCTATAGCCTCCTCAAAGACAGGGTTATCAGCCAGCAGGGAAAGGAGGTCCGCTTCGAGCCCGGGTTGGTGGTCGAAGTCGGTTACTCCGAGATCCAGACGAGCCCAAACTACGAGAGTGGTTTTGCACTGCGCTTCCCTCGCTTCATCGGGTTACGGGACGACAAGTCCATTGACGAGATCGAAACATTGGATGGCATCAGGGAACGGTATGCGCGCCAGGGGGGAAACCGGTCTCAGTAAGCCTGATTCGGAAATAAAGGTCTGGGCTCTGCCGGGTTCCGATGAGCAGTACCACCCCCGGGCCTTCACGGTTCCCCCTGGAAGACTGCACGTAGTGATTGACTTACCTGCCAGGGCGGACGATCTCCACCCGCTTCCCGAGATACCGGATGAGTCGCTCAATCAAATCATCCCAGTCAGCCGTATTCTCCGGTACCATTCCCCGAATCTCCATGCCGATGTCATCATCCCGTTCCCGGATAGCCCGGGCGACGACCGATCCTGTCGCAAACGATACCGGGACGATCCCATCAGCATCACCATCCACGATGCCGAACACCGGGATCCCGAGGTGGGCAGCAATATGACCACAGACAGCCGTTGTATCGTCTCCGATGCTGATGATCCCCCGGGTGCCAGGAGTGATTTTATCGTATAACCTGTGGCCGCAATGGTCGATGAACAGCACCCGGCCCGGACCGGTACGAAGTTCGCCTGTCCTGGGAGAAGCAGTCCGGACTGATCCGCTTTTGCACCACACATGTGAGAGGTCTGTGAATTGCAAGTCTGCAAGCTTCTCCAGGCCGTGCATCTTTGGCCTGATCCCGGAGACCGTAATGATGGCCCCTCTTTCCACACGGATTACCACCTCCGGATCGGTGGCCTGTCCGATTACAATCCCGTTTACGTAGACTGCTTCGCCGGGAAGACACCCCCTTATAGTCCGGGACGCGTAGCTTCCCAACTCCTGCGATGAGATCCGCTCGAGTGCATACCCGGTTTTGCCTGCAATCTCCCTGGACAGGGCATCGGGTTCGCGGTTCCAGAGATAGAGTGTCCTGCTTGATGCCTCAAGATGGATCAGTCCCCGGGGAGTGAGGCGCGATGCCACAATCTCCCCGAATATTTTCCCTGACTCCGGTGTCTTGCCAAGGTTTGCAAGGGCAGTTTCCGGGGGAAGATCCCGGATTACCATGCTTGGCGGAAGGCCGGCAAACTCACAGGGAATCCCCGACTCCTCGGCAGCAGTCCTTGCCATAACACCGGCAACGATGATCCGGGAGGGTGCGAGCCGATCGATTAAGAAGAAAAGATCTCCGGCATCAAAGATCTCGGGCCCGTGAACTACGAGTATTATCGGATGTGGCATAGTGTCTGTAATACCGGTAATCCGGATTGATTTTCGTGCATGAATGTGGTATCCCGCTGGTCATAAGCGTGCGGTTCCACGCTTCCCCACTTCCAGGCACGGAAATGTATCCAGGGAACCTCCACGAATCTGACCCCTTCCCTGACTCCGCCATTGCCAGTGACCACAATCCCAACAACCCATCGTGGCCTTGCCTCTTTCAGAACAACACGTTGCCAACTACAGTCCCGATACCCCGCTCAATGTGTGGAATGATCAGTTCACAAAGGAACGGATGATGGATAGAACCGGTTCCAGAAGATTATCCCGATTATCACGGGTAATCTCAAACAGGGCGACGTCCTGCCGCATTTTTACTGATTCAATGAACGGTGTGCCCCGCTTTGCGATAGTAGAAATGAAGAGCCTTTCGCTATCCAGGAGCCGGTCAACCACCTCCCGGAAAAAACGGGAAAAACACTCCATCTTCCCGATCTCATCGATGATGACTGGACGGTCTCCAACCCCGCCCAGACTGAGTGATGCCAGGTAGTTATCAAATCCCCTGATATCCACACCATATTTCTCAACACGGTACTGGCTCCTGATATCCACATGGGAAAGTACCGCTTTCCTGGGCGGTGTGGCAATATCCGTGTGTGATGCAGTTCCACCACTGAATATGCCCCTATAATATCAACCGCCGGCCGGCTCGGGTCACCATATCATGGCAATACCTGCAGGATTGAGGGATGTTGATACTGCCGCCACGGCAACCATTAACACGCCCAAGGCGATGAACTGACCGTCCGCGATCAGGTCACAGAGGATGTTGCTTTCACTGATCTTCCGGTAGTTGCGGATATACCAGTGGGCATAGAGAATTCCCGTGACGACAAGCATGAGGCAGGTCAGCGGAATCTTATTCCAGAGCAGAAACACAACGGTCACCCCAAAGATTAAATTGACCATATTAAGCAGCCTCGTAGTAGCAGCTATGCCGATACAGACCGGGATGGTCATGACCCCTGTGAGCCGATCCCCTTCAACATCACGCATATCGAAGAGCACGGTGTTGATAAAGACCAGGGAAAAAAAGAATAGGATTACAGCCAGTGTGATCGTGTCCGGAAACGCCCCGGCTATATATACCGGGAGTAGCGCGGGAGGGAGTGCCCAGGCAAAAGCGACGATCAGGCTCTTTGCGACAGGTATCTCTTTCAGGCGGCGGTACGGGAAACCCCGGGGAAATATCGGTGTGCTGTAGACTACCCCGCTGATCAGGGGGATGGCCGATATCGCCACAACAGCGGGACCATGGAGCCAGGAAATGGCGAGCGCAAGGACATACGCCCCGATTGCCGTTGAGAAGAGGAGTTTTTCATATTTCTTGGTGAATCCGTATCGTTTTGAATGGTTGATAGCATCCTCGCTTTCATCGGTCTTCCGGTTCAGATTGTAAACCGAATAAGTTATCAGCATGCCGAGGACGAAAACAACGGGATTGAATGGTACTTCATGGAGAACACTGGAAATATATGCCATGAACCCGGCGGCAAACGAGAGATAGAGCGAACTATATACAAGATAATCGATCAGGAATGAGGGATTCCATGCAAACCAGTAATGTGGATACCAGTACTCAGACATAAATTAATTGTCTTGGCTGGAATAAACATAGATTCCCATGATTAAAATTAAACAGATTAATTAATGCCAAACCAAGTAGTGAATATTCATCAGATCAATTAACGATCCTTTGCTTCACTCCGCCTCTTTTCGCCTCAGAACCGGGAACTGTTTTACAAAAAATATGGAGTATTACAGAGATATATTAGTTTGCCAAGCAATAAGGTTTTGAATTTGATAAAGAAGAATATATCAGGCGAATATTAATCGTTTTTCAGAATGTTAATTCAGTCGCCTGATCCCGGTAATAATCAAAGAGCCGCTGACCCCACCTGACCGCCCGTTCGTCTTTAGAGAAGAGATCGGTGGTCGAATCATAGGTGATTCCGTCAAGCTTGTACAGGCCAAGCGAGATTGCCTTATCGGTAACGGTCAATCCCAGTTTCGGCATGGGGTCTAGTATGAAGACCTTTCCCCTCGCCGTTGCGGTCACCTCCGCGATCTTTTCGGCATAAGGCTGTCGTGAGAACTGTTCGGCGAGTTCTTTGCTCACGAGGAGGTCTACTGTCACCCCTTCCATCGCACGTTTTGCCACCGCTTCGGTATGTGCAGGACTGGAGATCGGGGAGACTATGCAGATCCGGTCAGCCTCGTTGAGCATCCTCAGGAAGTTAAAATAGACATTGAAAATATCCACGTTCGTGTCAGAGATGATCTCGGTTTGATAGAGCTCCCCAAGATCTCTCAGAAATATTATCGGGATGGCGTCAACCCGGTGCTGATCCCAGAAACCTTTGTGCTTCCGGCTAACCGATTTAAAGAGGATTATATCCTGTATCTTCAAGGTCAGGATTCTCCCCACAGCGGTTAGGTGGTATTCGTATTCCGATATTGCGATATAGTTGCTCGTTTCAAGCTTCCGTATCTTCGGGATGAGGGCCTGTGAGGAACTCCCGGTAATCTCGCGGAGCTGGGCGAGGGTCTTGTTTCCATCGGCAAGGGCGAGGAGAATCTGGATCTGGAGCCGCGAGCGGAAAAGTGCCTGAATATCACCCATTATCCTGGTATAGTGGTCGACTGCCATATTGATGTCCGTTTGGTCTTTTGGTGTTATTTCGTCCGTCTTTTCCCTGTAGAGCTTCTGACCAGCCATCATTTCTGCCTGTAATACCCCCAGATCGCCTGTATTCCATGGCAGTGAGGAATACCTGAACCAGTAAGTCTTCGGCAGAGATTTAATGATTATGCTTTGTGAATCAATTTAAAGGTTATGATGGTCGGCTATTGTTCTGGCCGTTCTTCTATCACAGAAGTGTAAGCCGTGGCCCATCCCTTCCAACTTTTTTGTCGCTTCAAAGAGATCTTTCGCAATTCAGGTCATCATGATCTGAACTGCGGTCGGATATCTCCGCATGATTGCATAAACGATGGCACGACCAACCCAGTGTTTTCCCCCGGTAAATTCCCGAAACCTGGAGAGTTCCCCGAGGATCTGGAGTGCTTCAAAAGCGACTTCATCGGTGAGCAGGCAGCTGTCAGGCACTGTGGAATTAAAAAGGAAGATTACAGGAAGTTTCAGCAGGGGATGGAGTCGGAGAGGAAGGTTTTCTCCAAGAGTCCTGATAACACCTCGATCAAAGGCGAATTCCGTTCCGTTCCGGGTCATAGCCAAGGGGTGATCATCTGATAAAAGATCGGAGAGTCTCCGGCCCGGAGAAACAACGCCATTGTTGACTTTTCCCATCTCGAGCGCCATCCAGCGCATGAGTGCGGATTCATCCGGAACGAAGGGGCGGATGGTCACGGTAACAGATTCCATGGCATTCCATGGTCTTGAACCTATGTGCCCCGGCAGAACCGGATGGTCAGACCTGCATTAACCGCTTCTTCTGGAAGATATTGATCCCGTCACCTGTATATCTGGGATATCACGGTTGTGCGATGCGGTACTCGTACCACCTGAAAGATTCCTGTCCGCAAAACCTTATTGGTTCACAGAGAGACTGGAATAAAAGAGCGCTTCTATGGAAATCATATCTTTTATCGGGTTCCTTGCCACGATAACCATAGGCTCGCAAACACCCTGTTCATCGTATGGCTGATTTGGATGCTTGTTCCTGCTGCACTTGCTGCAGCCATTGTTTTTTCCTGACTTTTAATCTATGGTGGAACGGTGTGGTTTTTCTGGTCGTCGCCGTGCTCATAACATTGCGGAAAGTCCTGAAGAAATGATTTGTGCAGGAAAGATCCGGCGTGCCTAAATGAACCTGAACGATGCGATAACCCTCTCGATTTCGGCTTCTCGTTTCAGGATGTCGCCATTGCCTGTCACCGATGTCCTGAGCGTGTATTCGCGACCCTCCCTCACAGCTGAGATGAAACGTCCACTACCATGAGGGCTCTTGTACCGGTAATACACCGTGTTCGTCTCGCCCCCAAGGCAGTATTCCTCAATTTCGCTGATATCGGTCTCCATTAGTTCGAGGAATACGTTGAACACCAGGAAATCACACATTGCAGCTTTCCTGATGATAGTGCTTGGCCATATGTTCGCCCCGGCTGAAACGGTGAGTCTCGATCGTTCGTCCGCTGATTCAAAGTAGTATTTGTCCCCGATAAGGCCGAAGAGGATGCTATGGTGGGAAAGTGTCCCGAACCGCCCCCTCCGCTCCTGCCATCCTTCGGGGAGTTCGATCGCGTATCCGTTCTTTTTATCTTCAAAGATCATTCCTGCCACCTCCACATCCGGCGCCGGAGCAATGCATCCAACCGGGAGGTTTCCCCTCCAAATAAGTTTCGGGATGTTCCAGCCGGTCCGGCTAACCTGGCGTTTTCCCTGTACCGGATGTTTGATCTCATCAGGAAAAAAAGGTACGATAGGTGCACCTGCAGGATGAAATAACGGGTAATTGACGGGACTGCGGCATCAGCACTTACTGATCTCCTCCGCTTGGATGAGATACTCCATAACTTCCTCGTCTGAGAGATCGTGCCAGTGCCGGTAGGCATCAGCCACGGCAAAGGGATACCGATCCTTCAGGTTCATGCAGACGACCGATTCTGATTTTTTCGCGACGAGAGCCACAGCCCCTCTCGATCCAGTGGGCACTGCCACCACGATCCGGTCAGGCTCATCAGAGATGACAGCCTCGATTGCTGCAAGCATGGTGTAGCCCGAAGCAAGACCGTCATCAGTCAGGACGACGGTCCGGTTGCGAAATGATGGAGGAGGCTGTCCTCTTGCAAAAAGCTCCATCCGCTGCCTGATAACTTCCCTCGTCTGTTCTTCAGCAACCCTGATCTCTTCGGCGGAAAGGCGGATCTGGCTTGCCAGCGGCTGGTTCAGGAAGATCCGGCCGTCCCAGGTCATGGCCCCGAACCCTGCCTCAGGGTTCCACGGGATCTTCAGCTTCCGGACCACAGCGGGCACCAGACAGGTTTGATACTCCCGGGCCAGCTCCAGCCCGACCGGGATGCCCCCTGCCGGGATGGCACACACCATGGGTGTATCAAGCGTGAGATACTTGCGGGTAAATTTCGCGAGCCGGGCACCTGCATCGGTCCGGTCCCTGAACACCAAGGTGCGGTTACTAAGTGCAGGGTCTTCTATTATCCGCCCCATGTTGATGCATTAGGAATCATCCTTTCTATACCTTTTCCCGGATCAAAATATAGTCACTGTCTCAATCCGATAGAATTTTTGGAACAGTATAGGGTTGCGTTTCATGGGATAGGGCTTGTCCGTTTAATTCCACATTGTGTCTTGCGAAACGAACAAAATGATTCCGAATGGGTTGGATCGCGTGGTGGATCTGATTCCCGGCGCGGGGGGTTTCTTTGGCGTCTCACTCATACTGTGGATTGGAAACAACAAAGAACGGAAAAACAGCGATGGGCTCGAGGAGATTCGAACTCCTGACCTCCGCCATGTCAAGGCGACGTCATAACCAGCTAGACCACGAGCCCGCAATGGATAGAAATTGCGTCTAGAATTTAAGTGAACACAGTATAAAATGATTCTGATTTCCTTCCTGCACGATATGCCCAGAGGCGGCAGGCATAATTATTTACATTACATAATTCTCCACATAGATAGGGGCTTATACAAATAATCAGAAATTAATACTCTTACCGTAAGCTCTACACAAGTCCGGAGTGAAGGCATTTGATTTCTAAATTCACAGAAAAACCAATTGAATTAAGTGTCATATTGCCGACCTTGAACGAAGAGCAGACCATTGAGACCTGCATAAGAAAAATACAGAATGTTTTCGAAAACCAGGGGATTTTTGGAGAGATAATTGTCTCAGATTCCTCAACTGATAAAACACCGGAGATAGCACGGGCTCTCGGAGCAAGAGTCATACATCCAATATCGCGAGGATACGGATGTGCATATACAGAGGCTTTCGCGCACACAAGAGGGCGGTATATCATTATTGGTGATGCTGACAATACCTATGACTTCAATGAAATCCCGCTCCTTATCGATGAAATGGAAAAAGGTTTCGATCTGGTTGTGGGATCCCGGTTCAGAGGAACAATAAAAGATGGGGCGATGACCCCGCTCCACCGGTATATTGGGAACCCAATTCTTACATTTGTCCTTAACAGGGTCTTTCACACCAATTTTACAGATACACATAGCGGGTTCCGGGCGATTCGTTCCGATGCTCTAAAAAGGCTTCATCTCCAGAGTTATGGGATGGAATTCGCCTCGGAGATGCTCATAAATGCGTCCCGGGAAGGGCTGAAAATATCCGAGGTTCCAATAACCTACTATCCAAGAATCACTCCCTCCAAGCTTGCAAGCTTTTCTGATGGATGGCGTCATCTCCGGTTCTTTCTCCTCGTGAAACCGATCCCCTTTCTTGCTGTTCCCGGAATGCTCAGCATGATCTTTGGTATTATTATGATGGGAGCATTCCATGATCCGTCTGGTGATCCCTCTGCACGAACACATTCGTTCATTCTTGGAACAATGCTCATGATGGGAGGCATACAGATGCTTTTTTTCGGCATTGTCATTAAAATATATTCCAGTCTGCATGGGTTTGAAAAAGAAGGTTTGACAGAAAAAATTTTATTGAACTATAAGAACCTCGAAAAATTTCTGTCACTGGGATCAGTGTTCATTCTGGCAGGGGTGTGCCTTGGTGGCTATATTCTCTATGAATGGATCAGATCGGGATTTGGTGCACTCCATGAAATTTCAAATGCAACACTATCCCTGGCATTGGTCACGATTGGTGTTGAGATCGTCTTTATCGCGGTGTTTATCAGTATGATGTGTCTTAACAGGGAACCATTCTCGAACTGAGGGACAATGCGCATCGCTTATGTCTACGATGCCGTCTACCCATATGTTTCCGGTGGAGTTGAAAGGAGGATATGGGAAGTCTCACGAAGGCTTGCCAGACGGGGTCATGATGTTCATATTTATGGTATGCAGGTATGGGGCGGAGAAAAGACCCTGAAGAAAGAAGGCGTAACATTTCATGGAATTTGCAGTCCCCGCACGTTGTACAGGAAAGGGAGAAGATCATTCTCCCAGGCCATAATCTTTGGATTATCTGTATTCCCGCCACTGGTTGAGGAGCATTTTGATGCGATTGATTGCCAGCAATTCCCATTTTTCTCGGCATTGACAGCAGTGCTTACCTGTCGTATCACAGGATCTCCACTTGTTATCACCTGGCACGAAATTTGGAATGATTATTGGTACGACTATATCGGATTTCCTGGTTGTGCCGGAAAATTCCTTGAACGTGTCATTGCGTATATGTCTCCTCATGCGATTGCAGTATCAGAACTTACCAGTGACGGTTTGAGGAAGATGGTAAGAGATAAGGAAATAAAAATTATTCCGAATGGTATTGATCTTGAGGCAATCGATGCAATCATTCCATCTCATCAGTCGTCCGACCTGATTTTTGTTGGCCGACTAATAAAGGAGAAACACGTAGATATCCTGCTCAAATCAGTTGTTACACTCAAAAAAACATATCCTTATATTACCTGCATTATTATCGGAGACGGTCCGGAACGTGGTAATCTTGAAGAGATGACTGAAATGTGGAAACTGAATAATAACGTTATCTTTACAGGGTTCCTGCCTTCACCTGCTGATATCATCGCCCATATGAAATCATCGAAAGTTTTTGTACTGCCATCAACCCGGGAAGGCTTCGGTATTGCGGCCCTCGAAGCACTAGCCTGCGGCCTTCCTGTTATAACAATCGATCATCCTCGAAATGCGAGTACGGTCTTTGCAGGTCATGGGTGTGGGGCATTATCCCGGTTGGATTCTGAAGACATGGCGCTTAAAATAAATGAAATCCTGGTCAACACAGCTGAACGCTCTGCCAATTGTCGCGATAAAGCCCAGGAATACGATTGGAATGTAATCACAGATTATCTCGAAGGGTACTATCAAAAAATCAGTGAGCAGGAACGTTAGGTTGTTCCTGCCCGGAGATCAGGCATATTTCCTGATCTCCCAATTATATAAATCCGGATCTTATCCACTGTTTGTTCAAAGATTGCTGACGATGCATCTCTGATTAAGTATCAAACGACAACTCGTGTCAATTTGTATATTTTAACTAAAACAACCCATGAATCCGAAAGTTCAGGCCAGTAGAGTGCTGTAGTAATTCTGCGCAGGGAAAGGCTGGAACACCAAGATCGGTAGTATTCACAGCTTTATAAGTCGGAGAGTGGAAGGCTAGAGATCTAAAAAGTATGATCAGATAAGTTTGTCAGAGATCTTTACAAACACCGCCGTAAAAATCCCGGGCATGGACCGGATCTCGCCCATTATATCTGCCGGAACCTCCGAGTCCACGTTCAGGACCATGATGGCTTCCTCTCCGGGCCTGATGCGTCCCACCTGCATCCCGGCAATGTTGATGTTTCTCTTGCCAAGAATGGTCGAAGCCCGGCCGATGACCCCGGGCTTATCAAGGTGTCGTGATACGATAACATAACCTTCCGGGATCATGTCCATGGTGTAGCCACCGATGGCTACGATGCGGGAGCGGCCCTTCATGAAGACTGTCCCGCTCATAGTCTCCTCTTTCTGGTCGGTCTTCACCCGGATGGTGACCAGGCTCCGGAAACCTCCGGATTCGGGGGTGGTCGTCTCCGCAATGCTGATACCCCGCTCCTTGGCGACAAACTCTGCGTTCACGATGTTGACCGGCACCTGCAGGATAGGGTCTAGCAGCCCCTTCAGAGCCATCAGGGTGATGAACCGGGTGTTGTTGCCGATCCGGGCAAGGTCTCCGCCATACGTGAATTCCACCTTCTCAAGCCTGCCGGGGGTAAGCTGGGCGAGGAACCGCGCCATCTTCTCTGCAAGGTAGGCAAACGGCTCAATAGTATCAGCGTGCTCGGGAGGGATAATCGGGGCATTCACTGTATACTTTGCCGATCCGCCCTTGAGCACCGATATGCACTGTTTGGCAATGGAGACTGCAACATTTGTCTGAGCCTCCACAGTACTTGCGCCCAGATGGGGGGTGGTAATCACATTATCAAGCGTGAGCAGGGGAGAATTTAGCGGGGGTTCTTCTTCAAATACATCGAGCGCCGCTCCCGCAACCTTGCCGGCCACGATTGCATCGTAGAGATCTTTTTCATTGATTATCCCGCCGCGGGCACAGTTGATTATCCGCACCCCATCCTTCATGGTGGCGATACTCTTTGTATTGATGATATGCCGTGTCTCCTTGATAAGCGGGGTGTGAACGGTGATGATATCGGCAACCTTGAAGAGCTCTTCGAGAGAGAGAGCTTCAACCCCCATCTGCGATGCTATTTCCTTGCTGATGAACGGATCATACCCGACGCAATGCATCCCGAGCACATTTGCCCGTTTTACAACCTCGCGCCCGATCCTCCCGAGCCCGACAACCCCGAGTGTCTTCTCGTTTACCTCAACACCCATGAACTTCGAACGTTTCCACTCTTTCTTCTTGAGGGAGCTGTTGGCCTGCGGTATATTCCGTGCAAGGGAAAGCATCATGGCCATGGTATGCTCGGTCGCGGCAAGGGTGTTTCCTTCCGGCGCGTTGGCAACGATGATTCCCCGCCGGGTCGCCGCAGCCATATCGATATTGTCAACCCCAGCGCCAGCCCTGCCGATGAACCTGAGCCGGACGCCCGCCTCGATCACCCGGGCGGTTACCTCGGTCCCGCTCCGGACAAGGAGTGCATCATATTCGCCGATGATGCCAACCAGATTGTCCTCGGAGAGATCCGTTTTCACGTCCACCTGGAACTCTTTGATGAGTATGTCCAGTCCTTCTTTGGCCAGCGGATCGCTGACCAGAACCTTGTAGCTCACGCTAAAACCCATATTGTTAATACGTCCAAGCTATTGAGTCTTGTTCTTACAAAAGCCGGCCTGCTTAAAATAACCAGTAAATCTGAACGGCGAAAACCTCAACGGATAATGATAATTTATTAAGTACATAACAGTTGAGTAAATAGTGGTGCGTGTATGAAGGAGATGCCTGATATTCTGTGGCTCGAAGAGATTCGGAAAGAAGATATTCCTGCAGTAGGGGGGAAAGGTGCATCGCTTGGTGAGATGTCATCCATCGGCCTGCCGGTCCCCGGCGGGTTCGTTGTTACAGGGTATGCGTTTCGCCGGTTCCTTGTCGAGACAGGACTCGATAAGACCATCTTTGAAGATCTTGAGAAGCTCGATGTTGATGACAATGCAGCCCTTGTGGAGGCCTCCCGGAAAGCCAAATCGGCAGTCCTGGCTGAGAAGATGCCTGCTGTGATTAAGGGTGAGATAAAGAAGGCATATAAGAGACTCAATTCCGGATCAATGGTCGTTGCCGTTCGTTCCAGTGCAACGGCAGAAGATCTCCCGGATGCCAGCTTCGCCGGGCAGCAGGAGACCTACCTGAATATCAAGGGTGAAAAGAATCTCCTCGAAGCGGTCCAGAAGTGCTGGGCCTCGCTTTATGGAGCACGGGCGATCTACTACCGCTCAAAACAGGGATTCGATGACCGTAGCGTCAATATCGCTGTGGTGGTCCAGCAGCTGATCAACGCCGAGAAAGCAGGTGTGATGTTCACCTCTCATCCTGTGACCGGTGAGCCTCTCGTCATCATCGAAGGGGCCTGGGGCCTGGGCGAGTCGGTGGTCTCTGGATCGGTGTCACCGGACAAGTATATTCTCGACCAGAGGACCGGCAATGTGATCGACCGGCTCATCGCCCAGAAGAAGATCGCGATTGTCTCTGATGGTGACCATGGGACGCGAACCCTCGATCTCCCTCCTGACAAGCAGGATGCCCCGGTCCTCACCGATGATGAGATCTCCCAGCTCGCTAAGTTCGGGATGATTGCCGAGTCCCACTACGGCGTACCACAGGACGTTGAATGGGGGATAGTCGGTTCCGAAATCTATATCCTGCAATCCAGGCCCATAACCACCATCCGTCAGACTGCTCCGGTTCCCCGCGCTGAAGCAACAACTGAGACTATCCTTGTCCGCGGTCAGGGCGCCTCACCCGGAATTGCCACCGGCCGGGTAGCCATTGTCAAGGATATC
Source organism: Methanomicrobiales archaeon (assembly GCA_022841205.1). Taxonomy (GTDB): domain Archaea; phylum Halobacteriota; class Methanomicrobia; order Methanomicrobiales; family Methanospirillaceae; genus UBA9949. Next base: position 4,584 of record JALHCK010000016.1, on the reverse strand, counting down.
AAGGACACGGGCAGGATCCAGAAAGGTGACATCCTGGTGACGCGGATGACCAACCCGGACATGGTCCCTGCCATGCAGAAGGTGGCAGCCATCGTGACCGATGAGGGCGGGATGACCTGCCATGCCGCAATCGTTAGCAGGGAACTGGGCACCCCTGCCGTGGTAGGAACCCGGAATGCAACCGCCGTCCTTGCCCAGGGTCAGCTGGTTACCATCGATGGGGAGAAGGGATTTGTTTATGAGGGGACAGTGCGGAAAACCACTGAGAAAGTTGTTCACGCAGTACCGGCTGCAGCGCCGGTTATAACGGCAACCAGCGTTAAAGTCAACGTCTCCATCCCTGAAGCGGCCGAGCGGGCAGCTGCAACCGGTGCTGACGGGGTCGGACTGCTCCGGATCGAGCACCTTATCCTCGGGCTGAACCGGACGCCGGACTGGTTTATCACGCACGGCCGGGAAGAGGAGTTTATCCAGGAACTGATTCGCGGGATCAAGATCGTGCTCAACGCGTTTAATGGGAAACCGGTCTGGGTTCGGACGCTCGATGCCCCGACCGATGAGTTCCGGAACATGGAAGGAGGGGCAAGCGAGCCCCATGAGCACAACCCAATGCTCGGATGGCGGGGAATCCGGCGGGATCTCCAGAGCCCGGCCCAGTTCCGTCTCCAGGTTGAAGCGTTCCGCAGGCTCTGGGACCAGGGATACAATAACCTCGGGGTAATGTTTCCAATGATATCCCACCCCGATGAGTTCATCTCTGCATGCTCGATGATGCGGGAATGGGGTGTGGATACACAGAAAGCAACCCTAGGGATCATGATCGAGATACCGGGTTGCGCCCTGATGATCGAGGAATTTATCCAGGCCGGGATTGACTTTGCCTCGTTTGGTACAAACGACCTGGTCCAGTATACCCTTGCCATAGACAGAAATAACGAGAACGTTGCCAGCATGTACCAGCCCAAACACCCTGCAGTGCTGGCGCTCATTGACAGTGCTATCCAGGTCTGCCGTGAAAATGGTGTTGAATGCTCGATCTGCGGCCAGGCCGGATCGGAGCCTGATATGGTTGAATGGCTGGTGAACCATGGCATCACCAGCGTCTCAGCAAATATCGACGCTGTACCAAAGATACGGGAAACCGTCGCCCGCACTGAGAAACGAATTATCCTTGAAAGTGCGAGACGAACAAATGCGGAATAAGGGGGTTTCCGAAGAAGAACTATTCTCCTTTTTGATTGCAAGGAAACAGGAGGATAAGGATCACCAGCATATCCTCAGCTCGATGTGCACTCTCCCCCACCCCGTTGCCATCCGCGCCCACTCCCTTTTCATGGAGACGAACCTCGGCGACCCGGGCCTGTTTCCCGGGACGGCGTCGCTCGAACAACTCCTCATCCGCCGCCTGGGCACGCTCTTCCACCATCCTGGTGCCTGTGGATACGCTACAACGGGGGGAACCGAATCAAACATCCAGGCGCTCCGGATCGCGAAGGCGACATCGGACATTAGCTCGCCAAATGTTGTTATCCCAGAATCAGCGCACTTTTCATTCAAAAAAGCCTGCGATATGACCGGCCTTGAGATGCGGGGTGTCCCCCTTGACAATAATTTCAGGGCAGATCCCGACCTCTTCTTGGAAGCAATCGATTCAAATACCTGTTGCATGGTGGGGATTGCGGGGACGACTGAATATGGCATGGTGGATCCGATCCGGGATCTTGCAGCTCTTGCACGGGATCACGGGATCTTTTTCCACGTCGATGCGGCGTTTGGGGGTATGGTGCTTCCGTTCCTGGATGGGGCACCCGAATTTGACTTTGCCATTCCCGGGGTTCAGTCCATTGCCGTCGATCCCCATAAAATGGGGATGAGCACTATCCCGGCAGGATGCCTCCTGCTTCGAAATGAAAAAGATCTATGCTCGCTCTCGGTTGATACCCCTTACCTCACCGTGAAACAGGAGTTCACCCTCTCCGGAACCCGGCCGGGAGGGTCCGTGGCAGGAGCCCTTGCGGTGCTGGAATACCTCGGCTATGAGGGAATGGCCGCGGTTGTCCGGGGATGCATGGGGAATACCCGCCGGTTGATTGAGGGGATGGAGAGTTTTGGGATCCCGCGCGTGGTCACCCCCGATGTAAATGTGGCGACTTTTAAGGCCGTGACCATTCCCGATCCCTGGCAGGTATCCTTCACCCGGAACGGTCATCTCAGGATCATCTGCATGCCACATGTGCATGCCGGCATGATTGAAGCATTTTTACAGGATATTGGTGAACATTATGCTGAAACGGTTGATTCATTCTCTTGAAACCTGCCCGATAGTACAGCGTGGCGGGTACAATTACTTCATCCACCCTATCACCGATGGGGTCCCTTCGCTCGACCCGGCCGTGCTCCGGGAAGTCGCGACAGCCATGATCAAGGTGCTCGATTTAAACGGCGTCGACCGGATCATTGCCGCTGAGGCTATGGGGATTCCGATCGGATCGATTATCTCCAGCATGACCGATATCCCCCTCAACATCGTCAGGAAGCGGGGATACCAGCTACCGGGGGAGATACCCGTTCACCAGGTGACTGGATATTCGAAAGGACAACTCTTCCTAAACGGGGTTATCCCTGGAGACCGGGTGGTAATTGTTGACGACGTGATCAGCACCGGAGGGACCATCCGGGCTCTCCTTGGTGCCATCGATAAGGTCGGGGCAGAAGTGGCCGATATCTGTGTTGCAATCCGGAGAGGGAACCCGGATATCGGTCGACCGTTTAAGGTGCTGGTTACCATCGAGGTCACCGACAGGGTGCAGATCATTGACCGGTATTTCTGATCTCGCCCGGACGTTGCGGGAGCGGGAAGCCCATATAGTCGCCCTCCAGTTCCCGGCCGGCCTGAAGCGAAGGTCGGGAGAGGTTGCCGCAAGGCTCCGGGATGAAGGATTCAAGGTTCTGATCAGCGGCGATCCGTGCTATGGGGCATGTGATCTCGCCCTCGATCTCCTTGAGTATGCCGATGTTCTGGTCCACTTCGGGCATACCCCCATCATTCCCCATCCCCGCATCATCTACCAGCCATACAGGGTTGATTTCGACCCGGCCATCGTTACCGCAGCGATCCCATACTTCCTGGGCACCACCATCGGGCTCGTCGCCACCACCCAGCACACCCACCTGCTCCAGACAGTCCGTGAGATGCTCAATTCATGCGGATTCCGGGCGATTATCCGGCCAGGGGGTGGAAGGACTCCCGAGAACGGCCAGATCCTCGGTTGCTCATTCCCGGCAGCCCATATCCCGGAGGCAACCGACATCCTGGTTATCGCCACCGGGATCTTCCACCCTCTTGGGGTAAGCCTCGCCACCAATGCCAATGTTGTTGCCCTTGATCCCCTGACCGGGGAGGCGCAGGAAGTCGATGGGCGCAGGTTCCTGATGAAGCGGCATGCGATCATCGAGAAGGCGAGAGGTGCAGACCGGTTCGGGATCATCGTCAGCCGCAAGCCGGGTCAGAACCGGTTTGACCTTGCGCAAGAACTCGCCGGTCTATCGGACCGTGCCTTTCTCATCTTCATGGGCGAGGTCAGCCCCGATGAGCTCCTCAATCTTGGCTTCGGCGCCTATGTGAATACCGCATGCCCCCGGCTTGCTTACGATGACCAGATCCGGTTTCCGGTCCCGGTCCTCACTCCTCCGGAGTTCGAGATCCTCTGCGGGGTGCGCGACTGGGATAATTACCGGATTGATGAGATTGAATGACTATGCGGCTCAATGAACTCGAGCGGCTGCTTGAGAAAATTGCCGGCTTCACATCCCCTTCAGCGCGCCTGGAACAGTACCAAACCCCCGCCCCGCTCGCCGCCCGGCTTCTCTACCATGCCGCTATGAAGGGGGATATCGGCGGAAGGAGAGTGTGCGACCTGGGCTGCGGCACCGGGATCCTGTCCATTGGTGCAGCGCTGCTCGGTGCCCGTGAAGTGGTGGGAGTTGAAGCAGACGAGGCGGTGCTCTCCACCGCACGGGAGAATGCCGTCAAGGCCGGCGTAGAGGTGATGTTCTTATGTGCCAGGGTCGGGGATCCGGAGATCATCCCACCCATTGGTCCATGCGACACGGTGGTGATGAACCCACCTTTTGGCGCCCAGAACGTCCACGCCGATCGACCGTTTATCGATGCCGCCCTTGAGATCGCTCCCCGGGTATACGGGATCTTCAATGCCGGGAGCACCCCCTTTATTCAAACGTATCTGGCTGGCAGAGCAGAGATCCATGAAGTGATCAGAGGACTTCTCCCCATTAAACGGATGTTTTCCTTCCACAGGGACAATGTTAGAGAGATCCCGGTGGAGGTAATGGTCATATGGAGAATTGAATGAGGTTTGAGGGGTTACCACGTTTTTTGGATTGAAAAAACTCTCCAAGATAAGAATAATTTTTATCAATCTGTCTAAATTTTGTGATGAAAGGTCGATCGGGATTCAAAGAATGGATAGTGTAGGAAAAGTTCTGTAAATTCAGAGACCCCGTATCCTAAGGACCAACAAAGGAGAACGGGGTCATGGAACTATTAGATTTTGTGGAGCAATA
>JALHCK010000101.1:549-1429 GCA_022841205.1 Methanomicrobiales archaeon | reverse complement strand
GCAAGGTGCATCATTCCTTTTGCATCGTATGGTGTTGCAGGGAAATAGACCTTTAGTCCCGGAATATGGGCAACAAGGCTAGACCAATCCTGGCTGTGCTGTGCGCCATATTTATTGCCTATGGAGACACGAATAACTAATGGCATTTTCAACAGACCTGCTGACATCGACTGCCACTTAGAAGCCTGATTGAAAACCTCATCGCCAGCTCGACCCAGAAAATCACAATACATGAGTTCCACCACCGCCCGTCCACCAGACAGGGCATATCCCACGCCAGAACCCACAATAGCAGCTTCCGAAATAGGGCTGTTGAAGAGCCTATGATATGGAAGTGCTTCTGTGAGTCCTCGGTAGACTGCAAAGGCTCCACCCCAATCGCGGTTTTCTTCTCCCCATGCGGCCAGTGTTGGATCGAGCTTAAAATGATGCAGCATGGCCTCGAAAATACCATCGCGGAACTGATAGAGTTGCGCGCGCGATGGGATATGGACTGAACCCGAGGATTATCTTCGCCTGCCTGAAGAAGCTCCGGAGCCCTAACATCGAGCGTGAGCTCTTTCTTATTGGAGTACATTACCGATTCTATCAATGCGCCCGTAGGCCTTGGGCATTCTTCATCATTTGTAGCGAGCTTAACCGCTTCATAGATAGTGCTGTGAATGCTCTTTTGAATTGCCTCGATATCGGGTTTTTTGAGAATGTCATTTTCGATCAAATACTTTGAAAAATCATCGATAGAATCATTTTTCCGCCATTCTTCGATCTCTTCTTTGGTGCGATAGCTGGAGGCATCGCTGGTGGAATGACCTGATATTCGGTAGGTGATTGTATCCAGCAGTACCGGGCCTTTGCCTTCGAGTAGGATCTTTTTCTTTCT
>JALHCK010000101.1:0-502 GCA_022841205.1 Methanomicrobiales archaeon | reverse complement strand
ATAGCTGGAGGCATCGCTGGTGGAATGACCTGATATTCGGTAGGTGATTGTATCCAGCAGTACCGGGCCTTTGCCTTCGAGTAGGATCTTTTTCTTTCTTAGAGTGGCCTCCGATACGGCCAAGGGATCCAGACCATCTACACGCTCCGAGTGCATGGTTTCTGGATTGACTCCAGCTCCTACTCGAGCGAGCACCCCAAAGCCCATTGTTTCGCCATAGGTTTGTCCACCCATGCCATAGAAGTTATTGAAGAAATTGAAGAGAATCGGAGGCGCGCCGCCGACCGATTCCGGCCATAGTGTGCGATACTGATCCATGGATGCCATCATCATGGCTTCCCACACTGGACCACAACCCATCGAAGCATCGCCGATATTGGCAATAACGATTCCTGGCTTTTTATTTATGCGCTTATAGAGGGCAGAGCCTAGAGCTATATCTGCGGAGCCCCCTACGATAGCGTTGTTAGGCATGGAGCCAAATGGCAAAAAGAAGGCATGC